>NZ_KB944423.1:215914-598122 GCF_000389825.1 Pandoraea sp. SD6-2 | reverse complement strand
CCTTTCGCCAGCGTGGCGTAGAGAATGGTCGCGTTCGGCTTGGCGAGCAGCAACCCGGTCGGATTGCCCGACGCGTCGCGCACGATCTCGCCGCCCGGCGGGTTGGGCGTGTCTTTCGTGTAGCCCACGGTGCGCAGTGCGGCGCCGTTGAGTATCGCGCGGTCGTACAGGTGCAGGATGAACACCGGCGTGTCGGGGGCGACGGCATTCAGTTCGTCGATGGTCGGCAGACGCTTCTCGGCGAATTGATGTTCGGTAAAGCCGCCCACCACGCGAACCCATTGCGGCGCGGGCGTGCGGTCGACCTGGTCTTTCAACATGCGCATGGCGTCGGCCAGTGAACGAACGCCGTCCCAGCGCAACTCCATGTTGTAGTTCAGGCCACCCCGGATGATGTGCATGTGACTGTCGATCAGTCCGGGAATGGCCCGCCGGCCATTCAGGTCGATCACCTTGGTCTGCGGTCCTGCCAGTTTCATGATGTCCTGGCGCGTACCCACTTCCACGAAGCGGCCGTCCTGGATGGCCACGGCGTCGGCCTGCGGGTTGGCACGGTCGAGCGTGGTGAACTTGCCGTTAACGAGAATGAGGTCGGGAGTCAGGTTCGATGACATGGCGAAGGGTTCCGAAGAGGCTGCCACCCCGGAGGCGGCAGCCGAGGCGATGAAAGGCCGGCGGGTTGAGGACATTTCGGCTTACGTGTTCAGGAAGGCCAGCAGGTCGGCATTGACCTGGTCGGCGTTGATCACGCACATGCCGTGCGACGCACCCGGATATACCTTGAGCGTGGCGTTCTTGACGATCTTGGCCGACAGGCGGGCCGAATTATCGATGGGCACGATCTGGTCGTCGGCACCGTGCAGGATCAGCGTCGGCACGGTGATCTTCTTCAGGTCCTCGGTGTAGTCCACTTCCGAGAACTCCTTGATGCAGGCGTACTGGCCCAGAATGCCGCCGCTCATGCCCTGTGCCCAGAACGCATCGATGGTGCCTTGCGAAATCTTGGCGCCGGGCCGGTTGAAACCGAAGAACGGCGTGGTCAGGTCTTTGTAGAATTGCGAGCGGTTTTCCGCGACACCCTTGCGAATGCCGTCGAACACTTCCATCGGCAGGCCGTTCGGATACGCCGCAGTCTTGAGCATGATGGGCGGCACCGCGCCGATCAACACCGCCTTGGCCACGCGCTTCGTGCCGTGACGGCCGATGTAGTGCGCCACTTCGCCGCCGCCGGTGGAGTGACCGACCAGCGTTGCGCCTTTGATGTCGAGGGCGTCCAGCAGCGTGGCCAGGTCGTCGGCGTAGGTGTCCATGTTGTTGCCCTGCGCGGGCTGGTCCGAACGGCCATGGCCGCGACGGTCATGGGCGATCACGCGAAAACCTTTCTGCACCAGGAACAGCATCTGGGCGTCCCAGGCGTCGGCATTGAGCGGCCAGCCGTGCGAGAACACCACCGGGGTGCCCGAGCCCCAATCTTTGTAGAAGATGCGCGTGCCGTCTTTGGTCGTGACGAAGTGGTCTTGCTTCGTGGCGTGGCCGCTGGCCGGCGCGGCTTCTGCGGCCGTGGGCGTCAGTGCGGCAAGCGATGCTGCCGCAGCGCCGATAGTGCTACCTACCAGCAGTTGCCGGCGCGATGCATCGACGTTGTGACCTGATTCCTGGGTATGTTCTGTTTGCATGATTAGGGCTAGCGGAAAGTTGGCGCGAAATCCTGGAGGACGAGATCGCGGGTTGCATCGGCCCGGGCACGGACGTCGTGCGCAGACCGATGCCTATCTCTTCTTGAACTGCTGTTTAGCGTGCGGGCACCGGGGCGATGGACTCGTGCCCCGTCGCCGTGCGCTGGGCGGCCTTGTGGACCATCGTGTAGGCGTAGTCGACACCCATGCCATAGGCGCCCGAGTGTTCCTTCGCCACCTTCATCACGGCGTCATACGTGTCGCGGTGGGCCCAGTCGCGTTGCCATTCGAGCAGCACTTGCTGCCAGGTCACCGGCACCACGCCAGCCTGAACCATGCGTTGCATGGCGTAGTCGTGGGCTTCCTTGGTGGTGCCGCCCGAAGCGTCGGCGACCATGTAGATCTCGTAGTCGCCTTCGAGCATGGCGCACAGCGCGAAGGTGGTGTTGCAGACTTCCGTCCACAGACCGGCGACGACGACCTTCTTGCGGCCGTTGGCGGCGAGCGCATCGCGCACCTTTTGGTCGTCCCACGAGTTCATCGAGGTGCGTTCCAGCGTCTTCTGGTTCGGGAACACGTCGAGCAGTTCCGGATAGGTGAAGCCCGAGAACGACTCGCTCTCGACGGTGGTGATCGTCGTCGGGATATTGAAGATCTTCGCCGCCTTGGCCAGGCCGACGACGTTGTTTTTCATTGCCTGGCGATCCATCGACTGGACGCCGAAAGCCATCTGCGGCTGATGGTCGATGAAGATCAACTGGCTGTTCTGCGGGGTGAGGACTTCAAGCTTGGGGTTCGACATTGCGTTGCTCCTGTTAGGGGGGCGAGAGTGAGGCTGCCGTGGCGTCCCCGCCGGGGCAGAGCCGCATCGGGGCGGCTTGGCATAAGGGCTGCGACCGGCGTTCGTATCCGGAGCGCAACCTGAGGCGAAGCATAGTCGGCGCTGTCGGCCGTCGCTATTGTCGAATCGTATTAGCCGCCCGCTATCTCGATTTCATCGCGACTCCGCAAGGCCGTGCTACAGCCAATAGGGAATGGCTTCGCCACCCTTGCTGTGTCGGGATGCACCGGGACTGCGTGCGAGTTCGAGGTGCGTTAGTCTGTAATTAGACCGGCTGGGTCAGCCACCCACTGTCACGCCCGACTAACCCCATGGTATAAGTGGCCCACGATCCCGGCCGTGTGCTGTAATAAACAGTTTTGCGGGGTCATGGCGGCGAGAGCGAGCCTGCCCAAACCGCGCGCGCCGATGGGTGCGCTGGAGATAGACTGTGACAATCGACGGCTTCGTAACCGCAGACACCCGTGCGAGTGATGAAGCGATGGTGCTGATCGTTGATGACGACGCGATGCTTCGCGGCGCGTTGGAGAACCTCTTCCGCTCCGTCGGGATGCGCGTCACACTGTTCGCATCCGCTGCCGAACTGCTGGCGTTCGCATTCCCGGACGCACCCACTTGCCTTCTGCTCGATGTCAGGCTTCGCGGTCAGAGCGGCCTGGACCTACAGACCCGGCTGTCCCAAATGGGCATCCAGATCCCGGTCATCTTCATGACGGGTTATGGCGACATCCCGATGACGGTTGCCGCCATGAAGGCGGGTGCCGAAGATTTTCTGGCGAAGCCATTCCGCGAGCAGGACCTGCTCGATGCCGTGGCGGCCGCCTTGCAAAAGGATCAGCATCGCCGCCATGGCATGCGTAAGCTGGATGAACTGCGAGCCAGCTACCAGGGCCTGACACCGCGTGAGGCGGAGGTCATGCGCAAGGCAGTGGCCGGTTTGCTGAATAAACAGATCGCCGGCGAGCTAGGGATCAGCGAGGTCACGGTGAAAATTCATCGTGGCCAGGCCATGCGCAAGATGAAGGCGCGCACCTTCGCCGAGCTTGTCCTGATGGCACAGCAGCTCGGCATTTGCGAGGCGCCGCTTTGAGTCCCCGTCGCCTCCCGCCATCGGCGTGAGGTGTATCTAGTCGCGAGGCGGCAGGGTGAACTGAAACACGGCCCCGTAAGGCACATTGGGGCTCGCCCACAGCCGCCCTCCGTGTGCCTCGACGATCAACCGGCAGATCGCCAGGCCCATACCCAGGCCCTCCGCCTTGGTCGTGAAGAAGGTTTGGAAAACCCGCTCCAGATCTTTCTGCGCCAACCCGATGCCGGCATCCTGAACGGCAACCCGCACAGCCCCCGATGCGTCGAGGTGCGAGCGAATCAACAGTTCCCGCGGCCGCCCGGTCACCTCTTTCATTGCCTCGATGCCATTCATCATCAGGTTCAGGAGCACCTGCTGCAACTGCACCCTGTCACCGACAACCGGCGGCAGGTCAGGCGCCAGCGCCGTGCGGAGCAGGACTTGATGGCGGCCGACCTCTCCCTGGATAAGGGCAATCGTGTCTTCGATCAGGGGGAGCACGTCAATGCGCGCCGTGACGGCGGCGGTCTTCTTGAGCAGCGCACGCATTCCTGAAATCACCGCGCCGGCCCGGTGACCATCCTGAACGATGCGCCCCAAGGACTCTCGCACCTCGGCGAGATCGGGGGGCTGGCGAGCAAGCCAGCGCAGGGCCGCATTGGCGTTGGTGACGATGGCGGCCAACGGCTGGTTGACCTCGTGAGCGATCGAGGCGGTCAGTGCGTTCAACGTCGTCACGCGGGTCACGTGTGCCAGCTCGGCTTGTGCCTGACGCAGCGCCTCTTCGGCGCGCTTGCGCTCGGTGAGATCCAGCGTGTAGGAAACACCTTGATCCCCACCCTCTTCGAATGTCGCGCACCCTAGCAGGACGAGCACGCGGCTTCCATCCTTGCGGAAGAACTCTTTTTCGAACGGCGGCAAGGTCCCGCTGATCCGAAGGTCCTGGATCAACCTGGTATCACGCTCGCGCCAGTCGGGAGGCGTCAGGTCTGTCCAGAGCAAGGGGCCCGAGGCGAGGTCTTCGCGGTCGTAGCCCAGCATGTTGAGGAACGCGTCGTTGGCCTCGAGGATTCGGCCGTCCAGGTGCCAGATGCAGATCCCGATGATGTTGGCCTCAACCAGGCGCTGGATCTTTGCTTCGCGTTGCGCGAGATCCCGATACAAACACGTTATCTCCAGCGCGATCGCGGCCTGGGAGGCGAGCATCTTCAGCACGGCGGTCCGGCTCGGTGCGAAGACGCGTGGCGAGAGGTTGTTCTCGAGGTAGAGCACCCCGATGAGCTTGGCCCGTGTGAGCAATGGCAGGCAGAGAATCGATCGGGCATGATGCTGCCGAACGTAGGGATCGGCAGAAAACGGGTGCTGTGCCGCGGCATTGTCGAGAATGATGTTCTCGCGGGTGCGCAAGACATAGTGGAGCACCGATTCCGGCAGCGCCGTCGCAGTCACGCTCTCGTCGCGGAGCTGCACCTTGACAATATCGCCACCGGTCGTCGCCTCTGCCGCAATGCGCTGCTCGTCCCCTTGGGGCAGGATCAGCAGTCCCCGTTCCGCACCGGCCTGTTCAATCGCGGTGCGCATGAGTGTGTCGAGCAATTTGTCCAGGACGATCTCGCCGGACACCGCTTGCGAGACGGCGATCACAGTGGCGAGGTCCAGGTGATCGACCGGCGCCCCGATCGTCGTCGTCGGTGCGGGTGCCCGCGCTTCTCCACTGAGGTGCGGATACAGCGCATCGAGTTGCCGCACCTTGGCGCTGGCGCCCCAGTGGAGATAGCCATGCCGAGCATCCTGCAAATACACGCGGGCAATCTTCTCAAAACCACGTGCGGCATAAAATCGCCCGGCCAACTCGTTGGCGAGTGCCTGGTTATGGATGAAATCACTGTCCTGTGCGGCGCGGATGGCCGACTCGTAGAGGCGCATGGCATCCGCTTCGCGCCCCTCGATGCGCGCGATTTCTGCGCCAACCAATGCGGCTCGGTTCTCGAAATTCTCTGGACAATGTTCGGACCAGACAAGGAGTTGGCGATGATGTGCGGCCAGTGCCTCCCGGTGCCGGGTTCGTTCCGGTGTGGCGGCCGTGCCGCAGTATGCGGCACGCGCCAACGCCGCGTAGAAGTGGTATTCCGCCTGCTCGAAGAACGATGGCGATGTCCAGAGAAGACTCGCTGCCCTGTCTGCCGCCGTTATGGCAGTCGCGTAGTCGTCGGCGAGCAAGCGTGCCTGCAGTTTCCGGATCCAATACCAGCAGGTGGCGAGGGCAGGGCTCGGTGCCTCGTCCAGATACCGCTCGAACTGCGCTTCGTTGAATTCATCGTCATCGAAGACGCCGAATACCGGGGTCAGTCCGCGTAGCGTTCGCGCTAGCTGGCGTTGGGGGACAACCCGGTCGACGGTGAGACCGAAGCTCGCCCGGCGCGCGAAGCCGATCGTGGCCTCGGCTTCGTTCTGCACTTCCCCAAGCGGATCGCCACAGGCGAGCAATTGCGTAATGAGGTTGTTACGCGCGAAGGACGCATAGGTCAGGTCACCGGCCTTGCTGGCCACGTCGAACGCGCGCCGCACCAGACTGCGCGCGGCACGGATGGGTTGGGTCCATTGCATCACGTGGCCCGCGAAAGCCTGGTAGACACGAGCCCGGAAGCGGTCCAGGCCACGCTGCTCGACGAGGTTCAGTCCGAGCTGGCCGAAGCGGAATGCCGCTTTGTAGTCGCCGGACTGAGGCCCCAGGAGCATGCCGAGCCAGGTATAGGCGAGGCACGACGCGTCGCTGTTGCCATGCTCGAGGCTGATGTTTGCCATCCGCGCGATGATGAGAGAGCCCAGGTTCACGTCGGTGTACCAGGCCGGCAGCATCAGCGCGGTCAGGACATCCATCGTCTCGCATGCGACCGCATTGGTCATCATCGGCAGATCGAGCAGTGCCTCGATCGGCCGGTCGCCAAGTTGGCGCCACATCCGATCGTATTCTTGCAGGACCTCTTCATCTGTCGGGTGTGCCGGGCACTGGACGCCGGCGCGGTACAGGTAGTCGAGGCCCACCTCGACGGCGCGCTCGCGCTGGCCGAGGGCCAGAAACAGCTCCAGCCGCAGCTGGGTGACGGAGGCCAGGTCGGGGAGGTTCGCGGCACGGCCCGCAAGCTCGGCCAGACGTGCGTCTGCCGCAGCCACCGCGCCGGTCAGAAATTCGCATTCGGCGAGGTGGAATTCAAGCGCGAAAGCAAACTTTGGCCGGTGCTTCCAGGCGTCCCCCTGCACGAGCGCCGCGCCGGCGGTGAGATAGGTCAGCGCCGAGGCATAGGCCGAGGACGCCTTAGCACGCTGGCCGGCGAGCAGATTCAGCTCTGCCACTTGCTCCCGCTCATGGGGCGCGGTGATAAGACCGGCGCCACGGTTGAGCTGGCCGACGATCTCGAAGACACACTCCGCTATGGCCTCAGGCGGCGTGCCCGCAACGAGCCGTCTGCCAATCGCGAGGTGCGCTGTCGGCCGCGCGTCTTCAGGAATCAGGGCGTAGGCCGCCTCCTGGATACGATCGTGCAGGAATCGGTAGATATTTCCCAAACGTAATACAAGTCCGGTGCGTACCGCCAGCCACAGCGCCGCGTCCAGTTCCGCCTCGCTGGCATCCTGGACCATGGCCAGGGTAGCGATCGTCGCGTCATTCCCGAGACACGCCAACTGCTTCAGGGCGTTACGGGTCGTGGTGGGAAAGCGCCTCAGCTTGGCGAGCATGAGATCAACCACGTTGTCGGTGAAGCCCTTGGCCCGAATCTGCTCAAGGTCCCAAGACCAGCGCGCGCCACGATGATCGAAAACGAGCAGCCCCTCTTCGGTCAGAGCGGTAAGGAACTGAATGGCGAAAAACGGGTTACCTCCGGTCTTCTCATGCACCAGGCGGGCCAGAGGTGCGGCGTCTCCGGGGGCGCAATGCAAGGCATCGACGATGAGTCGGCTCACATCGTCGAGCCCAAGCGGGAAAAGTGCGATGTCATTGATTCGCCCCCCGGCCTGGCGGATGGCCGGCAATCGCAGTAGCAAAGGGTGTCCGGGCTTGACGTCGTCGTTCCGATAGGCGCCGATAAGCAGCACGTGGCGTACCTCCGGCTGGGTCGCCAGATACTCGAGCAGATCGAGGGTCGCCGCGTCCAGCCACTGCAGGTCGTCGAGAAAGAGCGCGAGCGGATGCGTGGGTTGGGCAAAGACGGCAAGCAGGCGCTGTAAAACCATCTGGAATCGGTGCTGTTCGTCGCGCGGCGGCAGCTCCGGAACCGGGGCCTGCGGCCCCAGAATTAGCTCGAGTTCGGGGATGAGCGGCACCATGAGGCCGCCGTTCGGGTCCAGCGCCTCCGCCAGTGCGGCGCGCCAGGGCGCCAAGTCGGCCTCGCTCTTGCCCAGTAGTGGGCGGATCAGACTCTGGAAAGCCTGCGCCAACGTCGCATACGGGATGTCTCGCTTGTACTGATCGAACTTGCCCGAGGCAAAGAGGCCATTCCTGTGAGCCAGTGCGCTGCGCAATGCAAGCACGGCCGAGGTCTTCCCGATACCGGCGTAGCCGGAGACCAGCACAATCTCCGGCGTGCCCTGGGTGACGACTCTGTCGAAGGCAGCGAGCAAGGTCTCAATCTCGCGTTCTCGTCCATAGAGTCGCTCTGGAATCAGTGGGCGATCAGGCAGGTCGTGTTCGCCGAGCGGGAAAGCGTCGATGCTTCCCTGGCATGCCCATGCGGCCAGACTGCGCCGTAGATCGGCCTCCAGCCCCGCTGCGGTCTGGTAGCGCTCCTCCGCCGTCTTGGAGAGCAGCTTCATTACGATGGCGCAAAGCAATGGCGGGATCGACGGTACCCGTTCCGCCAGCGGCACTGGCTGCCGGGCGAGATGGCTATGCAACAGGTCCATCGGATCGTCGGTGGCGAACGGCAGCACACCCGTGAGCATTTGATAGAGCGTGACGCCGAGCGAATAGAGGTCGCTACGCGCATCGATCGACCGGTTCATGCGTCCCGTCTGCTCGGGGGCCATGTAGGCCGGCGTGCCGGCGATCTCTTCCGGTGGCGTCAGTGCCTGACGCTTGCGCGACTGGCGCGAGGTAATGCCGAAGCCCGTGAGCCGCGCCTCGACAAGGGAATCGTTCACCAGGATGTGGACCGGCTTGATGTCCTTGTGTATAAGACCCCGCTGGTGGAGCTGGTCCAAGGCCGCCGTGATGCTGACGGCCAGGCGCAAGAAACGGCCCACCTCCATGGGGGCGCCCAGTTGCGCGGCAAGTGGATTGCCGCCGGGGTCCTCAAGCAGCAAAACAGTCCGGCCATGTTCCCGCACAAGTTCCAGCGGCCGCACTGCCCAACTGCCGTCCAACTCGCCCCTCAAGCCGTATTCGTGTGTGAGGCGAGCGAGGCTGGAGGGCGTCGGGTGCTCGGCTGCGGGCCACACAGCCAACACAGCCCTCGGCACGCCATCCGGGCCGGGTCGTGAGCCCCGACCGACAACGCGATCGCCGTCCTCCCACGCGACTTGGAAGCCGGCGGCCGTCTCGTTGCCGAAAGAAAACAATGAGTTCATCTGCTGTAATTCGCTCTCAATTCCGTCACTGCTTTTGGGGTTTCTGCACCGGATGCGTCGAACAACTGTCCCCGCAACTGTCATACCGGCGAGCGGGTCACGGCGGCCGGGCGAAGCAACTTTCGCCATATCGAGGCCTCAACTGACCCGCCCCCTTCAGTAGGGCAAAAGCGCTTCCAGCAAAGTCCCATAAATCAGTTCCTGGAAAGCGGCAGGAGCATCCGCTGTCGCCCAATGTTGCGCCGCAAATGCTGCGGGCGAAAGATCGTTCAGTGCGCTGCGTGGCCTTGGCTCGTTGTCGTCCCGGCGTCGTGTCGCGACGACCGCCCGAGCCTGTGCCAGGCGCGTGAATCAGCGCTCGTTCACGCACGCATCGCGGAACTCGCCGCTGAACGATTCGATGTACGCATTCTGCGTTGTATTGCTCGCCGGAAGCAACTTCAGAGTGACGCCACTTGCCTACGCCTAGTGTTCGAGCGCGCGGCTGGTGTCAATGCCCTGGCGACATACAACGATGAGATGCCGTGGTCGATGACGATGTCGACGGGGTTATGTTCAAGGCCGCTCCCGCAGCGAGATCTCCGAGCGTAACCATTTAGAACCGCCGATGCTATTATCGGCGTTGCGTTTTCAATAGAACTTGCCCCCAGCGGCAAGAGGCACTCACGAAGTTCAGCTCTCCAACTGCAAAATCAACTTCGTTTTACTGGGGAATTTCATGCGTCTTTTGCGTTCTCTTCCTTTGGCAGCTCTTGCGCTTGTCGCGGCAACAAATGCCCATGCCAGGTCTGAGGTATGTCATGCGACTTCCAAGAAGGAAATCGCCTCCTTATTCGATCGCTGGAATACATCGTTGAAAACTGGCGATCCGAAGAAGGTTGTTGCCAACTATGCCAAAAATTCAATCCTGTTGCCGACTGTCTCTAACAAGCCGCGCCTGACAGCAGAAGAGAAGGAAGACTACTTCGCACATTTTCTCTCGGGTAAGCCAGTGGGGGCGATTGACAGCCGTTCCATCGAAATTGACTGCAATAGCGCGATCGACGCAGGCTTATACACGTTCAAATTTGCGGACGGTTCGGAAGTGAAGGCCCGCTACACATTCACCTACAAATGGAATGGTAAGCAGTGGCTTATTTCTAGCCATCACTCGTCCGCCATGCCGGAAAAGAACTAGGGGCATGGCGTAACGATGGTTGAAATGCCGGAAAGATTTAAAGGCTGAATCAATTCAATTTGTTTGAAGTGGAAATTAAGGGAATCCGTAAATCTGAAATTGAGGGGTGGCTGAAGGATTGAGTTAATTCTCTGAGCGGTTTGACTTCGAGATATCCTGCTTTGCCTATTCAGAGGAGTGCTGTTTTATTGATTTTTGGAGTGAGCTGTCATCTCCGCACTCGTTGCCTATAAGCACGTCGCCAACAAAGAAAATAAATCAAAAATAGGTGCGGTGGAGCTAAGAAGATAGCCCATGTTTTTGTGCGGTATTCAGGTGGGAGGCAAGCGCGATGGTGACCGGGCTGGGATGCGTGGCAGGTTGACCCTGACGGCCGGCATCCGGCCGGTTTCGTGCTGGATGCCGGGGGTGTCGTTATGCGTCGCCTTTGGGGGCGAACGGCGGCAGATAGGGGGCGATGCTGTGCGCGATCACATCAAGTGCGGCGTTGTCCGCAGTCGGCCGCTGACGAGCGAGGTGAATGGCGCGCAGCGTCAGAAGCGAGTACAGGGTGGCGTGACTGCCGCCCATGGAGGCAAGGGCTTCGGTGTGACGTGTGACGATGCCGGCATCGCCGCGTGAGACCGGGCCCGCAAGTGCTCCGGACAGTCCGCGCTCGCGAGCCGCATTGAGGGTGCCCATGACGAGCGGCCACATGGCTTCGCGGGCGTCGTCTTCGGACATGCCGATCGCTTTCCACAGCAAGGTGGCTTCGTCGAGCAGGCAGAGCAGAAAACTGGCGGCGTAGTTGGCCCCTGCGTGATAGCGCATCCGCTCGCCGGCGGGGATCGACAGGGCGCGACAGCCGATGGCGTCCGCGAGGGCATGCAACGTGGCGCTCAGCGGAGCGTCAGCCTCAATGGTGATCGCGCTGCCGGCCATGCGCGCAGCGTCGTCGTCGAGCCCCGCGAAGAGAAACAGCGGATGAAAGCCGCCGATCTGCGCGCCTTGTTGCGTCGCGGGCGCGAGCAACTCGACCTCGGAGGCACCGCTGCAATGCACCAGCGCCTGCCCGGCACGCGGGTTGAGATGCGCCGCACATATGGCGATGGCATCGTCGGGAACGGTCAGAAAAACCAGATCCGCGCGCGAGAAGACGGTATTCATATCTTCCGGACGGTGGACCGGCAGTGCCTCACATCCTGGCTGTGCGGACGCGATGCGCTGCGCGGCGTCGATCCGGCGGCTTGCAACCGCCGTCACCTCATAACCGGCGCGACTGGCCGCAGCGGCAAGCGCACGAGCGACGCGACCGGCACCGATGAAACCCAGTGTCGGCCGATGGGCGAGGGCGGGGACGGGGGGCATTGTCACGGTCGCGTGTTATTGCGACAGCCGGTTGGGCGTGTCGTGTGTTTCGAAATAGGTCTGAAACGCGACGGCGAGGCCGACCATCATCAACAGCGCACCGACGAACAGCGACAGGCTGACGATGATGACGGCAATCCAGCCCGAGCGCGACTTGTGCCCGGCGCGGCTATTGAACTGGGCATCCCAGCGTTCATCGGGGCGAAGTCCGTAGACGATGGCCGCGAGGAACGCCGAGAACAACGAGATGGCACCGAGAATCGTGAGCCCCCATCCTGCCGGAGAACGCAGTTCGCTCGTCACCAGGAGCCCCCAGCCCGCCACGCCGCATGCCGAACCCGCGATGTGGGCCCAGCCGAAGCGGTCTCGCAGACCATACAGATAGAAGCGATGCAGGCCGAGCGTGCCGAACAGCATCGCCAGGCCAGCGGTCAGGGTCTTCGATTTATAGGCGACTGCGTTCATTTGTAATGGTTATCGGGCAGGCGTTTCGCGAATGACTTCGACGAGCGTCCAGCGCATGCTCGAAGCGTCGGCGGGCGGATTGGCGACGGGTTCGCCGTGAATTTTCACGCGGTATTCTACGCCGGGCTTCCACTCGAATCCATCGATGTGGGCATACCAGAGTTCCCACTGCGTCTTGCCGGAATCGTCGGCATTACGCACGCGCAGACACTTGCGTGGCGCCACGCCGACGCAATCCGCCATTTGCGAATCGACATCGAGGATGCGGTCTTCCGTCTTGCTCGAGGCGCCGGTATCCGCGACAGGACGATTGAGCAACGTCTGCGCGGCGTAGGTCAGCGTTTCGCCATTCGAGGTGCTCAGCGTCAACTGCGTGTCGCGGCGCTCGAAGCGGGTGACAAGAGGAAGTGTCTTCAGATAGCGATCTTCGAACGCCATGGAATCGGGGCACGCCATCCGGGTGGTGGCCGGGGCCTTGAGGGTGACGTTTCCATTGCCCGGGCCAATCGTGTATTGACCGAAGATGCGGTTGCATCCGCCCGTGCCCGAGAACGCTCCCTTGTCATTGAAGGTGAGGTTGATCGCGCGGCCCTCCGGCAGGCTCGGAACGTCGCTCGTGCCCTCCCATCTCACGAGTTGCCAGGTGCCGAGAATGTCGGCCGGGGCCGTTGCCGCAGCGGTGGCGCCAGACGTATCCGAAGGCGGCGTGGCGCCGCCGCCTGACGGCGCGGCACAGCCTGCCAGCATGGCCGCCGGCACCAGCAGCATAGCCATATAAGAGGCAAAGGAGGACGGCAGGAACGAGAGTGGGCGTTGGGTCATGATCTTGTGTCGACGTAGTTACGAAGATGGCGGGGACGGGGGAGGTCACGAGGGATCGGGGAGGCATGTCCGAACAGTGCCGTAAGTACCGTGAAAGATTGACCGGGCAGGGAGCGGGACAGTTCCTTGCGCAGTTGTTGCAGCCAGATTTCCGTATCGATGCCGGGGCGGGTCATCAGCATGCCTCACGGTTTTCGGTAGGTAATGCGATAAATGGCACCTGCATGATCGTCACTGACTAACAGTGAGCCGTCCGGCAAGGTGAGAAGATCGACGGGACGGCCCCAGACCGATTCGTCGTTCCCTAACCAGCCTTGCGCGAATACTTCCTGCTTCGCGACGTTGCCTTTGGCATCGAGTACGACGCGCACGACCCGGTAGCCCACCTTGCGGCTCCGGTTCCAGGAGCCATGCTCGGCAATAAAGATGCTACCGCGATAGGCATCAGGGAACTGCTTGCCGGTATAGAACTTCATGCCGAGCGCAGCAACGTGCGCGCCCAGCTTCGCCATTGGCGGTGTGAAGGCCGAACAGCGCGCCTCCTGTCCGAATTCCGGATCCGAAACGTCGCCGGCATGGCAATAGGGGAATCCGAAGTGCTCGCCAACACGAGTGAGTCGGTTGAGCTTGTCGTCGGGGATGTCGTCGCCGAGCAGGTCGCGGCCGTTGTCGGTGAACCAGAGGGCATTGGTCCCGGGTTGCCAGTCGAATCCTACGGTGTTGCGCACGCCGCGAGCGACGACTCGCCAGTCGGTGCCGTCCGGCTTTATGCTGCCGATCATCGCGTAGCGGTTCTCGTCGCGTTTGCAAACATTGCAGGGGGCGCCAACGCCTATGTATAGACGTTGATCGGGCCCGAATGCCATATACCGCCAGCCGTGATGACTCTCGCTCGGCAGCTTGTCGTAGACGACGGCTGGCTTGCCGGGACTGTCGAGACGGTTCTCGATGTCGTCGAGCTTGACGATGCGGGAAACGGCAGAGATATAGAGTGCGCCGTCACGCATGGCTACCCCAACGGGCATGTTCAGCCCGGAGGCCACGATCCGGACTTTGGCGGCATAGGCGCGAGATGGGTCAAGGGTAATGGCATAAACGTCGCCTTGCGCCCGGCTACCGACGAATAACGTGCCCTTCGGGCCGAGCACCATGCCTCGTGCGCCGGGAATCTGGTCCGAGAGAACCTCGACGTGAAATCCGGGAGGTAGCGTGAGGCGTTCGATGGGCAGGGCGTCGTCGCGTGCGGTCGCAAACTGTGGCGCGACTGCCAGAGCTGCGCCGAGAATCAGGCCGGTCCGGCGCGCGTATTGAACAAGGCGGCCGACTGGCGTGCAGACCCGCGTTGGCCCTTGCGGCCGGAAGGGGGGGCGCCATCCATCGAGAAATCGTCGCATGCCTGACTCGCTCCGCTCACAGGATGGGTGCATTGTAGTCCAGTGCCGGTGGGGCGCTTGTGTTCCCCGCGTCGGTGGCCCAATAGGGGCGTGGCTGGGCGGGATGTGGCCGGTGCCGGGGGAAGTGTTTGTTTTGACGAGGGTTTTGCGCTATAATCACGCGTTTTCTGTCCGAACACTTCTGGATTCACAAGGATTTATTATGGTCGTTATCCGCCTGGCTCGCGGCGGCGCGAAGAAGCGCCCGTTCTACAACATCGTTGCAACCGACTCGCGTAACCGTCGCGATGGCCGCTTCATCGAGCGTATTGGCTTCTACAACCCGGTCGCTGCCGAAGGCACGGAAGGTCTGCGTATTGCTCAGGACCGTCTGACCTACTGGCAAGGCGTTGGCGCACAACTGTCGCCGACCGTGGCTCGTTTGCTCAAGCAAGGCGCCAAGGCTGCTGCCTAAGCGCTTCGGCTAGTCGAGCTGTACGCATTGCTGTCGGTTTGCCGGCGGCATGAGAATTGAACGGCGGTGCCTGTTCCCGGGTGATCTGGGGCGGGCATCGCCGTGTGTTCGTCACAACGTTGGATTGGCATGGTTCGTTCCGCTCGACCCGCGCGTGAGCGGGTACCGCTGAAAATCGGTGCTGGGGCACGGCGTGCCGCTGGCATGCGCGCAGAGCAGGTGCTCGCCCCGGTGGCCGAAGTGCCCGGCGATCTCGTCGAGCTGGGTTATATCGGCGACGCCTATGGGATTCGCGGCTGGATTAAGGTGCAGCCGCACACGGGCAAGGGCGATGGGCTCTTGGCCGCGGAATGCTGGTATTTCCGTCGTCCCGGTGAGTCGGTCTACACCAAGGCCGATGTGCTGCACAGCCGGGGGCATTCGGGTACGGTCGTTGCGCAATTGCGCGGCAGCGACAGCCGGACTGCCGCCGAGGCGCTCAAGGGCCTTCAGGTCTGGGTGCCGCGCAGTGCGTTCCCGAGCGCTGGCGAAGACGAGTTCTACTGGGTGGACCTGATTGGCGCCCAGGTGACGAATTTGCAGGACGAATCGCTGGGTAAGGTCGTCGGTTTGCTCGATAACGGCGTGCACACTGTGCTGCGTGTCGTCTATGACGTGCCTGCCGTCGACGATAAGCCGGCGAAGACCGCCGAGCGGTTGATCCCGTTCGTAGGCCAATATGTGCAGACGGTCGATGTCGAGGCTGGGCGCATTGTGGCTGACTGGGGTCTCGATTACTGAGATACCGATTGATCGCCCGGCCGTTGTTGCGTCCGGGCACCTCTGGACGGAACCGGTCTGATGCAGTTTGACGTCGTCACGCTCTTTCCCGAGATGTTTCGGGCGCTGACCGACTGGGGCGTCACCAGCCGGGCGTTCAAGCAGTCGCGCTACGGTCTGCGGTTTTGGAATCCGCGTGATTTCACGCATAACAACTACCGCACGATCGACGATCGGCCCTATGGCGGCGGCCCCGGCATGGTGATGCTCGCCAAGCCGCTTGACGATGCGATCGCCGCAGCGAAAGCGGCGCAGGCCGAAGCCGGCGTGCCACGGGGGCGTGTGCTGTTGATGTCGCCCCAAGGCAAGCCGCTCACGCACCGCCGGGTTGTCGAGTTGCGCGAACAGGAGCAGGGGTTGATTCTGCTCTGTGGCCGTTACGAAGCCATCGATCAACGTTTGATTGATCGGGTGGTGGACGAAGAGGTCAGTGTTGGCGATTTCGTGCTGTCGGGTGGGGAGTTGCCCGCCATGGCATTGATGGACTCGCTGATCCGGCTGTTGCCGGGTGCGCTGAACGACGAACAGTCGGCCGAGCAGGACAGTTTCGTGAACGGACTGCTCGATTGCCCGCATTACACGCGGCCGGAAGAGTACGAAGGTGTGCGCGTGCCGGATGTGCTGTTGGGCGGGCATCACGCAGAGATTGAAAAATGGCGGCGCCGCGAGGCGTTGACCAATACCTGGCGCAAGCGCCCCGATCTGATCGAGAGCGCACGCGCCAACGGATTGCTCAGTCGTGCCGATGAGGCGTGGCTGGCAAGCCTGCGGGCCGATACGTCGGCCAAGTAGGTAGCGGGTGTCGTCATGGGGACGGCATTCGGTTTGAACCCATCCTCTGTCGGGGCCGGCATGCCGGTATATAACGCCGATACGATGGCACAAGGAGTGGTAAATGAATCTGATCGCTAAGATCGAGCAGGAAGAAATCGCGCGTCTGACCGCGAACAAGACGATCCCCGATTTCGCCCCGGGCGACACCGTGATCGTCAACGTGAACGTTGTGGAAGGCACGCGCAAGCGTGTGCAGGCTTACGAAGGTGTTGTGATCGCCAAGCGTAACCGTGGCCTGAACTCGGCGTTCATCGTTCGCAAGATTTCGTCGGGTGAAGGCGTTGAGCGTACGTTCCAGACGTACTCGCCGCTGATCGCCAGCATCGAAGTCAAGCGTCGTGGTGATGTTCGCCGCGCCAAGCTGTACTACCTGCGCGAGCGTTCGGGCAAGTCGGCACGTATCAAGGAAAAGCTCACGTTCAAGAGCAAGACCACTGCTGCTGCCGAGTAAATCGGACGCCGCTACGTCTGGCGACCTCGTGGCCGGGCGTAGCCAAAGCCGCATGGAAAAAGCACCCTTCGGGGTGCTTTTTTCATTGTGCTATGCCGCATGTATTCAAATGCGGCGGCGCGCCATCGCCATCGAATGCGTCGAATTGCCGGGGGATTGGTATTTTCTTCGCGTGTACGTCTTTCCGGCTTCCTCGCTAAAATAGCGAAGTTCTCCCTCGTTCAAAGGTCTACGTGGCGCCACCTCTCATTCTGCATCCTGAAGCGTTACCCATCGTCTCAACGGGCGAAGGGGAGCCCACGGTGCCGGCAGAGCGGTTGACCCCCGAAGCATTGCGAGACCGCCTTGCCAGTCCGCCGATCTGGACACCGGAGTCGGGTGCTATCGAAGTCGTCTCCCCGTCGCTGTTCACGCCGCGCGCCGCTGCCGTGCTCGTGCCGCTGGTCATGCGTCCGCACGGCACCACGGTATTGCTCACCAGACGAACGCAACATCTCAGCACGCATGCCGGACAGGTGAGTTTTCCTGGCGGCAGCCGCGAGCCTGATGACCCTACGCCGATCGCGACCGCCCTACGCGAATCGCGAGAAGAAATCGGGCTTGATTCGGGAGCGGTGGAAGTGATCGGCCGCTTGCCGGACTACATCACGGGAACGGGTTTTCGCGTCGCTCCGGTCGTGGGCCTGGTCAAACCGCCATTTGATCTTGTCGCCGATGCCGGTGAAGTGGACGAGATTTTCGAGGTCCCGCTCAATTTCCTGATGGACCCTGCGCATCACCAGATCCGTGTCTTCAACTATCAGGTGGGCGAGCGTCGCTTTTACGCGATGCCGTATCCGAAGCCAACAGGGGGAGAGTATTTCATCTGGGGCGCGACGGCGGGCATGTTGCGTAATTTCTACCAACTCTTGCGGGCCTGACGCGAAAGGCGAATCGTTTTTGCGCGTTGTCTGCTTGAATGGTGAAGTGAGTGCGCCGCAGAGGCGCTTGGGGCGGGCATTCGAGAGAAGCTGTGCTATCGTTACACCATTCCGTCTGGTGACCTGAACGCACGCATGACATTCTTTTCGGTACTCCTCGCGCTGATCCTCGAGCAGGTGCGTGCGCTCTCCACGCAAAACCCGATCTACAACCTGATTCGCTCCCACGCGACCCACACGTCGCAGACCTTCGATGCGGGGCAGCCGCGTCACGGTGTGCTGGCGTGGATGGTCGTCGTGTTGCCGTTTGTGCTGGCGGTTGGCGTCATCTATTACCTGCTCATGCGGGTGAATATTTTCCTGGGCTTTGCCTGGAACGTGTTCATCGTCTATCTGACGATGGGATTCCGTCAGTTCAGCCACTACTTCACTGACATTCACGTCGCACTGAACAACGACAATGTGAACGAGGCGCGTGAGATCTTGCGCCAGTGGATTGGTATCGACACGGTCGACATGCCGGTGGACGAAATCGTGCGCCACACGCTGTTGCATGCGGTCATTGCCTCACATCGCCACGTATTCGGCGTGTTCTTCTGGTTCCTGATGCCGGTTGGTCCGGCGGGGGCGGTGCTGTACCGTCTTGCGGAATACCTGTCGCGACGCTGGACGGAAAACGCGCCGGATCGTAGCCCGGCGTTCGGCGTCTTTGCACGCAAGGCGTTCTATGTCATCGATTGGGTGCCGGCACGTTTGACGGCGATCGGTTTCGCCATCGTCGGCAACTTTGAAGACGCGATTTATGCATGGCGTCACTACGCGAAGCAGTGGCCGAATGAAAACGAAGGCATTCTGTTGGCGGCGGGTAGCGGTGCTCTCGGCGCGCGACTCACGGGGCCGTTGGCGGAAGTCTCCAGCGTCGATGCGCTGAATCAGGTCGATGATGCCGTTCTGCCGGTCGGCAGCGAATGCACCCCTCGCACGCTTCAAGCGGCTGTGGGTCTGGTGTGGCGCGCTGTTCTGTTGTGGATGCTCCTGCTGTTGCTCCTGACCCTCGCTGTGTGGCTGGGCTGATAGTTCAAGCGGCAGCACCTATGAAAAACCCCGCAGAAGCGGGGTTTTTTTGCGGATCGGGTTCTGACAGACACCTCAATATGGGATCTGTTGCTCCGATTCGTGGACGAGCTGTGCATAAAGCGCATGCCGCTGTTTCGAGATCCGTCCGTCGGCGACGGCCTCGAGAATGGCGCAACCCGGCTCTTTCAGGTGATGGCAGTTGTAGAACCGGCACCCGGTGAGCAGTGGACGAAACTCGGGAAATGCGCGCTCCAGTGCCCCTTCTTTGAGGTGGTGCAGACCAAACTCCTGAAAGCCCGGTGAGTCGATGAGCAAGCCGCCTTCGGGCAGATGGAAGATGCGCGTGAAGGTGGTCGTGTGCTTGCCTGAGTTCAACACCGTGGAGATTTCGCGCGTTGCCGCATCGGCATCGGGCACTACGAGATTCACGAGGCTGGATTTACCCATGCCCGACTGCCCAAGCAACAACGACGCCTGGTGCGCGAGGCGCGGCAGCAACAATGTCTTCGAAGTGTCCGGATCGGCGCGCACGGAAAGCTCCAGCACCTCATAACCCAACGCGCGATACGGCGCCAGACGCTCGCGCGCTGCGGGCAGGGCATCCACCACATCCGTCTTGTTGAGGACGATCAACGGGCGCAACTCATTGGCTTCTGCTGCCACGAGCGCGCGGCCGAGCAGATCCTCGCTGAAATACGGCTCGGTCGCCAGCATAATGACTAACTGGTCAATGTTGGCGGCGAAGAGCTTGCTTTTGAACTGGTCCGAACGATAGAGCAGATTACGGCGCGGCAGAATCTCCTCGATGACCCCCTGATCGCCCGTGCGTGCCCAGGCAACTTCGTCGCCAACGGCAATTTCGCTTTTCTTGCCGCGCGGGAAGCACAGCACGGTTTCGCCATTGTCGGCTTCCACGACATAGTGGCGGCCGTGGGCTGCCGCCACACGGCCGTGGCGTCGTTCGTGGTCTGTCGTCTCGACCGGCGTAGCCTTACTTTTGCTGCTCCGCTTCATGCGTGCCCCAGCAGACGGTCGATGCGCTGGGATGCAGGCGGATGCGAGTAGTAGAACGCGGTGTAGACCGGGTCGGGGGTGAGCGTTGATGCGTTGTCCTGGTACAGCTTTACGAGGGCATTGATCAGATCGCTCGCTTGGGTCTGGCTGGCGGCGAACGCGTCGGCCTCGAATTCGTGCTTGCGAGACGTCAGGCTGTTCAGCGGGCTCGCGAAGAAGCCGAACACGGGCAGTACAAGGAAAAACAGCACCAGTGCCAATCCATTGTTGCTGCCGGTCATCGACGGCATCACGCCGAGTTCGGTGTAGAACCATGTGCGTCCGGCCAGCCATCCAAGCAGAGCAAGGAACGCCAGCGACAACGCGAAGGCGGCGATCAGCCGTTTCGTGATGTGGCGACGCTTGAAGTGGCCCAATTCGTGCGCCAGCACAGCTTCGATTTCTGCGGGGGAGAGTCGCTCGATCAGCGTATCGAAGAACACGATGCGCTTGGCGCGGCCGAAACCGCTGAAATACGCGTTGCCGTGTGCCGAGCGTTTGGAGCCGTCCATCACGAAGAGGCCGCGGGCTGCGAAACCGCATCGCCGCATGAGTCCTTCTATGCGTTGTGCCAGCGATGCGTCCGAGAGCGGCTCGAACTTGTTGAACATCGGGGCGATGACGTGCGGGAAGATGAACTGCACGAACAGGTTGAATGCGACCCAGACGACCCAGGTGTATAGCCACCACAGTGGCCCCGCGCGTTCCATCAGCCACAGCACGACGAAGAGCAGCGGCAGCCCGAGCACAATGCCGATGGCAGTGCCCTTGACCAGGTCGGCAATGAACAGCCCGAGCGACATGCGGTTGAAGCCGAACCGCTGTTCGATCACGAACTGCCGCACGTAAGTGAAGGGCAGGTCGACGATGCCGGAGATCAGCAGGACGGCGGCGATCAGCGCGATCTGGCCCACATAGCCTTCACCGAGCCATTCCGAGATGCCGATGTGCAGCACATTCAGCCCGCCAAGCAGCGTGAATGCGACGAGCAGCACCGCCTGAGCGAAGATCTCCGCCATGCCCAGGCGCGTGCGAGCGACCGTGTAATCGGCGGCGCGCTGGTGGTCTGTCAGCGTGATCGTGTCGGCGAACCGCTCGGGGACGGCTGCCCGATGGGCGACCACATGGCGAACCTGACGAGCGGCCAGCCAGAGCTTGGTCATGACCATCGCCAGCAGGAAGATCACGAAGAGATAAGTGAACATGCGCTTAAGAAGAATCCGAAGTATGCGAGAATTATAAGTTCTTTCGACCGGCCAGGCGCCGCGCCGGTCGCCCACCGATGCGTTTTCCAGAGTCTTCCGATCATGTCTGTCACTCCATCCCAAAATCCCACGTCTGCCGCGGCAGAGACGACGCTTGCACGGGCCGAGTTCAATTTGGTCTGGCTCGACATGGAAATGACCGGTTTGCAGCCCGATAGCGACCGCATTATCGAAGTGGCGGTCGTCGTCACGGATTCTGCGCTGACGCGCCGAATCGAAGGACCGGTCTTCGCGATTCATCAGTCGGACGCCGTTCTGGACGGCATGGACGACTGGAACAAGTCGACGCATGGCCGTTCGGGGCTGATCGACCGCGTGAAGGCGTCAATCGTTGACGAAGCGTCGGCCGAAGCCCAGTTGATCGAGTTCCTGTCTCAGTACGTACCACCGAACAAGTCGCCGATGTGCGGTAACTCGATCTGTCAGGATCGCCGTTTCATGGCGCGGTACATGCCCAAGCTCGAGGCGTTTTTCCACTACCGGAATCTGGACGTCAGCACGCTCAAGGAGCTATGCCGGCGCTGGGAACCCACGGTCTATAAGGGCTTTACCAAGCGCGCGGCTCACACCGCGTTGGCCGACATCCACGAGTCGATCGACGAACTGGTGTATTACCGCGAGCATTTCCTGAAAACGGCCGTGCCCGGCGCACCTGACACTCCGAGATCGGCCCCGGCCTGATGCCCGCAGCATGACAAAGAACGCCAGCGAAATCGCTGGCGTTTTGTTTTGGATCACTGAAACGGGCGATCCGGGAAGTCTGGATGGCGGACGGGTCACGCCGATTTCGGCGCGCGAATCGCGCTCTTGGGGCGGAAGGCTTTGCAGATGCCTTCATCCGTCTCGATGTACGGCCCGCCGATCAGGTCGATGCAATACGGCACGGCGGCAAAAATGCCGGGCACGACCGATTTTCCGTCGGCGTCGCGCAGCCCTTCGAGGGTTTCCTTGATCGACTTGGGCTGACCGGGCAGGTTGACGATGAGGGCGGCGTGATCTGCCGTCTCGCGGATCACGGCCACCTGACGCGAGAGGATAGCGGTCGGTACAAAGCGAAGGCTGATCTGGCGCATCTGCTCCCCGAAGCCTGGCATTTCCTTCGTGCCCGCGCGCAGCGTGGCTTCCGGCGTAACGTCGCGCCGCGCGGGTCCTGTCCCTCCGGTGGTGAGCACCAGATCGCACGCCATGGTGTCGACAAGTTCGATCAGCGTCGCGGTGATGCCATCGGCGTCGTCGGGAATCAGGCGGGTTTCGGCCACCCACGGTGAGGCGAGCGCGCTGGCAAGCCAGTCCTTGAGCGCCGGGATGCCTTGATCCTCGTACGTGCCCTGACTCGCCCGGTCACTGATCGAGACGAGGCCTACGCGGAGTTCGTCCGGATGTGAGCGCGCGATCATCAATCTTCCTCACGGGTTGGGAATTCCGGCAAATCGTTATCCGCATCGTCCGAAGATTCGGCGGTACTGGGCGATCCGGTGCCAAGCAGGTCCTTGAGGGCCTGGAACAGTTCACGGAAGGCCTTGGGCGGCTTTTGCGCAGCCTGTTCACGGCGGGCGTTGCGAACGAGCGTGCGCAGTTGCTGGGCATCGGCCCCCGGGTGCTGGGCGAGCAGTTCGGTGAGGGCTTCGTCCTTGGCCAGCAGGCGCTCGCGCCAGCGTTCGAGCGCGTGCAGCTTGGCCGTTTCCGCCTTCGAGACACCATTGATGACGTCCAGGGCGCGACGAATTGCCTCGACTTCGGACTCATCGAGGGTACGCATTTGCTTGCCCACGTACTGCATCTGTCGACGGCGGCCTTCGTGTGCCGTGATCTTGCGGCAGTCCCGGACGGCCCGTTCAAGGTTATCGGGCATGGGCACGCGGGCGAGCGCGTCCTTGCCAAGGTTGACCAGTTCTTCGCCCAGATCCTGGAGGGCATGCGATTCGCGCTTGCGCTGGGATTTGCTCGGGCCTTCGTCGGCAAGCTCGCTGTGGGCGATACGGTTAAAGCGTTGAATGTGCGTCATGGGCGCTATTGTAACGCGGCGCGCGCCGTCCAAATAGTTGCCGGGCCCACGCACGACGGTGAGGAAGTCGCGCTAAGATGGCGGTTCCTATTCAGCCACTGACCCAATCGCGCCGATGTCCCAAGCGACCCAGCATTTCACGCATACCCAGGACCAACTCAAGGAAATCGTCAGCGACGTACTGCAATACGCCCGTTCGCTCGGCGCCACCGATGCGGCCGCCGAAATCTCCGAGGGCGACGGTCTGTCGGTCTCGGTGCGGCGCGGTAAGGTCGAGACCATCGAGCGCAACCGCGACAAGCTCGTGGGCGTGACGGTCTTCATCGGTCAGCGTCGCGGCAACGCCAGCACGTCGGACTTCTCGCGCAAGGCATTGCACGACACGGTCGACGCCGCCTACAACATCGCCCGTTTCACGGCGGAGGACGACTGTGCCGGGCTCGCCGAGTCCGAACTGCTGGAAATGCATCCGCAGGATCTGTCGCTGTTTCATCCGTGGCGCATCGCTGCGGATGAAGCGGTAGAACTGGCGCGTCGTGCCGAGAAGGCGGCGCTCGACGTGAGCCCGGTCATCCGCAATTCCGAAGGCGCGAGCGTGTCGGCGCAGCATTCGCAGTTCATGCTTGGCACGACCCGCGGTTTCCTTTCGGGCTATCCGTATTCGCGCCATTACCTGTCGGTCTCGCCGATCGCGGGTTCGGGCAGCCATATGCAGCGCGACGACTGGTATTCGTCCAAGCGCGCTGCCGAGGATCTGGCGTCGCCCGAGGCGGTGGGCCGCTACGCCGCCGAGCGTGCGCTGGCGCGCCTGCATGCCCGCAAGCTCTCCACACGCAAATGTGCGGTGCTGTTCGAGGCACCGCTCGCCGCCGGTCTGCTGGGGGCGTTCGTGCAGGGGGTGAGTGGCGGTGCGCTCTACCGCAAGGCCACGTTCCTTGTCGACACACTGGGCAAGCCGGTGTTCGCCGACCACGTGGGCATTTACGAAGATCCGCATGTGCCGCGCGCCATGGGCAGTGCCCCGTACGACGAGGAGGGTGTGAAGACGCGCGCACGGGACGTCGTGAGCGACGGCGTGGTCCAGGGCTACTTCCTTTCCACCTACTCGGCGCGCAAGCTGGGTATGCAGACGACCGGCAACGCCGGCGGCTCCCACAACCTGCGCATGTACAGCAAGCTCACGGCGCCGACGGACGACTTCCGTGCGATGTTGCGCAAGCTGGGCACGGGCCTGCTCGTCACCGAACTGATGGGACAGGGCGTGAACTACGTGACGGGCGACTATTCGCGTGGCGCGTCGGGCTTCTGGGTCGAGAACGGTGAGATTCAATACCCGGTTGAGGAAATCACGCTGGCGGGCAACCTGAGCGACATGTTCCGCCAGATCGTTGCGATCGGGGCCGACACGCTCGTACGCGGTACCAAAGAAGTCGGGTCAATCCTGATTGAACAAATGACCATCGCCGGTCATTGATGCTGCAAAAAGCGGTTATGGCGCGATAAACGCGTTGCATTTATGCGCCATAACAAGGCAAAAACCCTTTTGCCCCGTGTCCGGCACAGGCGGTTTGCGTTATCCTTAGGAGTTTTCTTAAGCCGTGGCTTAAGAACAGACACGGTAGTTAGGGTAATGGGCGCGCTCATAAGGCGCGCCTTCTCATAACTAGAGACTAGGTATTGGAGGAAGAAGACTCATGAAAAGCACCATGACCAAGTTGCTGAGCGCGCTTGTCGCTACGGGGATGGTGGCTGCGGCCCACGCAGCCGATCTGAAGATTGGCGTGGCCGAAGCACTGTCGGGCGGCGCTGCGCAATATGGCGCGGCCATCAAGAATGGTTTCCAACTGGCTGCTGACGAAATCAACGCAGCCGGCGGTATCAATGGCAACAAGCTCGTCCTTCAGGTCGAAGATGAGCAGGGCAAGAAGGAAGAGGCGATCAACGTCTTCAAGAAGCTGATCTTCCAGGACAAGGTACTCATGGTGTTCGGCCCGACGCTGTCGAACTCGGCACAGGCTGCCGATCCGATCGCACAAGCCGGCAAGACGGTGGCTTTCGGTACGTCGAACACGGCTGACGGCATTACGTCGATCGGCGACTTCATCTTCCGCAACTCGGTGACGGAAGCCGACGTGCTGCCGGAGACCATCAAGGTGGCGGCCAAGCACACGGGTATCAAGAAGGTTGCCGTGCTGTATGGCAACGACGACGTGTTCACCAAGAGCGGCTACGACAACTTCAAGAAGGCCCTTGAGGATCTGAAGATCCCGGTCACGACGACCGAAACGTTCGCCAAGGGCGACGTGGACTTCAAGGCGCAGCTCACCAAGATCAAGGCGAGCAAGCCCGACGCCATCGTGCTGTCGGCGCTGATTGCCGAAGGTGCGCCGATCATGGTGCAGGCCCGCCAACTGGGTATCAACGTGCCCTTCATTGGTGGTAACGGCATGAACTCGGTCAAGGTGTTCGATCTGGCCAAGGGCAGCTCGGATGGCCTGTGGGTGGGTAGCCCGTGGTCGATCGAGAACAACACGCCGGCCAACACGAAGTTCATCGGTGCCTACAAGGCCAAGTACAACGTGGCTCCTGATCAGTTCGCGGCGCAGTCGTATGATGCGATGTACATTGCAGCCGCTGCCATCAAGAACGTGAAGATCTCGGGCAACCTGGAAGCTGACCGTAAGGCACTGCGCGACGCGCTGCCGAAGGTCACGCACGAAGGCGCTACGGGCAAGTTTGCGTTCCGTCAGGCCATGGGCAAGAACGGCAAGCCGGCCGGCTACGATGCGCAACAGGCGCCGATCGTCAGTGTGACGAAGGGTGGCAAGTACGTCATCGAGAAGTAAGCAGCCCGGCAGTACTTGAAGAAGTCAGCATGGGCGTAGGGCCGAAAGGCGCTACGCCCATCGGCGTTTCTGGCACACGCCGTGCCCCCAAGCGGCGCGTGCCTTTGTCCCTCAGGCTGGAATACACACCATGCTGGAACAGCAACTCGTCAACGCGCTCTCCCTCGGGTGCGTGTACGCCTTGTTCGCGCTCGGGTTCACACTCGTGTTCGGCATCCTCGGCGTCATCAATCTTTCGCACGGCGCGGTCTTCATGGTCGGTGCCTATGCGGCGCTGCAAGCCGTCGTGCGCCTTCATCTGCCGCTTTGGGCGGCCATCCTGACGGCGGTTATCGTTGCCGGCTCGCTTGGTTTGCTCATCGACGTGCTGGTGCTCAAACCGTTGCGCAAACGCGGCGCGCCTCACCTGATCCCGATGATCGCGACCATTGGCGTGGGCATTCTGCTCAACAACGGTGTACAGGGCATATTCGGTGCGGAGAATTTGCGTTTCCCGTACGACGTCGTGTCGCAGGAGACCCTGACCGTCGCTGGCGTTCACATGACGGTGCTCGAACTCGCGATCATCTTCATCTCGTTTGCGCTCATGGCCGTGCTTATCACCACGATCAAGAAGACGCAACTGGGCCGCGCGTTGCGTGCCATTGCCGAATCGCCGAAGGCAGCCTATTTGCTCGGGATCAACGTCGAGGGCCTGTTCCTGGCGACGTCGTTCGCTGCGGCGGGGCTGGGTGGCATGGCTGGCGTGCTGATCGGGTTGTACTCCAACGCGGTGTTCCCGCTGATGGGGCAGCCGATGCTGCACAAGGGTATCGCGGTGATCATTCTGGGCGGTATGGGCGACATCCGTGGTGCGATGATCGGTGGCTTGTTCCTTGGCTTTGCCGAGGTCATGTCGGTCGCGTACATCGGTTCGAACATGCGCGACGCCGTGGCGTTCGGCCTGCTGTTTCTGATCCTGCTGGTGCGTCCGCAGGGGTTGTTCGGCAAAGTGCTCGAACGCAAAGCGTAATCACGGGGGCGCAATGGACTGGTTCAATAATTTCTGGGCGGTTTACAGCAATCTGGTGTTGACGCTTGGCACCAACGCGTTGCTGGCCCTGTCGATATACCTCACGCTCTCGTGCGGCATGCTGGCCATGGCCAATGCGGCGTTCATGGGCATTGGTGCATACACTGCCGCGTTGCTCACGATGAACTACGACACGCCGTTCGCCGTGTCGCTCGCGGGTGGCATGGCGGCGCCGGCGCTTGTCGCGTTCATCATCGGCAAGCCGACGCTGCGTCTGTCGGGGGTGTATCTGGCGATGGCGACGCTCGGCTTCGGTGAAGTCGTGCGGGTGCTGATTCTCAACACCGAAGACCTGACAGGCGGTGCGTTGGGCCTGAACGGCATTCCGCAGCTCACCCAGTGGTGGCATGTGGCGGCAGCGGTGGTAATCGTACTGGCCGCGCTGTGGCGTTTGCGCCGCTCGAAGGTCGGTCGTGCCTTCGAGGCCATCAAGGAAGACGAGACGGCGGCGGGCCTCATGGGCATCAATGTCACGGGCTACAAGATGTTGGCGTTCGTGCTGGGGGCGGTGCTTGCCGGGTTGGCAGGGGCGCTCAATGCGCATCTGACGTTCTTCATCGGACCGAACGAATTCGGTTTCGACCGTGGCGTCGAGATTCTGACGATGGCAATTCTGGGCGGCATCAACGGATTGGCGGGGCCCGTACTGGGCAGCACCATTCTTACGTTGTTGCCTGAGTTGCTGCGTGCGTTCAACGACTTCCGCCTTGTGGTCAACGGCCTGATTCTGGTGCTGATCGTGCTGTTTCTGCCCAAGGGTATCTGGGATCCGATGCGATTTCGCCGCTGGTTCCGTGCCGACAAGGCGCGTTCGGCCTCTTCCACGTAAGCGGACGAGGGACACGACATGCTCAAGCTTTCCAATATTTCCAAACGATTCGGTGGATTGCACGTTCTGCAGGACGTGAACATCGAGGTGCCGCAGGGCACCATCTTCGGCCTGATTGGCCCGAACGGTGCGGGTAAGACGACCGTTTTCAACCTGATCACCGGCCTGTTGCAGCCGACGGGCGGCAGCATTACGTTCGACGGCGAGAGTCTTGTGGGGCAGAAGCCGCACAAGATCACGCAGCGGGGCATTGCCCGCACGTTCCAGAACATTCGCATCTTCAAGGAGATGACGTTGATCGAGAACGTGGTGGTTGGCATGCACCGCCATCTTTCCTACGGCCCGGCTGGCCTGCTGCTTTCGCTGCCGGGTTTTCGGGAGATGGAGAAGCGTTCGCGCGAGCGCGCCCACGAGTTGCTTTCGTGGGTAAAGCTCGATCACAAGGCGTACGACATTGCCGACAACCTTTCGTACGGCGACCAGCGCAAGCTCGAACTGGCGCGTGCGCTTGCGACCGAGCCCAAGCTGTTGCTGCTCGACGAGCCGGTGGCGGGCATGAATACGGGTGAGAAGGTCGATCTCATGAGCGAGATCGAGAACATCAAGGCGCGTGGTTACACGATCTTCATGATCGAGCACGACATGCGCTTCGTGATGGGGCTATGCGAACGCATCGCGGTGTTGAACTTCGGCCGCATCATTGCCGAGGGCAAGCCTGACGAGATCAAGCACAACCCGCAGGTCATCGAGGCATATCTTGGCCGTGATGACGACGACGATATGGCTGCGCTTGCGGCTGGCGCGGAGGACAAGGCATGAGTGTGTTGCTCGAAGTGAAGGGCCTGAAGGTGGCCTATGGGCATATCGAAGCGGTGAAGGGCGTCGATTTTTCGTTGCGCGAGCATGAGATCACCTCGCTTGTTGGGGCCAATGGCGCGGGCAAGTCGACGACGCTGCTGGCGCTGTCCGGACTTATCAAGAGGCAGGCCGGCTCGATTCTGTTCCAGGGCGAAGAGATTGGTGGTTTGGCGCCGAACAAGATCGTGCAGCGCGGCTTGGTACAGGTGGCGGAGGGCCGAGCTACGCTTACGACGATGTCGGTGCGCGAGAACCTTGAGCTGGGTGCCTACACGCGTCGAGACAAGCAGAACGTGAAGCCGGATCTGGACAAGGTGCTGGAGCGATTCCCGCGACTGGCGGAGCGAATCGACCAGATGGCGGGTAACTTGTCGGGGGGGGAGCAGCAGATGTTGGCGATTGGTCGTGCATTGATGGCGCGTCCGCGCTTGCTGTTGCTCGACGAGCCGTCGATGGGTCTTGCGCCGATCATCGTGCAGGGCATTTTCAGCACATTGAAAGAGATCAACGCGGATGGGTTGACCATCTTCCTGGTGGAGCAGAATGTGCGGCAGGCGTTGAAAATCGCGCAACATGGTTACGTGCTGGAGACGGGCAAAGTGGTGTTGGAAGACACGGGCCGCAATCTGCTGGGTAACCCTCGAGTACTGGAAGCGTACCTAGGCGGATGAGTTCCTAAGAAAAAGCACATAACCCCTCATTCATGTGAGGGAGGGGAAGAGCAGACGACGTAGCCAACGCGGCGTCGACGGGTTATCTGACGATAGCTGGTCGACGCCGTTTTTCGTATAGGGGGGATAGAAGGCCCCCTTCGAAGGCGAGGGTGGAGACGGATCGGGGCCCCTTTCTGCAGCGAGTTGGGTTTATGTCTGAGAGGCGGAAAGGGGCTCCGATCCGTCTGGAGGGGGGTGTTAAGGGTAAGTCAGAGCGACAATCGAAGAGAAAAAAAGGCACATTGGCAGGGGGGATGAATTGGTGCATGCTGCGGCTAAACGGTAGTCGGAAGGGGGGCGTTCCCGGTGCCAGATGATGCCGGGGCTGCATGGGGCTTCGAAAATAGCGGCGAAGGGGGCGACATGGACGGCTTTCTGATGGAGCGGGCATCGAGGGGGCAGCGGGCATTGGCGGGCTGTCTGGCGATCGCGATCCTTGCCGCTCTGATATTGACGGCACCGCAGGCGACGGCAGCGTTGCCGGCGGTCGCGCCATTTTTGCCCATGTGCGGGTTGACCGTGTTCACGACGGCGGCGATTGCATCGTTTCTGTTGGCGGCGCAGTTTCAGGTAAGTCGGCTGCCGGTGTTCGGGCTGCTTGCCGGTGCCTATGCGTTCACGGCGTTGACTGTTGCCATGCAGTTGTTGACGCTCCCGGGCCTGTTCTCGCCGGAGGGCTTATTCGGTGCGTTTCCGACGACATCCGGCTGGATCTGGGCGATTTGGCACATGGGTTTTCCCTCGCTAGTGCTCATCGCCATGATTTCGCGGCGTCTTTTCGTGTTGCAGTCCGTGACGCAGATGCTGCCGACGGGGCGGGCGTTGTGGCTCTTCGTCGGTTTGCCGCTGGTGGTGGGGGCGTTGCTCTGCGTGACGGTATTGGCCGTGCAGTTGCCGCCTGCGCTGGCGCCGGCGACGGCACCGGGGGACTTCTCTGCGCGGGGCGCGGGCGTGGTGTTGCTGGTGGTGAATCTTGTTTCGTTGGGCGCCGTGCTGGCGATCGGCCGTCTGCGTACCGTGCTGGATTTGTGGATGGCGCTGGCAGTCCTTGCGTGCGTGACGGACACCGTGCTCAGCCTGATGAGCACCGTGCGATTCTCGCTGGGCTGGTACCTGGCGCGGTTGTTCAGCATGTCGGCGCCGGGGTTACTCGTTTGCGTGCTCGTGTGGGAAGTCTCGCGGTTGTATCGAGAACTCACGCGTGCGCATCTGCGATTGATCGAATACAGCAACCGCGATGCGCTCACCGGCATTTTCAATCGCCGCTACTTCAACGACCGGTTTCCGCAGGATTTCGAGCAGGCGCGCCGCTCTGGGCACCCGTTATCGCTGTTGATGGTCGACGTCGATTATTTCAAGCGTTACAACGACCAGTACGGCCACCCCGTGGGTGACGAGTGCCTTGAGCATGTCGCACTCGCCATCATGCGGGCGACGCATCGGCCAGCGGATATCGTGGCGCGTTACGGTGGCGAAGAGTTCGTGATCGTTCTGCCCGAAACCGACGCGAATGGCGCATATTTCGTCGCCACGCGCGTAACGGAGGGCGTGCGGGCGTTGGCGAGGCCCGCTCCGGGGCCGCAAGGGATTGTGACCGTCAGTGTCGGGTGTGCGACGCACGTGCCACAGCAGGGGAATGCCGGCGATACGCCGGAGCGCCTGATTGCATTGGCCGATGAGGCGTTGTACACGGCCAAGCGTCTCGGCCGTGACCGCGTGTATGTTTCCGAGGGCGTTGCGCTGGCGACTGACGGCAAAGGCGGTGCGGCGGAGCATGTGCCGCACGCCAACCTGCACGCCTGATCCGGATGCCCGGCGTGAGAACGAGAACGGCGCGCGCGTGCGCGCCGTCAGATCAAATTCGCTCGTAGGTGACGAACGCGTAATCGAAGTCGTTCGGGGCGGGGGAGTGATGCGTCTCACGTGCCGTTTCCCGCCATTGGGCCGAGGGTAGATCGGGGAAGTGAGCGTCGCCCTCGAACGCTCTGGCAATCTCCGTGACGATCACCTTGTCCGCGCTCGCCAGCGACTCAGCGTACAACTGCGCGCCGCCGATCAGGCAGACTTCCTCGGTGCCCACACACAGCCGCATCGCGTCGACAAGCGAGCCGGCCACCTCGCAGCCATCGATTTTCAGATCCGGATTGCGCGACACCACGATATTGCGGCGCCCCGGCAGCGGACGGCCGATTGAATCGTAGGTCTTGCGTCCCATGACGATCGGCTTGCCGAGCGTCGTCCGCTTGAAGTGGGCGAGATCTTCCGGCAAACGCCACGGCAATTGATTGTCGCGCCCGATCACGCCGTTTTCGGCGCGGGCAACGACCAACGTGAGAATCGTCATACGGCCACCGGCGCTTTGATATGCGGATGCGCTTCGTACCCGGTGATCTGGAAATCTTCGAAACGGTAATCGAAGATCGAGTCGGGCTTGCGCGCGATCTCGAGCTTCGGCAGCGGGAGCGGCTCGCGCGCGAGTTGCGTGGCGACCTGTTCCAGATGATTGTTGTACAGATGGCAGTCGCCGCCCGTCCACACGAAGTCGCCGACATCCAGCCCGGTCTGCTGCGCCATCATGTGCGTGAGCAGTGCGTAGCTTGCGATATTGAACGGCACACCGAGGAAGATATCCGCGCTGCGCTGGTAAAGCTGGCACGACAGCTTGCCGTTTGCCACGTAGAACTGGAAGAACGCGTGACACGGCGGCAACGCCATGCGCGGAATCTCTCCGACATTCCATGCAGAGACGATCAGGCGCCGGGAGTCCGGTGTGGCGCGAATTTGGTCAACGAGCTGCGTGATCTGGTCGATATGACCGCCGTCGGGCGTCGGCCACGAGCGCCACTGGGCACCGTAGACCGGACCGAGTTCGCCGTTGGCATCGGCCCATTCGTTCCAGATCGACACCCCGTTTTCCTGCAGATAGCGCACGTTCGTGCTGCCCTGCAGAAACCACAGGAGTTCATGCACGATGGACTTGATATGCACTTTCTTGGTCGTGACGAGCGGAAATCCTTCCTGCAGGTCGAAGCGCATTTGATAACCGAACACCGAGCGCGTGCCTGTGCCCGTGCGGTCGGTCTTGTCGGTGCCATGTTCGAGTACATGGCGCATGAAGTCGAGGTACTGTTTCATAGGCCCATCCGTTTTGCCGGATTCTACCAGCCTCAGCGTGAGGGTGTGCTTCAGGGGCGTCAGACCGGGGCGCCACCGACCGTGAATGCCACCGGATGCCGCACCGCCAGACGTAACCCCACGCGCTCCCCCGTCTCGTGCGCCAACTCGCCGTCGACACGTGCGATCACCTCCTGGCCCGACGCCAGACGCAGCGTATAAAGCTGGTCGGCGCCACGGAACGCACGCCTCACGAGCGTGGCTTCGAACGGACTGGCGGGGTCGTGCACAATGTCGTCCGCTCGCAGCAGAACGTCGACGTTCACCGGATAGGCGTCTTTCGCCGCCGCGCGCAACAACTTTTCCGCCAGCGCCGGCACGACGGCAATTTCCCCCAGTTCGAGTGAGATGCCGCCACCCTCGGTATTGCCCCGGAACGTGCCCGGAATCAGCGCGCCGCGGCCGATGAAGTCCGCAACCACACGATTGGCCGGCGTACGCCATAGCTCACGCGCGGGCGCCCACTGGGCAACGGCACCCGCATGCATCACCCCGATGCGATCGGCCATTGCGAAGGCTTCGTGCTGATCGTGCGTGACGAGAATCGCCGTCGCACCGCTCTCCCGGATGATCTCGCGCACCTCCACGGCCAGCCGTTCACGCAGATCGAGATCGAGATTCGAAAACGGCTCGTCGAGCAGCAGCAGGGCGGGGGAGGGCGCCAGCGCGCGCGCAAGCGCCACGCGTTGCTGCTGGCCGCCGGAGAGTTCATGCGGATACTTGCGCAACGCGCCCGCCAGACCGACCCGTTCAGCGAGTGTCTGCACCCGGTCATGACGCTCGGCCCGTGCCATGCGCCCAAGGCCGAAGCCGATATTCTGGGCCACGTTCAGATGCGGGAACAACGCGTAATCCTGAAACACCACGCCGACGTGACGACGCTCGGGCGGCTCGCTCATCTGCGCATTGGCCACCTCGTGCGCGTCGAGGACGATGCGGCCACCCGCCAGCGGCTCGAAGCCGCACACGGCACGCAGCACCGTCGTCTTGCCACAACCGGACGGGCCAAGCAGGCAGCCGATTTCGCCGCGTGCAAGCGATAACGACAGGTCGCGAACGGCCGTATGGACGTGGCCGGCGGCGTCGTAATTCACACAGATGTGGTCGAGCAGCAGATAAGGCAGAGGCATTGGCGTGGCGTAGCGTGTGTCGACGCGAGCACGTCAACGGAAACAGATGAACGGGCGCGAATCGGCGGCTTGGTTTGACGGCCGGGCACTTTCCATTTCCGGCCGCGTCAGAGTCCTAATCGCGAATGCGTATAATTTACACCGCTTTAGACCGGTGAACGCCTGCCGGTTCCCTTGCGGCGATGCAGGGCATACGGCGACTGGCCGTCACCGGCGTATTTCAAGCCGCCACCTGATCGTCCACCCATTGACTGCTACCCGTCTCGATCTGCCGATGTCATCGACGCCTCCGTCACGCGCCGCCACCGATTCTGTTTTCGTCGATACTTCGTCCGGGGCAAGTGATCCGGCTGAGGGTCTGGTCACGTCCGCCGCGCTCGCCGGGGCGGGACAGACGCCGTCACCCGGCGGTTCGTTTCATGCTTCCCCTGCCGCCCGGCGTGGGCGTGCACGCCGGCTGTGCAGCGTGTGGGCGTGGCGGTGGGTGGCGTGGGCCCCGGCGCTGATCGTGCTTGTGCCGATGTTCGGCATCGTGGCGGCGCTGGGGGCGGGAGATGCTGGCACGCGCGCCATCCTCACCCATATGCTGGATACCGTGCTGCCCGAATACGCCCTCAATTCGCTGCGCATCTCGTTGGCGGTGAGTGCCGGGGTACTCGTCATGGGCGTGGCAAGTGCATGGCTTGTCGTTCACTATGCGTTTCCCGGACGACGTCTGCTCGAGTGGGCACTGATCCTGCCGCTCGCGATGCCCGCATACGTGACGGCCTACGCGTACACCGACTTCCTCCAGTTCGCCGGGCCGGTGCAGAGCGTATTGCGCAAGCTGCTCTCGGTCGACCGTGTGGCGTGGTTTCCGGAGGTGCGCTCATGGTATGGCGCGGCGTGGGTTTTCACGGGGGCCTTCTATCCCTACGTCTATCTGCTGGCCCGCACCGCTTTTCTGGAGCACAGCCAGCGCTTCTTCGAGGCGGCACGCTCGCTTGGGTGTACGCCCGTGCAGGCGTTTGTGCGCGTGGCATTGCCGCTCGCGCGACCCGCGTTGGTCGCGGGGGTGGCGCTCGTGCTCATGGAGACGCTCGCCGACTACGGCGCGGTCGCTTACTTCGGGGTGCCGACCTTTACGACCGGTATCTACCGTGCGTGGTTGTCGATGGGGGACCGGGTGGCAGCGGCGCAACTCTCGGCGTGCCTGCTGTTCGCCGTCCTTGTCCTGTTGATCGCGGAAGCACGCAGCCGGGCGCGGCTGCGGTATTACGGGGCGCCGGGACGCTCGCCGACGACGTCGAGACGCACTCGCCTGCGAGGCGGACGTGCGGCACTGGCAACGCTTGCCTGTGCGCTGCCGCTCGTCATCGGCTTCCTGTTACCTGCGTTCATCATGCTGCGGCTCGCGGTCTCCGAACTGGATCAGGTGCCTTGGCCACGCTATGGCGAATGGGTCTACAACACCGTGCGTCTGGCGGGCGTGGCGGCGTTCGTCGCGAGCGCCTTTGCCATCGTGCTCGGTTACGCCCAGCGACTGGCGCCGGGACGCGTGACACGCATCGCCGTCCGGCTCGTGGGCGTTGGCTACGCGATCCCCGGTGCGGTCATCGCCTTGGGCATTCTCACGCCGGTGCTGCATCTCGACACCTGGCTGGGCAACGTATTCGGCGCGGACGGCCTGGTGCTCGCGGGCACGGGGGGCGTGCTGATCTATGCCTATGTCGTGCGATTCCTGCCGGCGGCGCTGCAAAGTGTGGATGCCGGTTTCGCCCGCATCGCCCCCAATCTCGACGCCAGCGCCCGCAGCCTCGGCGTGGGCGGCTGGTCGATGCTGCGCCGGGTGCATCTGCCGCTGCTGCGCGGCAGTGTGCTGACGGCGGCACTGCTGGTATTCGTGGACGTCATGAAAGAACTGCCTGCCACGCTCGCGCTGCGGCCGTTCAATATGGACACGCTGGCGGTCGTCACGAGCCATTTGGCGGCCGACGAGCGCCTTGCCGAGGCCGCCGTGCCGGCCTTGACGCTCGTGCTCGTGGGACTGTTGCCGGTGCTCGTACTGGCCCGTGCCATTGCGCGGCGCGGGTGAGCGTGCAACGCCCTCCGGTCCCGTAAACTCTCGACAGGATTGGTGGTTGCCGCGCCGATAGCGCCGCACTATAGTCAAAGCAGACCCGGCAACGAAGCCGGGATGATTGAGCGTCAACAAAATGATTGCGATCGTCATTTGCAAATGTTGGCTGTTCATGGCCTTGGCGTCGGCACCACCGCCCGAGGTATCGTTCGACACGGCGGACGGCGGCTGGGCTGCCGTTCTGCTCGCAGGAGCGATGCGCTAGTGGTTGTCCTGGGAGGGGCCGGCGCAGGCACTTGAGACGGATGCCCGACGTCCGATGGCAGTCTGCAACCTGCTGCCTTGAAGTCGGTTTCGTGCCGTTCGACGCCTGACGCGTTCTCCCCCCCTTGCGTCGTCGAATCACCGTTTTTTCCCGGATTCCGCGTTCGTTCACAGTCATTCATGATGGTTTGCGAACGTTCGCCGGCGGTTCGGTGTTGTTTTCCGGCGTCGTCAGGGGCGGTCGCGAGTGGCGTTTTTGCCACATGCACCGCAAAATCGCTGTCAATGCAGTGCCTTGGGGAGATAGGCATGGCGCTATGGCGGATCGATCTTGTCTCGCTGCGACTGTTCGTCGCCGTTTGCGAAGAGAGCAGCATTGCCCGCGCTGCCGAGCGCGAATTCATCGCGCCCTCGGCCGTCAGCAAGCGTATCAACGACCTCGAATCACTTGTCGGTTCCGCACTTCTTCAGCGCCACAAGTGGGGCGTGCGTGCCACTCCGGCGGGCGAGGCCTTGTTGCATCACGCGCGCAACGTGCTGCGAAGTCTGGAGAAGATGCAGGGCGATCTGTCCGAGTACACCAGCGGTGTGCGTGGCCACATCCGCATCTTCGCCAACGTTTCCTCGATCGTCGAAACCTTGCCCGATGAACTCGGTGCTTTCCTGCGCCGGCATGATGGGGTCAAAGTCGACCTCGAGGAACACACCAGTGCGCAGGTCGTGCGCGGCGTGGCCGACGGCGCCACGGACATCGGCATCTGCTGGGACGCCGTCGATACCCGCGACGTCGAAGTCTTTCCCTATCGCCACGACCAGATCGTGACCGTGCTGCACCGTGAACATCCACTGGCTAGCGCGGAGCAACTCGCATTCGTCGAAACGCTCGATTTCGATCAGGTCGGCGTGCATCCGGACAGCGCCATGTACACCGTGCTGCGGCGCCTGGCCGCCGAGCAGGGCAAGACCGTCAAATTCCGCATTCATGTATCGACGTTCGAAGCCGTGTGCCGCATGGTGCGCGCCAATCTCGGGCTGGCGGTGGCGCCGCGCGAGGCGGTCGGCATCTATTCGCAAGTGACCGACGGTGAGGCGCTGCGCATCGTGCCGCTCACCGACCCGTGGGCGCAGCGGCGTCTGATCGTGTGTGTGCGCCGCTACGACGCCTTGCCTGTGGCATCGCGCATGCTGGTCGATCATTTGTGCGCGCGTAACGTAACAGAGGGTAACGCCTGAAGCAGGGGGGAGCGGCAAGCATCGTGATTGGCGATGTCTGGCATGCCGAAACACAACTTGTCGTGGCATTGGTGGCAGCGGATGCTTTGCAGGGCCGATAGCGATTCCGGCCGACGAGCCGGAGCGCGCCTGTGTCCCGCATTGCGCGGGAGGAGACACGCGATGACACATACCGAAGCGCGCCGAGTGCGCGATGCCGTGGGACGTCTGATTTTCGTTCTCACACTGATTGCGTTAGGCCTTGTCGCATTGAGCCTGAGCGCCGGGGCATCTGCCGCCCCCGCCCAGCCGCTCGAAAAGCCGAAGATTACGATTGCCGTCGGCGGAAAGCCCGGCCTCTATTACCTGCCGTTGACCATTGCCGAACAACTCGGCTACTTCAAGGATGAAGGGCTCGACGTCACCATCGACGACTTCGCCGGCGGCTCGAAGGCCTTGCAGGCCGTTGTCGGCGGCAGTGCGGACGTGGGCACCGGCGCCTTCGAACACACGCTGCTGATGCAGACCAAGGGGCTCACCTATCAGGCGTTCGCCGTGTTGGGCGCGGCGCCGCAACTGGTGCTCGGTGTGGTGAAGGCCAAGGCCGGTGAGGTCAAGTCCGTCAAGGATCTGAAGGGGATGCGCATCGGCGTCAGCGCGCCGGGATCGAGCACGCACATGCTGGTGAACGTGGCGCTCGCGAAAGTGGGCCTCAAGCCGAGCGATGTGTCCATTGTCGGTGTCGGGAGTAATGCGACGGTGGTGGCCGCAGCCCGTGGCGGACAGGTCGACGCGATCTCCAACGTCGATCCGATGATGACGCTGTTGCAGGAGTCGGGCGACCTCAAGGTGCTCGTCGACACACGTACGCAAGCCGGCACCCGCGCCATGTTCGGCGGACCGATGCCTGCCGCCGTAATGTACGCGCCGCAGAGTTTTATCCAAAAGAATCCACGTACGGTGCAGGCACTGGCCAATGCCATCGTGCGGGCGGACAAATGGCTCCAGCACGCCTCTGCCGCCGATCTCCTGAAGACGGTGCCGGAGCCCTATCTGCTGGGCGACAAGACACTCTATCTGAAGGCCTTCGCCAACTGCCGCGAGGCGTTTTCGCCGGACGGCATGATGCCTGCCGACGGTCCCGCCACGGCGCTGAGGGCGCTTGCGTCGTTCACCCCCGAGGTCAAGCCGTCGCAGATCCGGTTGAGCGACACGTGGACCAACACTTTCGCGATACAGGCGAATCGACAGTACCCCTGAGCGTTTGCTGACGAACGCGCGTTTGGACGTCATGACTTCACATTCCCCACGTTGCCGCACGACAATTCGGCACGGAACTTGCGATCGAAACGGGTGAACCCATGCGGGAACATTCGAGGAGCGATCTCATGCAAGCAACCGTGAAACTGAACGGACGTGTGCTGTGGTTGAGCGACCGTGCCGGCGTCATGGCCCGGCAACTTGCGGGCGAATCACTGACGCGGGCCGAAGCCGGGCCCTTGCGCGACCAGATTTCCACCGACGAGATGACGCCCGCATGGGCCTGTCTGGCGTTCGACGAAACGCTGGGCGACTACGTTTACGTCGGATTGCGATGCAGTGACGACTCGGCAGATCTTGCCGGAGTGTTTCCTGTCAGGCCAAAGGCGGTGCGTGAAGGCGGTTTTGCACTCTCCGTCGCGGGGCTGCGCCGGGGTAAGGGATCGTCGCGCGAGGCCAGTCCGTTTGCCGAGTGGTGTGCAGGCATCCGCGTGGTGATTGCCGAGAGTTTCGAGCGCATCTACGCGCAGAACTGTCAAAACCTCGGGCTGCTGATGTCGACCGATGTGGCGCTTGCGGAGCGCTTGCAGGCGGGCGAAGCGGTGCCGATCGAGGTCTTTCTCGAGGACTGCGATCCGTTGGGTGAAGCCATTGTGCGCAGCGGGGGACTGTTCGGCTACACGCGGCGGCGTCTGGCGGGAGACACCGTACCGCCACGTCCCGCCCATGCGCCGGGCCCGATGACCTACGGCGAGAAGCTCATTGCCAAGGCGCTTGGCGTGGCTCGCGTGCGCGCGGGCGATGCCGTGTTCGTGCCCGCCGACTGGCGCTTCTCCCATGAATATGTGACGCCCATGGCCGTGAGCTTCCTGCGCCACGCCTTCGGCGATGCGGTGCCCGAGTTGCACGATCCGGCGTCGATATTGTGCTTCGAGGACCACCTCACCCATCTCGACGCGGTGTCCGCCGACGCCAGCCGGCCGCCGGCATTGGTGGATGCGGCGAAACGTCTTGGCACGGTGCAGCGTGAATTCTGCGCGCAGCACGATCTGCGCCTGCACGGGCGCGCGGCCGGCGGCGGCTCGGAAGGCATTTGCCACGCGCTGATGCTCGAGCGCTACGCCTTGCCGGGGCAGGTGATCGTCGGCACCGATTCGCACACGCCGCATTGCGGTGCCATTGGTGCGTTCGCCTTCGGTGTCGGGGCGACGGAAATGGCGAACGCCTGGCTGACGGGGGACGCGCGTCTGGCGGTACCCGGCACCTGCCTTGTGCAACTGCGCTCGTCTTTGCCGGCGGGCGTGGGGGCGAAGGATCTGGCGCTGCATCTGCTGCGTCTGCCGTATATCCGCGACGGCCGCGCCATCGGTCAGATCATCGAATTCGCCGGTGAGGCGGTGGCGCACCTATCGACCGACGAGCGCGCCACCCTGACCAACATGGTCGCGGAGATCGGCGGGTTGACAGGGCTGATCGTGCCTGATGCCGAGACCGTCCGGTATCTGCGCGAGCGGCGCGGCATCGACTTCTCGCTGGCGCCGTGGATGACCAACGATGCGCAGGCGTCATACGCGCACGTCATCGAGATCGATTGCGCATGTCTCGGGGCGATGGTGGCGAGTCCCGGCGATCCGGGCAACGGCGTAGCGCTGATCGATCTGACGGCGGCGGTGCCCATCGATATTGCTTACGGCGGGTCTTGTACGGGCAGCAAGCGCGACGATCTGCGGGCTTGTCACGATGTGCTCGCATGGGGGCTGTCGCATGGACATCGTGTGGCCGATGGGGTGCGCTTCTACCTGCAATACGGTAGCGAAGACGTGCGGGCATGGTGCGAGGAACAGGGTTACGCCGACGTGTTCGCGGCGGCAGGCGTGACGATGCTCTCGCCGGGGTGTGGCGCGTGTGTGAACGCCGGTCCCGGCGTGTCGCGCGCCCCGGGCGAAGTGGTCATCAGCGCGCAGAACCGGAATTTCCCCGGACGTTCCGGGCCGGGACAGATGTGGCTGGGGAGTCCGGCCACGGTGGCGGCGAGTGCCCTGGCAGGGTACATCGTCGGCTTCGATCAACTACGACGCGACGGATTCGTCCCGCATGCTGCGAGGCCGCCAGGCCGGCCGTGTGGCGAAGCGTCGAGAGCAGGTTCGGGAGGGTAGTCGATGCCGCAAGAATCTCCTGCGGCGCCAATGCCGTTGCAAGGCATTCGCGTCGTGGAGTTTTCCCATATGGTCATGGGCCCCACGTGTGGCATGGTGCTCGGCGATCTCGGCGCCGACGTCATCAAAGTGGAACCCGTGGGCGGCGACGCGACGCGGCGTCTGCTGGGCACGGGGGCGGGCTTCTTCCGCGCGTTCAATCGCAACAAGCGCAGTCTGGCCGTGGATATCACCCGGCCCGAAGGGCGCGAATTGATTCTGCGTCTGGTGGGCACGGCCGACGTGCTGACCGAGAACTTCAAGCCGGGGCGAATGCGTCAGATCGGGTTGGATTACGCGACGTTGTCGCGTCTGAATCCGGCGCTCGTCTATGTCTCGCTCAAAGGCTTCTTGCCGGGCCCTTACGCGGCGCGCACCGCGCTCGACGAAGTGGTGCAGATGATGGCCGGGCTGGCCTATATGACCGGGCCGCCCGGGCAGCCGCTGCGCGCAGGGGCGTCGGTCAACGACATCATGGGCGGTGTGTTCGGTGCCCTCGCCGCGCTGGCGGCGCTGTATGAACGCAAGACGACCGGGCGCGGGCAGGAGGTGCAAGGCGCGCTGTTCGAGAACTGCGTGCTGCTCGCGGCGCAGCACATGCAGCAGTATGCCGTGACGGGAGTGGCACCCGACCCGATGCCTGCGCGCCTGTCGGCCTGGGGGATCTACGATGTGTTCACGGCACGCGACGGCGTGCAGATCTTCCTCGCTGTCGTGAGCGACACCCAATGGCGAACGTTCTGCGACGTGTTCGGCCGTCAGGATCTGGCCGACGATGCGCGGCTCGCGACCAATAACGACCGGGTACTGGCGCGCGACTGGCTACTGCCCTTGTTGCGCGAGATGGCGCAAGGGTTCGACGCGAGCTATCTGGCGGCCGCGTTCGAGCGTCACGGTCTGCCGTTCGCGCCGATCGTCGCGCCGCAGGCGCTGTTCGACGATCCGCATCTGCTCGCGAGCGGCGGATTGGGCGATCTGGTGACTGAGAACGGCGAACACACGCAGGTGCCGCTGCTACCGATCACGATGGCGGGGCAACGCCTGCCGGCGCGCCGTGCCCTACCGGCGGCGGGTGAGCATACGGGTGAAATCCTGCGCGATCTGGGGTATCTGGATACCCAGATCGCCCGTCTGTTGAGCGAGGGGGTGGTGGCGGGACCGGTGCATGAAACCCTGACGGACAATGCCTCCGGCGCCAATGATCACACCGGTCCCGTTTTGTGGGAAGACGGCGCCAGTCGAGGCTGAATTCGGCATTTTCCGAGCGAGGATGGCGTGTCGTCTGCTTGCGGGCGGACGGCACGGCGCGGTACGGTGTGGGCATCGCCGCTCACTCCTTCTCTGCACGCCATGACCGCATCGTTCGATCTATCTCACACACGTGAATCGTCGGCACCGTCTGCCTTGGCCGACGCACCGCTTGCCGGCATTACCGTTCTGGATCTCACCCGTCTGTTACCCGGTCCGCTCGCCGGCCTTCGTCTCGCCGAACTGGGCGCGCAGGTCATCAAAATCGAGGACAAGGGCGCTGGCGACTACGCCCGCGAGATGATGCTCGGCGAGGACGAGCCACCGCCGAGCGCGTTCTGGCGTCTGCTCAATCGCGGCAAATCGGTGGAGCGGCTCGACCTCAAGAACGATGCCGATCGCGCGACGTTTCAGGATTGGGTGTCTCGTGCCGACGTACTGCTCGAAGGATTTCGCCCCGGCGTGATGGCACGGCTTGGCTTCGGCTATGAGACGCTTGCGCGCCTCAGACCCTCGCTGGTGATGGCGTCGATTTCGGGCTACGGACAGCATGGACCGATGGCGCAGGCGGCGGGGCACGATATCAACTACATCGGCTATGCGGGGGTGCTCGACCAGTTGGGAGACACGGCGGACGCGCCTATCGTCCCGAACTTCCAGATTGGTGACTTGTACGGCGGCGGGCAGGCGGCGGCGCAAGCCGTGTTGGCGGCGCTCGTCTTCGCACAGCGCACAGGGCGTGGCCGGTGGCTGGATATTTCGATGACGCACGAGGTGTTTCGCGCGAACCTCGTCCCCGCCGTGGCGTTGCACCGGCAGGGGCACGTGTCGCGGGCGGGCACAGATTTGCTCAACGGCGGTGTGCCTTGCTATCAGGTGTATCGCACTCAGGACGAACGCTACATGGCCGTGGGGGCACTCGAACTCAAGTTCTGGCAGACCTTGTGCGACGTACTCGGGCGCAGCGACTGGAAGTTGCGGCACTGGTCGCTGGGCCAGGTCATTGGCGGCGACGATGCGCGCGCCCTTCAGGGTGAACTTGCGGCGGTGTTTGCAAGCGCATCGCAGGCCGATTGGACGTTGCGCTTTGCCGATGCCGATTGCTGCGTCACGCCGGTGTTACGTCTGGAGGAAGCCATGACGCACCCGCTGTTTGTTCAGACACGCGAGGCGCTCATGCCCTGATGCCGGGGCACGGCAGGTTACCGAATGTCACAATTTTTCAGGGAGGTGAGGCGCGAGGTGCGGCCTTCCATCGCGTAGAGTCGTCGCTTACCGACACCGATACGCTCATGACTCGACGGCTCGCCTTACATCGACATCGACACTGGTTCACCCGCGCTGCGAGAGGACGATTGGCGTTTGCGCTCGTCAGTACGGTGGCAAGCGCGGCGATGACCGGATGTGTGTCCTATCAGGACGCACCGGCAGATCACGGGAAAGTTCGCTCGACAGCGATGACGGCGGCCGATCTTGCGCAGACGGATATCAATCGCATGGCGACATTGGGTATGCGGGCCAATCTCGAGAGCTTGTACGTGTTGGCCGACAAGCTCTACAGGCGTAACCCGCGCGAATGGCGCAAGAGCGGGGCCACGAGTCAGGCCCAGGCGATGACGCAATTGCGCGCTGCCGTCGAAGGGCGGCGTAGCGTGCCGGCGCTACAGGATCTGCGCGACGTGAAAGCGCTGTCTCTCTCGCTCGCCCCGACGTTCGATGGCGATCGCGTGGCCGCTTTCGTCTTCAGCCTGTCGGACACGATCATCACCGCGCACGGTGGAACGACCGTGTTTTATCTGAGCGATGGTCTCGATGCGCAGCGGATCTATAACGCGGCGCGCAACGTGGAAATTGCCGCGTGGCTGTTGGCGAGCCGTCGTGACCCCGCAGGCAATCCGTTATTGCTGGCGAACGAAATCGCTGATGTGCGCAACGTGAGCTTTGAACGGGAGTTCGGCAAGGTCATCGGCCGCCTCGACCTGCTGGCCGAGATGCTCGACGAAAAGTACCGCCGTGCGGGCATCGGCTATGCCCAGAATTTACTCGGCGCGCAGTTTCTCCAGTTCCTGCCTGTGCGATGATGGGACGTCACTGATGGGGCGCAAATGTTGCGCGAATGCTGTATATTTGCACAGTGTTTTCGCCGCCTGCCATGTCCTCCCCAATACGCAAGATCATTCACTGCGACGCCGACTGCTTTTACGCTTCTGTCGAGATGCGTGACGATCCGTCGTTGCGGGGAATTCCACTGGCCGTCGGTGGCCAGCCGGATCAGCGAGGTGTGGTCGCCACATGCAATTATGAGGCGCGCGCCTTTGGCGTGCGCTCCGCCATGCCGTCGGCTCAGGCGATCAAGCTGTGTCCGGTGCTGCGCATCATTCCCCCGAGGATGAGCCGGTATCAGGAAGCCTCGCAGCGCATCATGGCGATCTATCGCGATTACACGGATCTCGTTGAACCGCTTTCGCTGGACGAGGCGTATCTGGATGTCACAGATAGCGCGCATTGCGATGGCTCCGCGACGTTGATTGCCCGCGAGATTCGCGCTCGCGTTGCCGCAGAAGTCGGGCTGACCGTCTCGGCCGGGGTGGCGCCGAACAAGTTCATCGCCAAGATCGCCAGCGATTGGCGCAAGCCCGACGGCATGTTCGTCGTCAAGCCCGCGCAGGTCGATGCGTTCGTGGCTGCGCTGCCCGTCGAGCGCCTGTTCGGCGTGGGCAAGGTGACGGCGGAGAAGCTCCGCGCACTGGGCGTGGATTCGTGCGGTGACTTGCGAAGTCACTCGATGACCAATCTCACCGAGCGGTTCGGCGTGTTCGGCCAACGTCTGTTCGAGCGCTGCCGTGGCATCGACACGCGCGAAGTGAGTCCGGATCGCGAACGAAAATCGATCAGTGTCGAGACGACCTACACGCGCGATCTGCGAACGCTCGCCGAATGCGAGACGGCACTCGAGCCGCTGCTTCGTCAATTGTTCGAGCGCGTTGAGCGCGCGCGTCGCAGCGAGCCGCTGGCCATCGCGAAGATCTTCGTGAAAATCCGTTTCGCCGACTTCTCGCGCACGACTGCCGAAGCCGGTGCACTGGGTGTCGACCCCGTGCAATGCCGGGAGTTGCTGGCGGAAGCGGTGGGCCGCAAACGCCGCCCGGTGCGCCTGATGGGCGTGGGCGTGCGCCTGCTGGAAGCGCAGGCGGCACGCCAGTTGCGACTTTTCGACGACGAGCAGAGCTGCACCTCACTCACCGCGCCGCCGCTGGGCGATAATGCGGCATCACAGGCATAGATCGCGCGAGCGAGATGAGGGATGGCGGAGATCATCGAAGTCACATTGCGGCTGGCGGCGGCATTGATTCTTGGCGGCCTCGTCGGGCTCAATCGAAATTTGCATCACAAATCTGTCGGCTTGCGAACGCTGGCAATCGTGTCGTTCGGCTCGGCGTTGTTCGTGCTGGCGGTTGTGCCGTTTCCGGGGTCGTCGCTGAGCTACGACAACTCGTCGGTCAGCCGGGTGATACAGGGCATCGTCGCCGGCATCGGTTTTCTTGGCGCGGGTTGCATCATCCGTCCGAGTCACAGTGCGTCGGTGCATGGGTTCACCACGGCGGCGGCGTTATGGAGTACGACCGGGATCGGCATCATTTGCGGTCTGGGCCGCTGGCATATCGCGCTGGTGGCGATGCTGCTACTGCTTATCGTGTTAGCACTCGGCGGGCGGATCGAAGCGCTCGCGCACCGTTGGCTGGGGCACGACGAGTTGCAAGAGCCTTCGTCTGACGGGGACGCGCCGGCGCCGCATGAGCGCGACGGCAAGTGACATCCATCCTGCGTCTGCAGAAGATGCACATCGTAGCCTCCTCGTCCCGGACGTCACGGCCAAAATCCTGCGGATACCGAAGAAAAATGCCCGCCGAAGCGGGCAAATGACGTTGTCGCAGTACCCTCAAAAGGACGTAAGAGGGCGATTTCATTTTGGTCAGCGACGGGTCATTCGCCAATCGGGGCTTGCCCGATTAGGGAAAGCACGTCGGGGGGACTACGTAGGTTTGCCGAGAGATCGCACGCCCCCTCACCGTAGCGCGCGCAACTCCGTGGCGCGAGCCCGCGCGACCCGCAAGCCGTCGGCCTTGAGCGAGAACGTGGCGGCATCGGCTTGCTGCGAGGCGTCGGTTGCTGAGGTGTACGTCACAATGGCGGCCTGCCGCTCGCGGTGGAATCGCTCGGTGATCGGCGCGCACTCTGCGGCAGCTTCATCCGCCAGCCGGGCAGAATCGGGCACAAGATCGATATAGCGCGCGACATGGCCGTAGAGGCATGTCCGGTACTGGTCGGCCGCGGCGTCGGCGGCGGCCAGATGACGCTCACGCAAGGTGGCGGGGTCGGGCGCGGGAGGACGCGTCGCAGCAGGCGTGGTGTTCGGTTTCGATGGGGTGGCGCAGCCAGTGACAAGCAGCACGGTGGCGACACAGAACAGGGCGGGCACGACAAGGCGCGTGCGGGCCAAATTCGGAAACTTCCGAGTCATGAGGTAATCGAGGCCGATGGCATGAAGTCCGCGATCTCGCTATGGTAAGGGATTTGGCGGATTCGTCCCGAATCAACCGACAACGGCGCGCGGATGTCGCGCAAATCCGACATGAGCGAATTCGAAAAAGGGCTGGTCTGGATGCGGCGCGATCTGCGCTGCACCGATAACGCAACGTTGACGCAGGCGCTGTCAACGTGCCGCGAAGTGTATGTCGTGTTTGTTTTCGACACGACGATTCTTAAGTATCTGCCGTCCGACGATCGCCGTGTCGCATTCATTCACGACAGCGTGGCCGAATTGGCTCGCACCCTGGAGGATGCCGGGGGCGCGCTGATCGTGCGTCACGACGATCCCGCCGTAGCGATTCCCTCGCTGGCGAAGTCGCTTGGCGTTCAGGCCGTCTTTGCCGGCCGGGACTACGAACCGGCGGCGGTAGCGCGTGATCGTTCCGTGGCGCGCTCGCTCGACGATCTCGGCATTGCATTCGAGGCGCTCAAGGATCAGGTGATCTTCGAGGTCAGCGAGATTCTCACGGCGCAGGGTGAGCCGTACAGCGTGTTCACGCCTTACCAGCGGGCATGGTTGAAGCAGGTGCGTCCGGTCGATCTGGCGCCTCACGGGCGCACGCGTGATCTGGAACATCTGGCCGTGCCGCCGAACGGCGCCGAGGCACTTCCTTCGCTCGCGTCATTGGGTTTCGACGTGCCGGAATCTCGCCGGATGGCGGTTCCGGCCGGGGAGTCAGGCGCTCGCCAACTGCTGGACGATTTTCTGCCGCGTATGGCGCATTACCACGAGCGACGCGATTATCCCGCCGTGCGCGGACCGAGCTATCTGTCGGTGCATCTGCGTTTCGGCACGGTCTCGATTCGCACGCTCGCTCGCGAAGCCCATGCTGCAATGCTCCGGGAGGGGGATGCCGGAAGTGGCGCCCAGAAATGGCTGAGTGAACTCATCTGGCGCGAGTTCTATTTCATGATCCTGCACCATTATCCGCATGTCGCCGGGCAAGCGTTCAAACCCGCTTACGACGCTATCGAATGGGCTTCGGGGACGGCAGCCGACGCGAATTTTCAAGCCTGGTGCGAGGGCCGAACGGGGTATCCGCTGGTGGATGCCGCCATGCGTCAGATCAACCAGACGGGCTATATGCACAACCGCCTTCGCATGGTCACGGCAAGCTTTCTGGTCAAGGACCTGGGCATCGATTGGCGACGGGGCGAGGCGTATTTTGCACGCGCCCTGAACGATTTCGATTTGGCGGCGAATAACGGTGGCTGGCAATGGGCGGCGTCGACCGGGTGCGATGCGCAACCGTATTTCCGCATCTTCAATCCGACAACCCAGTCGGAGACGTTCGACCCACACGGCCGTTTCATCCGGAAGTATGTGCCGGAGCTGGCCGATCTGCCGGACAAGGCGTTGCATGCGCCGTGGCGAGCGGATGCGCAGACGCTGCTTGACGCCAAGGTCACGCTGGGGCGCGACTATCCGCAACCGGTAGTTGCTCACGACGTGGCCCGAAAGGAGACACTTGCACGGTACGCTGTCGTGAAGACACCGGCCGTTTCCGGCAAGCGCGGCGACGACATGGGCGCGGAGTGATGAAAGATCGGTGTATACCCCCGTCAACTTTTTCCGCTTCTGGCCGTTGATACGAGTAGGGCACTCAAGAGGCCTGGGCTTCGGTAGCGGTTCACAACGTCGGGGGGCGTTCGTGGGCGTCAGGGAGGAAGCAGTACAACAAGAATTGCTCGGAAACGAGCGAAGGCAGGCCAAAACCACACGGGGAAGCTGAAGAATGCTTTGCCGCACAGACGGCGGCTTCACCACACGGGGTTTGCGATGAGCGAGTGCCCGGAGCGTTAACGTTCCGGGCATTTTTTTATGGGGAGTCAGGCTGTCGGCGTTGGGCTGTTGTGCTCAGGACGATCCAGACCGCCAGATTGAACGGCAGGGTGAAGTACGGCCAGCCCAGCGAACCGAGCGTCTGGCCAAGCGTGATGCAGATGGCGCTGGCCAGAACGGCGCCGGCAAAGCGCAAGGCGGGGCACCGTGCAAACACGCCCAATCCGAGTGCCGCAAGAAACGCATTCACGCCAATCCCGCCGGCTTGTCCGGCCATCGCGGGCCATATCGTTGCCAGCGCGGAGAGACCCGACCAGACGGTGCCGCCCGCTGCCAGCGCCCACAACGTGGCGCGCACATTCCAGAGCGCGAGCACGTACCAGGTGAGCAGACCCAGTACTAGCGGTGCCATGAAGACGACCTGACCAACCGAGCAGAAGACGAAGCCGGGCGTGCCGGCGTCGCACGAGAGTGCCCCGGTGCGCGGTAACAGCGCCAGCCAGGGCTGCGCCGCCCATGTGAGCGCCATGACTCCCACAAACGGGCCGGTCAGGGCAGGGAGTCTGTAGCGGGCGAGTGCGGCCGTCGTGAAGACGGTCAGGCAGACGCAAACCACCAGCCATGCGGCGCACGCGGCGTCGGGTTGCCACAGAGCGCCGAAAGCGATGCCGGTCAACGCGCCGTTGTACCCAAGTGTCCCGCTGCGGTGCTGCTCACGCGGCAGCCGTAGCATGATCGCCAGACACGATGCGGCGACACTTGCCGCCAACCCGGAAAGGGCGGCAGGTAAGTCAGCCAGCGCGAGCACGGCGAGCAACAACAGGCCGATGCCTGCCGATGGAATGAAGTAGATCTGTGCGAAGTTCGCGACCGTGCCGTGAAGCGCATCGGTCAGCCAGCGGCGCTCAATCGCAAAGTGCGCCGGGGATGCCGGCATGGGCGAAGGATGAGGCATTGGCATGGTCGGACCGCGGCGGTTCGGGAGGGCATTGACGGTGAGCTCGCGACGTGAGGCGCCTGAGTGGGCGCCCCCCCCCCCGAAAGACACACGAGCGATGAGCGCGAGCTTACGCCGAACCGGTCTGTCCTGGCGCTTCGGCGCCTTATAGTCGGTATTTCATCGCATGCGGCGGCCGCCTGCCGCGAATCAATCGCGCCCGGAAAAGCAAAACCCGCGCACGAAGGCGCGGGTTTTGTTCGGCGGGCGTCGCTATGCGGCGATTACTTGCCGCCGCCCTTTGCCGGTTTGACTGCCCAGCTATCCTTGAGCGATACGATTCGGTTGAACACCGGCTTGCCCGGCACCGAATCGTGGCGGTCGGCGACAAAGTACCCATGACGCTCGAACTGCACGCGATCTTCCGGTGCAACGTGCATCAGACCCGGTTCGACAAAGGCTTGCGTGACATGCTTCGCGTTCGGATTGATGGCGTCGAGGAAGTTCTTGTCGCCAGCATCCGGGTTCGGGTCGAGGAACAGCCGGTCGTAGATGCGCACCTCGGCGGCAACCGCATGCGGCGCACTCACCCAATGGATGTTGCCCTTGACCTTGTAGTTGTCCGCGCCTGGCGTGCCCGAACGGCTGTCTTCGAAGTAGTTGCAATGCACGGCGGTGACGTTGCCGTTGGCATCGGTATCGAAGCTCGTGCACTCCACTACGTAACCGTAGCGCAGACGCACCTTGTTACCGGGGAACAGTCGGAAGAAGCCTTTCACCGGCTCTGCCTGGAAGTCTTCGCGCTCGATCCACAACTCGCGCGAGATCGGGAACGTGCGCATGCCGCGCTCCGGGAAGTGCGGATGCACCGGTGCCTGACAGTCTTCCTGCTTGCCTTCCGGGTAGTTGTCGATGACGAGCTTGAGCGGATCGAGCACCGCCGTCGCACGCGGGGCCTTCGGATCGAGGTCGTCGCGCAGGGCCTGCTCGAGAATGCTCATATCGATCCACGACGCCGACTTCGCCACGCCGATGCGCTCGCAGAACAATTGCAAGCTTTCGGGCGAGAAGCCGCGACGGCGCAGTCCGACAAGCGTGGGCATGCGCGGATCGTCCCAACCGTCGACGTGTTTTTCGTCGACCAACTGGCGTAGCTTGCGCTTGCTCGTGATGGCATAAGTCAGTTGCAGACGCGCGAATTCGATTTGCTGCGGCGTCGGACGCGTGAACATGCCGGCATCGGCCAGTTCGCCCAGCACCCAGTCGTAGAACGGACGCTGATCTTCGAACTCCAGCGTGCACAGGCTGTGCGTGATGTTCTCGATGGCGTCTTCGAGCGGGTGCGCATAGGTGTACATCGGGTAGAGGCACCAGGCGTCGCCCGTACGATGGTGATGCGCGTGACGGATGCGGTAGATAGCCGGGTCGCGCAGGTTGATGTTCGGCGAGGTCATGTCGATCTTGGCGCGCAGCACGTGCGTGCCGTCGGCAAATTCGCCTGCACGCATGCGGCGGAACAGATCGAGGTTCTCTTCGACCGAACGGTTGCGGAACGGCGAATCCTTGCCCGGCTCGGTCAGCGTGCCACGGTTGGCGCGCATGTCGTCGGCGCTTTGGCTGTCGACGTACGCCTTGCCGCGCTGAATCAGGATCTCGGCGCCCTGATACAGCTTATCGAAGTAGTCGCTTGCGAAGTAGAGGTGTTCCTTCTGCGGCGTCTGATAGCTGAAACCGAGCCACTTGACCATTTCAATGATCGAGTCGACGTATTCGGTCTCTTCCTTTTCCGGGTTTGTGTCGTCGAAGCGCAGATGGCACACGCCATCGTAGTCGCGCGCCATCCCGAAGTTCACGCAGATGGCCTTGGCGTGACCGATGTGCAGATAGCCATTGGGCTCCGGCGGGAAGCGCGTCTCAACGCGCTGGCCCCATTTGCCCGAGCGATTGTCTTCGTCAATGATATTGCGGATGAAATTGGATGCCGCGTTCAGCTCTGTGCTCATGCCTGACCAGTGTTTGGAGTTTGGCGAATATTCTACCGTACCGCATTGCACCACGGGCGAGCGTTCGCGCGGCAACACGGCGGGGATGTGGAGGCTGCGTGGAGTTGACCCCTGGAAACGCGGAGAACGTGGCGTCGGGAAGTGGTCCGGACGGGCATCCACTCGCACATGCGGGCAGGCGGCCGGTGCCTCGCGCGCGGGGCACCGGCGCTCAGGGGTCAGACGTTCGGTGCCTGGACTGCGGTGCGCTGTGCCGGCCAGTCGGCGTAGGACAGCAGCCAGAGAGAAATGATGTTCACGACCGGGATGAAGGCCAGTACCGTCAACCATGGCGACAGGCCGAGCCGGGTCAGAATGCGCCAGACGGGAATCCCAACGAGCACGATAGCGACGAGCAAGCCTATAAGACTGGACATGCGATATCTCCCGAAAGTCCCGCCGGCGGCGGGCTGCGACACCAAGTATATAGCGCGGGCCAGCCGTTGCCGCGCCCGGATTGTTCTATCCTGAAAAGACTGCCGGTGCTACCGGCGGCCTGTGAGTGACCCTCAAGGGAGGACATCATGGAACTGCACCTCCATTCGCATCGCTACACGCACCGCTCGCCCGACTGGGTGGCGGCCGCTATTGCCGGCTTTGTCGCCTGCGCCTTCTTCTCTGCGGTGGAAATGCTCATGGTGCTGCTGGTCTCAGGCCAGAGCCCGTGGGTGCCGCCTCGAATGGTCGCGGCCATTGTGCTGGGCCCGGGCATTCTGTCTCAGCCGGCCACGTTCGACCTTTCCATCGTCTCCATGGCGCTCCTGGTCCACGCGGCCATCGGCGTCGTGCTTGGCGTGGTGCTGGGCGCGATCATCGCGCCGTTCCGGCTGGACTCGGATGTGGTCACGGTGTCGGTTGCGGGCGGGGTCTTCGGGCTCGTCGTCTACGCCGTCAACTTTCACATCATGACGCAGTTGTTTCCGTGGTTCATCGAGTCGCGCGGCTGGACGATGGTCGCCGGGCACGTGATCTTCGGGGCGTTCGCGGGCTATATGTACTGGGTACTGGCCCAAATAGAGGACCGCACGGCCACGCCGTAGCCACAGTTCGGGATTGCGCCGCTTCGGTGCACGAGCAGGATTTTTCTGTTATCATTCGCGAACTGTACTCATTTTTCCGTCATCTTCGGATTCAATGAGTGGCAGTCCCCCGTGGCATGAATTGCCGGGCAGGTTCAGACCCGTCCGGAAGATAGCCAACGTGTGGCACGATTATCACTACACATGTGCCGCACGACCGTGCTACCCCATGTCGCCCTGAATGATTGGCGCGATTCCACGTGACCAACGTTCTTGTTGCTGCCCTCGACCGGGCGGCAGTGCATCGTTCCCCGAAACAGGAAGTCGTACACAGAACGCCCCCATTGCGCCTTACGTTGCGCAATGACGGTGTGCATAGGGTCTTGTGCCGTATGCAGCGTTCAGCAGTGCCGTCTGTCGTATGTCAGTCACGCGAATGTCGTGGGCTTGTCATATTTGCCCGATAGGCTGCGTGCACTTCACGGAAACATTTGTGCAAATCTGCACTCTCATCACCGTAAGCCGATTCGAGAGGGATAGTTATTAGTCAAATTTTATGCAGTAAGAAGGATACAAAATGAAAACAACGCAATATCAAGAATTCCAGTACATCGTCCATGCCGTGGAGCGTGACAACGCCCGGTGGGACGCGTTTTACGAGATTCATCGTCCGACCCGTCAAGGCATGAAAAAAGTAGGTGCCTATCAGGTGCAGACTGCCTACGGCTTTGCTACGCAAGGTAACGCCCTTGATGACGCCGAGCGTAATGCCCGTGCCGACATCGAGCAAGGCATCGTCTACTATCAGTAAGTCGGATTCCCAGCAGTTCATTCCATGTGCGCGATGCTGGCATCGTCGCTTTGCGACGGTGCTATAGTCCGGCCTTTCACAACGAGAGGCTGGAGCGTCGGGAATGGAATGGATTTGCAAGTCGTTCGACGAGTTGGGCAGCACACTGCTTTATCGCATTCTGGCGGCGCGAAGCGCCGTATTCGTGGTCGAGCAACAGTGCCCCTATCAGGACGTCGACGGACGCGATCTCCATAGCCTGCATCTCGTCGCGCAAGTGCGCGACGCATCGGATCAGCCGCAAATTGCTGCGTATCTCCGCCTGTTGCCGCCGGGGCTTGCTTATGACGAAGCGTCGATCGGGCGCGTGATCACGGCGGCGTCGCATCGCGGTACCGGGCTCGGGCGCGAGTTGCTGACCCGGGCGATCGCCATTGCCGAGGTGCAGTGGCCGTCGGCCCCGCTGCGCATCGGCGCTCAAGCCTATCTGGAAGCGTTTTATGGCGCGTTCGGGTTCGTCAAGGTTAGCGAGCCGTATGACGAAGACGGCATCATGCATATCGAAATGCTGCGCGCGCCGGCGGCGCAATGACAGTACCGTAGCCGTGCAATAGCAGTGCAATATCGGCCGGGCCTTCGTGCCCGGCACTACAATACCTCCCATCGCAGTTCTCCCGTTCCCCGACACATGGCCTTGTATTCCATCACGGGCGCCCAACTGGCGTTCGGTCACGTGGCATTACTCGACAATGCCGATTTTTCGCTCGAAGCCGGTGAGCGCGTCGGGCTTATCGGGCGCAACGGCACAGGTAAATCGTCGCTGCTCAAGATCGTGGCTGGCTTGACCGTGCCCGACGACGGGCTGGTCGCTCGTCAGGCCGGACTCAATACGGTCTATGTGCCGCAAGAACCCGAGTTCGACGCCGATCAGACGGTGTTCGACGCCGTCGCGCTCGGCCTCGGCGATTTACATCTGCTGCTCTCCGATTACGATCGCACAGCCGAGGCGCTGGCCGACGCCCCCGACGGGGCCGAGCACGATGCGCTGCTCGCGCGTCTCAATATCCTGCAGTCGTCGCTCGACGCCGCCGACGCATGGCAAGTCAAGACGCGCGTCGAGACGACCATCGCCCAGCTTGGCCTCGACGGGCACGCGCGCGTGGGAGCGCTCTCCGGCGGGATGCAAAAACGTGTCTCGCTGGCACAGGCGTGGGTAGCCAAACCCGACGTGTTGCTGCTCGACGAGCCGACCAACCACCTCGATTTCAAAGCGATCCGCTGGCTGGAAGACCTGCTCATCGGTTATCGCGGTGCGCTGCTGTTCATCACTCACGATCGCAGTTTCCTCGACCGCGTTGCTACGCGTATCGTCGAACTCGACCGCGGGCGCTTGCTCTCGTACCCCGGCAACTTCACGCAGTATCAGGAGCGCAAAGCCGCGCAGCTTGAAGTCGAGCGGGTGGAGAACGAGAAGTTCGACAAGCTGCTCGCGCAGGAAGAAGTGTGGATTCGCAAGGGCGTCGAAGCGCGCCGCACGCGCAGTGTGTCGCGTATCGAGCGTTTGAAGACGATGCGCAACGAGCGCGCCGAGCGTCGTGAAATTCAAGGCAACGTGCGCATGGATGTGGCGCAGGCCGAGAAGTCCGGCAAGATCGTGGCGGAACTGACCAACGTCACAAAGTCGTATGGCGAGCGCGTCATCGTGCGCAATTTCACGGCGACCCTCATGCGTGGCGACAAAGTCGGCCTTGTCGGCCCGAACGGTGTCGGCAAGACGACGATGCTTAAGCTCATCCTCGGCGAAATCGCGCCGGATAGCGGACAGATTCGCGTCGGCACCAATTTGCAGGTGGCGTATTTCGATCAGATGCGCGCGCAACTCGACCCCGAGAAGAGCCTGCTCGATACGATCAGTCCGGGCAGCGACTGGATCGAAATCAGCGGCGTGCGCAAGCATGTCATGAGCTATCTCGGCGACTTCCTGTTCTCGCCGGAGCGTGCCCGCTCCCCGGTGAAGTCGCTCTCGGGCGGCGAGCGGAACCGTCTGCTGCTCGCTCGATTGTTCGCGCGCCCGGCCAACGTGCTGGTGCTGGACGAACCGACCAACGATCTGGACATCCCGACCCTGGAACTGCTCGAAGAACTGCTCGAGGATTACAGCGGCACGGTGTTCCTCGTGAGCCACGATCGGACGTTCCTGGATAATGTGGTGACTTCGGTCATCGCAGCGGAAGGCGACGGCAACTGGCGCGAGTATGTCGGCGGGTTCACCGACTGGCAGGTGCAGAGTGAACGCTCCGCCGCGCTTGCTGCGCAGCGTGCGCCGGCCGACGAGGCCGCCAGGGAAGCGCCCGGCGCGTCGAAGCGCAGCGCCAATCGCACGGTCAAGCTGAGCTACAAGGAGCAGCGCGAACTCGACGGTCTTCCGGAGCGCATTGCCGCATTGGAAACGGAACAAAAGGACGCCGCTGCGAAGATTGAAGATGGCTCGATCTTTGTGAAAGATCCGGCAGCCGGGGCGGCGTTGTCCGAACGTTTCGAGGCCATCGAACTAGAGTTGCTCGAAGCGCTCGAACGCTGGGAAGTGCTCGAAGCCAAGCAGCGCGGCGAGAGCGCCTGACGATTGAACGAAGCGCTTGCGGCCGGATATCCGGCCGCATCGCGTCGACTGGCACGGGTTGTCATTCGAGCGCGTTGCGAGTGACAGTACAATAGGCCGCGATTCATCAGGCGCGGCTCGCCTCCCGGCTCACCCATGCCGGGCGCCGAGCGCGCAGAGTGCCCATTATGTGGGCGCCGCAACTCAAGTCGTTGATCCGGCGTCGCTTTTTTCATGTGTTAATGGGTTTTCCCCGTGGTTGTCCACAGGATGTGTGGATAATCACGGGGCGTCGTACCCCAATTTAGTCACGCTATGTCGAAAAAAAATACGCCTGCCCAGTACAGCGAAGCGTCCATCAAGGTCCTGAAGGGCCTTGAGCCGGTCAAGCAGCGCCCGGGCATGTACACCCGCACCGAAAATCCGCTGCACATCATTCAGGAAGTCATCGACAACGCGTCCGACGAAGCGCTTGGCGGTTTCGGCAAGCAGATTCTCGTCACGCTGAACAAGGATGGTTCGGTGAGCGTCGAGGATGACGGCCGGGGCATTCCCGTCGGCATCCACCCGGAAGAGGGCGTGCCGGTCGTTGAAATCGTGTTCACGCGTCTGCATGCAGGCGGCAAGTTCGACAAGGCTGCCGGCGGCGCCTACACCTTCTCCGGCGGTTTGCACGGCGTTGGCGTATCGGTGACGAACGCGCTGGCGACACGTCTGGCCGTGACGGTCTGGCGTGAGGGCCAGGTCTCCGAACTCGAATTTGCCAACGGCGGAAACGTCAGCGTGCCGTTGCATTCGCGCGCCGCACAACGTGGCGAGAAGAAGAGCGGTACGCGCGTCACCGTCTGGCCGGACACGAAATACTTCGACAATCCTGCGCTGCCGCTGGGTGAACTGCAACGCTTGCTGCGCTCGAAAGCCGTGCTGTTGCCGGGCGTGCGCGTCACGTTGCGTCAGGAGAAGAACGGCGAAGAACAGACGTGGTTCTACGAACATGGTCTGCGCGGCTATCTGGTCGAATCGCTGGGCGGCGCAGAGCCGCTCATCCCGTTGTTCGAGGGCGAGCGATTTGCCGATGGCAGCGAAGACAGCTTTGCCGAAGGCGAGGGCGCAGCGTGGGTCGTGGCATGGACCGAAGACGGCGCGCCGGTGCGTGAGTCGTACGTCAACCTGATTCCCACACCGGCAGGCGGTACCCACGAATCGGGGTTGCGCGAAGGGCTGTTTCAGGCCGTGCGCGGCTTCATCGAACTGCATAATCTTCAGCCCAAGGGCGTGAAGCTGCTGCCCGAGGATGTCTTTTCGCGCGTGTCGTTTGTGCTGTCCGCGAAGGTACTCGATCCGCAATTCCAGGGGCAGATCAAGGAACGTCTGAACAGCCGCGACGCTGTGCGTCTCGTGTCGTCGTTCACGCGTCCTGCGCTTGAACTGTGGCTCAACCATCACGTCGAGCACGGCAAGAAGCTTGCCGAACTCGTGATTCGTCAGGCGCAGGCGCGCACGCGTGCAGGCCAGAAGATAGAGAAGAAAAAGAGTTCCGGTGTGGCCGTGTTGCCGGGCAAGCTGACCGATTGCGAGACCGAAGACATCACGCGCAACGAACTGTTCCTGGTTGAAGGTGATTCGGCGGGCGGCTCGGCGAAAATGGGGCGCGACAAGGAGTTTCAGGCGATTCTGCCGTTGCGCGGCAAAGTCCTCAACACCTGGGAAACCGAGCGCGACAGGCTCTTTGCGAACAACGAAGTGCATGACATCGCCGTGGCCATCGGCGTCGACCCGCACGGCGCGAACGACACGCCCGATCTGTCGAATCTACGCTACGGCAAGATCTGCATCCTCTCGGACGCCGACGTTGACGGTTCGCACATTCAGGTGTTGCTGCTCACGCTGTTCTTCCGTCATTTCCCGCAATTGATCGCGAAGGGGCACGTGTATGTGGCACGTCCGCCGCTGTACCGCGTAGACGCACCGGCACGTGGCAAGAAGCCCGCGCAGAAGCTCTACGCGCTCGACGAAGGCGAACTCGAAGCGATTCTCGACAAGTTGCGCAAGGACGGTGTGCGCGAATCCGCATGGTCGATCAGCCGCTTCAAGGGGCTGGGAGAAATGAGCGCGGCGCAGTTGTGGGAAACCACCATGAATCCCGACACTCGCCGGTTGAGCCCCGTGGCACTCGGCGGACTCGATTTCGACGCGACCGTGGCGCGGATGAACATGCTCATGGGCAAGGGCGAAGCGGCGCAACGGCGTAGCTGGCTCGAGGCCAAGGGCAATGAAGTGGAAGCCGACATCTGAGCGTTTTTGCGGGTGTCGTTCCAATGACGGGGACCTCACGCATGTGCAGACCAGCGTGAGCGTTCACATAGTGGGATAATCCGAGTCTTACTCTTACCGGGAGTCGCGTTATGTTGCGTTCAATGCGTTGCATTTTCGTGCCGTTGCTGCTTGTGGGCGCAAGCGTTACCGCTTTGGCACAATCGCCTCAACCGCGCGTCTTTTTCGTTGCTCCGGCGGACGGGGCAACGGTGGCAAACCCGGTGGTGGTCAAGTTTGGCGTCGAGGGAATGGCGATCAAGCCGGCGGGCGATATGACGCCCAACACCGGTCATCACCACCTCATCATCGACGGCGGTTCCATTCCCGCAGGTCAGGTCGTCCCCACCGACGATACGCACCTGCATTTTGGCAAAGGCCAGACCGAGACGAGCGTCAATCTGACGCCGGGCGATCACACGTTGACGATGCAGTTCGCCAACGGTGCGCACCAGTCGTACGGTCCGGCGATGAGCCAGACGATCAAGGTGCATGTCAAAGGTCAGCAATAACCACTTCTCGATGACGTTTCGCCTTAGCGCGCTGCGCCGGCAGGTCTCTCTGCGCAAGTTCGCAGGGCTGGCGCTGGCGGCCGCGCTGCTTGGCGCGACGCCATTTGCGCACGCCGAACTCTACGGTTACGTCGACGAAAATGGCGTCGCCCATCTGGCCGCGCGCAAACTCGATGCGCGTTACCGTTTGGTCGTCGGAGCGGGCGGGAATGCCGATCTGCGGGCGTCGCAGGGCGGCGTTGTCAGCGGCACCGATCGCTCGCGTCTGTACGACGCCCTTGCGCGTCACCCCAATCTGAAAAAACTGGCGCCCCTGATCGCGCAGGCGGCGCAGCGCTTTCAAGTGGACGCTGCGTTACTCAAGGCCGTCATTGCGGCAGAGTCAGGATTCGACAGCGCGGCGGTGTCGCCCAAGGGAGCCGTCGGTCTGATGCAGGTACTTCCGGCCACGGGCGAGCGTTACGGTGTGCGTGCCGACGCGAAGCGCACGGTCGCGGAAAAACTCGCCGATCCGGATATCAACGTCCTGACCGGAGCGCGCTATCTGCGCGATCTGCAGGCGCGCTATCCCGATCGTCTCGAGCTTGTCCTCGCGTCGTACAACGCCGGCGAGGGCGCCGTGGCGCGTCACGCCGATCAGATCCCGCCTTACGCGGAGACGCGCGACTACGTGGCTGCCGTGCTCGAACTCTATCGACGTTTCAATCCCGAGGCGTCGAACGCCGCGCCCGGCAGTGGTGTGATACGGGCCAGCGGCGACGTGGGACAAGTCGGCCGCGCTCGCGTGAGCGGCTCGCGCAACGGCCGCATTCACGTCATTCTCGGTGCGCCGTCCGGCCTTCCTGTCGTGCCCGCTACCCTGCCGAACGCGTCGGTGCGTGACTCGGCGCCCAAGGTACTATCTTCCGCGCTGCCGACCGACTGAAGCACCATTCCACCGACTTTGCCACCGGAGGTTCGCGGGCGCGATGGCTGTGTTGCCGCATGTCGATTCCACGGTCTCGATGCTTGGATTCGTCTGAAATGTGAGCGGAGTCATCCCGATTCCCATCGCTTCCTCGCTGAAATCGCGTCTCGCTTTGTCAATCGGACGTGTTTTTGCCGAAATGTGCCGACGAGCTTGGTATGATCTCGCGGTCAACGTCCACCCGAACTCTCGTCAAACGTTCGCAGCAAACCCACAGGTTTTATGGAACAAGTAGAAGATCTCTTTACGCAACCGTCGGATGACGACACGCTGACGCTTGGCGCCTATGCCGAGCGCGCTTATCTGGACTACGCAATTAGCGTGGTTAAAGGCCGTGCACTGCCGGACGTCTGCGATGGCCAGAAGCCGGTGCAGCGCCGGATTCTGTTCGCGATGAACGAAATGGGCCTTGCGGCCGACGCCAAGCCGGTGAAGTCGGCGCGTGTGGTCGGCGACGTGCTCGGCAAGTTTCACCCGCACGGCGACCAGTCCGCCTATGACGCGTTGGTGCGTCTTGCGCAGGATTTCTCGATGCGCTACCCGCTCATCGACGGCCAGGGCAACTTTGGCTCGCGCGACGGCGATGGTGCGGCAGCCATGCGTTACACCGAAGCGCGTCTGACGCCGATCGCGAAACTGCTGCTCGACGAAATCGATGCGGGCACCGTGGACTTCGTGCCGAACTACGATGGCTCGACAGAAGAGCCGCGTCTGTTGCCCGCCCGCCTGCCATTCGTGCTGCTCAATGGGGCCTCGGGGATTGCTGTGGGGCTGGCGACCGAAATCCCGTCGCACAATTTACGTGAAGTCGCGTCGGCGGCGGTTGCGTTGATCCGCAACCCGAAGCTCGACGATGCCGAGTTGATGACGTACGTGCAGGGCCCGGACTTCCCGGGCGGCGGTCAGTTGATTTCGAGCGCTGCGGAGATCCGCGCCGCCTACGAGAGCGGCCGTGGCAGTCTCAAGATGCGTGCGCGCTGGAAGATCGAAGAGATGGCCCGCGGCCAGTGGCAAGCCGTCGTGTACGAGCTGCCGCCGAACACTTCGGGTCAGAAGGTGCTCGAGGAAATCGAGGAAATCACCAATCCGAAGATCAAGCTCGGCAAGAAGACGCTTACGCCGGAGCAGCAGAACCTCAAGCAGTCGGTGCTCGGCATGCTCGACACGGTTCGCGACGAATCGGGCAAAGACGCGCCCGTGCGGCTGGTGTTCGAGCCGAAGTCGAGCCGCATCGACCAGCAGGAATTCGTCACGATGCTCCTGGCGCACACGAGCCTGGAGTCGAGCGCCTCGGTCAACCTCGTCATGGTGGGCGCCGATGGCCGCCCGGCGCAGAAGTCGTTGCGCGACATCATCACCGAGTGGATCGGATTCCGCTTCGAGACGGTGACGCGCCGCTCGCGCCATCGTCTGGGCAAGGTCAATGACCGAATTCATATTCTTGAAGGCCGGATGATCGTCTTCCTGAATATCGACGAGGTCATTCGTATCATTCGCGAGTCGGACGAGCCGAAAGCCGCGCTGATGAGCGCGTTCAAGTTGAGCGAGCGGCAGGCGGAAGACATTCTGGAAATCCGGCTGCGTCAGTTGGCGCGTCTCGAAGCGATCAAGATCGAGCAGGAACTGGCCTCGTTGCGCGACGAGAAGGCAAAGCTCGAAGAGTTGCTTGCCAACGACAGCACGATGAAGCGATTGATCATCAAGGAAATCGAAACCGACGCGAAGCAGTTCGGCGACGATCGCCGTACGCTGATTCAGGAAGAAAAGCGCGCCGTCGCCGAGGCCCGCGTGGTCGATGAGCCGGTCACGGTCGTGGTGTCTGCCAAGGGCTGGGTGCGCGCCTTGAAGGGCCACGGCCTGGATGCACAAGGCTTCTCGTTCAAGCAGGGCGACGCCCTGTACGGTGCCTTCGAATGCCGCACCGTCGATCCGCTGATTGCCTGGGGCAGCAATGGCCGCGTCTATTCGGTGGCCGTGGCGCAATTGCCGGGCGGGCGCGGCGATGGTGTGCCGCTCACGTCGCTGATCGAACTGGAATCGGGTTCGCGGTTGCTGCACTACTACGCGGCATCGGGCGATCAGCAACTGTTGCTGGCCACCTCGGCGGGTTTCGGTTTCACGACGAAGCTGGGCGACATGGTCAGCCGTGTGAAGGCCGGCAAATCGTTCATGACCATTGACGACGGCGCTGAGCCGCTGGCGCCGACGCCAATCTGGCAGGGGGCGAGCGCAGTAGCCTGTCTGTCGAGTGACGGCCGTCTGCTTGTGTTTGGCATGGACGAGATGAAGTCGCTCACGGGCGGCGGACGCGGTGTCACGCTGATCGGTCTCGAAGACAAGCAGACGCTGGTGTCGGCTGTGCCCATCAGCCAAGCCGGTGTCACGGTGTACGGCGAAGTTCGCGGCGGCAAGGTGCAGTCCGAGACGCTCTCGGGCGCATCTCTGGCGCCGAACATCGGCAAGCGCGCCCGCAAGGGGCGCTCGCCAGCGGTCAAGTTCGCCACATTCAAGCCACGTTCGCTCGAGCCGGTGTTGCCGGCCGCGCCCTCGGCATCCTGACGGGAGTCATGCATGAGCGTTTATGCCTTCAGCCTTTTCTTGCATCTGGTCAGCGTTGCCGTCTGGATCGGGGGGATGTTCTTTGCGCTGGCCTGTTTGCGGCCAGCGTCGTCCGAACTCTCGCCGCAGCAACGCCTGCCGTTGTGGGAGGCGGCGCTCACGCGATTTTTCACATGGGTGAGCGTGGCCATCGTGGTGATCCTGCTGTCGGGCGGTCACATGATGCTTGCGATGGGCGGTTCGTACGCCCGTTGGCCCGTGCACGCGATGGCAGGCATCGGCGTACTGATGATGCTCATCTTCGGTCACGTCCGCTTTGCCCTGTTCCCGCGTTTGCAACGTGCGGTGCAGGCGCAGTCGTGGCCTGACGGTGCGGCTGCGGTGAACCGCATCCGCCGGCTGGTGATCCTCAACCTCGTGTTGGGCGTCGTCGTTATCGGTCTGGCAGCTTCTCTGCGCGGCTGATCGCGGGTCAGCCGGCTGGCCGGCTTGTCTCGTGAAGACTACCTGCCACTTCGTGGCACATCGCGACAAACGCCAGCACTAAGGGGCTGGCGTCGTCGCGGCGCTTGGCCACCAGCAGGGGCGTGTGGGCATCGGGCTCACTGAGGTCCATGAAGCACGCCCCCTCGATCTGAATGCATCGCACGGCGGCGGGGAGCACGGCAACACCCAGCCCGCTTGCCGCGAGCGCGACGATGGTTGTCGACTCGCGCGCTTCCTGCACCACGCGTGGCGTAAACCCCGCGCGCTCGCACATCTGCTGGATTTTTCCGTCGACGGCGGTACCGACATCGTGCGGATGCATGATGAACGCTTCGTTGGCCAGATCTGCAATGGATACGCTAGTACGGCCGGATAGCGCATGCCCCTGATGCAGAACCACAACCAGCGCTTCATCGATCAACGTCTCGAAACTCAATCCCGCCACCGGGGGGGCGTTGTCCGCCTGACGCAATAGGCCAATGTCGAGCGTGCGCTCGGCGAGCGCGTCCCGCTGGCGTTCCGACGGGGATTCGCTCAGTGTCAACGTCACACGTGGATACCGCTGCCGATAGCCGGTGAGCACGCGTTTCATCAGATTCGTCATCGGTGCGGAGGTTGTGAACGCGATGCGCAATTCTCCGGCGTCGAGTCCCGCAATTTGCTGCACCTCCAGACGGGCTGCGGCGGCATCGGCCAGGATCTGACGCGCTCGCACGAGAAACGCGCGTCCGGCGGCGGTCAGGAAGACACGCCGCTGCGAGCGCTCGAAGAGCGGTACGCCAAGCGCTTCCTCCAATGCACGAATCTGCATCGAGAGCGGCGGCTGCCCAATATTGAGTTTTTGCGCCGCGCGGCTGAAATGCAACTCTTCAGCAACGGCGACGAAGTAGCGGAGATGGCGCAGTTCCATACGTCGAGCCTCGATTGATCTGTTTTATATATGGAAATATCGCTTAAATATATATTGGACGTGGGGTAACGGCAAACTTATCATTGGTTCCATACCTTTCATCCTTGGTTCGCACGAGGCGAGCCAGCATCATGGCATCAACGAACTCCCTTCCTCTTCCCAGCGGCGTACCGGCCGGTAGCGTGCCGGCATCCAAGCTCCCGGCAGGTGTTGCACGCGGCACGCGCGAATATGCCGTCATCAGCCGAGCGCTCTTTTTCGGTGGTTTTTCGACGTTTGCGCAGTTGTATTGCATGCAGTCGCTGCTACCGCTGTTGACCACCACGTTCGGCATCACGCCAGCGCAAGCGAGCTGGTCGGTGTCGGCCGCCACGATGATGATGGCACTGGGTTTGCTCGTCACGTGCGTTGCGGCAGATCGCGTGAGCCGCAAGCGGATGATGACGATTGCGCTGCTTAGCTCGTCGGTGCTGACGCTCGCGAGTGCGTTCTCCACCAACTTCGAGACGCTTGTGATTCTCGGTGCTCTCAAAGGGTTGGCGCTCTCCGGATTGCCGGCAATTGCGATGGCGTATCTGAGCGAGGAAATCGATCAGCGATCGCTTGGCATGTCGATGGGGCTGTACATCGGGGGCAACATCCTCGGCGGCATGGCCGGACGCGTGCTTGCCGCATTCGTGGCGGACATGTTCTCGTGGCGCGTGTCGGTCGCGGTGATCGGGCTGGTGTGTCTGGCGATGGGGCTGGAGTTCGCTCGCAGCCTGCCGCATTCGCGCCGCTTTACCCCGCGTCATATGACCGTGCGCGACGCCCTCGGCCATGCACGTCGCCATCTGGGCGATCCGGCGCTGTTGGGGCTGTACTTGTTCGCCGGGCTGATGATGGGCAGCTTTGTCAGTGTCTACAACTATCTGGGCTTCCATCTGTCGGCATCGCCGTTCCATTTGCCGCATGCCGCGATCGGCGCGATCTTCACGATGTATCTCATCGGCGTGGTCGGCTCGTTCATCGCCGGGCCGCTGTCGGATCGCGTGGGCCGCCCCCGCCTGTTGTGGGTGCTGGTGGCGTTGGCCTTCGTGGGACTCATCACCATGCTCTCCTCACAGGTGTTGGGGGTGGTGATCGGCTTGGCGATTTTCACGTTCGGCTTCTTCGGCGCGCATACCGTGGCCAGCAGTTGGGTGGGACGCCGCGCAACGGAAGGGCGGGCGATTGCCTCGGCACTGTACCTGTTCTTCTACTATCTGGGCTCGAGCCTCTTGGGCAGTTACTCTGGCGTGATGCTCAAGTCGCATGGCTGGCAGGGTGTCGTGGCGTTGCTCGCCGTAGCGGTGGTGTTGTCGCTTGCCGTTGCGATGGCCATGCGCCGCGCTTACGGCAGCGGTCAGCCGCGCTGATCTACGCGGACAACGCACACGCCGCACATCCCCGAGCGCCCACAAAACAACAGCCACCCGAGGGTGGCTGTTGTCATTGGGTGTGCGAGGATGGCCGCGACGCGGCGCATCTCACACGGCGCTGTCGTTACGCGAGTTCGGCGATCAACTCGATCTCGACGCACGCGCCCAGCGGAATCTGCGCGACGCCAAAGGCCGAACGCGCATGCTTGCCGGCGTCGCCGAACACTTCCGCGATCAGTTCCGATGCGCCGTTCGTGACCAGATGCTGATCGGTGAATTCCTGCGTCGAGTTGACGAGGCTCATCAGCTTCACAACGCGCTTGACCTTGTTCAGGTCGCCCGTGTGGGCGTGCAGCGTGGCGATCAGCTCGATGGCGACGGCACGGGCGGCAGCCTTACCCTCGTCGACGCTGACGTCTTTGCCGAGCTTGCCGGTCCAGACCTTGCCGTCCTTCTTGGGCAGATGGCCCGAGAGGAATACGGTATTGCCGGTTTGTGCGCTCATCACGTAGGCGGCCGCAGGGGCGCCGGCGCTCGGCAGTTCAATACCCAGTTGCTTCAGTTTGTCGTAGACGGACATGTACGGCTTCCTTGCAGATGCGTTGAATCGGACCGATCGATCGGTCGGACAGGTCGGTATGAGGCTGGTGCGGCGACTTGCGCCAGACGCGCCGTCGATCACCGGCCCGAATTCCCTTCAGGCCGGCAGATAAGACGCGCTGGGCAGACGATTCAGGCGGCGCGACGCGTGAGCGCTTCGGCGACGAGGGCGCCAAGGCGCGCAACGCCCGCCTCGATCTTCTCGGGCGGCACGGTGACAAACGACAGCCGCAGCGTATTCGATTGCGGCGTGCCGACGTAGAAAGGCGCGCCGGGCACGAACGCCACATTCTGCGCAATCGCTTTGTCCAGCAACTGCATGGTGTCGATGCCGGCGGGCAATGTCAACCAGATGAACATTCCGCCTGCCGGCGTCGTCCAGGTGGCGTCAGCCGGCATATGCTTCGCCAGCGAGGCGAGCATCGCCTTGGCCTGTGCCGCGTAGAGCTTGCGGATCGACGGGATGTGCGTATCGAGGAAGCCGTCTTTCACCACTTCGTACACGATGCGTTGCGTGAGGCCCGGCGTGTGCAGATCGGCGGCCTGTTTGGCCTGCACGAGCTTGGAAATCACGGCCTGCGGGCCGATGATGAAGCCGAGCCGCAATCCCGGCGCGAGGACCTTCGAGAACGAACCCATATACAGCACGTGCTCAGGGGCGAGCGACATGAGACTGGGCAGACGCTGTCCTTCGTAGTCGAGTTCGCCGTACGGATCGTCCTCGATGATCGCCAGGCCGGCCCGCTTGGCAACGGCGGCCAGCGCCTCGCGGCGCGCCATGGACAAACGGCGCCCGGTCGGGTTCTGGAAGTTCGGCATGGCGTACAGAAAGCGTGCGCCATCGACGATCTCGGGCGTGAGCGCTTCGGGCAGCAGGCCTTGGTCGTCGGTCGGCACCGGCACGTACTTCGGCGCGAACAGCGAGAATGATTGCAGCGCGCCCAGATAGCTCGGCGCTTCCACCAGTACGCGGCTACCTTCATCGATGAAGATCTTGCCGATGAGGTCGAGGCCTTGTTGCGAGCCCGTCGTTATCAGGATGTTCTCGGGAACGAGCGTCAGGCCGTCGCGCGAGTAACGCTTGGCGATCCACTCACGCAGCGGCGCGAAGCCTTCGGTGGGGCTGTATTGCAGCGCAGCCTGCGGCGATTCGGTCAGTACGCGCTCGGCAGCGGCACGCATTTGGGCGATGGGGAAGGTGGCGGGGGAGGGCAGGCCGCCGGCGAACGAAATGACTTCGGGGCGTTCGGTGACCTTCAGAATTTCGCGAATGGCCGAGCTGGTCAGATTGCGGGCACGTTCGGAATATTGCCAATCATGCATGATGGTCTCGCTTTGAGGATGCGGCCTTTCTGAGCGGCCGCGAGTATCGGGCGTTGCGCGTGCCGGGCACGTGGGGGCAAGCGCAAACGCCGGGGGGGCAGACGCGCCGCGGTGCAGGGATCACATGCACCGCGACGTGCCTTCAGACCGGTTTGCTCGTGAGTCGCGAGGCGCCGATCTTCATGTTTTTGCCGAGTGCGATGGTCAGTACGACGCCGGCGGCGAACAGCCACGTTGCCGTGTCGACCTGTTCGCCGAAAAAGAGGGCGGACAGCGCAATCGTGAAGAAAATCTGAAGCAATTGTACTTGGCCCACGCGCGCGATCCCGCCCATGGCGAGACCGGCATACCAAGCGAAAAAGCCGATGAATTGAGAGAAGAGGGTGACGTAGGCAAACGCGCCCCAGGCTTTGCCGCTCACAGGCCACGGTTGCTGCCACGCGAGCCAGCCCACCGGCAGCACCAGCACCGGCGCACACACCACGAGCGCCCAGCAGATCACCTGCCAGCCACCCATCTCGCGGGCGAGCTTGCCGCCTTCGGCATACCCGAGGGCGCCGATCACCACGGCGAGCAGCATCAGGCCGTCGGCCGCGTGCAGACTGCCGCCTCCGGCGCGCAGTGCGAACGCAATCACCAGCGCGCTGCCAGCGAGCGCAAAGACCCAGAAGCCGCGTGACGGCCGTTCACCGCCGAGCCAATAGGCGTAAATCGCGACGAAAAACGGCTGCAAGCCGTTGACCACCGCGCCGTGCGACGCCGGAATCGTCTGCATCGCCCATGCAGAGAACACGGGGAACGCGACGATCACGCCCAGCGAGGTGATGGCAAGACTCTTGAGTTGCGGCAGCGTGGGCCACGGTTCCCGGCGCCACCAGAGCAGGGCGCCCGCGAAAACGGCGGCAACCAGCGCACGTCCCAGTCCGTTGAGCAGTGGATTGACTTCCGCGACGACGATACGCGTCATCGGCAACGTCAGACTGAAGATCAGCACGCCGATCAGCCCGATCAGCATGCCCCGGGATTCGCGCGAATTCATGGTGTTGCCTCGTGTATCTCGTTCTCGGTTGTCCGCCCGGCAGGCATTGTGCCGGGCGCTCGGTGTCACTGGGTGTTGCCCGGCCCTAGCGCAGCGTGCGCGGCCCTTCGGGCGTATCGATTTCTGCAGCGAGTGACGGCTCGACCAGTGTGGCTTCGACATTGACGAGGGTGTCCGCGCCAAGCCATTGCAATTGTTCATTGATCGCTGCCGCCTGCGGATGGAAGCCGCGCAATAACGTGACGGCACAATCGGCGCTGGGCAGCATGTCGGCCGGGTGCTGCGGGGAGTCCCATTGGATCAGCGTCGGCAGTACACCGTGTCCGGCGCCTTGCCACGCGGGCAGGCTGCCGTCGTCGGGTACGCCGATCTGCCAGGTCAGCGCGCCGCGTTGCATTTCGATGACCGGCGCCAGCCGCTGCGGATATTGCGCCTGCCAGCGCGGCAGCGAGCGCGGACGATCCACCCGGGCCACCCAATGCGCCAGATACGGTCCACGGGCGAGACGGGCCTGAACGGCCTCGTCGTCGAGCCCGAACCAGCGCGCACGGCTGGGCGGCGGGGCGTCCGGATCGATGGCGATGATCTCCAGATAGGCGCCGCCCCACAGCCCCAGCAAACTGTTATGCGTGCCCATGCGTGCGTGCTTGCCGCCACGCTGTGGCACAACGTCCGTCAGGCCGAGTTGCTCGATGACATGGGCTTCGCCCGCCTCCAGCGTTTGCGCGGCAACGACGAGATGATCCAGTTTCAGGGCGTGAGGTGCAGACATAGTGGGTTCGGGCGATAAAACCGATAGCTTACTCCGCGTCGTTCGTCGCCTTGTGCCTTTAACGGGTCATCGATTCATCCGCGCGAGAGCCGCGCCACCGTCCGATTGGCCACACGCGCCGCCAGATCGCGCAATGCGAGGCGCCAGCCGAGGCGTCCGCCCGCACGACGGGCCGGCTTGTCGGCCAGCGGCGAGAACGTCTTCGCCGGCTGACTCACGCGCAGGCGCACGCCATCCTGCCATGTGCCGAGCCACACCCGCTGACCGTGGCGAATCTCGAAGCTCTCGCCGGCCCGCAGCCAGTGGTCGGCGGGCTCGCCTTCCACGGTCAGCCACAACACGCCCTGCAGCACCTGAAGCGATTGTGGCAACTCGGCAGCCGGACTCTGCCAGAAGACAGTCCGTTCCCGGTCCAGTTCGAAGAGTCGGATTTCACGCATAGCGGTCTCCAGTTGAGGAGACACTTTATCGTTTAACTCCGGTACAGTACCGGTACAGATGTCAATGAAATTTTCGGTACAGTTCGGGATTGACAGGGAATTTGGCTGGCGTAGAGTGGCGAGCCATGAGCGGCAATGGGCAGACACTTCGGTAGTGAGTTGCCGTCAGCCGGGCAGAGGTGGACAGACGATGACGACGAACCATATTTCTCCGTTGGCGCTGGCGGACAACGCCGCGCTCGACACCGCACGCATGACGCTCGTCGACCAGCTCGTGCACTGGGCGAGTCTGCGCATCGAGGAGCGAGTATTTCTGCCGGGCATGCGCATGCCGTCGATCCGCTCGCTCGCGGAAGACAAACGCGTGTCGCGCTTTTCTGTCGTCGAGGCGTACGAGCGGCTGGTTGCGCAGGGGTATCTCGAGGCACGCCGCGGTTCGGGGTTCTACGTGCGTGAGCGGCCCGTGATGCCGCCGCAGAACGCCGCTGTACCGATGGTGGCAAAGGGCCCCATCGACGTGGCCTGGCTCGTGCGCAGCATGCTGCACTCGGTGGCGCCGGAGCGCGGTCCCGGCATGGGCTATCTGCCGCCGGGCTGGCTCGACGCCGACATGATGACGTCGGCCATGCGTTCCATGAGCCGTCAGTCGAGTGCGCATCTGCTGCAAACCGGCAATCCGCACGGCTTCCTGCCGTTGCGTGTTCAACTTCAAACGCAACTCGCGGAACTCGAAATCGGCGCACGGCCCGAGCAGATCGTGCTGACGTCCGGCATTACGCAGGCGGTGGATTTTCTGCTGCGTCTGTACGTGCGCGCGGGCGATACCGTGCTGGTGGGAGATCCGGCCTGGTTCGTGATGTTCGGCCGCATTGCGTCGCAAGACGCCCATACCGTTGGCGTGCCGTACACGCCGGACGGGATGGATATGCAGGCACTGGAGCGTCTGGTGCAGCAGCATCGCCCCAAGTTGCTGATCATCAATTCGATTCTTCAGAATCCGACCGGCACGTCGCTGACGCCGGCGCGCGCTTTCCAGATTCTGCGTCTGGCGGAGCAGTACGACTTCATGGTGCTCGAAGACGACATCTACTGCGACCTGTGCCCGCCGCACCAGCAAGTGGCGCGTCTGGCGAGCCTCGATCAGCTCAAGCGAGTGATCTACCTGGGCAGCTTCTCGAAGACCCTTGCCGCGAATCTGCGCGTGGCGTTCGTGGCGTGTTCCCCCGAGTTGGCGAAGACCTTCATCGATCACAAGATGCTGTCGGGGTCGACCACCCCGGAGATCAACGAACGGATCGTCTACAAGGCGCTCACCGAGGGGCATTACCGGCGTCACGTGGAGCGGTTGCGCTCGCGTCTCGACGACGTGCGCGACAACACGCGGCGGCATCTCGAGCGCATCGGCCTGCGTATGTTCGGCGATCCGACCTCCGGCATGTTCCTCTGGGTCGACACGGGCGTCGATACCAGTGCGGTGGCCGCTGCCGGGCACGAAGCGGGTTTCCTGTTTGCGCCGGGGGCATTGTTCTCGCCGCGTCAGACGCCGAGTACGTGGATGCGTATGAACGTCGCCTGCTCCAGCGATCCCGCCATGCTGACATTCCTCTCGCGACAGCTCGAACTGGCCGCCTGAACGGTCGGAAGACGGCCCGCCGGCCGGCCTGGCGGATGGCCCCGACAGCCCCGGATTCCGACGGGGCCCGCTGCAATTTTCCGTATCTTCGCGCAACTCGCACCGAAATAACCCTGCTGGCGGCCTTGAAATGCCGGCTGCCTGTCCCTATGTTCCGATCTGTACCGTCGTTTTGGCAGCGCGCGCGCAAGTGCGCCGGGCGGCGGTCAGCGTCGATATTCCATTCATCTCACCGATTCATGAGGGTTCCCGACCATGGCGCAAGAAACCATGAGCTTTCAGGCAGAAGTCAAACAGCTTCTGCAACTGATGATTCATTCGCTGTACAGCAACAAGGAAATCTTCCTGCGCGAATTGATCTCCAACGCGTCGGACGCCGCTGACAAGCTTCGCTTCGAGGCCATCAACAACGCTGCGCTGTACGAGCAGGATCCGGAACTCAAGATTCGCGTGTCGTTCGACAAGAACGCCCGCACCGTCACCATCGAGGACAACGGCATCGGCATGAGCCGCGAGGAAGCGATCTCGCATCTCGGCACGATCGCCAAGTCCGGCACCAAGGAGTTCTTCTCGCGCCTGTCGGGCGATCAGCAGAAGGACGCCGCGCTCATCGGCCAGTTCGGCGTGGGCTTCTACTCGGGCTTCATCGTCGCCGACCGTATGACGGTCGAATCGCGCCGCGCCGGTTTGCCGGCGTCGGAAGGCGTGCGCTGGTCGTCGACCGGCGAGGGCGACTTCTCAGTCGAGACCATCGAGCGTGCCCCGCGCGGCACGGCCATCACGCTGCACCTGCGCGAAGGCGAAGACGAACTGCTCTCGTCGTGGCAACTTCAATCGATCATCCGCAAGTATTCCGATCACATTTCGCTGCCGATCGTCATGCGCGGCGAGACGTGGGACGAAGAGAAGAAGGAGATGGTGCCCGCCGAGACGGATGAGACCGTCAATCAGGCAAGCGCGCTGTGGACACGCAGCAAGAGCGAGATCAGCGACGAGCAGTACACGCAGTTCTACCAGCACATCGCTCACGACATGCAGGCCCCGCTGGCCTGGACGCACAACCGTGTCGAAGGCCGCAGCGAATATACGCAATTGCTGTATGTGCCGGGCCACGCCCCTTACGATCTGTGGGATCGCAATTCGCAAGGCGGCCTGAAGCTGTACGTCAAGCGCGTGTTCATCATGGACGACGCGGATCAACTGCTGCCGAACTATCTGCGCTTCGTGCGCGGGGTGGTGGACTCGGCCGATCTGCCGCTGAACGTCTCGCGCGAAATCTTGCAGGAAAGCCGCGATGTGAAGGCGATCCGGGAAGGCTGTGCGAAGCGCGTGCTCAGTCTGCTCGAAGACCTGGCAGAGAACCAGCAAGACAAGTACACGCAGTTCTGGGGCGCGTTCGGTCAGGTGCTCAAGGAAGGCACGGGCGAAGATCATGCAAACCGAGAGCGCATTGCCAAGCTGCTGCGTTTTGCCAGCACACATAACGACTCGGCCGAGCAAAGCGTATCGTTGGCCGACTACGTCAGCCGGATGAAAGCAGGTCAGGACAAGATCTACTACGTCACGGCCGAAAGCTGGGTGGCGGCAAGCCACAGTCCGCATCTGGAAGTCTTCCGCAAGAAGGGCGTGGAAGTGCTGCTGCTCACCGATCGCGTGGACGAATGGATGCTCTCGTACGTGCATGAGTTCGACGGTAAGGCACTCGTGAGCGTGGCGCGTGGCGATCTGGATCTGGGCGCGCTCGAGGATGCCGGCGAGAAAGCGGCACAGGAAAAGACCAGCGACGACCTCAAGCCGCTTGTCGAGAAGATGAAGGAAGTGCTCGGCGATAAGGCTAAGGACGTGCGCGTGACGTTCCGTCTGACCGATTCGCCGTCGTGCCTGGTGTCGGACGAGAACGATATGAGCGGCACGCTCCAGCGTTTGATGAAGGCGGCCGGGCAGAAGATGCCGGAATTCCGTCCGATTCTCGAAATCAACCCGGAGCATGCGCTGATTCAGCGCCTCAAGGCGGATAGCGCCGATCTCTCCGACTGGACCGAACTGCTGTTCGATCAGGCGTTGCTTGCCGAAGGCGGCAGCCTCGAAGATCCGGCCGCGTTTGTGAAGCGTACCAACGCGCTGCTGCTCGCCGCACGTTAATCGCAATCATCGCGTAGTTCAAAGGCCCCCGCGTCGACATGTCGCGGGGGCCTTTGTATTTTCGGTGAACCTCCTGCTGGCCGGGTCGCAGTGGATTTCCCGCGTCGGGGGGCGGCCGTTTTGTGCACGGCACGCCGTCGCGCAGCGCCTTTATAATGCCGAGCCATGACTTTTCGATTCGATGTAGGCGGGCGGCGCTGGCAGGCTGTCCCGGCACCGGCGCTCTCGCGTCGTCATAAGGACTGGCTGACCCGGGGCGGTGCGCTCACACGCCATTTGTCGGCACTTGGCCGGGTGAGTGTGCGCGTCGTGGCAGAACGGGTGATGCCCGCCGACGCCGACCAGTGCCGCGCCATCGGCGTGCCGTTGCGTACGCCGATGTGGGCTCGCGATGTCATCCTGCTGATCGATGACGAGCCCGTGGTCGTGGCGCACAGCGTCACGCCGCTCACGTATAGCCGTTCGATCTGGCAGGCGATGCGTCGTCTGCGTACGCGTCCGCTGGCCGATCTGCTCTATCACGACCCTGCGGTCATGCGTTCCATGCTGGTGTCGAGCCCGTTGGGGCCGCGCCATTTGCTGCATGGCCGTGCGCGGCACGACGCCCGCGATCCGCTCGTTGGCGCAACGCCGCACGCGCGGCTGTGGGCGCGCCGCTCGGTGTTCGTGCGGCACGGGGCGCCGCTGCTGGTGACCGAAGCGTTCCTGCCGCGATTCTGGCGGCGTCTGCAGGCTGCGCACGGTGTGCCGGCGCACGACTGAATGCCATGGCGACGTCTCCCACCCCTGATCTCAAGCGCAATTTTCCGCCCGTGGCGGACGCGCAGACGCGCGTGCTTGTTCTCGGCAGCCTGCCCGGCGAGGTGTCGCTCGCGCACCAGCAGTACTACGCGCATCCGCAGAATCGCTTCTGGCATCTGGTAGGCGAGGTGATCGGTGAGCCGTTGCCGTCACTGCCCTATGCCGCGCGGCTGGCGATGCTGCGCACGCACGGCGTCGGACTGTGGGATGTGGTGGCGGAGGCGCGCCGCGAAGGCAGTCTCGACAGCAACATACGCTTGCATGCCGGCAGCGATCTCGCGGGCCTGATCGCCACGTTGCCGTCGCTGCGTGCCGTGGCATTCAACGGCGGAACGGCAGCCCGTATCGGGCAGCGCGCGTTGGCACAAAGCCGCGTGACGATGCCGGTAGTGCTGCTGCCGTCGAGCAGTCCGGCCTATACGATTCCGTATGCGACGAAACGTGACGCGTGGCTCGCATTGCGCGACTGGCTGGGGACGAAGGCGTCTGCCTGAATCCGCAGGGCGGCCGGTGGCGATACGGCAGGCCTGACGGCTGTCTTGCGCGAACCCGGTACAATGCGAACCCATCGGAATTTCCCGAGTTTCACAGAAGGACACATGACCCTCATCAAACGCAAATCCATCGAAGCCGAAGCGTTCGTCAGCGACGAGCGCACCACGCGTGCTCCCCGTCCCGCTTATAAGCCGCGCTTCGCGCCGGTGACATTCTCTGAACTGGGTGGCGTGCGTTACCTGCATTTCGGCACGGAGTGGGTGCAAGGGGCGATGCGTCTGTCCAAGCCCGACCGTATCGAGCTGGAATATGCGCAGCAGATGATGGCATGGTTGCTGTTCATGCGCGCGCCGAAGCATGTGGTGCAACTGGGTCTCGGCACGGGCTCGATCACCAAGTTTTCGCACCAGCATTTCCCGCGCACGCAGGTCACGGCCGTTGAACTGAACCCGGCCGTGGTTGTCGCCGCGCGCACGATGTTCAGCCTGCCCGACGACTCGCGTTATCTGAAGGTGGTGGAAGCGGACGCGTGGGATTTCGTCACCGATCCGGCGAATCACGGCGCGCTCGACGTGCTGCAAGTCGACCTCTACGATGCGACCGCACGCGGCCCGGTGCACGACACGCCTGCGTTCTACAAGGCTTGCCGTGCCACGCTGCGTGAGCCGGGCATGCTGACGATGAACCTGTTCGGAGATCACGACAGCTATCCGAAGAACATCCGTCGTCTGCGTCAGGCTTTCGATAACCGCGTGATCGAATTCCCGGAAGTGCACGACGGCAATGTCATCGTGCTGGCGTTCAACGGCCCGCTGCTGTCGGTCGAGTGGAAGGACGTGGAAGCTCGCGCGAAGGTGGTGGAAGCCGCCACGGGCCTGCCGGCCAAGCGTTGGGTCAAGCAGCTTCGCTCGGCCAACGGCGACGGTGGCCCGGTGTTGACGATCTGACGTCAGCCCGCCAACCTGCGCCGCACGATGCGCGCGCAGGAGACGTAGAAAAGCCAGCCGAGAGGCTGGCTTTTCTTTTGGCGCGACGCGAACCGCTGTCTCAGGCCGCGATTTCGTTGATGCTCAGCGCTTCGCCGCCGGCCACGATGGCCAGCAGGCGGTCGACGTTCGGATGCGCGCCCGGACGGTGGCGCGCGTCGGCGGTGTGCTCGCCGAAGACGGTCAGGCCGTGCTCGGCAGCCTTGGCGTCGAGCGTGCCGAAGGCCTGCTTGAGATAGTGGTACACGGCGAGCGAGCCTTGCTTGCCCGGTGCGTTCTCGATGGTCGCCACGACCGCGCCCTTGCCGTCGCGCAGTTCGATACGAGCGATGCCCTCGATGCTGCCGATGGCGGCCATCTGTGCGAGGTTGTCCTTGAAGACCGGGGTCGGTTCGATCACTGCCATGGTTGCGCTGCTCCTGCGGTTACGTTGAATTCGAAAAAACGGTGCGGGCCGAATGGTATCACCTCGGCCCGCGGGGCTTGCTGGCGCGTTCACACGCCAATCATGCACGCCGCCATTGCAGGATCGCCAGCGTGAGCACGCCCGCGATCAATCCCCAGAACGCCGAGCCGATGGACAGCAGCGTCAGGCCCGAGGCCGTCACCATGAACGTGATGAGCGCGGCTTCGCGTTGCTTCGTGTCGTGCATGGCATTGGCCAGACCGTTCATGATCGAGCCGAACAGGGCGAGGGCGGCGATCGAGACCACCAGCGCCTTCGGGAAGGCGGCGAACAGGGCGGCGATGGTCGCCCCGAACGTGCCGGCGATCAGATAGAACACGCCCGACCACACGGCGGCGGTGTAACGCTTGGCCGGATCTTCGTGCGCTTCGCGTCCGGTGCAGATGGCGGCGGTGATGGCTGCCAGATGAATGCCGTGCGAGCCGAACGGCGCGAGCAGTACCGACGCGATGCCCGTTGTCGAAATGAGCGGCGACGCCGGCACTTTGTAGCCGTCTGCGCGAAGCACGGCCAGACCGGGTACGTTTTGCGACGCCATCGCCACCACGAACAACGGGATCGCGATGCTGACCGTCGCCGATAGGGAGAACGACGGCGTGGTCCACACGGGCTTGGCGAGCGAGACGTCGAAGTGACTGAAGTCGAGCAGGCCGAGCCCGCCCGCGACCGTCGTGCCCACGATCAGCGCGAGCAGAATCGCGTAGCGCGACGCAAAGCGCTTGACGACGAGATACGTGAAGAACATCGAGAGCACGAGCGCCGTCTGATGCTGGGCCGCGACGAAGATTTCCAGCCCGATGCGAAACAGAATTCCGGCGAGCAGCGCCGACGCCAGCGCGGGCGGCACGCGGCGCATGATCGTCTCGAAGCCGCCCGTGAGCCCGCACAGGGCGATGAGCGCATTGCAGACGATGAACGCGCCGATGGCTTCGCCATAGGGCACGCCGGGCAGCGAGGTAATCAGCAGGGCAGCGCCCGGCGTCGACCACGCGATGACCACCGGAGTGCGATAGCGCAGCGATAGCCCGATGGTCGTCACGCCCATGCCGATCGAGAGCGCCCAGATCCATGACGAAATCTGCGCAGCGCTGAGGTGGGCGGCCTGTCCGGCCTGGAACATGAGAACGAGCGAACTGGTGTAGCCCGTCATCATGGCCACGAAGCCGGCGACGATCGCCGACGGCGACGTATCCGCCAATGGCCGAAGGGGGGGCAAGGGAGTGGTGCTGGACGTCATGGTGGAAGGGGGCCTCTCGTTGCGTTGTTATTGTGATGCTGCGCCACGTTACGCGATGCCGGGTGGCGAGACATGCCGCCGGCAGTCTCGGGCCGGGCGTTTGATCTGCGGTGATGAGGTTGGGCGGTTTGGGTTCGGGCTCACTTGCTCAGCACGCGCATGGCCGATTCCAGTCCGGCCAGCGTCATCGGATACATGCGGCCTGCAAAGAGCTGCCGGATGACCGAGATCGACTGACGATATTGCCATATCGGCTCGGGCTCCGGATTGAGCCATGCGTGATGCGGGAAGCGGTCGATGAAGCGGCGCAGCCACACGGCGCCGGCTTCCTTGTTGTTGTACTCGACCGAGCCGCCCGGTTGCAGCACCTCGTACGGACTCATCGTGGCATCGCCCACGAAGATCAGCTTGTAGTCGGCCGGGTACTTGCGCAGCACGTCCCACGTCTCGAAGCGTTCGTTGTGACGGCGTCGATTCTGCCGCCACAGATAGTCGTAGACACAGTTGTGGAAGTAGTAGAACTCGAGATGCTTGAATTCGGATTTCGCCGCCGAAAACAACTCTTCGGTACGTGCGATGTGGTCGTCCATCGAGCCGCCGACGTCGAGCAGCATCAGCACCTTCACGTTGTTGTGACGCTCCGGCACCAGTTTCAGGTCGAGCCAGCCGGCGTTGGCCGCCGTCGAGCGAATCGTGTCGTCGAGATCCAGCTCCTGCACCGCCCCCTCGCGCGCAAACTTGCGCAGGCGCCGCAGCGCGACTTTGATGTTGCGGGTGCCGAGTTCGACGGTGTCGTCGTAGTCGCGATAGGTGCGTTGATCCCACACCTTCACCGCCGTGCGGTTGCCGTTGCTCTCGCCGCCGATGCGGATGCCTTCCGGATTGAAGCCGCCGTTGCCGAATGGCGACGTGCCGCCCGTGCCGATCCATTTGTTCCCGCCTTCGTGGCGGCCTTTCTGCTCGTCGAACAGTTGCCTGAGCCGCTCCATGAGCTTGTCGATCCCGCCCAGCGCCTGAATGCGCGCGCGGTCTTCGGGGGACAACTCACGCTGCATGCGCTTCTCGAGCCACTCGAGCGGCACCTCGCCCGAGGCGTCGACAATTTGCTGCACGCCTTTGAAATACGCACCGAACGCCTGATCGAACTTGTCGTAGTGCTTCTCGTCCTTGATGAGCGAGAGGCGCGCCAGATAGTAGAACTCGTCGAGCGAGGGCGCGATCACCTGACGGTGCAGCGCTTCGAGCAACGTCAGGTATTCCTTGACCGAGACCGGCAGTTTCGCCGCGCGCAAGGTGTAGAAGAAGTCGATCAGCATGACGGTGGCGCGCTTACCGGTTGGCGCGGTTCATGAAGACGAGGCGCTCGAACAGATGCATGTCCTGTTCGTTCTTGACCAGGGCGCCTGCAAGCGGCGGGATCGCCAGCTTGTTATCGGCGCTGCGCAACGCTTCGGGGCCGATTTCCTCGGCCATCAACAGCTTGAGCCAGTCGATAAGCTCCGACGTCGACGGCTTTTTCTTGAGCCCCGGAATCTCGCGCACCTCGAAGAACGTCGCCATTGCGGCACCCACCAGTTCGCGGCGAATGTTCGGGAAATGCGCGTCGATGATCGACTGCATCGTCGCGGGATCGGGGAATTTGATGTAGTGGAAGAAGCAGCGGCGCAGGAAGGCGTCAGGCAGTTCTTTCTCGTTGTTCGACGTGATGATGACGAGCGGCCGGTGGCGCGCTTTCACGAGCTGGCGCGTCTCGTAGACGTAGAACTCCATGCGGTCGAGTTCGCGCAGCAAGTCGTTGGGGAACTCGATGTCGGCCTTGTCGATTTCGTCGATGAGCAGCACGACGGGATGATCGGCCTCGAAGGCCTGCCAGAGCACGCCCTTGACGATGTAGTTCGCGATGTCGCGCACCCGCTCGTCGCCCAGTTGCGAATCGCGCAGACGCGAGACGGCGTCGTACTCGTACAACCCTTGCTGGGCTTTTGTCGTGGACTTCACATGCCATTGCAGCAATGGCATATCGAGCGCGGCGGCGACTTCCTCCGCGAGCATGGTCTTGCCGGTGCCGGGTTCGCCCTTGATGAGCAGTGGTCGTTGCAGCGTGGCCGCCGCGTTCACGGCGAGCTTGAGGTCGTCGGTGGCGACGTACTGGGAAGAGCCTTCGAAGCGCATTGTCTGTGCCGTCCGCAAACAGCCGGCCAACCGGCCGGGCAGGGAAAAAGTTCAGTATAAGACATTGCGCATGAGCTTCGCCGTGACAGTCAAAATCTGTCTTTGCATCAAGGGCTTGCGGAAAAACTTCGGAGAACTGTGCGGGTCAGCCCCGAGTTTCCGGGGGCGGAGGTGTGGGTTACAATCGATTGCTTTTTTCACAGGTCGGCGGCCTTGGAGTCGGGACGTCGATCTGCGTGTTGCGGGCCGGTATTCCAACCAAAAACGTTCCCAAGAAGACCATGAAAAAGTTCCTCACCATGATGGCGCTGGCGCTTGGCAGCACGTCGCTCACGTCGCTTGGCGCGCTTCACGCGGCCGAACTCAAGCCCAATCTGGACGCGGCAAAGGACAAGGTGGCCATGTGTATCGGCTGCCACGGCATTCCCGACTATCGCACCGCATTTCCCGAGGTGTATCACGTGCCCCGGATCGGCGGACAGAATGCGAAGTACATCGAAAACGCGCTGAAGGAGTACGCGAAGGGCGACCGCAAGTTCCAGACGATGCATGGCATCGCAGCCACGTTGACCGATCAGGACATCGTCGACATTGCCGCGTACTACGCGGCGCAATCGGCGTCGACGCCGGTCAATCCCCAGAAGTAAAACGTGCGTGGCTGAGGAGAACACGATGAAGCATTCGATGGTAAAGGCCGCCGTTGCGGCATCCCTGGCGCTCGGCACCATGCTCGCGGGTGGCGCCAGCCCGGCGTACGCCGCCGGCAATATCGCCAACGGCAAAGCGCTCGTCGACAAAGGCATGTGCGTAAGCTGCCACGGCGCCAATCTGAACGCGCCGATCACGCCGGAGTATCCCAAGCTGGCGGGGCAATATGCAGACTACGTGTATAACGCGCTGCGTGCCTATCAGAACGAAACCAGTCTGGTATTTGGCCGCAGTAACGCGATCATGAAGACGCAGGTCATGTCCAATCCCGCGACGCTCGGTAAGGACGGCAAGCCGCGTCCGTTCACCTCGCAGGAACTCAAGGATATTTCGGCCTATATCGAATCGCTGCCCGGCGATCTCGTGACGAAGAAGTGAGCGGTCCGGCACCGGCATAAAAAAACGACGGTTGCGCCAAGGGCAACCGTCGTCTGCTTTGGTGTCTTCGCTTGCGGGTCGGGTTCGTGCCTGTCTTCGCTCAACGCGACGCTTGCTGCTCGATGCGCTGCAGATAGGCATCGGAGTCCGGCGGCTGACCGGTGCGTTGCGCCTCCCAGAGCGTTTGCCCCAGGCATTCCATGATGCGGTGCTGTGCGTCATGCGGCGAGTCGAGGCGCTGGGTCAGCTTTTCGTACGCGGCACGAATGCCCGGCGGCTGATCGATGGAGACCTGCTCGCTGATCGCCAGATGCATCGACAGATGCAGGAACGGGTTGGTCTGCCCGGCTTCGGGCGAGTAATCGCGGGCGCTGGCTTCTTCGGTGTCGGACAGGGCGTCGTGATACTCGGGATGTTCGTGGATCCAGTCGGCGGCAATCGTCTCGAGCGGCGTGAGGATGCTGCCGCTGCGCTGCTTTTGCCAGGTGGTGCAGAAGAATTGCCGGACTTCGTCGCGGCTCGGATTGAACATGGGGACTCCGTGGGGTTCGGGTGAGGCATCTTGCGGCGCGCCATCCCATGACTACAATGGCGGATCGATGGCCGCAGTGCGCCGGGCGAGCCGTAGTGGCGGAACACGCCGATATCGCATGAAAACTGGCCGTATTGTCGCTCAATTTTCCCAATCATGTCGCAAAGCCCCCGCGTGCCGGCCGCCACCGGCGACACCCCCATCACGCACTCGGCGCCCCCGCCTTCGGCCTGGATCGGCGTCGCATTGATTGCCGTGTCGGCATCCGCATTCGGCGCCATGGCCATCTTTGCGCGAGCGGCCACGGCCTCTGGTGCGGATATCTTCGCGATGCTGCTGTTTCGCTTCTTCGTGGCCGCCATCCTGCTGCTGGTCTGGTGCCGGTTGCAGCGAGTGCGCTTCCCGTCGCGCCGCCGTGTGCTTGGCATTGTGCTCATGGGCGGCATCGGCTACGTCGGCCAGTCGCTTTGCTTCTTCGGTGCATTGCAGTACGCGCAGGCGTCGCTGGTCGCGCTGCTGCTTTATCTCTACCCGGTGTTCGTGACAATACTGGCGGCCATCTTTCTGCATGAGCGCCTGACGCCCGTGAAGCTGGGCGCACTCGTGCTCTGCTCGCTTGGCACCGCGCTCACGGTTGGCGGCGGGCACGGGCAGCCGCTTGGCATGGTGCTGGCCGTGGCCTCGGCACTGATCTATTCGGGCTATATCGTGGTGGGGGCGAGGCTGACGAAGGGCGTCGATGCCCGTGCCACCGCCGCGCTCGTCTGTCTGGCGGCAACCATCTCCTTCGGTGCGATGGCCGCAGTGCGTATGTCGCAGGGGTTGCCGTTGCGGTGGCCGGCCGGGTTCGGGGGCTGGGCGGCGCTCGTTGCCATCGCGGTGTGTTCGACGGTCATTGCCATTCTGACGTTCTTCGCCGGACTGCAGCGTCTCGGGGCAGGGCGCGCCTCGATGCTCTCGACGCTGGAGCCGGTGGTCACGGTGCTGCTCGCCGCCGTGCTGCTGGGTGAAACGCTCACTGCGCCGCAGCTTGTCGGCGGCGTGCTGATTCTGGCCGGGGTGGTCTGGCTATCGGCGCGCGGGGCACGCGGCGCGTCTGCAAACGCCTGAACTCGCGGGGATTTTTATCGCGTCAGCGCGTGTTGCATGGCGACGGTACAATCGCGCATCGTTCGCCATTCATCTGCCGAGGTCTATCGTCATGAGCAGTATTGCCAAAGAAGCTATCGCCCAACTATTCACCCACGCCCGCACGCACAATGTGTGGCTCGACAAGCCTGTCAGCGACGAAACGTTGCACGAGCTGTACGACCTCATGAAATGGGGCCCGACGTCGGCCAACACCACGCCCGCGCGCATCGTCTTCGTGAAGAGTGCAGAAGCGAAGGCCAAGCTGCTCGAATGCATGGCGCCGGGTAACGTCGACAAGACCCGCACGGCGCCCGTGACGGCCATCGTCGCATTCGACCTGAAGTTCTACGAACATCTGCCCAAGCTGTTCCCGAATGGGGCCGAGAAGATGGTGCCGATGTTCTCGGGCGATGCTGCGAAGGCCGCTGGCGCTGCACATATGAACAGCTCGCTGCAAGGCGGTTACTTCATTCTTGCCGCCCGCGCGCTGGGCCTCGATTGCGGCCCGATGGCCGGTTTCGACGCACAGAAGGTCAACGACACGTTCTTCGCCGGCACTGACTGGCGTGTCAACTTCATCTGTAATCTGGGGTACGGCGATCACGACAAGCTGTTCCCGCGCAATCCGCGTCTGTCGTTCGACGAGGCAGCCCGCATCATTTAAAGCCGGACACGCGACGCGCCGAGGATGTTATTACGGCGCGCCAAATAAGACGGGCGGTCCCGATGCCGGGACCGCCCGTTGTCGTTCAAGGTGTTTGCGTTTGTCTGGGGAGGGGGCGGATCAGGCCTTCGGTGCGGGCGTTTTGGGCCGGAAGTCGCACAGCGGTTCGATGGCGCAATGCCAGCACTCGGGCTTGCGCGCCTTGCACACATAGCGGCCGTGCAGGATGAGCCAGTGATGCGCGTCGTGTTTGAATTCGCGCGGGGTGACGCGTTCGAGCGCCAGTTCCACCGCCAGCGGGTCCTTACCGGGCGCGAGGCCCGTTCGGTTCGCCACGCGGAAGATGTGCGTATCGACGGCAATCGTATCCTCGCCGAACGCGGTGTTGAGCACCACGTTCGCCGTCTTCCGGCCGACGCCCGGCAGTGCTTCGAGGGCCTCACGCGAGCGAGGCACCTCACCGCCGTGCCGATCGAGCAGCAACTGACACGTCGCAATGACGTTCTTGGCCTTCGTGCGGTACAGGCCGATCGTCTTGATGTAATCGGACACCCCCGCCTCGCCGAGCGCGAGCATCTTCGCCGGCGTGTTCGCCACCGCGTAAAGCTTGCGAGTGGCTTTGTTCACGGAGACGTCGGTCGCCTGTGCCGAGAGCAGCACGGCGATCAGCAATTCGAACGGCGACGTGTACTCCAGCTCCGTTGTCGGATGCGGATTGAGTTGTTGCAGCGTCTCGAACAGGGCACGGCGTTTGGCGTCGTTCATGGCGGGTGGCGCGAGGGGTTGGGCGGTCTGTTGTTGGTGGACGGGGCGTGCAGCCGCGCGTCTAGGCCTTGCCCGAGGTGTCAGGGGTATCCGGGGGAGGCGCGTCATTGTCGGTCGCAAGACCCAGCCGCTTGCGGCGTGCTTCGGCTTCGTCGATCTGCGCCTGCACGGCAGCAGAGACATTCTCCGTATTTTTCGGGCCAAGCCCTTCGGCGGCCAACGTGGCTTTCTTCTGACGTGCGCGCGCCAACGCGGCCTGAATGATGGCCTGCTTGCGGGCTGCGGCGGCCGCCTCATCGAGCGCTGGCGGGGAATCCGGTGTCTGTGTGCCACCCGATGAAACCGGCGAAGCCGTCGTCAGTGTCTCGGTGGCTTGCGATGCACCGGGCGCGGAAGCGGGCGCGCCTGGTGCGACGCGGGCCGCGCGCGCTGCCAGGCGCGCTTCACGTTGCGCCTTTTCCTTCTCGAGGCGTGCCTGATGAGCCTCGAAATGCGAGCGGGCCTCGTCGGCCTGTGCCTGCGACCAGGCCTGCCAACCGGTGCGCTCGCCGGTGACCGGCACCATGTCGATGCAGTCGACGGGGCAGGGCGGCACACACAGGTCGCAGCCCGTGCAGCGGTCTTCGATGACCGTGTGCATCAACTTGGCGGCACCCACGATGGCGTCGACAGGGCAGGCCTGCATGCAGAGCGTGCAGCCGATACACAGCGATTCGTCGATGACGGCGCGCGGGCGGGGACGCTCTGCACCATTCTCCGGATTGAGCGGAATCACGGGGCGGTCGAGCAGCCTGGCGAGACGCGCCACGCCCTCGGCACCACCCGGCGGGCACTGGTTATAGCTGGCTTGCCCGCTGGCGATGGCGTCGGCATACGGACGGCACCCTGCGTAACCGCACTTGGTGCACTGCGTCTGGGGCAATAGGGCATCGATGCGCTGCGCGAGCGCGCTGACTTCGGACACGTCTTTAGTGGGGGATTCGGCGGAAAGTCGAATTATCCTGCATTTTGCAGAAACACTGAAACCGTTGTGCCATAATTCCGCCGGTTGAGAACGACCGTCCGATCATGACGACACCAGAAACCAAGATCAAACGGGACCCCGAACGCACCCGACAGCGCATTCTTGCCGCTGCGATCGAGGAGTTTGCCGAACGTGGTTCGAGCGGTGCGCGCGTGGACAGCATCGCGCGCCGAGCGGATATCAATGAGCGCATGCTGTATTACTACTTCGGCAACAAGGACCAGCTCTATCTGGCCGTGCTCGAAGAGGTCTACGGTGAATTTAACCGTGCGGAACACGCGCTGAAGCTCGATGTGCTTGCCCCGCTCGACGCCGTGGCCGAACTGGCTCACTTCGTGTGGGACTATTACACCGATCATCCGGAACTGATTCAGCTCATCAACAACGAGAATCTGCACGAAGCGAAGTCGATGCGTCAGTCGACGGAGATTCGTCAGCAGGTCTCGCCGATTATCGAGTTGCTCACACAGACGCTCAAGCGAGGTGAGGCCAGTGGCGAAATCCGCCTGGGCGTGGACCCTGTGGATCTGTACGTGACGATCTCGGCCATGGGCTATTACGTGATGTCGAACCGTCATACGCTCTCGATCGTGATGGGGCGCGACATGATGGCCGCCGATTCGCGCAAGACGCACTCCGCGTTCAATACACAAATGCTGCTGGATTCGCTACGAATGCGATGATCTGAGCGCTGCGGTCTGCATTAGCCGCGCTGTCAGTCAAAAACAAAACCGCCGCGTGGGCCTGAGCCCACGCGGCGGTTTTGGTATGGCAGTCGAAAAAAACGAATGCCGTTCAGGCGTGCTTCGCGATGAAGTCGCGAATCTGCGGATAGATCACGTTGCGCCAGCGGCTGCCGGAGAAGATCCCGTAATGGCCGCACGACGGCGCGGTGAAATGCGCCCGGCGCTTGACCGGGATGCCGGTGCACAGCTCGTGTGCCGCCTGCGTCTGACCGCTGCCCGAGATGTCGTCCAGCTCGCCCTCGATGGTGAAGAGCGCAGTCGTCTTGATGTCCTGCGGACGGACACGCTGGCCTGCCACATCCCACGTGCCACGCGCGAGGCTGAAGTCCTGGAACACGGTCTTGATCGTGTCGAGGTAGTACTCGGCCGCCATGTCGAGCACGGCGTTGTACTCGTCGTAGAACCGGCGATGCGAGTCGGCATCGTCGTTGTCGCCACGCATCAGGTCGAGATAGAAGTCCCAGTGCGACTTCACATGGCGATCCGGATTCATGGCGACGAACCCGGCGTGCTGCAGGAACCCTGGATAGACCAATCGGCCCGAACCCGGATAGTTGGCCGGCACCGGATGGATCACATGATTCTCGAACCACTCGTAGGACTTGTTCGTCGCGAGCGAGTTGACCGACGTCGGGCTCTTGCGCGCATCGATCGGGCCACCCATCATCGTCATGGTCTTGGGCGTCTTTTCGCCGTTCGAGGCCATGAGCGAGATGGCGCCAAGCACCGGCACGGTGGGCTGGCACACCGAAATGACGTGCAGATTTTCCGCGCCGATGTGGCGAATGAAATCCTGGATGTACGCGACGTAGTCGTCCAGATGGAACTCGCCGTCTTCAAGCGGCACCATGCGTGCATCGACCCAGTCGGTGATATAGACCTTGTGGTCCTTGAGCAGCGTCGTGACGGTGTCGCGCAACAGCGTGGCGTGGTGCCCCGACAGCGGAGCCACCACCAGCACGACCGGATCGTCCTTGAGTTGCCCCACGGCGCTCGCGTCGTCCGCGTATCGCTTGAATCGCAGCAAGCGGCAGAACGGTTTCTCCATCGCCGTCATTTCCACGACGGGGATGTTATGACCGTCGACTTCGACTGCCTTGATATTGAATTCGGGTTTTTCGTAGTCCTTGCCGAGCCGATACAGCAATTCGTATCCGGCGGCGATGCGGGGTGCGCCCGGCATCATGGCAAGCAGGCTGCCCGGGTTGACGAAAGTCGTCGCAGCCGCCTTAGCCCACGTCGTGAGGGGATTCAGCCACGCGCGGTTGTACTCATGAATCTGATACAGCATGTTATGTGCCCTGGGGCGGATGATGTAGGGAATTATGCAACCGTTTATCGCGGCGGTGCAACGCAGCATAACCCTGATATATGGCATTTCCGCATCATCGCTATAGTTTTAGCTTATTCCGCCGATTGTTATTAACTATCGTTGCTGCGGTGCAACAAACGAGGAGCAAAAAAAGCCCGCCGGATGGGGCGGGCTTTTCATCGATGACGCCAGCGGCGATCAGCGCAGCACTTTGGCGATGGCCGAAGCGACGACGTCGATGTTCTTGTCGTTGAGCGCGGCCACGCAGATACGGCCCGTGCTCACGGCATAGATGCCGAACTCTTCACGAAGACGCTCGACCTGATCGGCGGTGAGGCCTGAGTAAGAGAACATGCCGCGTTGCTTGATCACGAACGAGAAATCGCGTTGCACGCCATGGGCGCGCAGCTTCTCGACCAGTGTCAGACGCATGGCGCGGATGCGCTCGCGCATTTCGGCCAGTTCCTCTTCCCACATGGCGCGCAGTTCGGGGTTGCCCAGCACGGCGGCGACGACCGAGCCGCCGTGCGTCGGCGGGTTCGAGTAGTTGGTGCGGATCACGCGCTTGAGTTGCGAGAGCACGCGGGTCGATTCGTCCTTGCTGCCCGTCACGATGGACAGGGCGCCGACACGTTCGCCATACAGCGAGAACGACTTGGAGAACGAGCTGGACACGAAGAAGTTCAGGCCGGCGGCTGCGAACAGGCGCACCACGGCGGCGTCGGCGTCGATGCCGTCGCCGAAGCCCTGGTAGGCGATGTCAAGGAACGGCACCAGCTTGCGGGCCTTCACGACTTCCACCACCTGCGCCCACTGGTCCATCGTCAGGTCAACGCCCGTCGGGTTGTGGCAGCAAGCGTGCAGCACGACGATGGTGCCTTCCGGTTCCTTGCCGAGCATGTCGAGCATGCCCGGCAGGTTCACGCCGTGCGATTCGGCATCGTAATACGGGTACGAGACGACGTTGAAGCCGGCTTGCGTGAACAGGGCACGGTGGTTTTCCCAGCTCGGGTCGCTGATGGCGACGGTGGCGTTCGGGTTAAGTTGCTTGAGGAAGTCGGCGCCAATCTTGAGGGCGCCCGTGCCGCCCAGTGCCTGGGCGGTGATCACGCGGCCTTCGGCCAGCACGGGGGAATCCTTGCCGAACAGCATTTCCTGCACGGCCTTGTCGTACGCGGCAATGCCTTCGATCGGCAGATAGCCGCGCGGCAGACCCGCGGCGACGCGTTGTTCTTCCGCTGCTTTCACGGCCTTGAGCAGGGGCAGCTTGCCTTCCGCATTGAAATACACGCCCACACCCAGATTCACTTTTTCGGTACGGTGATCGGCGTTGTAGGCTTCGTTCAGGCCAAGGATGGGGTCGCGCGGGGCGAGTTCGACAGCGGAGAAGAGAGTCATTTCGACGGCTCGAGGCAGGTAGAAGGAAAATGCAGCGGGTCGGCCGCCACTTACGCGGGATCGGCCCAACGGGGTATTTTAGCGAAGATTGCCTGCGCTTGTGGTAAACGCCGCTTCGCAAAGCGTGAATTCATGCGATTTCGACACGAAAACTGCCACGGATTGCCAGAATTTGACGAAGTCTGAGCAAGGTGAACCGTGCGACTTCGCCGCAGGTTGCCGAGTGTGCTGCCGATGACCCCGTTGTCACCCATCGAACTCAGGGAATCGTCCGACGCGCTAGAATGCCAAATTACGTCTCTCATGCTCGCACCCCCGCCATGACCCCTGCGGCTGAACACGACCTCGACGAAAGCAAGTTCCTGACGTTCCCGGATTCTCCCTACCAACTCTATTGCCCGTTCCCGGCCGCCGGCGATCAGCCCGCGGCCATTGCGCAGTTGACCGAAGGCGTGGAGGACGGGCTCGCGTTCCAGACGTTGCTCGGCGTGACCGGTTCGGGCAAGACGTTCACGATGGCGAACGTGATCGCACGGCTTGGCCGCCCGGCCATCGTGTTTGCGCCTAACAAGACGCTTGCCGCCCAGCTTTACTCGGAGTTCCGAGAATTCTTCCCGCGAAATGCGGTGGAGTATTTCGTCTCGTACTACGACTATTACCAGCCGGAAGCGTATGTGCCGCAGCGCGATCTCTTCATCGAGAAGGATTCGTCCGTCAACGAACACATCGAGCAGATGCGTCTTTCGGCGACGAAGAGCCTGCTGGAGCGCCGCGATGTGGTGATCGTGGCCACCGTCTCCGCCATCTACGGTATCGGGAATCCGACCGAATACCACCAGATGATTCTGACGGTGCGTCAGGGCGACAAGATGGGCCAGCGCGACGTCATCGCGCGACTGATCGCTATGCAATACACGCGCAACGAAACGGACTTCGGACGGGGTACGTTCCGTGTGCGCGGCGACACCATTGATATCTTTCCGGCGGAGCACGCCGAACTGGCGTTGCGCGTCGAGCTGTTCGACGACGAAGTCGACACGCTGCAACTCTTCGACCCGCTCACCGGGCGCGTGCGGCAGAAAGTGCCACGATTCACGGTGTATCCGTCCTCACACTACGTGACCCCGCGAGATACGGTGCTGCGCGCCATCGAGACGATCAAGGCCGAATTGCGCGACCGGCTCGATTTCTTTTACAAGGAAAGCAAGCTGGTCGAGGCGCAGCGGCTGGAGCAACGCACCCGGTTCGATCTGGAGATGTTGCAGGAGCTGGGTTTCTGCAAGGGCATCGAGAACTATTCGCGGCATTTGTCCGGCGCCGCGCCGGGCGAGCCGCCGCCGACGCTTGTGGACTATTTGCCGCCCGACGCGCTGATGTTTCTCGACGAGTCGCACGTCCTCATCGGGCAGTTCAACGGCATGTACAACGGCGACCGGGCGCGCAAGGAAAATCTCGTCAACTACGGCTTTCGTCTGCCGTCGGCGCTGGACAACCGCCCGCTCAAATTTGCCGAGTACGAACGCAAGATGCGTCAGGCGATCTTCGTCTCCGCAACCCCGGCAGATTACGAGGCCAAGCGCACGGGCCAGGTGGTGGAGCAGGTGGTGCGTCCGACCGGGCTGATCGATCCGATCATCATGGTGCGTCCGGCACGTACGCAGGTGGACGACGTCCTCACGGAAATCAACAAGCGAGTGGCGGTGGGAGAGCGCGTGCTCGTCACCACGCTCACGAAGCGTATGGCGGAGCAACTCACCGAGTATCTGTCCGATAACGGTGTGAAGGTCCGTTATTTGCATAGCGACATCGATACCGTCGAACGCGTAGAGATCATCCGCGATTTGCGCTTGGGCGCATTCGACGTACTGGTCGGGATCAACTTGCTGCGCGAGGGGCTGGATATTCCGGAGGTGTCGCTCGTGGCGATTCTCGACGCGGACAAGGAAGGTTTTCTGCGCGCCGAGCGGTCATTGATTCAGACGATCGGGCGTGCGGCGCGCAACGTCAATGGAACGGCCATCCTGTACGGCGACAAGATGACCGACTCGATGAAGCGTGCGATCAGCGAGACGGAGCGTCGCCGTGCCAAGCAGATGGCGCACAACGAGGCGAATGGCATCGTGCCGACGGGGGTGAAGAAGCGCATCAAGGACATCATCGACGGTGTTTACGATCCGCAGGATGCCAAGGCGGAACTGGCCGAGGCCAAGGAGCAGGCGCACTACCAGGACATGTCGGAAAAGCAACTGGCGCGCGAGATCAAGAAGCTCGAGAAGCAGATGCAGGAACACGCCCGGAACCTGGAATTCGAGAAGGCTGCCAAGGTGCGCGATCAATTGCTGCACGTCAAGGCGCTGGTGTTCGGGACCGACGGCGCGAGCGAGGCGGAGCTGGGGCCGAAGATCTGATGGCCGCCTTGCACGGCGCAACGTCTGGATAACGCAATGAATCACGCCTCCGTTCTTTTTGTTTGCATGGGCAACATCTGCCGTTCGCCCAGCGCCGACGGCATTTTTCGTCATCGTCTGGTCGAGGCCGGGCTGGCGGATCTGATCGTTGTCGATTCGGCCGGCACGCATAGCTATCACATCGGCCATGCGCCCGATGCCCGCACGCAGGCGGCGGCGCAACGGCGCGGCTACGATTTAAGCGAACTGCGGGCGCGTCGCGTCGAAACTGGCGACTTCGCGCACTTCGACTGGATCGTGGCGATGGACGACGCGAATGTCGCAGAACTCACGGCGCGTTGTCCGGCTGAGTATCGTCACAAGATTGTGCGGTTGATGGACTTTGCGGCGCGTCACGATGCCACCGAAGTCCCCGACCCGTATTACGGTGGCGCGCAAGGCTTCGAGACCGTGCTCGACTATATTGAAGACGGTCTCGATGGCCTGCTCGCGCGACTGAAAAAGGGCGCCTGAGACGCGCATTCCCACGGGGGAGGGGGCGTGAGGTGTGGCTGTACATCTTTCGCGACACGTGCCGGTGGGGCTATCATTCGCTCCAGCACCGGTACGGTGGCGCCGGTTCGGCGCGATCTTCGATGACCACGATATGCTTAGGTATCCCCGGTTTTGCCTCAGCACTCCCGTCTCTTTTCTCCCGTTCTTCAATCGATGCTCAATTCGCTCAATTCGTACTGGCGTAAATGGCGCGCCTCTCGTCACGCCGGCCATCAGCTCGACGAACTGCTTGCACACGCCGACCCATCTGCGCCGCTGGCCGTCCGTAATCAATGGCTGATCGAATTGGCGCATTGGGTGCAAAAGCGTGGCGCGCTCGTCAATGAAGTGGAAGTGCGCGAGGCGGGCGAGGCGGCGCGTTATCGTCCGCATACCCGCCTGCGCTATCTGCTGCAAATGCTCGACCGGAATCCGGCATGGCGTTTGCCTGTTGCTCGCACGCTGCGTAGTGTCATTCACGAGAGCGACGCGATTTCGTTGCTGTGCGATACGGGCTTGCCCGTGCGGCCGGGATTTTGGGGCGCGCTGGTCGAGCGTATCGAGAAGGCGCTGATTCCGCCGCCGCCGACACGACGCGATCTCTCCGCGTTGTGCTCGCTCATGTTCCCCGACGGCGACGCGGCCGATTGGATCGCCGCCATGCCCCCCGAACTGCTGGTCGATCTCATCGCGCTGCTGCATTACGGCGAGGACGAGGATGACGACGCCGACTGGAATCCGTTCGCCGACGATCTGCTTGCCGCAATGCATCACCTCGTCGACCAGATTGCGTCGACCGGGCTGTCGCAGGCGGTGCGTTCCCGTCTGACATATCCGCGTGCCACCGAATCGCCGTTCTACCGGCTCGGACGCGCCATGCAGGAACTCGAAGATGCCGGGCAGGCGTTCGCGCATGGTGCGCCGCCGTCACAGCACTTCGTGCAGCACATCAACGTGTTTCGCGCATTGCTCGACGATTGCGGCCGCGCGGCGCGTCAGGTGTATGCGCATCTCGACGAGAACGGCGTGAGCGTGGATATCGTGTTTCAGGTGGAGCGGGCCAAGGCGCGTATTCGCCGGCTCGAGCGTCTGCTCGAGGCGTGGCTGACCCAGGCCGATGAGGATCGCGCTACGGCGCGCGTGCGACTGTTCGCCGATCTGGTGCGCGCGAATCGGGCGAGCCAGAGCGTGGGTGAACTGGCACGGACCTCGTTCGGACTGCTGGCGCGCAAGGTCGTGGAGCGCAGTGCCGAGACGGGCGAGCACTACATCGCCCGCAATCGCAGCGAATACTTCGCCATGTTGAAGATGGCCTGCGGCGGTGGCCTCGTGACGGTGGTGACCGTCTACGTGAAGTTCCTGATTGTGAGCATGCACCTGCCGACCGTTGTCGAGGGCTTCCTCGCCGGTGCCAACTACGCGCTTTGCTTTCTTTTCATGCACTTTTGCCACTTCACACTGGCGACCAAGCAGCCTGCAATGACGGCACCGGCCATCGCCAGCAAGCTTGACGACGTGGACACGCCCGCTGGCATGGACGCCTTCGTCGGCGAGGTGATCGCCCTCGTGCGTACGCAGGCGGCGGCCATCTTCGGCAATCTGGCGATGGTGTTTCCGTTCTGCCTGCTGGTGCAGTGGGCGGTGTCGGCGGCGCTGGGTATGAATACGATTTCGCCCGAAAAGGCTCACGCGACGCTCACGTCGTTCTCGATTTTTGGTGTCACACCGCTCTTTGCGATCCTGACCGGGGTGCTGCTGTGGTTCTCGAGTCTGATTTCGGGCTGGGCGGACAACTGGTTCGCGCTACACGGCATCGGGGATGTGCTGGCCTACAACCGGCGTCTGCGCTTCGTCTTCGGCCGCAATGGCGCGGCGCGGCTGGCGGATGGGTGCCGTCGTCACATCGCCCCTGTGCTTGGGAATCTGACCCTCGGCTTCATGCTGGGGCTGGTGCCGGCCGTGTTGACAGCGTTCGCGCTGCCATTCGAGGTGCGCCACGTGACGTTGTCGACAGGCTCGATTGCCACCTCCATTGGGGTGCTGGGCATCCCGGTGCTGCACGATTCGGCCCTTTGGCTGGCGGTGGCTGGTGTCGGGTCGATGGCCCTGCTCAACGTTGGCGTCAGTTTTGCGTTAGCATTCCACATGGCGCTCCGATCACGTCCACTGCGATTGGGCGACCGCCGGCAAATCCATCGCGCCATCTGGCGCGCCGTGCTGCGCAATCCTCTGGTGCTGTTGTTCCCTCTGCGCTCCCCGCAGATGGATGCCCGTCCCGAAAAATAAGAAATTTCACGAACGGGTGAGGGAACTTCCGCAAAAAATGGGCCAGAAGTACTTGACTAAATTCGTAGGGAATTTATACTTGACGAAAATAGTCGAGATTAATCCCCTGCATCATCATGAGACTTACCACGAAAGGCCGTTTCGCCGTTACGGCGATGATCGACCTGGCCATGCGCCAGGACGCGGGTCCCGTGACGCTTGCGGGCATTAGTCAGCGTCAGCGAATTTCCCTCTCTTACCTGGAACAGTTGTTCGGTAAGCTGCGCCGCCACGAGATCGTGGAGAGCGTGCGCGGGCCGGGCGGCGGTTACAGCCTTGCGCGTCGAGCGGAAGAAGTGACGGTTGCTGACATCATCATTGCGGTCGACGAACCGCTCGATGCCACCCAGTGCGGCAGCAAGGGCAACTGCGAGAAGGGCCAGGACGGCCATCGCGGCCACTGCATGACGCACGAGCTGTGGGCGACACTCAACCAGAAGATGGTCGAGTATCTCGATTCCGTTTCGCTGCGCGACCTTGTCGAGCAGCAACGTAGCAAGCAGGCCCAGCAGGCCGTTCTGCGCGACACCCGCGAGTCCGGCACCAACAGCCAGACCATCGCTACGCGCATTCCCAATTCGGTCTTCGATATGGCCCGTTCATAACAGGCGCCACGGCACGATCCTGGAGCACCCCATGAAAAACGACACCCTCAACCTCCCCATCTATATGGACTACAGCGCCACGACGCCGATTGACCCGCGCGTCGTGGACAAGATGTTGCCCTACCTGCGCGAGCAGTTCGGCAACCCGGCATCGCGCAGCCACTCGTTCGGCTGGGCTGCCGAGCAAGCCGTGGAGGAGGCGCGCGAGGAAGTCGCCAAGCTGGTGAACGCCGATCCGCGCGAGATCGTCTGGACGTCGGGCGCCACCGAGTCGAACAATCTCGCCCTCAAGGGCGCAGCGCACTTCTACCAAGGCAAGGGCAAGCACCTCGTCACGGTGAAGACCGAGCACAAGGCCGTACTCGATACGATGCGCGAGCTTGAGCGCGAGGGCTTTGAAGTCACGTATCTGGACGTGAAGGACGACGGTCTGCTCGATCTGGACGTTTTCAAGGCGGCATTGCGTCCGGACACGATCCTCGTCTCGGTCATGGCCGTGAACAACGAAATCGGCGTCATTCAGGATATCGGCACTCTCGGTGAGATCTGCCGCGAGAAGGGCATCATTTTCCACGTTGACGCCGCCCAGGCGACCGGGAAGATGCCGATCGATCTGGACAAGCTGAAGGTCGACCTGATGTCGTTCTCGGCGCACAAGACGTATGGCCCGAAGGGTATCGGCGCGCTGTATGTGCGTCGTAAGCCGCGTGTGCGTATCGAGGCACAGATTCACGGCGGCGGTCACGAACGCGGTATGCGTTCGGGTACGCTGGCCACGCACCAGATCGTCGGCATGGGCGAGGCGTTTCGTCTCGCACGTGAAGAAATGGCAGCAGAGAACGAGCGCGTGCGTATGCTGCGCGATCGTCTGCTGCGCGGTCTGACGGAAATGGAAGAGGTGTATGTGAACGGCGACATGGAACAACGTGTGCCGCACAACCTGAACATCAGCTTCAATTTTGTCGAAGGCGAATCGCTGATCATGGCGATCAAGGATGTCGCGGTGTCGTCGGGTTCGGCGTGCACGTCGGCCTCGCTGGAGCCTTCGTACGTATTGCGTGCCCTGGGTCGTAACGACGAACTGGCGCACAGCTCGATTCGCTTCACCGTGGGTCGTTTCACGACCGAGCAGGAAGTCGACTACGTGGTCGAACTGCTCAAGGGCAAGATCGGCAAGCTGCGCGATCTGTCGCCGCTGTGGGAAATGTACAAGGACGGGGTCGATCTGAAATCGATCCAGTGGGCCGCACACTGAGCATTCAAGGAGTTAGCCATGTCGTACAGCAAGGAAGTTCTGGATCACTACGAAAACCCGCGTAACGTTGGCTCGTTCGAAAAGGGCGACGACGCTGTCGGTACCGGTATGGTCGGTGCCCCGGCTTGCGGTGACGTGATGAAGCTGCAGATTCGTGTGAACGAAGCCGGCGTGATCGAAGACGCCAAGTTCAAGACCTACGGCTGCGGTTCGGCGATTGCTTCGTCGTCGCTCGTGACCGAGTGGGTCAAGGGCAAGACGCTGGATCAGGCGCTCGACATCAAGAACACCCAGATCGCGCAGGAACTGGCGCTGCCGCCGGTGAAGATTCACTGCTCGATTCTGGCCGAAGACGCCATCAAGGCGGCCGTGGCCGACTACAAGCAGAAGCACGGCCAGTCGGCCGAGCCGGCAAAAGCTGCCTGAGCGGCACGACGGATAAAGGAATCGGCACGATGGCCATTACATTGACCGAGAAGGCCGCGCAGCACGTTTCGCGTTATCTGACGCGGCGCGGCAAGGGCGTAGGCCTGCGGCTGGGCGTGAAGACGACCGGTTGCTCGGGCCTGGCCTACAAGCTGGAGTACGCCGACGACGTGGCGGGTGAAGACACGGTCTTCGAGAGCCATGGCGTGAAGGTGATCGTCGATCCGAAGAGCCTGCCGTACATCGACGGCACCGAACTGGACTTCGCGCGCGAAGGCCTGAACGAAGGGTTCCGCTTCAATAATCCGAACGTCAAGGATGAGTGCGGCTGCGGCGAGTCTTTCCGCGTCTGACGCCGCGCCGTTGCGCGAGATCGTCGGTTTTCGGCAAGACGATGAAGGCCAATGGGTCGCGCGACTGGCGTGTGGGCATGGGCAACATGTCCGGCATCTTCCCCCGTGGCAGATCCGGACGTGGACGCAAACTCCCGCAGGCCGTGAAGCGATGCTCGGCACCACACTGCCCTGTCGCAAGTGCGAACGCGGCGAGCCAGCGGAGGCGTGAAGCGCGTCGGGTGCGCTGAGTATGTTAGGCGACGCAGTGAGATCGCAGCGGACGCCGTCAACGACGGCAGACGTGGCGAGAGCCTGCCGGGCGGTGAGCAGTAGCGTAGGCAGCAAGGCGGCGCGAGCCGCTTTTTTTACGGGCCGAAGGCGGGTGGCGTGACGCGACGGCATATCGCATCGACGCCCGTGACGAATGAAGAGTGCGCGATGAGTGCGTTGACTGACAACTATTTCACGCTGTTCGATTTGCCGCAGCGCTTTGCGCTCGATACCGAGGCGCTCGAGACGGCTTACCGTGCCGTGCAATCGCGCGTGCATCCGGATCGATTCGCGAGCGCGAGCGACGCCGAACGGCGCGTGGCCATGCAATGGGCTGCGCAGGCGAACGCTGCCTATCGCACGTTACGCGACCCGTTACAGCGCGCGACGTACCTGCTTACGCTGCAAGGCATCGATGTGGGCGCGGAAAACAACACCGCGATGGCCCCCGATTTTCTGATGCAGCAGATGGAGTGGCGCGAAGCGATCGACGACGCCGTCGCTGCACGCAATATCAACGCCCTCGAAGCGCTCGCCCGGTCTCTGCGTGATGATCGTCGCGTGCGGCTCACCAAGCTGGGCGACTGGCTCGAGAGCAGCGCATGGCAGCCGTCGGCGGAAGCCGTGCGGCAACTGATGTTCATTGCGCGCGCCGAAGACGACATCGCGCAGCGCATCGAAATGCTGGAAAACGCGTGACGGCCCGGTGCGGCGCCGTCACATGTCATTGAGAACTGCTTGAGAACAGGGTGCACGCGCGAGCGCGTCGCCCGCATTGCAAAGTCATGGCCCTTCTGCAAATTTCCGAACCCGGCATGTCCCCTGCGCCGCACCAGCGGCGGCTCGCCGTGGGCATCGACCTGGGCACGACGCATTCGCTCGTGGCCTCCGTGCGCAGCGGTGTGGCCGAAGTCCTCCCCGACGACCAGGGCCGCGTGCTGCTGCCGTCCGTCGTGCGTTATCTGGGCGGTCACCGTACCCAGATCGGCCACGACGCCAAGGCGGCTGCGGCTACCGATCCGCGTAATACCATCGTCTCCGTCAAACGCTTCATGGGCCGGGGTCTGGCCGATGTCGCTCACGCCGATAATGCGCCGTACGAATTCGTCGACGCGCCCGGCATGGTGCAGATGACAACCGCAGGTGGCGTGAAGAGTCCGGTGGAAGTGTCTGCCGAAATTCTGGCCACACTGCGTCAGCGCGCCGAAGACACGCTCGGCGACGATCTGGTGGGCGCCGTGATTACCGTGCCCGCGTACTTTGACGACGCGCAGCGTCAAGCCACCAAGGACGCCGCGCGTCTGGCCGGCCTCAACGTTCTGCGTTTGCTCAATGAGCCGACGGCAGCGGCGATTGCGTACGGGCTCGACAATGGGGCGGAAGGCCTTTACGCCGTCTACGATCTGGGCGGCGGCACGTTCGATATCTCGATTCTTCGTCTGACGAAGGGCGTGTTCGAAGTGCTCGCTGCGGGCGGCGATTCCGCGCTCGGCGGCGACGACTTCGATCAGGTGATCTTCCGCTGGGTGCTGGAAGCCGCCGGTCTCGACGCCGCCTCGCTCACGCCCGAAGACGTACGCGGCCTTCTCGATCATGCGCGCACCGCGAAGGAAGCGCTGACCGATGCCGAACAGGCCCCCATCTCGCTTGCGCTGTCTGGCGGGCGCAACGTTGCGCTGCAACTCACGCGCGAGCAATTCACCGCGCTTGGCGCGCCGCTCGTGCAACGCACGATCGGCCCGATGCGCAAGGCGTTGCGTGATGCCGGCATGGGGCAGGAAGACGTGAAGGGCGTTGTCCTCGTGGGAGGCGCGACGCGCATGCCGCAAGTGCGCGCGGCCGTCGCAGGCTTCTTCGGCCGTGAGCCGCTGATCGATCTCGATCCGGATCAGGTGGTGGCGCTCGGCGCCGCCGTGCAGGCCAACTTGCTGGCCGGCAACCAGGCGGAAGGGGACGACTGGCTGCTGCTCGATGTTATTCCGCTCTCACTCGGTGTCGAGACGATGGGCGGCCTTGTCGAAAAAATCATCCCGCGTAACGCGACGATTCCGGTGGCCCGTGCCCAGGAATTCACCACCTTCAAGGACGGCCAGACGGCGATGGCCATTCACGTGCTGCAAGGCGAGCGCGAACTGGCCTCGGATTGCCGCTCGCTGGCCCGGTTCGAGCTGCGGGGCATTCCGCCGATGGCGGCCGGTGCGGCGCGTATTCGCGTGACGTATCAGGTCGACGCCGACGGGCTGCTTTCCGTCTCGGCACAAGAAGTGCATTCGGGCGTGGCGGCCTCCATCGAGGTCAAGCCGTCGTACGGTCTGGCAGACGACGACATTTCGCGCATGTTGCAGGACAGCTTCGGTTCGGCCGAACAGGACATGCGTGCACGCGCGCTGCGTGAGCAGCAGGTGGAAGCCGAGCGTCTGCTGGTGGCGATCGATAGCGCTTTGCAGGCCGACCCGGAATTGCTCGATGCCGGTGAGCGCGCCAAGATCGATGGCCTGCTGGCCGACTTGCGCCAGAAGGCCTCTGGTGACGATCAGACCGCGATCAAGGCAGCGACCGAAACGCTCTCGCACGCGACGGACGAGTTTGCCGCACGCCGCATGGACAAGAGCATCCGCGCAGCGCTGGCCGGCCGGCGCGTGGCGGACATCGACAAACTGTAAGACACACACGGAAATTCAAAGTTATGCCTCAAATCGTTGTATTGCCTCACGTCGAGCTGTGCCCGGAAGGCGCCGTGCTGGAAGTTCCGACGGGCATCTCCGTGTGCAGAGCACTGCTGGACAACGGCATCGAGATCGAGCATGCGTGCGAGTTGTCGTGCGCGTGCACCACGTGTCATGTGATCGTGCGCGAGGGCTTCGAGTCGCTGGCGCCGGCGGAAGACGAAGAGGAAGATCTGCTCGACAAGGCCTGGGGCCTTGAGCCGACGTCGCGCCTGTCGTGTCAGGCGCTGGTGCCTGCCGACGGGGATCTGGTTGTCGAGATTCCGAAGTACACGATCAACCACGCCAAGGAAAATCACTAAGCAACGCCGTTGGCGTCGTGTGGTGACAAGTCAGGAGAAAAGGAGCCTGCCCATGAAATGGACTGACATTCAAGACATCGCGATTGCGCTTACCGAGGCCCATCCCGATATCGATCCGCAGTACGTTCGCTTCACCGACCTTCACCAATGGGTGATGGCGCTCGACGGTTTCGACGATTCGCCGGACCGTGCCGGTGAAAAGGTGCTGGAAGCCATTCAGATGGCGTGGATCGACGAAGTCTGACGACTGTCTATCGCGTTGGAATCAACGATTCCGCCAAAACAAAAGCCGCTCTGTTGAGCGGCTTTTGCGTTTTCTGCGATGCGGGTTACGGCAGACATCGATGATGAGGCATCGGCTGCCGCGATCATCCCGCGCGCACTAGCCCGTTGTTCTCGAGGCGCACACGGTCGCCCGGCTGCACGCCCGGTGCCGACTGATACGTCCAGTAGCGCGTCGTGCCGGTGTCCATGCGCACATACACACGATAGACAGTCTCGGAGCGCACGCGCTTCTCGACTTCGTTGCCGGCCAGACCACCGCCCAGTGCGCCGACCACCGTCATTGCGGTACGGCCGTTACCGGCGCCGAACTGATTGCCCAGCAGACCACCCGCGACTGCGCCACCGACGGCGCCCAGACCTGAAGCGCTACCCTGCGTGCGGATCGGTTCGATCGACTGCACGGTGCCGCACGTCGAACACGTTGCCGCCCGTTGCTTGGCGGGCGCTTCTGACGTTTGTGCGTACGACCGCTGCGGGGCAGGGGCACGTTGTGCCGGCGCCTGCGGCGGCGCGTACTGCGCTTGTTGGGGCGGTTGCTGCGGTGCCTGTTGCAAGGCCTGCTGCGGTGCTTGTAACGGCGCCTGTTGCGAGGCTTGCGGCTGCGCCTGCGGCGATTGCAGCGAAGGCGATGACGGTTGTGCCGCCGAGGTCAGTGCGTACTGCGAATTGTTGCTGGTCGGCGTGGGGCCATCCGTACTCTTGGCCACAGGCAGCACGCCTGTGATCGCGGCGACGCCGAGCAGACTGACGACGACGATACTGCCGGCAGCCGCAGCGGCCAGGGGATGCATGCGACGCGGTTGCAGATCGTTATCCATGTTGTTTTCTCCATCGTGCGGTTGTTGCGAACCCCTTTCTACGTGCTGGCGGGCACGGGCGTTTCGCATGAGAAAAGTTTCCGTCAAGGCAAGCGCGGCGTACGTTTCATTTTGTAACGCGATGTAAGATGTGCATCGTAGCGACACCTCCTCAGGTGCGCTGCAATGGCAGGATAAGTCTATGAGATATATGGAGATTTTCCTAGGGTGACGGCATTCCTCGCACCCGTCGTGAGGGCGTGTCTTAACAAATGAAACAAGTCGTGCGGGAGGGCAGACGTGAATCGTCAGGCGACGTCATCCGATGGGGCCGTGGGCCGTGTAGCTGTTAGCGGTGACGTTGACGATGCAGTTGATTGCACTGCATGTGCGGCGGTGGTGGCGCGCGCATAATGGCACGTATTGTCTGTGAACGTCATTTTCGTCTATTTGCGCCAACGTTATGATCGATACATTGCCCCCGCTGGATACTCCGTTCGATGTGGCCGCCCATCCGCACGTCTATCCGTATGTGGTGCAACGCACCTGGGTCGACACGAATGATCCGGCGGGCGACGTCAGCGAGCCGTTTTCCGACGACGTTTTCGTCACGCTCGTGCTCGATGGCCCGACAGGGCTGCGCCGGTTGCAATCCCAGGATCTGCATGACGCCGGTCTGACGTTCGAAGCGGCGTTTGCGCAAGCGGCATCGAACCTCTCGCGCGCCTGGTCGGCGCGGCACTTCGAGTTTGGCATTGCCCGGCTGGACGACGGTACCCTGATCGGTGGCTGTCGCGGTAACTGGATGGCACCTGCAGGCGGTCTGGTGCTGGGCAATCTCTACCAGTCGATGGTCGAACACTTCGACGTGGACGAGTTTGCCGCCGTCGCCGTTAATCGCACATTTCTTCTCGCATTTCCGACCGACACGAAGACGCTGTCCTCGCTCGCGCTACGCCAGTTGGTGGAGGAAGGCGCGAGCGGTGCGATTCTGCCCATCTCGCGTCGCTGGCTGCGACTGGATGGCGACTGGCCGTCCGCTTATCGCGGTGAACAGGTATTTTAGAAATATTTTGCGCCGGTTGGCGCGGGGGATGGCCTCGGCACCGGCGCGCTCGAATTCGGCGAAGGCGCACGTGTTCGATCAGCCACGCGGGGCCATGCAATACAAGATTCCGCGCAAGGTCATAGGCGTAGCTATCACCCTTGGCGAGCAAGGCGAGGGCGCAGAGGTCAAGCACGCCTTTTTCAGTGCGCGGCCACGCGGCGAGACTTAACGTGCTTGGTTTTCCAAACTCCGAGGACAAAAAAATGCCGCAGCGCCCTGACGAGGGCTGCGGCATTTTCATGGTGACCGTAGTGCGAGGCGAGGGGACCCGCCTGCTGCCCTGCGATCAGTCTTCGCGGCGCAGGTGCGGGAAGAGCAGCACGTCGCGAATGTTGGGGCTGTCGGTGAGCAGCATGATCAGACGGTCGATGCCAATACCGCAGCCGCCCGTGGGGGGCATGCCGTATTCGAGCGCCCGAATGTAATCGGCGTCGTAATACATGGCTTCTTCGTCGCCGGCGTCCTTTTGCTCGACTTGCGCCCGGAAGCGGGCAGCCTGATCTTCCGGATCGTTCAGTTCCGAGAATCCGTTTGCGATCTCGCGCCCCGTGATGAACAGCTCGAAGCGCTCGGTGATGCCCGGCAGCGTGTCCGATGCGCGTGCCAGCGGCGAGACTTCCACCGGGTAGTCGATGATGAAGGTCGGCTCCCACAATTGGCTCTCGGCCGTCTCTTCGAACAACGCCAGTTGCAGCGCGCCCAGACCGGCGTTCTTGAACTGAGGCGCATCGACCTTCACGCCGTACTTGCCCAATGCGCCGCGCACGAAGTCGATATCGGCCAGTTGCGCGTCGGTGAACTCCGGCGCGTACTTGCGGATGGCTTCGACGATCGTCAGGCGATGGAACGGCTTGGACAAGTCCAGTTCGCGACCCTGATACTGGATGGTTGCGGTGCCGCGCGCATCGATCGCCGCATTGCGGATCAGCGATTCGGTGAAGTCCATCAGCCAACGGTAGTCCGTATAGGCTGCATAAAACTCCATCATCGTGAATTCCGGATTGTGGCGCGGCGACACGCCTTCATTGCGGAAGTTACGGTTGATCTCGAACACACGCTCGAAACCGCCGACGATCAGGCGTTTCAGATACAGTTCCGGCGCGATACGCAGATACATTTGCATGTCGAGCGCGTTGTGATGCGTAATGAACGGCTTGGCTGCGGCGCCGCCCGGGATCGGGTGCAGCATCGGGGTTTCGACTTCCATGAAGTCGGCGTCCGTCATGTGCTTGCGGATCGAGGCGATGGCCTTGGCGCGAGCGCGGAACGTGCTGCGCGTCTCGGGCGAGGTGATCAGGTCGACGTAGCGTTGACGGTACTTCGTTTCCTGATCCGACAAACCGTGGAACTTGTCCGGCAGCGGGCGCAGGGCCTTGGCGAGCAGGCGCAGCTCCTTCACCTTAACCGACAGTTCGCCGGTGCGCGTGCGGAACAGCGTGCCGGTTGCGGCGATGATGTCGCCGATGTCCCAGCCCTTGAAGGCAGCCATGGAATCGGTGCCGACGTCGTCACGGCCGATGAAGAACTGGATCTGACCGCTGCCGTCCTGCACCGTGGCGAAGGCGGCCTTGCCCATCACACGCTTGAGCATCATGCGCCCGGCCACCGACACGGGAATGGGTTCGGCTTCGAGCGTTTCGTTATCCACGTCCTGGAAGCGCGCCTGCAGATCGCCGGCCTGATTCTCGGGACGGAAATCGTTCGGGAACGCGACGCCGTTGGCGCGCAGTGCCTGCAGCTTCTCGCGACGCTCCGCGATGAGCTTGTTGTCGTCCTGCGGCAGGTCGCCAGCCGGAGTGGCCGTTTGGGCCGGAGTGTTTTGATCGGTCATGATGCGAGCGATGAGGTTATTCGGTAAAACGTAGCGTGTGCAGCAGGGCATTCTTGAGCGAGCCGTCGGGCGCGCCCAGCCAGATCAGTTCGGTGCGATCCTGATGCGCTCCGGCATTGGCCGCCGCACTCGGGTCTCGCACGAACAGCGCCGCGATCGCCTGTGAGCGCGGCTCATACAAAATGTGGACGTACTCGCTAGGGCAGTCGTGCGGCTTGCAGCTTTGCACCAGCAACCAGGGCTTGCCGGCCACACTCACGCGTTGCGACGGCGTCGACGTACCCCCCTGACGCACCCACGCGGGAACACCGCGCGGCGCGACAATGCGCGCATACGCGCCCGAGAAGTCCGGGCGCTTGAGCAGTTCATGCAGGTACGGTCCCGTCTCGGGATTTGCACCGGGTGCGCCCGGCGTGCTGGCCGGGGCAGCAATGGCGGCGCGCTGCATGCACAACGCACTCACCACCCACACGGCTAGCGTGCGGACAAACGCCATTCCTTACACTCCCTGCTTGAGACTCGCGGAGATGAAGTCGTCCAGGTCGCCGTCGAGTACCTTGCCGGTATTGCCGGTTTCCACCCCAGTGCGCAGGTCCTTGACGCGCGACTGGTCGAGCACGTACGAGCGAATCTGATGGCCCCAGCCCACATCGGTCTTGCTCGACTCCAGCTTGTCCTGCTCGGCGCGACGCTTGCGCATCTCGTGTTCGAACAGGCGCGAGCGGAGCATGTCCCATGCTTCGGCGCGGTTGCGGTGCTGCGAACGGTCGTTCTGGCAGGCCACGACGATGCCGGTCGGGATGTGCGTCAGACGAACAGCGGAGTCGGTCTTGTTGATGTGCTGACCGCCTGCACCGGAGGCGCGATACGTGTCGGTGCGCACGTCGGCCGGATTGATGTCGATGTCGATCGAATCGTCCACTTCCGGATACACGAACAGGCTGGCGAACGACGTGTGGCGACCGCCCGACGAGTCGAACGGCGACTTGCGCACCAAACGATGCACGCCGGTTTCCGTACGCAGATAGCCGTAGGCGTAGTCGCCAGTGACCTTCAGCGAGGCGCTCTTGATGCCCGCGACGTCGCCGTCCGACACTTCGAGCACTTCGGCCTTGAAGCCCTTGCGTTCGCAATAGCGCAGGTATTGGCGCAGCAGCATGCCGGCCCAGTCGTTGGCCTCGGTGCCGCCGGCGCCGGCCTGGATGTCGATGAAGCAGTTGTTCGGATCGGCCGGGTTGTTGAACATCCGGCGGAACTCCATCTCGCCCACGCGTGCGGCGAGACCCTGCGTGTCGCTCTCGAGCGCCAGCAACGAGTCTTCATCGCCCTCGTCGCGGGACATTTCGAACAGTTCCTGCGTATCGGAAAGGCTGGCGTCGAGTTCGGTCAGGTTGGTGACGATGCTGTCGAGCGCCTTCTTTTCCTTGCCCAGTGCCTGCGCACGCTTGGAATCGTTCCAGATGTTGGGGTCTTCGAGTTCTTTGTTGACTTCAATCAGGCGAGCTTGCTTGACATCGAAGTCAAAGATACCCCCTGAGCTCGCCAACGCGGGTGCGCAGGTCGGCGAGCAGGGATTCAAGGGCGTTAAGGCGTTCGGCTTCCATGAGCTATGACGGTTGCGAATTCGGGAAAACCGCAATTATAGCGCAGCGAAGCCCCCATTCCCCCTACATTTCAGGGATATCTCAGCGTGCGGCGCGACGCAGACCGAAGGCGTCGCGGGCGTAGCCGGCGTCCGCGAGCGACGTGTCGTCGAACGAGGCGAGGGCTTCCGCCTGCAACGTCTGCTCATAGTGCTGGCGCCATTGATCGACGGCGCGGAAGAACAGGCCGAGCGGCGTGACCGGCGCAGCCACCACCGGTGTGAAGGCGTTGACTTGGGCAGCGGCGGACAGAGGGCGGAGCATGATGTGACTTCCTTCGGGAGTGGCGATGGACTGACCGGGGCGGGATGCCGTGGCAGACGTCGCACTAGGGATAACCCGAAGCTTATGCCTTTCCGTTGCGCTAAAAAAGTGAAATGTTGAGGCGCTTTTGTTCACTATTATTGAAGTGTTGCCGCTCGTCGCTTAACATGGGGCGATTCGATCCAATTCCTGTTGTCTGCGGCCTGGCCCGGGAGACGTTCATGGATTTTCTGCAACTTCAGACCTTCAAGGCCATCGTCGACGAAGGCAGCGTGCTTGGCGCTGCCGAAGCACTGCACTGTGTGCAGTCGAACGTCACGGCGCGCATCCGGGCGCTGGAACACACGGTAGGCGTCAAGCTCTTTCACCGGCAGGGGCGACGTCTGCAACTCACCCCGAGCGGGCGCACGCTGCTGGGCTATGCGGAGCGGATTCTGGCACTCGCGCGCGAGGCCAGCGCGGCGCTCAATCCGGCCAGCGAGCCGTCCGGCGACTTTTCGCTGGGGGCCATCGAGTCGTCGGCGACGTCGCGCTTGCCTGCGGTGCTGGCGCGGTTCCATGCCGCGTATCCGAAGGTTCGTTTGAATCTGGTGACCGATACGTCGCTCAATTTGCTCGACGAGATCCAGCACGGCCGTGTCGACGCCGCCCTGATTGCGGGCACGGCCTGCCTCGAAGCTCAGGCGCAGGCCGTTGTCGTGTCCGATGAGGTCTACCGCGAGCCGATCGTGTTGGTGGCGCCGGCGCGGGCGGGACGGGTGCTCGAAGCGTCGGACCTGTCGGGTGCCACGCTCCTGATGTGGCCGCCGGGCTGTCCGTATCGCGCCACGATGGAGCAATGGCTGGCGGCGAATGCCGTCACGCCGGGCCGCATTCTGAGCTATGGCAGTTACGCGACCATCGTGGCTTGTGTCGGCGCGGGCGTGGGTTACTCACTCGTGCCGCGCGGCATCTATCTGCGATACCGGCAGGAGGCGAACATCGTGGGACATGCGATGGAGGACCTCGCTGCCGTGCCGAACTTCTTCGTCCGGCATCGCGGTGTCGACGTGCATCCTGCGCGCGAAGCCTTCCTGCGCGTGATGCACGAGTACGTCGCCGAGGCGCAGCCCGCGTAGTTTTCCAGCCAGACGGGAACGCAGGCGAGTCGTTGCGTGAAGTGCTCGCCGGGGGCGGCGAGTCTGACACGGTGCGCTGCGGATCTGCAAGCGCTTCGCGTCGCGTCAGGCCTGCGCGTGCTCGACGATCATCTGCACGCGCGACACGCCGTTGAAGGTGTCTGCGGCCAGTCGATACGCGAACCGCGCACGGCTTGGCAACGTGTCGGCGTGATTGAACCAGATGGCATTGAAGCGCATGCGTCCACGACCGAGTTGCAGCTTCAGGTGCTTGTCCTTGAGGATGGCTTGCGAGAGCACATCGAACTCGCCCGAGAACACCGGTGGCGGGAAGCCTTGCCCCCACACTTGCGCGTCGAGCAACGCGACGAACGGTGGCACGAAGCACTCGTCGCCAATGTCGCCATCCGTTTCGATCACCCGAGACAGTGTCTTCTCGTCGAGCCATGCCTGTCCAACCGCCTCGAATGCCGCCTGAAAGCGCGGCAGGGCGTCGGCAGCTATCGTGAGGCCAGCGGCCATCGCATGACCGCCAAACTTGCCGATCAGGCCCGGTTCGCGTTTCGTGACCAGATCGAGCGCGTCGCGCAGGTGGAAACCGGGAATCGAGCGGCCGGAGCCCTTGATCTGCCCGTCGTCGCCTGGGGCGAACACGATGGTCGGACGATAGAACTTCTCTTTGAGGCGCGCGGCAACGATTCCGATGACGCCCTGATGCCACGTTTCGTTGAAAGCGCAGAGCGTGGTGGCGGCGCGAGGATCGAAGCGCGCCAGGTCGGCCAGCGCTTCCTGCTGCATTCCGGCTTCGATTTCGCGGCGTTCGCGATTCATTGCATCGAGTTCTTGCGCGAGTGTCCACGCGCGGCCGTCGTCGTCCGTGAGAAGACACTCGATGCCGAGCGACATGTCGGCGAGGCGTCCGGCGGCGTTCAGGCGCGGGCCGAGGCCGAAGCCCAGATCGAAGCTGCCTGCCTGCCGTGCATTGCGGGCGGCCGCGCGAAAGAGGGCGTTGATGCCCGGATGCATGCGGCCTGCGCGCATCCGCGAAAGTCCCTGCGCCACCAGAATGCGGTTGTTGGCGTCAAGTTTGACGACGTCCGCGACCGTGCCCAGTGCGACCAGATCGAGCAATGCGTCGAGACGGGGTTGTTCGCGCGCATCGAACGCGCCGCGTGCACGCAACTCGGCCCGAAGCGCGAGCAGGACGTAGAACATCACGCCGACACCGGCCAGATTCTTGCTCGGGAATTCGCAGCCCGGCTGGTTCGGGTTGACGATGCAGCGCGCGTTGGGCAATTCGCTGCCGGGCAAGTGGTGATCCGTCACCACGACTTCGATGCCGAGCGCCTGCGCGGCAGCCACGCCGTCGAGGCTGGCAATGCCGTTGTCGACCGTGATCAATACGTCGGGTGGCCCTTGTTTGCCTCGCGCGGCCAACGCCACGATTTCGGGCGTCAGGCCGTAGCCGTATTCGAATCGGTTCGGCACCAGATACTCGACCTTCGCACCGAACATACGCAGACCGCGCACGGCCACGGCGCAGGCGGTTGCGCCGTCGCAATCGTAATCGGCCACCACCAGCATGCGTTTGCCTGCGGCGATAGCGTCGGCAAGGAAAACGGCGGCGTCTTGCGCCCCTTTGAGCTGTGCGGGCGGTATCAGGCGGGCGAGCGCCGTTTCCGTCTCGGCGCTCTCGGCCACCCCGCGCGAGGCGAACAGGCGGGCGAGTACCGGGTGGACGCCGTCGCGCGAGAGGGCGTCGGCCGTCGCGTCGTCGACATGGCGGGTGACGATGTCGGTCATGCCACTTCCTCGCCAAGCCGGGCGAGCGGCACCATGCAGGCGCCGAGCGGCTGTCGGCGCCAGAACTTGCGCAGGTCGCTGCTGCGCGAGCGGATCGTCACGCTGTGGCTGTCGCCGCACAAAGTGAGTGCGACTTCGCGCGCTTGCCCCTTGGCGATGCGCTCAAGCGCGGGTGCCAGCCACATGCGGTCGATGTCGACGAGGGCATCGCGCCAGCGCGCCCAGTCTTCCACGAGGAAATACGGCGTGAGGGTGTCGATCTGCACAAGGGTGCGGCCGTCTGCGGCGGCGAGACCGGCGTCGGTGCCGTGCAAGGCGATTTGCAGGTGGGTGGCCAGGCCGCGTGTCGCGGGGTCGTCCGCCAGAATGGTCACGCAAGGCCGGTTCAGACGCGGGGCGGCGATACGCTGGCCCCCGGCGTACAGCCAGAGGGCATTGACCGGCGGCAGGCGGCGTGCTTCGCGAGCCTGATTGGCCGGATGGTCGTACCAGGCCATCTGCACTTCGTTCTGCCACTTGCGCCACGTCAGTTCGGCCTTGCCTTGCGGCAGCCAGATATCGACGTTCCGGCCGGCAGCCCGCGCGGGCGACGCGGTGAGCAGGTCGCCCAGCGCCGGCGCGCTCAGATACCACCGGTCGGGACGCGGGGCGATCAGCTCGGCGCCTTCCTCGGCAAACAGCGCGTGCGCCGTGGTGAAGAGGGCCGCCGATTCCTCGGCGCTCAGCGCCAGTTCAGACGGGGCCGTCAGCACCAGATGGTCGGTGGCGATATGGATGTGCGCGGGCTGCGCGCAGTACCAGAAGCGGGTGTCGAGCGTGCCGCTGTCTTCCAGCAGCATGAAGGGGGCTAGTGGCGCGCGCGAGGGCCCGCCGGGCAGGCCAAAGGCGTCGGCCAGCCAGCGTTCATGCGGCAGCGTGGGAACAAACGGGTCTTCCGGCACGTCTTGCGCCGACTGGACGCCGCGCGCGAGCAACTTTTCGAGCGCGGGCAACTCCAATCCGGCCAGCAGTGCGGGCAAGTGGGCCGACGCGGGCAGCGCGAACGGCAAGAGAAAGTGCAAGGCAGGTGTATCCATGTCGAGGCGAATTGTATGGCAAACTTCGCGCTGGCAGTTGGGTGACCCTGACGTCAGGTACGGAACGTAGCGTCCTTCGCGCCGGGCAGGGGCCGGGTGCGGAGCCCGGACGCCAGTGCAGACCGGCGCCGCTACGCTCCGATCGATCCTTATCAAGAATCAGGAATCCGTTTGAAATTCCCATACGAATGGCAGATCGGCTGGCGCTATACGCGCACCGGCAAGCGATCATCCGGCAACGGTTTCATTTCCTTCATTTCCTTCATCTCCATGGCCGGCATTGCGCTGGGCGTGGCAGCGCTCATTGTGGTGCTCTCGGTGATGAACGGCTTTCAGAAGGAAGTTCGGGACCGCATGCTCTCCGTGCTGGCACACATCGAGGTCTTCGCCGTCGACGGCAATCTGCCCGACTGGCAGCGCACGGCCGCCGAGGCGCTACAGAACAAGAACGTCATTGCTGCCGCTCCCTATGTGGGCGAGCAGGCCATGCTCACGCGTGACGACAACGTGCGCGGCGTGGTGCTGCGCGGTATCGTTCCCAGCGAGGAAGCCAAGGTTTCCGATCTCGGCAAGCAGATTACGGACGGCACGCTCGCCAACCTGACACCGGGCGGCTTCGGTATCGTGCTCGGACGCGAACTGGCCCGGGCGCTGGGGGTGACCATCGGCGACAAGATCACACTGGTGGCGCCACAGGGAACCATTACCCCGGCCGGGGTGCTACCGCGCGTGAAGCAATTCACCGTGGTGGCCATCTTCACGGCGGGACACTATGAATACGACAGTTCGCTCGCGCTCATCGATCTGCACGACGCCGAGACGCTGTTCCGTCTTGATGGCCCGACGGGCGTGCGTCTGAAAATTCAGGACATGGAGCAGGCGCCGCTTGTCGCGCGTGACCTTGCCAAGACGCTGACCGGCAACATGTGGGTGCGCGACTGGACGCAGCAGAACAAGAACTGGTTCATCGCCGTGCAGACCGAAAAGCGCATGATGTTCATCATCCTGACGCTCATCATCGCCGTGGCCGCTTTCAATCTGGTGTCCTCGCTCGTGATGACGGTGACCGACAAGTACGCGGATATCGCTATTCTGCGCACGCTCGGCGCACAGCCCGGTTCGATCATGAAGATCTTCATCGTGCAGGGCGTGACCATCGGCTTCGCCGGGGCGTTGCTCGGGGTGGCGCTGGGCTGTCTGGTGTCGGTCAACATCGGCACCATCGTGCCGTTCATCGAGCGCTTGCTTGGCATACACTTCCTGCCGCAAGACATTTACTTCATCTCCGAATTGCCTTCGGATCTGCAATCGACGGACGTGATCCGCATCGGGGTGATTTCCTTCATCCTTTCCGCGCTTGCGACGATCTACCCGAGCTGGCGTGCTTCGCGTGTCAAGCCGGCGGAGGCCCTGCGCTATGAATGACGCCAACAAACCCATGGCTCCCGTGTCGAACCTTGCTTACGACGGCCCGGTGCTGAGCGCGCGCGATCTCCACAAGACGTTCCGGCAAGGCGAACTGAATGTGACGGTGCTCAGCGGCGCGAGTCTCGACGTGTTACCTGGTGAGAAGGTGGCGATCGTGGGCGCGTCGGGGTCGGGCAAGAGCACGCTGCTGCATGTGCTGGGCGGACTCGACGACCCGTCGCGTGGCGAGGTGTCGCTGCTGGGCAAGCCGTTCTCGTCGCTCAAAGAGCGGGACAAGACGGCACAGCGCAATCGGTCGCTCGGCTTTGTCTATCAGTTTCACCATCTGCTGGCCGAATTCTCGGCGCTCGATAACGTGGCGATGCCGCTGCGGATTCGTCGCTTGCCGACCGAGCAAGCGCGCAAAACGGCGCAGGCGATGCTTGAGCGCGTCGGGCTGGGCCCGCGCGTGAAGCATCGCCCGTCGGAGCTGTCGGGGGGCGAACGTCAGCGCGTGGCGATGGCGCGAGCCCTCGTGACGCAGCCGGCTTGCGTGCTGGCCGATGAGCCGACCGGCAACCTTGACGGCCACACCGCCGAGACAGTGTTCGAACTGATGCTCGAGTTGTCCGAGACGCTGAAGACCAGCTTCGTGATCGTGACGCACGATATCGATCTGGCCCGTCGTTGCGATCGCGCGTTGCGGCTGCGCGAAGGCGTGCTCGAACCGGCCTGAACATCGGGCGAGCGCGCTGGCCCCCGATGTCGGGCGAAATTGGCGAAGCGCCGGGGGATCCCCGGCGTTTTGCTTTTCAGGCGCGAGCGAAGCAACGTCAGTTTCGGCAACGTCCTAGACTGTAACGCGGTGTTTTCCGATGGTCATCAACGGCGCGGCGTGCGAGCCTTGTCATCGACCCGTAGAATTGACGCTCAAGGACACCTGACCATGTGGATCGATACCCATTGCCATCTCGATGCGGCCGAGTTTGACGCCGACCGTGCGACTGTAATTGCCGACACTGCCGCTGCGGGCGTGGTGGGGTTGGTGGTACCCGCTGTTGAATGCGCGACGTTCGACGCGGCGCGCGCTGCTGCCGGGGCGATCTCCGGCGGCGCCTATGCGCTGGGCATTCACCCGCTCTACACGCCGCGTGCGCGTGATGAAGACATTGCCACGTTGCGTCGCGCCGTCGAGCGGGCGATGGGCGATCCGCGTTTTGTCGGTATCGGCGAGATCGGGCTGGATTTTTTCGTCAGGACGCTTGATCCCGAGCGTCAGCAGTTCTTCTACGTCGAGCAATTGAAGATCGCGCGCGACTTCGATTTGCCCGTCATCCTTCATGTACGCCGCTCACAGGATGCATTGCTCAAGCAACTGCGCATCTTCACGCCGCGCGGCGGTATCGCTCACGCCTTTAACGGCAGCCGCCAGCAGGCGGATATGTTTGTCGAGCGCGGCTTCTGCCTGGGGGTTGGCGGTCAGATGACGTTCGATCGTGCCTTACAGATTCGTCGTCTCGCGGTGGACGTGGCGCTCGATGCCCTCGTGCTGGAGACCGACGCGCCCGACATTGCGCCGGCGTGGCGTTACAAGCAACGCAATAGCCCGGTCGAACTGCCACGCATCGCGCAGGTGCTGGCGGATCTTCGCGGCGTGTCGATCGACGCGCTGTCGAAGGCGACGTGTGCCAATGCGTGGCGCGTGCTACCGCGTCTGCCAGGGGCCATGGCCATGACCCCCGGTGACGGGCCTGCCGCAGACATCTCCCTCATCTCCAACGAACCTGCGCGCTGACGCTGCGGCGTTGCGCGGTCTTTGAGACATGACGTGGTGACGTCATGAGAGTTGTCCTGCTTGCGTGGGTCGCGGGCGTCTGGTGGCTGCAACAGGCTTCGGCCTTGCCCGGCGGGCGGGTACTCGCTACGGCCATGGGTCTCGCCGGGGGCGTGTTGTTGGCGTGCGCACTCTGGGCGGTGACACGAAGCGGGCGCGCTGGGACGGGCGCGTCGACGGACACTGGTGGCGCTGACCCGGCACGAAGTGCGGTGTGTGCCGTTCAAGGATGGCGTCAGCGTTGCGTGGTGACAGCGCTTGCGTTGTGTGCGGCGACACTCGGGTATTCATGGGCGGCGCTTCGGGCAGAAGTGCGATTGAGCGATCGTTTCTCCACCGTGCTTGAGGGGGAAGACCTGTTGGTCGTCGGCACCGTGGCTGAGCTGCCCGTGTCGGCGGGCGACGGATTGCGGTTCGCGTTCGATGTGGAACACGCGTATCTCACTGGCGATGGGTGCGCGTTGCCAGTCATGGAGACGCCGGAAGCAGTGTCCGGGACGCGTGGCGAGCGACACGATTCGAAGCGCGGAGCGGCGTCGTGCGGACCAGTGCATGTGCCGGCGCACATCGAACTGGTCTGGCCGGGGCATTCGTTTTTCGGTCGCCAGAAAGTGGTGCGAGTTGCCGGCGTCGGGCAAACGCAAGGATTGCCTGCCGAGCGTGCGGGTCCGACAGGCCCCGGACGTCCGCGGGCAGGTGAGCGATGGCAATTGCCCGTGCGACTGACGTCGCCCAGAGGCTTTGCAAACTGGCACGGATTCGACGCCGAATTGATGGCGCTTGCACGGGGCGTCCGTGCGACAGGATATGTGCGCACTTCCTATGGCGGGGGCAGGGCGTCAAACGTAGGCGGCGCACGGCGTCTGCAATCCGGGCCGATGCCGGGATATCGTTTCGCTGCGTGGCGCGAGCGGCTGCGCGACGACTTTCGGATCGCGCTCGGACCGTCGGCGCGATATGGCGGCGTGTTGATGGCGCTTGCGCTGGGAGAGCGTGGCGACATTGCAGACGACGACTGGCAGGTGTTTGCCGATACGGGGGTGAGTCACTTGCTGGCGATCTCGGGGCTGCACGTATCGCTGGTTGCCGGGGTGTTTGCCGCGCTCGCCGGCGCGCTGTGGCGTCGGGCATGCGGGAGGCATTTCGGCTTGCCGCTATGGTGGCCGGCGCCGAAGGCCGCGGCGGTTGCGGGTCTGCTTGCCGCAGTGGCGTATGGGGCGGTCGCCGGGTGGGGCGTGCCGGTGCGCCGGGCAGTAGGCATGGTGGCGATTCTGGTTCTGGCGCTGCTCAATGGCCGATTCGCTGCGCCGTCTTACGTGCTGATGTGGGCGCTGGCCGTCATCGTCGCGCTCGATCCGTGGGCCGTGGTCACACCGGGTCTGTGGCTCTCATTCGGCGCAGTCGCTGCGCTGGTGTTGGCCGCGAGACATCGCGACCGATGGCGGGTAGCACGGCGGCGCGGGGCGTCTGAAGGGGCGCATGCCTCCACTACGCCCGGTGCGCTCAATGCGCTGGACGCGTCAGAGGTGTCCCACCGGTCTCTTTCGTCCCTTGCGTCCGAAAGGCCGCTTAGCGCGCGAGACGCTGCGAGCAGCACGCGCAGCATCGGCGTGTTTGGCCGCTGGCGAGCCGCGGCATTTGCCTCTCTGTGGCAGGCGGCGCGCGCGCAATACGCGGTCACGATAGGACTCGTGCCGTTGACGCTTGCGTGGTTTGGTGCGGTGCCGTTGCTGGGGCCGTTGGCAAACGCCGTCGCTATTCCGCTGATGACATTGATCGTGACGCCGCTGGCGCTGGCTAGCCTGCTCTTGCCCGCGACGTTGTCACATTGGGCGTTGGCGCTGGCGCATGCGGTGGTCGTCTGGCTGGCGGATTGGCTCGGCATGCTGGCGGCATTGCCTTGGGCCGTGTGGCGTGCAGGGGTTGCGCCGTCTTGGGCACAGGTGGCGGCGGTCGGCGGTGTGATCGCGTGCCTGATGCCGCTGCCTGTCGGAATGGGAGTGCGCAGGGCGAAGGCTTGGCGGGTTGGTGTTCGCTTCGCGGGTTTTGCGCTGATAGTGCCGGCATGGCTCGCTTCGTCGCCGCGCCCCGGTGCCGAGGCGTTTCGCGTCACCATGCTCGATGTCGGGCAAGGCAATGCCGTGCTCGTCGAGACGGCAACGCGCACGCTGCTCTTTGACGCCGGCCCGCCGTTGGGACGGCGCAGCGATGCGGGGCGCCGTGTGATCGTCCCCTATCTCCGGGCGCAGGGTGTCGAGCGGCTCGACCGTTTCGTCGTCAGCCACGCCCACGACGATCACTTTGGCGGCGCGTTGAGTGTGTTGAGGGCGTATCCGCACGCACAGGTGTTTTCGTCGCTGCCTGCGACGCATCGGGTGCGCCGCGCCGCCGCTGCTCATCGAACTTGCCTCGCGGGACAGCAGTGGACGTGGGATGGCGTGACGTTCCGGTTTCTGCACCCGGACACTGCGACGTTGCGCGATGGCTGGGGCGGGCGCGTCGGGCCAAACGGTGTGAGCTGCGTGTTGCGCGTATCGAGCGGGAAGCACAGTGCGCTACTCGCAGCGGACGCCGAAGCCCCCCAGGAGCGCACCATGCTGGCGCGCTTCAGGGTGGATTTGCGCTCGGACGTCCTGCTCGTGCCGCATCACGGGAGTTTGACCTCGTCGACGTCCGAATTCGTGGAGGCAGTGTCGCCGGGCCATGTGGTGTTTCAAACGGGCTATCGGAATCGCTTCGGACATCCGAGGCCGGCTGTGGTTGCGCGCTATCGGGCAGCAGGCGCTCGGATTTGGCAAACGGTGGCGCACGGAGGCGTTCGGTTCTCGATCACCGGAGATGGGATCGAGGCACTGTCCTACCGCGAGCAATACCGCCGGTACTGGCACGCCACTGATCCGGACGTGTAGGGGCGGTGCCTGACGGCGCGGGTGTGGGGACGTGGCGCCGGTCCGGCCCAGGTCTCGCGATTCGACTGAAACCTCTACCGGCACTCAATGCACTCGACGGGCGGTTCGCTAGAATGGTTCGACAAGTGCCAGACGGCCGGATTGACCGACAGTGGATTCGGGGGGGTAGACTGGGCGGGCAGGGGCGGTAGCGTCGCGCCTTCCGACTCCGGTGAAATTCCCATCGGGCTGGTTTGGCAACATGAAGAATTCCATGACAAGAGAGATCATCCATTTTTCGCACGGCAATGGCTTCCCCGCAGGCGTCTATCGCAAGATGCTCGGCGCGTTGGCCGACGAGTACGACGTGCGTGCCATCGACCGTATCGGTCACGACCCGCGCTATCCGGTCACGCCGGGCTGGCGCTATTTGCGCAACGAGTTGGTCGACACGCTCGAGCGCGAATATCACGGGGAGCCGGTCTGGCTCGTCGGGCATTCGCTCGGCGGCTTCCTGAGCCTCATGGCTGCGCTCAAGGCACCACAGTGCGTGCGGGGCGTGGTGATGATCGATTCCCCCATCGTTACGCCGGGGTGGCGCACGCAAATGCTGCGGCTGGGGATGCTCACCGGACTTTACGAACGGCTCTCGCCTGCCGGCGTGACCAAGCGGCGCCGCGATCGCTGGCCCGACTGGGAGGCGGCATGGCGGCATTTCGCCAGCAAGCCGGTGTTTGCCAATTGGGATCCGGACGTGCTGCGCGACTACATCGATTGCGGCACCTTGCCGACGGGGGAGGGCAAGGCCCGGCGTCTGGCATTCGCCCGCGAAATCGAATATCGAATCTATCTGACGCTGCCGCCGCGGCTCGCCGCACGGGCCATGCGCGGCGTGCCGGTGCCGGTCGGCTTTCTGGCAGGTACCGAATCGCGCGAGTTGCGGCAGGCGGGAATCGGGGCGACGCGCCGTATCGTGGGCACTCATCTGCGTTATGTCCACGGCACCCATCTCTTTCCGATGGAGCACCCGCTGGAGACCGCTGCGGCGGTGCGCGACATGCTCGCGGAGCTACGCGGCGAACACCGGCACCCGCTCGCGGCATGAGACTTGTGCGGGCGGCCCGCGCCTGAAGGTAGCCGAGCCGGGCAGATTCATGCTGTAGTGTGCCTGCCGTACCGGGGCGGTGCGCGCGATGGCCTGTCAAGGCCAAAATTTGCCGCGCCGCACCTCGAGGGCAAGGCAGCTTTCGGGTATAATCCGGCTTTCCCGCGAGCAATTACTGCGATGACCAAATTCGTTTTTGTCACGGGCGGCGTGGTTTCCTCTCTTGGTAAGGGAATTGCTGCCGCATCTCTGGCCGCGATTCTAGAATCGCGTGGCCTCAAAGTCACCCTCCTCAAGCTTGATCCCTACATCAACGTCGACCCGGGCACGATGAGCCCGTTTCAGCACGGCGAGGTGTTTGTCACTGAGGATGGTGCGGAAACCGACCTCGATCTGGGCCACTACGAGCGCTTCATCAGCGCCAAGATGCGCCGTGCGAACAACTTCACGACGGGCCAGATCTACGAATCGGTGATCCGCAAGGAGCGCCGTGGCGAATATCTCGGCAAGACCGTTCAGGTCATTCCGCACATCACCAATGAAATTCAGGCCTTCGTCGAGCGCGGCGCGCGTTCGACCTGGGACGGCCATCCGGACGTGGCCATCGTCGAAATCGGCGGTACGGTTGGCGATATCGAATCGCTGCCGTTCCTCGAGGCCGCACGTCAGATGAATCTGCGCCTGGGGCGCAACAGCGTGGCCTTCGTGCACCTGACGCTCGTGCCGTACATTGCGACGGCAGGCGAACTCAAGACCAAGCCGACGCAACACAGCGTGCAGAAGCTGCGCGAAATCGGTATTTCGCCGGACGTGCTGCTGTGCCGTGCCGACCGTCAGATTCCGGAAGACGAGTGCGCCAAGATTTCGCTGTTCGCGAACATTCCGCAGGACGCCGTGATCTCGGTCTGGGACGTCGACACGATCTACAAGATTCCGCAGATGCTTCGTGACCAGGGCATGGACAAGATCATCTGCGACGAGCTGAAGATCGAAGCCAAGCCGGCCGACTTGTCCATGTGGACGCGTCTGGTGCACGCTGTCGAGAATCCGAAGCATGAGGTCACCATCGGCATGGTCGGCAAGTACGTCGATCTGACCGAGTCGTACAAGTCGCTTATCGAAGCGCTGCGTCACGCCGCCATCCACACGGAAACGCGCGTGAATATCGAGTACATCGATTCCGAACAGATCGAGAAGGACGGCACGGATGCGCTCAAGCATCTGGACGCCATTCTCGTGCCGGGCGGTTTCGGTCGCCGCGGTACCGAAGGCAAGATCAAGGCGGTCCGCTACGCTCGCGAGAATCGCGTGCCGTATCTGGGCATCTGTCTCGGCATGCAGCTCGCCGTGATCGAGTTCGCACGCGACGTGGCCAAGCTGGCCGAGGCCAACAGCACGGAGTTCGATCCGTCGACGCCGCATCCGGTCGTCGCCCTCATTACCGAGTGGCAGGACCGCGATGGCAAGATCGAGCAGCGTACCGAAGATTCGGATCTGGGCGGCACGATGCGCCTGGGCTCGCAGCGCGTGCCGATCAAGGCCGAAACGATGGCCTCGCGCATCTATGGCGACACGGTCAACGAGCGCCACCGCCACCGCTACGAAGTCAACAACTACTACGTTCCGCAGCTCGAAGCTGCCGGCATGGTGATTTCGGCGCGTACGCCGACCGAGAACCTGCCGGAGATGATGGAACTGCCGCAGCAGATGCACCCGTGGTTCGTGGGCGTTCAGTTCCACCCGGAATTCACCTCGACGCCGCGCGACGGCCATCCGCTCTTCAAGGCTTATGTTGAAGCGGCGCTGGAAGGTCAGCAAGCGCGCAAGAAGGCTGCCTGAGACTGAGCTGCCGCGAGCGAGAGACAAGGAGTTCCCATGAAACTGTGCGGTTTCGACGTTGGCCTGGATAAGCCGTTTTTCCTGATCGCAGGCACCTGCGTCGTCGAGTCGGAGCAAATGACCATCGACGTCGCGGGGCAGCTCAAGGAAATGACGAGCGCGCTCGGCATCCCGTTCATCTACAAGTCGTCGTTCGACAAGGCGAATCGCAGCTCGGGCAAGTCGTATCGCGGCCCTGGGCGCGAGGCTGGCCTGAAGATTCTCGAGGAAGTGCGCCGTCAACTCGGCGTGCCGGTGCTGACCGATGTGCACACCGAAGAAGACGTGGCCGTGGCCGCGCCCATCGTCGATGTGCTGCAAACGCCTGCGTTCCTGTGCCGTCAGACGGATTTCATCCGTGCCTGCGCCCAGTCCGGCAAGCCGGTGAACATCAAGAAGGGGCAGTTTCTCGCGCCGCACGACATGATCAACGTCATCGACAAGGCCCGCGACGCCGCGCGCGAAGCCGGTCTGCCCGATGACGTGTTCATGGCCTGCGAGCGAGGTGTCTCGTTCGGCTACAACAATCTGGTTTCGGACATGCGCTCGCTCGCGATCATGCGCGAGACCAGAGCGCCGGTCGTGTTCGACGCAACGCATTCGGTACAACTGCCGGGCGGTCAGGGCACCAGTTCGGGCGGCCAGCGCGAGTTCGTGCCGGTGCTGTCGCGTGCGGCCGTGGCCGTGGGCGTGTCGGGCCTGTTCATGGAAACACACCCGGACCCGGCCTGCGCCCTTTCGGACGGCCCCAATGCCGTGCCGCTCGGACGCATGCGAGAACTGCTCACCACGCTCAAGACGATTGACGCGGCGGTGAAGCAGGGTGAGTTTCTGGAAAATAATTTCAACTGAAGTTCGGCCGGTGTGCGCAGAAGTGCGGCATCGGTGCCCACGTCAGGATTCGGCGCATGCGCCCGACGTGCGCGCGGCATGTGACGGGCTGCGGCGCGATGCAGGTTCCCTTTAGCGTTTTTGTCATTCAGTTACCGAGGAATACATGAGTGCAATCGTAGATATCATCGGGCGCGAAGTGCTGGACTCGCGCGGCAATCCGACGGTCGAGTGCGACGTGCTGCTGGAGTCGGGCGTGATGGGCCGTGCGGCAGTGCCGTCGGGCGCATCGACCGGCTCGCGCGAAGCGATCGAACTGCGCGACGGCGATAAGGAGCGCTATCTCGGCAAGGGTGTGCAGAAGGCAGTCGAGCACATCAACACCGAGATTTCGGAAGCGATCATGGGCCTGGATGCAGCAGAACAAGCCTTCCTGGACAAGACCCTGATCGAACTCGACGGCACGGACAACAAGTCGCGCCTCGGCGCGAACGCCACGCTGGCCGTGTCGATGGCCGTGGCCAAGGCGGCGGCGGAAGAAGCCGGTCTGCCGCTGTACCGCTACTTCGGCGGTTCGGGCGCCATGCAAATGCCGGTGCCGATGATGAACATCGTCAACGGCGGTGCGCACGCCAACAACAGCCTGGACATCCAGGAGTTCATGGTGATGCCCGTCGGTCAGACGAGCTTCCGCGAAGCCCTGCGTTGCGGCGCCGAAATCTTTCACGCGCTGAAGAAGATCATTTCCGAGAAGGGCATGAGCACGGCCGTGGGCGATGAAGGCGGTTTCGCACCGAACTTCGCGTCGAACGAAGAGTGCCTGACGACCATTCAGCAAGCCGTCGAAAACGCAGGTTACCGCCTGGGTGACGACGTGCTGCTGGCCCTGGACTGCGCCTCGACCGAGTTCTTCAAGAACGGCAAGTACGAACTCGCCGGTGAGGGCTTGTCGCTGACCTCGGAAGAGTTCGCCGACTACCTCGCCAACCTGTGCGACAAGTTCCCGATCGTCTCGATCGAAGACGGCATGTCGGAAGACGACTGGGCCGGCTGGAAGATCCTGACCGAGAAGCTGGGCAAGAAGGTGCAACTGGTCGGTGACGATCTGTTCGTGACCAACACGAAGATCCTGAAGCAGGGTATTGAGCAAGGCGTCGCCAACTCGATCCTTATCAAGATCAACCAGATCGGTACGCTCACCGAGACCTTCGCCGCCATCGAAATGGCCAAGCGCGCCGGTTACACGGCCGTGGTGTCGCACCGTTCGGGCGAAACCGAAGACTCGACGATCGCCGACATCGCCGTCGGTACGAACGCCGGTCAGATCAAGACCGGTTCGCTCTCGCGCAGCGACCGTATCGCGAAGTACAACCAGTTGCTTCGTATCGAAGAAGATCTCGGCGATATCGCTTCGTATCCGGGTAAGGAAACGTTTTACAATCTGCGCTAATTCCGTTTCCCCGGGAAGCTGAGCCCCGCCTCCGGTCGGGACGCACTTCCCGGAATTCTTGCCAGGCGAAAGCATGCGAATGGTGACATTGGTACTGGTGCTGCTTCTGGCGGCCATCCAGTATCCGCTCTGGTTCGGCCACGGTGGTTGGTTGTACGTGCACGAACTGCGCGACGAGTTGAGCGCCGAACAGCAAAAGAACGAGCAGTTGAAGGAACGTAACGATCGCCTTGCCGGCGAAGTGCAGGATTTGCAGGAAGGCACGGCGGCGATCGAGGAACGCGCTCGTTTCGAGCTGGGCATGGTCAAGGACGGCGAAGTGTTCGTGCAGTTCGTCGCACCCGACGGCACTGGTGGTCCGCAGGCGGCATCCGGTGTCGATGCGCCGCTGGTGTCGTCGACCGAGCCGGCGCACAAGTCGGTCGCGGCTGCCCCGCCTGCTGCTACGCCATCGTCGCAAACGAAGGGCAAGGCGCAGGCGGCGCACAAGACTCAGCATCACTGATCGCCGCTGGCATGATGTGCGGACGGTAAAACGAAAAGGCGTTCCCTCGGGAACGCCTTTTTTATTTCATGCACGGTGTCGCTCAGAAGCCGATGCCGATGCCAACCGACGAGCGCGGGCCATACCATCCGGGGCCGTACCAGCCTGGCCCATACCAGCCGGGTCCGTACCACCCGGGGCTTCCCCAGCCGCCATAGAAGTAGGCGTTGCTGTTGTAGCTGCGCATGGCGTCGTCAAACGCGCGTTGTGCGCGTTCGCGCTCGATGGCCGTTTCCTGCTCGTCGTAGATGCGCTTGTTCAGGCGTGTCAGGTCTTGTTTCTGCGCTTCGGTCAATGCAGGGGCGTCTTGCGTCTGCGGAAGACGCGCCGCCGGCGCGTCAGGGGGCGGTATTTGCAACGGCGCGCAGCCAGCGACGAGCATCAGCGCCGATGCACCGAGCGCGCCGGTGACTGACTGAATTCGCCGGACGCGCAGCGAACCGGCGGCGTGTGGTGCGTTGGGAGCGAGTCGCGACATGAACGAATCCCCGTGGATTGGCAGCGCAGCAGTGAGACCGAAGGCCTCATGCCATGACATGACGTGAGATTCACCGGCACGCGGGTCGTTCCGCGCCCGGCGATCTCAACGCCTCTCAATGCTGCACGGACGGTGCGGTGTGCGGCTGCTCGGCAAAAAGCTGTGCCGCATCCACCTTGTCGAAATGATAGGTCTGGCGGCAGAATTCGCACGCCACTTCGACGTTTGGACGCTCGTCGAACACGCTCATGACCTCCGCCTCACCTAGCGTACGCAGCATGTTGGCGACCCGCTCGCGCGAGCAAGTGCAGCGAAACGACGCGACTTGCGGCTCGAATACACGTACCGTTTCTTCCCAGAACAGGCGATGCAGCAGCGTTTCCCGATCGGTACTCAGCATTTCGTCGCGCTTGAGTGTGTTACCCAACTGACAGACGCGATTCCAGGTGTCCTCATCGAACTCGGGGGCCAGCTCGGCGCCGGCCCCTGCCGTACCGCCATGCCCCGGCAGCTTCTGCAACAGAATCCCGACCGTGTGGTTGTCGTCCGATGCCAGCCACAGGCGCGTATCGAGTTGCTCCGAATGGTGCATGTAGTGCTCGAGTACCGATGCCATGTCGGGCAGGGGGCCATGTTCGTCGGACAGCGGCACGATGCCTTGATACGGTTGCTGGCCCGGTTGTTTGACGCGGGGGTCGAGCGTGATGGCGAAGTGCGCGTGGCCATTGACGTTGACGAGCGACTTGAGCGTCGCATCTTCAGGAATCTCGCCGCTGTACTTCGCCGTGGCGCGCATCGTCAGGTCGGCGTTGCATTCGACCACGATCATGGTGACGGGGCCGTCGCCGTGCAGTTGCAGAATCAGGGCGCCGTCGAATTTGACGTTGGCCGTGAGCAGCGCCGCTGCAGCCATCATTTCACCGAGCAGATGGCGTATCGGCAGCGGGTAGTCATGGCGCTCCAGCACCGCGCGCCAGGTGGCGTCGAGGCTGACGTATTCACCGCGCACCGGGGCGGCGTCGAACATGAATTTCTGAAGTTGATCGGACACGGTTGAATTCCTGAAAAATGCGGCAACGGCGGTCAATATGGCGAGTGGCGGTGTAGGGAACAAAAACCGCACGAACGGGCCAGATGTCGCACAAAAAGCCGGTGATTGGCGCGTTAATGTTGCGTTATTTGGGGGCGCGCACCGCATTTTCAACACGTCGGGCAGCCCAGGCCCGTGCGCCGGGCCGCCGGCGCGCGTTGGCGCCGGTGGTTCGCATCAGCCGATGCGCACCAGTTGTTCCTTGAAGACCTGACGGCGTGTCGCGTAGACGTCCGCGTTGCGCTTCAGGTTGGCGACTTCCTCATCGGTCAGCTCGCGTACGACCTTGGCGGGCACGCCCAGAATCAGGGAGCGGTCGGGGAAGGTTTTGCGTTCGGTGACCAGCGCTCCTGCGCCCACCAGACTGTCGCGGCCGATGACTGCGCCATTGAGCAGCACGGCCTGAATGCCGATCAGCGAGTTCTCGCCCACCGTACAGCCGTGCAGCATTGCCTGATGGCCGATGCTTACGCCGTTGGCCAGCGTGAGCGGATAGCCCGGGTCGGCATGCAGGACGGCACCTTCCTGTACGTTCGTGCCCACACCGACCTTGATCGGCTCGTTGTCGCCGCGGATCGCCACCCCGGGCCAAACGCTGCTGTTCTCTGCGAGGATCACCTCGCCGATGATGGTGGCAGTGTCGGCCACGAAAGCACTCTCGTGGATCTGCGGGGTCTTGTCTCCAAGTTTATAGATCGGCATAGCGGCTTCGGTTCGCGGTTAAAATCGACGAAATAGCTATTGTAACGTCATGGCCGACTTCACTCCCGCGCCCGGCGGCGATACCGCCTGCAACGCCTTCTCCGGCAGTTCCACCCAACACGTCCCGTCTGGCGACGCCTCCTACGCGCCCGGTTGTGCCCGCGAGCGCGCGCTCGGCCTTCTGCGCCTGTGCGATCCGTATCAGAAGGCTGAGGGCGTGGCGGCGCTTCGCGATGCCGTGCGGGAGGGCGCCGCGCACTGGCGCCCCGAACGGCGCTTCGATGCGGCTGAAGCCGCTGAAGTGAACGGGGTGGCGAGGGCGTCCGATCCGGCTGGCGAGGCCGAAGCGCACGATGCGGGCATTCCGGGACGTCCGGCATTACCCCGGTTGGTGTCTCCACGTGAGCTGAAGCACCGCGCTGTCACGTCGGTGGAGGGACGCGCCGCGTTGCTGCACGCGCTCGCCCATATCGAATTTAACGCGATCAATCTCGCGCTCGACGCCCTATGGCGCTTCGATGGCCTGCCTGCCGCGTATTACGACGACTGGCTGCGGGTCGCCGCAGAGGAGGCGTATCACTTCACGCTGCTCTCGACGCATCTGAAATCGTTAGGCGATGCCTACGCCTACGGATGCTTCCCGGCGCACGACGGTCTGTGGGAGATGGCGCGCAGGACGTCCGGCGACTGGCTGGCGCGTCTCGCCCTGGTGCCGCGTACGCTGGAGGCGCGCGGATTGGACGCCAGTCCGCCGATCAAGGCGAAGCTGGCCAGCGCAGGCGACGCTGCCGGTGCGGCCATTCTCGACATCATTCTGCGCGACGAAATCGGGCATGTCGCCATCGGTAACCGTTGGTATCGCTGGGGCTGCGAGCGCGCCGGATGCGATCCCATCGAGACGTATTCCCGGCTGGCCATCCAGTACCGTGCGCCGCGTCTGCGAGGACCGTTCAATCTGGAGGCGCGCCGGGCGGCGGGCTTCGACGATGACGAACTCGCGGCCCTTCAGGCGAGCGAGTGACGGCGCCGTCGATGCACCAATTTTGAAGCCGATATACTCGGCGTTCCCCAATCCTTTCGCTCTTCACTACCCGCCAGCGCCATGACCGATTCGCGATCCGAATTTCTGACTGTGCGCGGCCTGCGCCATCATGTCCGGCAGTGGGGTACGCCCGGTGCACCGAAGCTGTTTTTACTGCACGGGTGGATGGACGTGTCGGCGTCGTTCCAGTTCGTGGCCGAAACGCTGGCGCAGCGCTGGCATCTGCTTGCCCCCGACTGGCGCGGCTTCGGCCTCACGGACTGGCCGGTGGCCGACGGCCGCTGCGGCAGCTACTGGTTTCCCGACTATCTCGCCGATCTCGAGGCCTTGCTCGACGTTTACACCGGGCCCGGCGACGCTATTAACCTGATCGGACACAGCATGGGCGGGAACGTCGCCTGCCTGTACGCCGGGGTGCGGCCGGCGCGGGTTCGGCGGCTTGTGAATCTGGAGGGTTTCGGTCTGCCGCCGTCTCAGCCGATTGCGGCGATCCGTCAATTGGGGCGGTGGCTCGACGATCTGCAAAGCGTGCCGACGCTGCGCCCCTACGCCACGCTTGACGCGGTGGCCGCGCGGCTGCGCAAGACGAATCCACGGCTCACTCCCGAACGGGCGGCGTGGCTGGCCCAACGGTGGGCGCGCCAGGCGCGCGACGGGCAATGGCATTTGCTTGCCGATGCGGCGCACAAGATCGCCAATCCGTATCCGTACCGGCTCGATGAAGCGATGGCGGTATGGGGCAACGTGAGCGCACCGGTGCTGCATGTGGAGGCAACGGATTCGGAAGTGCTGCAACACTTCGTCGGGGCGCAGGGGAAGGAGGCGTTCCGTGAGCGTTTTGAGGTCTTTCCGAATTTCACGGAAGCCTTCGTGGCCGATGCGGGCCACATGCTGCATCACGATCAACCGGAAGCTGTGGCACGGCTGATCGGCGACTTCTGCCGGGCGTAAACGGGATATGAGCGGGACATAAGCGGGACATAAGCGGGCGTCGGCGCGCGAGCAACTCGCGCAGCGTGCACTTGCGCGGTAGAATGAAGCCGTCATTACAACGTCACTCGCTGGTGTCCGGCGGGGCAGACGTGTCACAGCCTGGCCTCATCATGCTCAACGCGGATCTTCATTGTCATTCCAAAGTCTCGGACGGTACGCTTACGCCGTCTGAAGTCGCGCAGGTCGCTTTTGAGGCCGGTGTCGACCTGTGGGCATTGACGGATCACGACGAGATCGGCGGCCAGCGTGAAGCGCGTGCGGCGGCCGAGGCGCTTGGCATGCGTTACGTGAGCGGTGTGGAAATTTCCATCACATGGGCCAATCGCACGGTGCACATCGTCGGGTTGAACATCGACCCCGACAATCCCACGCTGATCGACGGCCTTGCGGCCACACGCGGCGGGCGGGCGACACGCGCCGAGCAGATGAGCGAACAACTGGCCGCGGCGGGTATTCCGAACGCCTACGAAGGGGCGCTGCGCTACGTTGGCAATCCTGACCTGATTTCGCGCACCCACTTCGCGCGGTATCTGGTGGAAATAGGCAAATGCGCGTCGGTCTCGGACGTGTTCGCGAAGTATCTTGCCGAGGGGCGTCCCGGCTATGTGCCGCACCGCTGGGCAACGCTTGAAGATTCCGTGAAATGGATTCGTGGCGCGGGCGGCATTGCCGTCGTGGCGCACCCGGGCCGTTATAAATTCTCACCGCTCGAATTCGGGGTGCTGTTCGATCAGTTCCGCGAACTGGGCGGCGAAGCGATCGAAGTGATTACCGGCAGCCACACGCCGGAGCAGTACCGCGAGTATGCCGATGTCGCGCGTCAGTACGATTTTCTGGCGTCGCGCGGCTCGGATTTCCATGGACCGACCGAGAGCCGCGCGCTCCTCGGCAAGCTGCCTGCGTTGCCCGACGATCTCACCCCGGTCTGGAGCCGCTGGCAGTAACCTCCCGACGCTATGTCGCAATTCTTCCAGATTCATCCGGAAAATCCTCAGTCACGACTCATCAAGCAGGCCGCCCAGATCATCGACAAGGGGGGCATCGTGGCCTTACCGACCGATTCGAGCTACGCGATCGCCTGTCATATCGACGACAAGCAGGCCGTCGATCGTCTGCGCCGCGTTCGTGGTCTTGACGAGAAGCAACTGCTGTCGCTGCTGGTGCGCGATCTGTCGGAGCTGGCGGAGTTCGCCATGGTGGACAACCGGCAGTATCGATTGATCAAGGCGACCACGCCGGGGCCGTACGTTTTCATTCTCGAGGCGACGAAGGAGGTGCCGCGCCGTCTCTCCCATCCATCGCGAAAGACGATTGGTTTGCGGGTGCCGGAGCATGCCATTACGCTCGCGTTGCTTGAAGAGCTGGGTCAGCCGCTGCTCGCCACTACGCTGATTTTGCCAGGCGAAACCGAGCCGCTGAACGACCCTGAAGAGATTCGCGAGCGGCTGGAAAAGCAACTGGATCTGGTGATCGATGGCGGCGCTTGTCCGAAAGAGCCGTCGACGGTGATCGATCTGACGGTGACGCCGCCCGAGGTGCTGCGCCGCGGGCGCGGCTCGCTGGCGCCCTTCGGGCTGTCGTGACGGGGCGCATATCGCCGCTTTGCAATGCGCGGTAATACTGGCGTGCGGGTCTGCTTGTTACAATAGCAGGCTATGAATGCAGACCTGATCCAGACCATTGCGGTCTACGCGCTCCCCGTCCTCTTTGCGATTACGTTGCACGAGGCCGCGCATGGCTACGTCGCCAAGTATTTCGGCGACCCCACGGCCTATCTGATGGGACGTGTGACGCTCAATCCCTTCAAGCATATCGACCCGATCGGTACGGTGCTCGTGCCGCTCGCGCTTTACTTCATGACGAGCGGAGCATTTCTGTTCGGCTACGCGAAGCCGGTGCCGGTGGCGTTCGGCAGCCTGCGCAATCCACGCGTCGATACGATCTGGGTGGCGCTCGCCGGCCCGCTCTGCAATTTCGTTCAGGCGATACTTTGGGCCGTGTTCGGACTAGGCTTGCAAGTGATCGGCGTTCACGAGCCGTTCTTCATGATGATGGCGCAGGCGGGCCTGCTGGTGAACCTCGTGATGTGCATGTTCAACCTGTTTCCGGTGCCGCCGCTCGATGGCGGCCGCGTGCTCGTGTCGCTGCTGCCGGCGCGCGCTGCCTACACGCTGTCGCGGGTGGAGCCCTTCGGCTTTTTCATCGTGATGGCGCTGGTGGTGAGCGGCGTGCTTGGCCGTGTGTGGCTGTGGCCGCTCATCCAGTGGGGGCGAGACCTCATCGTCTGGATGCTCACGCCGCTGTTTTTGCTGGTTTCCTGAAGCTTTTGCAGAAGACAACAAGACCATGTACCCCGAACGCGTTTTTTCCGGCATGCGACCGACCGGTCGTCTGCACCTCGGCCACTATCACGGCGTGCTCAAGAACTGGATTCGGCTTCAGTCGGAGTACCCGTGCTATTTCTGCGTGGTCGACTGGCATGCGCTCACCACGCACTATGAAACGCCGGAAGTCATCGAGCAGAACGTTTGGGACATGCTGATCGACTGGCTGGCGGCAGGCATCGATCCGAACCAGGCCACGCTCTTCATCCAGAGCAAGGTGCCCGAGCACGCCGAACTGGCGCTGCTCATCGGCATGAGCACGCCGTTGGGCTGGCTCGAACGCGTGCCGACGTACAAGGAACAGATCGAGAAGCTCAAGGAAAAAGACCTGTCGACGTACGGCTTCCTGGGGTATCCCGTGCTTATGGCGGCCGACATTCTGCTTTACCGCGCGCTGCATGTGCCGGTGGGGGAGGATCAGGTGCCGCACGTGGAAATGACGCGCGAGATCGCGCGTCGTTTCAACTACCTTTACGGCCGCGAAGCCGGCTTCGAGGAGAAGGCGCTGGCGGCTGCGCGCAAGCTTGGTGGCAAGCGCTCGAAGCTGTATCTGGAACTGCGTACGGCCTATCAGGAGCAGGGGGACGACGAAGCGCTTGAGCAGGCCCGTGCGATGCTCTCCGAGTCGCAGTCGCTGTCGCTGGGAGACCGCGAACGGCTCTTCGGTTATCTCGAAGGTGCGCGCAAGCTGATTCTGGTCGAGCCGCAGGCCTTGCTCACGCCGGCGTCGCGCATGCCGGGGCTCGACGGCCAGAAGATGTCGAAATCCTATAACAACACCATCGGTCTGCGCGAAGACGCAGAATCGATCACCAAGAAAGTGCGCACCATGCCGACCGATCCGGCGCGTGTGCGTCGCACCGATCCGGGCGATCCCGAGAAGTGTCCGGTGTGGCAACTGCATCAGGTCTACAGCGACGACGATACGCGCGACTGGGTGCAGAAGGGCTGCCGCAGCGCCGGTATCGGTTGCCTCGAGTGCAAGCAGCCGGTCATCGACGGCATTCTGCGCGAGCAGCAACCGATGCTCGAGCGCGCGCAAAAATACATGGACGATCCGTCGTTGCTGCGCGCCATCGTGGCCGATGGCTGTGAGAAAGCTCGAAAATCTGCGCAGGAAATCATGCGCGACGTGCGCGAAGCCATGGGGCTGCAATATTCATGACGGATGCTGGCGTTCCCGGCATGATGCACGGCGTGGGCGCTCCGTCGCCGTGGCTGGTGCGTTGGGCACATCTGATTCCATCGGGGGCGCGTGTCCTCGATCTGGCGTGCGGCCACGGATGTCACGCGCGCTGGCTTGCGGCACGAGGTGCGCAAGTCACCGCCGTCGATCGCGACGAGGTGGCACTTGCCACCATGTCAATGCTGGCGAACGTCACGACACTGGCGGCCGATCTCGAAGGCGCGCCGTGGCCGTTGGCCGAGGGCGCAACGTTCGATGCCGTCGTTGTCACGAATTATCTGCACCGGCCGCTGCTCTCGCACATTGCCGCCAGCGTGGCACCGGGCGGCGTGCTGATTTATGAAACCTTTGCGCAGGGAAACGAAAGATACGGAAAACCGTCCAATCCACTGTTTCTGCTGGCGCCGGGTGAGTTGCTTGATACGGCGCGCACGGCGGATTTGCGCGTGGTCGCCTTCGAGGATGTCACGTTGCCTGCGCCGCGTGCGGCGTGCGTTCAGCGTTTGTGCGCGACGCGCGCTGCCCCCGGGGAAAACCCCGGCGCTGCCGCGCTGTACGAGGCGACCGCGTAATCCGCTACAATCCACCCTTATCGCTGAATTGTTCGATCAACCATGACTACCCAAACTCCGATTCAAGGCAGTATCGTCGCGATTGTCACGCCGATGGCAGAAGACGGCAGCCTTGACCGTGAAGCACTGCGTAACCTCATCAATTGGCATGTCGATGAAGGCACTGACGGCATCGTGATCGTCGGTACGTCGGGCGAATCGCCGACCGTGAACGTCGAAGAGCATTGCGAACTCATTGAGATCGCCGTGCAGCAAACGGCGGAAGCCGGTGCGTCGCGCGGGCGTAAGGTGCCGGTGATTGCCGGCACGGGCGGCAATTCGACGGCGGAAGCCATCGAACTGACGAAGCATGCGAAGCAGGTCGGTGCCGATGCATCGCTTCAGGTCGTGCCGTACTACAACAAGCCCACGCAGGAAGGCCAGTACCAGCATTTCCGCGCCATTGCCGAAGCCGTTGAGCTGCCGGTCATCCTCTATAATGTGCCCGGCCGTACCGTGGCAGATGCCAGCAACGATACGCTGCTGCGTCTGGCGCAAGTGCCCGGCATCGTCGGCGTGAAAGACGCCACGGGTAATCTGGATCGTGGTATCGACCTGATCCGGCGTGCCCCGAAGCACTTTGCCGTGTATAGCGGCGACGACCTGACGGCAGTTGCGCTCATGCTCATGGGCGGTCAGGGTAATATCTCGGTCACTGCCAACGTGGCACCGCGTGCGATGCACGAATTGTGCGTCGCTGCGCTGGCCGGCAATGTGGTCAAGGCACGGGAACTGCAATTCCAGTTGTTCGAACTGCACCGTGCCATGTTCGTCGAAGCCAATCCGATCCCCGTGAAGTGGGCGCTGCAACAAATGGGCATGATCGCGTCGGGCATCCGCCTGCCGCTCACGCCGCTTGCGCAGGCGTATCAGGACACGGTGCTGGGTGCTCTCAAGTCGGCCAACATCGCCGTTGTCTAAGCTGTCGTTCAAGCCCCCGGGTTCGATTGCCCACCTTTTTTTGCGACTCATGAAACGAATCGTCAGTAATTCCGTAGCTCGTCCCGTGCTGGCATGGGCCGCTATTGCCTCGTTGGCCCTCGTCGCCGGATGCAGCTCCCTCTCGAGTGCCTTGTCCTCCGATAAGGTGGACTACAAAAGCTCGAAGACCGGCCCCTCGCTCGACGTTCCCCCGGATCTGACGAATGTTCAGGCCGCTGATCGCAAGTACGTGACTCCGGCCGGTACCGCCACACTGTCGACCTACGAGACGCAGCAGAAGGTCGTGGCGACGAACCCGACGGACACCGTGCTGCCGGCTGTGCCTGGCATGAAGGTCGTGCGCGACGGCAACGAGCGCTGGCTGGTGATTCAGAAGGCTCCCGGCGATCTGTGGCCGACGCTGCGTGAATTCTGGCAAGAGAACGGCTTCGTGCTGACGATCGACTCGCCTGACACGGGCGTGATGGAAACCGATTGGGCAGAGAATCGTGCAAAGCTGAATCAGGACATCATCCGCGATCTGCTCGGCAAGGTGCTCGACGGTCTGTACTCGACCGGCGAACGCGACCGCTTCCGCACTCGCGTGGAACGTGATCCGAACGGCGGCACGGACATCTACATCACGCATCGCCGTATGGTGGAAGTGTTCACGAACTCGCAGAAGGACACGACCAAGTGGGAGCCGGCACCGAATGATCCGGGCCTCGAGGCGATCTTCCTGACCAAGCTGATGCAACGCTTCGGCGTGCAGGTGGAGCAAGCTCAGGCTCAGGTTGAGGGCGCCAAGACGGGCGTGCCGACGAGCCAGGTCGTGAAGACGGCAGACGCGGCCTATCTTGATATCAACGAGCCGTTCGATCGTGCATGGCGTCGCGTTGGTGTGGCGCTCGACCGCGGTAACTTCACCGTGGACGATCGCGACCGCGCGAAGGGTCTGTACTTCGTGAGCTACGTCGATCCGGCAACGCTCGCCAAGGACAATGGCTTCTTCTATAGCCTGTTCCATGCGAAGGAAGTGCAGGACAGCAAGAAGGCCAAGAAGTACAGCGTGAACGTGCAAGGGCGCGGCGACAGCCAGACGCGCGTGCAGGTGCTCGACGACAAGGGTAACGTCGACAATTCGCAGATCGCGCAGACGATCATCAGCGTAATTGGCAACCAGCTCCGTTAAGGCGGGGCGTGCGATTCGCCAGTTTAGGCAGTGGCAGCGAAGGTAATGCCCTGCTGGTGGAGGCGTCGGAAGGCGCCTCCACGACACGTATTCTTCTCGATTGCGGTTTCTCGATGCGGGAGGTCGAGCGGCGTCTTGTGGCACGCTCGATCGACGTGACGTCGCTCGACGCCATCGTCATCACGCATGAGCATGCCGACCACATCGGCAGTGCCCTTTCCCTCACGCGCAAGTACCGGATTCCTCTCATCATGAGTTGGGGAACGGGGCAGGCCGTCAAAGTACACGCAACCCTCAAGGCTGGCGACGACGATGCGCTCGTGCGCTGGTGTCGTTCCGACGAGCCTTTGGCGGTAGGCGGTATCGAGCTTCACCCCTACACCGTGCCTCACGATGCGCGTGAACCGCTTCAGTTCGTGTTTTCCGACGGCGTGCGCCGCTTGGGGGTGCTCACGGATGCCGGGTGCCCGACCGCTCACTTGATCGCCACACTGGGCGGCTGCGATGCCTTGGTGCTCGAATGCAACCATGATCGCGAGATGCTGGCCAATAGCAAGTATCCGGCGTCGCTCAAAGCGCGAATCGGTGGCATCTATGGTCATCTGGCGAACGAGGCGGCCGCAGAGATTCTGGCGGCGATCGACAGAGCGAAGCTGCAGCGCGTGATTTGCGCGCATTTGAGTGAGCAGAACAACACGCCTGAACTGGCCATGGCGGCGATGTCCGCTGTCATCGGCACCGAGGCAACGGAGATACTCGTGGCGACGCAGGCAGGGGGCTTTGACTGGTTGGCGTGCTAGCGGCGTAGGCCCGTCGCATTGAGCTGTCGGCAGGGCGGGGTGGCCAGGGCGGATGCGATACGACGCGCAGGAATAAAAAAAGCCGGTCGAAAGACCGGCTTTTTTTGCTCAACTGCCTTGCGGCAGCGAGAGCTTACTTGCTGGCAGCAGCGTCAGCAGCCGAAGCAACGGCGTCAGCGGCAGCACCAGCAGCCGAAGCGACCGTGTCAGCAGCAGCACCAGCAGCCGAAGCAACCGTGTTGGCAGCAGCGCCAGCAGCCGAAGCGGCCGAATCAGCAGCAGCCGAGGCAGCCGAAGCGGCAGCGTCAGCGGCCGGAGCGGCGGCTTCTTCCTTCTTGCCGCAGGCGGTCAGGGCGATAGCCAACAACGAAGCGACGAGGAGAGACTTCTTCATGATCACGTCCTTTTATGGTAGAAGACAAGCGAATGAATATTAATTACGGTAATACGCTCTTGCCAGCGCAAAGCCGATTGCGAGACATTGGCAATTGAGGATTACCCTTGGTCATGCAAGCTGCTTGGCGAGAAATTATATTGGGTTTTCCCCAACGCGTCACGTCAATCTCGCGCATTTACCCCGCTTTTTTCCTTACAGCGCGCAACTTTCGCACGGTCTTCGAGTCTGGTTCGAGTTGCAGCCATCCCGAAGTATACCAATCGTACAGAATTTCGACGATTTCTTGGCTATTTTGCTCGAAATTCGCACATTCCTCGGCATCCAGTCGACGGAGGTCGGCGAGGCGCCGTAACGTCGATCTTGCACTGACGGGGACTTCGAGCGGCTCACCGTTGACGTAGTATCGGTTGCGTCGATACAACAATTGTGTCTTCGCCGAGAGCGCCAGGCCGCGCGACGACGCTTCGCGGACGAAACGCGTCTCTGAAAGCGGCGTTTCCGGCGGGTCGAAAAACACATGCGACTTCGGTTCGCTCAACCAGCGCCCAAGGAAGTCCTCCACCTCTTTCTGTCCCCAGCGCACCTTTTCGAGTTGCGAGACGAGTGTGTCGATCATGGCATCGGGCAGCGCGGCAGGATGCTTGACGGCAGATTGCGACGGGTCGGCGTATCGGCCAGCGAAATGACGTGCGAACGGCAATTCGGGGGCGTTCTCGGCAAGGTAGTACAGGAAGTTCTGAAGCATCTCCTGCTCGAGCGGCGCGCGAAAACCGATCGAGTACGTCATGCACTCGCCTTCGGCGACACCGTCGTGCGCATAGCCTGGCGGCAGATACAGCATGTCGCCTGGCTCGAGCACCCATTCCTCTTCGGCTTCGAAGTGCTTCAGGATGCGCAGCGGCACACCCTCGAGCCATGTGGTGTCACGTTGCGGCCCGATGCGCCAGCGACGCTTGCCATGGGCTTGCAGCAGAAAGACATCGTAGGAGTCGAGATGCGGTCCCACACCGCCGCCATCGGTGGCGTAGCTGATCATCACGTCGTCGAGACGAGCGTCGGGAATGAAGCGAAACTGTTGCATGAGGGCATCGACGGCCGGCGCGTGCAGATTCACACCTTGCACGAGAAGCGTCCATTGTTTGCGCGTGAGCGGCGGCAAATCGGTGGCATCGAACGGGCCGTGCTCAAGTTGCCAGCGCTTGCGCGCATGGCTGATGAGTCGAGATTCGACGTCGTCCTGCGCGGCGAGTGCGAACAGCGCGTCGCGCGAGAGCGGCGCGGTAAAGCCGGGGATCGCTTGCCGGATGAGTAGCGGGCGCTTGTGCCAGTAGCGCTTCATGAAGGCCTCGGGCGCGAGACCGCCGAGCAGGGGCGATGTGGGGCGGGATGTCGTCATGCGTAGATCGATGCGTTAAAAGTGACAGCGGGAGGCAACGGCGCCGGTGTCTGTCATCCGATGGCAGCCCGGCGCGTGCTTGCGCGAGGTGCAGGAATGAACACAATGCGAACACGCGGTGCGCCCGCTTGCGGACCTCGATGTCGCTTCAGGTTACTGCCGGGGCGCTGTCATACGGCTGCGCGTATAATGCGGGCTGTTTTCCGGAGAGTTTGATGAAGATCGAAAAGAATACCGTCGTCTCGGTGACTTACAAGTTGTCGGACGCTCAGGGCAACCTGATCGAAGAAAGCGGCGCCGAGCCGATGGTTTATCTGCACGGCGGCTATGATGGCACGTTCCCCAAGATCGAGGAAGCGCTCGATGGCCAGGACGTTGGCTATGAGGCGCAACTGCAACTGGAACCGGCCGACGCGTTCGGCGACTACGATTCCGAGTTGATCAAGGTCGAAGAGCGTGGCCGTTTCCCGGAGCCGCTGGAAGTCGGCATGCAGTTCGAAGGCACGCCGGAAGATGGTGACGACGAGTCCGACACGTTGATCTACACGGTGACGGACGTTGCCGACGACAAGGTTGTGCTCGACGGCAATCATCCGCTCGCGGGCATGGCGCTGCGTTTCGATCTGAAGGTGACCGACGTGCGTCAGGCGACGGAAGAGGAAATCGAGCACCAGCACGCGCATGGTGCGTCGGGTCTCGAGGTCGTCGACGAAGACGAAGACGACGCACCGACGCTGCACTGAGTTTCGGCGTCGCACTGCTGTCTAAGAGCAGTGCAGGCGACGCACGACGCGCGAAAGCCGTATCAGGACATTCGCCGGGTCCGGCGCATTGCATATCGCGATGCGCCGGACCCGGCGTTTGCGTTTCCAGGGCCTCGCTCAGCGGCTGTGCGCGGCGGGATGTGTCGCCGTGTTGGGCGTGCGTGCGGGGCCGATGGGCGTGACGCCCTGATTGGGGTCCGAGCTGACCGAACTGGCTCCGGTGACCAGACCGGACGACGGATAGACGGCGGAGTACGGCGCGGCGTAGGGCGCAGCGCCTGAGGGGCTGGCGGACGTTCTGCCGGGTTCGGGGTTCGGCGCGACGACCGATGCCGGCGCCGCGCCACTGCTGCGCTGAGCATTGGCCGCTGCCGCGCTATTGGGGGCGAGCGCCACGCTCTCGAAGCGGAACAGTTGCGGCGTACGCGGATCGACGCGCACGCGCACCCAGCGGTCTGCCGCGGGCGAGCCATAGCTGCTCAGTTGCGTGAATGACTTGACGGGCGCGCCGTGGGTATCGCGCAGCGGTTGCGTGTGACGCATCGTCTTGCCGCTGTCGATCAACAGGATTGGCGCTTTGAAGCGATTGGCAAGGCGCAGCAACTGCGCACGGAAATCCTTATAGCCATCGATCCCGTGCCGTCCGGACCGTTCCGAGAAGATGCCGCCCAGACCACCGCTGTGCGCCGGTTCGAACTCCGGATCGGCTTGCGCGACGATGACCATGCCAATAGCGTCCTTCTGTTGTGCGTAGACCGCCGCGTGCTGCAACCAGACGCGCGTTGCAATGACCCGATCTTCGTATTCGCCGTTGCGTCCTCCGGCCGAGCGGTAATTGTTGTTGTTACCCGGAAGGTTCAGGCCGACGAACACCACGCCGCGATAGAACCACCGCACGTTCTCGTGATACTGGCGAAAGCGTGCCATGTCGCTCTGACGCGTGATGTCGAACTGTGCGTAACCCACGGGGCCCGGGCCGAGCAGCGCATCGTCGTTGAATGCGTGATCGCGCAGAAAATCGAGGCGCTCCACGGGGTTGTAGCTCCCCTCGCTGGCGCGCTGGCAATCGGCCCAGTCGTTAGCGCCGGGCACATAGAGAAGCGGCTTGGGAGAACTGGCGAGCAGACTCAGGCGCTGCGTGATGAGTTCGTCACGGCACGACTCCGTGACGTCTTTGATATTGCCCGCGTGAACGACAAATGCAGCCTGCGTGTCGCCAATGTTGGTCAGCACGCTGCGCACCACGGGCACTTCGGCATTCCCGAACGGGGTATTGCCGAGCACGGCAAAATCGAACGGCGGCGGTTTGGGTGCGCTCTTGGCCACGGCTTTCGCGGCGGGCTTCGCGTTGCCCTGCGACGCTGCTGCCAACGTTGAACCCGTCGCCAGCGCAAGTGCCACGAAGCACACCGCGAACAAGCCGACGCGGGGGTGGCGAGGGGCGCGCAGGCGACGCAGCTTCAACACGGGAAGTCAGTGGTTCGCGCGGCCGTCCATCAGGCCTCGCAGTTCATACAACAGTTCAAGCGCTTCGCGCGGACGAAGGTCGTCCGGATCGATCTGTGCCAGACGCGCCAGCGCGGCCTCGGCGTCCGGGTCGAGTGCGGCGGCCCGACGTGTCGTATCAGGTGTCTCCTGACGTGCCGCCACGCTGCCGGCATCGTCGTCGAGATCGTCCTCGATGGGCGCGCGGGGCGCGAACAGATCGAGCTGCGGTGCGGCCGGATCGAGCGCCTGCTGTTCGAGCAACGCAAGATGCTTGCGCGCCGCGCGAATGACCGGCATCGGCACCCCGGCAAGCTGCGCGACCTGCAAGCCGTAGCTCTGGCTCGCGGGGCCATCCTGAACCGCGTGCAGGAACACGATGCCTTCACCATGCTCTACGGCCGACAGATGCACGTTCGCGCATTGCGGGAATTCGTCCGGGAGTTGCGTCAGTTCGAAATAGTGCGTGGCGAACAACGTGTAGCAGCGATTGTGACCGAGCAGATGCCGCGCAATCGCCCATGCTAGCGCGAGGCCATCGAACGTCGACGTGCCGCGTCCGATTTCGTCCATCAGCACGAGGCTCTGGTCGGTTGCCGTATGCAGAATCGCCGCCGATTCGGTCATCTCGACCATGAACGTCGAGCGTCCGCCCGCGAGGTCGTCCGAGGCGCCGATACGCGTGAAGATGGCATCGAGCGGCCCGAGGCGTACGGCCTCGGCGGGCACGTAGCAGCCCACGTAAGCGAGCAGGGCGATCAGCGCGGTCTGACGCATGAACGTCGACTTACCGCCCATGTTCGGGCCGGTGATGAGCAGCAGGCGGCGGGCATCGCCCAGCGAACAATCGTTGGCGATGAAGCGCTCCACCTGTTGCTCAACGACCGGATGACGACCCTGGCGAATGTCCACCACGCGATCTTGCACCAGCTCGGGCTTTACCCAGCCCAGTGTCTCGGCGCGTTCGGCCAGGGCGGAGAGAACGTCCAGTTGGGCGAGTGCCTGCGCAATGCGCTTGAACTCGGTGATGTGCGGCAGCAGGGCTTGCAGCAGCGCGTCGTAAAGCAGTTTTTCCCGGGCGAGCGAACGTTCCTGTGCAGACAGCGCCTTGTCTTCGAATGTCTTCAGTTCCGGCGTGATGTAGCGCTCGGCATTCTTGAGCGTCTGACGGCGACGATAGTCATCGGGCACCTTGTCGGTCTGGCCGCGCGTGACTTCAATATAAAAGCCATGCACCTTGTTGAACTCGACACGCAAATTGTTGATGCCGGTACGGGCACGCTCGCGCGTTTCCAGATCGATGAGGAACTGTCCGCAGTTCTCCGAGATGTCCCGCAACTCGTCGAGGTCGGCATCGTAGCCGCGTGCGATGACGCCGCCGTCGCGCACCATCGCAGCCGGGTCTTGCGCAACGGCGCTCGTGAGCAGCGCGAGCGCGGCGTCGGGAATGGCAAGGTCTTCGTGCAGGATGGCAAGCAGCGGCGAACTCGCTTCGACGGCGCGCAGTGTGGTGTGCAGCTCGGGCAGACGGCGCAAGGCATCGCGCAGGCTCGACAGATCGCGTGGACGCGCCGTGAGCAGTGCCAGACGTGCCGTAATTCGCTCGACGTCCGCCACATGCCGCAGTTCGCTGTTCAGCGCGCGCCACGTGCCGGGGCCTACGAGCAACGTGGCGATGGCCTGTTGGCGCGACTGCGGCACCTGCTGATCGCGCATCGGGTGGTGAAGCCAGTGACGCATCAGGCGGCTGCCCATCGTGGTGCCGCAGGTGTCGAGCAGCGAGAGCAGCGTTGGCGATTCGGTGCCGCGCAGCGTCTCGGTGAGTTCCAGATTGCGCCGGGTCGCGGCGTCCAGGCCAATATAGGCCGCTTCCCGCTCCACGTTCAGACTTTGCACATGGCGCAGCGACTGGCCCTGCGTAGCGGCTGCGTATTGCAGTAGCGCACCGGCCGCACCTAGCGCGGGGTTCAGGCCATCGCAGCCGAAGGCCGTCAGGCTGGCAACGCCGAGTTGATCGCGCAGTCGCTGCGTGCCGGCAGCCGTGTCGAAATGCCAGTCGGGCACCCGGGTCGTGGTGCCGAGGGAAAGGCCCTCGAACGTTTTCAAGGCGCTATCCGGCACGAGTGTCTCGGCCGGGCGGATGCGCTCCAGCTCGCGCGGCAGCTTATCGGCGGCCACTTCCATCAGGCGCAGTTCGCCGCTGGCGAGCGACAGCCACGCGAGGCCGGCGATGCATTCGCTGGCGCGCCGGGCCGGGGGTATCTGCACGGCGAGCAGATACTGATCGACCTTGTCGCTGAGCAGCGCGGCGTCGGTCAGCGTGCCGGGGGTAACGATGCGCACGACTTTGCGCTCCACGGGGCCCTTGGCGGTGGCCGGGTCGCCGATCTGCTCGCAGATGGCGACCGATTCGCCGAGCTTGACCAGCTTGCCCAGATATTGCTCCACGGCGTGATGGGGAACGCCGGCCATGCGGATCGGTTGACCGCCGGACTGGCCGCGCGCGGTAAGCGTGAGGTCGAGCAGGCGTGCCGCCTTGGCCGCGTCATCATGGAACAGCTCGTAGAAGTCGCCCATGCGATAGAAGACGAGCATGTTCGGATGCTCGGCCTTGATGCGTGTGTACTGCTGCATCATCGGCGTCATCGGTGCGGTGGAGGCGGGGGCAGGGGTAGCTTGGGTGCTCGTCATGAATGAATTCGGGTCGGGCGAGTCGGGTCACGATGCCTTGGGCAGGTGGCACCTGCCGGAGGATCTCGCGGTGAGCCGGCATGCAGCGCGCCGGTTCGCACCATCGTGGCGCGTTGGATGCGCAATTTTACGACGGGTTTGACCCGGCCCGTCATGCGACGTGCTGCGATGTTGCCTTCAGGTGTCGGTAAACATGTCACATGAAGGGGGCGAATTATTCTCAAGTTTCCCGAAAATGTGCCGTTTCGGGTGGTAAGCTCCGCAAAAATTACCAAAAAGCAGCGCAAGCTACTCTCGCACGGGTCAGTATGGTGAAGTCGTTGAAGGGACGAGTCGCGTTGGCGACAGCGCTCGTCTCGATGGTATTGATCGTCGGTGTGGCCGTTGGCATCGAGTTTTTCGTTTACGGGGAATTGCGAAACTCGATGCAGGCGCAGCTTGACTCGCAGGTCAAGCTCGTGGCCGACCAGCTCGACGACAAATTGCGGGGAAAGTTTCTCGCGCTGCATCGTATGTCCCGCCATATTGGCGATCTCCACGCCATGACGCCCGCGCAGTTCGACACCTTTGCCGGCATGTCGGTGTCGATGCCGGAGACGTTCAACACACTTTTCGTGGCCGCTCCCGACGGCCGCGTGCTCTACGACTCGACGTTCCCCGCCACGCCCTTCAATATTGCCGATCGCGATTACTTCCAGCAACTGCTCGCGGGCGCGCCGCAGGCCGCCTCAAGCGTGATTGCGGGCAAGATCACGCGCTCGCCGGGCATCGTGCTCGCTGTGCCTGTCACCGACGCGCAGGGTAAGGTGATGGCCGTGATCGGCGGGGCAGTCAATTTGCTGCGGCAGAATTTTATCGTTGATCTGGCGAGCAACGCGATCGGCGAGACGGGGCGTTACTGCCTGGTCACCAACGAGAATCCGGCACGGTACGTCATTCAGGCCGATGTGACAAAGATTCTCACCCCGGTGGGGCCGGAGCAGACGTTGTGCGGTATACGCGATCCCGGCCAGCACGAGATCGTCCACATGCACCCGCTGGTCGCGCGCGCGACCATGACGACGACGGGGTGGTCGGTCGTGGCGGTAGTGCCCGGTGCCGAAGCTTTCGATCCGCTCGCGCGGGTGCGGCGGCGCGTCATCATGCTCGCGATCGCCGCCATCGGTATTGCGGCGTTTGCGATGTGGTGGATGGCGCGGCGCATGTTGCATCCGCTCGACACGCTGCGCAACCTCGTACAGCGCAGCGCCGGCGATATGCGCGCCGTGCAATCGCTGCCCGTGCAGCGTGCCGACGAGATCGGGGCACTCGCGAACACGTTTCGCGACATGATGGAACAGTTGGGCGATCGTACGGAGGCACTGGAAATATCGCGCGAGGCGGCACGCGCGCACGTGCGTCGCATGCAGGAGATCGCAGACCGCGTGCCCTATTTGGTGGCGTTTCTCGATGGTGAAGAGCGCTTCGCGTTCGTGAACCGGGCCTGTGAGCAGCGATTGCGCCACTCGCGCGAGCGCATTCTCGGCGCGACGGCGCGCGAGTTGCTTGGCCCGTCGCTGTATCGTGAGTTTGCGCCTTACCTGTCGCGGGCATACGCCGGCGAGGCCGCCACCTTCGTCTGGGATTTCGGCGAAGACGCGGCGTATCGCTGCTTCGAAGTGAGTTATCAACCGGAGTGGGCGTCGCAGAATGTGCTCGCCGGCGTTCACGTATTTGTGCGCGACATCACCGTAGAGCGTTCGAACGAGCGGCGCTGGCGACGTGAATCGCACACCGATCACCTCACGGGGCTGCTCAATCGCAAGGGATTCGATCAGGCGCTGGCCAACGCCGTGCGACGTGCGCGCGAAGGCGCCGGGGCGCAGGCGCTGCTGTTCGTCGATCTGGATCGTTTCAAGGTGGTCAACGACACCTGGGGCCATGCGCTGGGTGATGAACTGCTTCGGCGGCTGGCCAAGCGGCTTGTGGCGAGCGTGCGTGAGAGCGATGCCATCGCCCGTTTCGGCGGCGACGAATTTGCCGTCATCATGGGGGATGTTCAGGATGTCGTCGACGTCGAGCGCACGGCGATGTCGATTCTCGATCTGGCGTCGCGGCCCATGGTGCTGTCCGTCGGTGAGGTGAGTGTGGGGGCCTGTGTCGGCGTGGCGATGGTCGCGCGTGGTGAGGACAAGACGCCCGACATGCTGTTCCAGGCCGCAGACCGCGCGCTCTACAACGCGAAACACGGCGGACGCGGGCGCTTCGTGCTCGGCGATGGTGCGCCCGGCCGATTCGCGTGAGCGGGCGCTCACCGGGGCGGCGAGATGTCTCGCGGATGTCGACGGTAATGCGCTGGCGTTTGCCGGGAGGGTTGGCCTGCGGTGAGCGTCGCGTATTAGGCAACGGCAATCGAACACGCCATTGCGATGAGCTTCTGTGAAGTTACGAGCGTGAATTGTCTGTCGCACAATGAACGACGCCGTACGTTGACTGCTTACCGCAGTCGATGGAGCCGGCGAGCGAAAGTGTTCATACAGGAGGCGGGCATGAAACTCGAAGGCGGACGAAGCCGGGTAACCACGCGGGCGGCTTCCGACGCAGGGTGGCGCGAGGCTGGGGCGCGCCGTGAGCCACCGCGGGCATCGCATCGGGCGCCGCGGTCGCGGCAGCGTACCGAGGGACGCGACGACAATCCGAGGTATCTGAGTTTGTCGGTTCGCGAAAACGAAGTGTTTCATATGCTGGTCGACGGCCTGGCCGTCAATGAGATCGTTGATGTCATGCATTCGAGCGAGCGAACGATCGCAGCACACGTCGCAAATATCCTGCACAAACTCGCGCTCGACGATAGTGCAGACCTGATCGGCTACGCCATTCGGCACGGGCTGATCGACGAAGGGGGGGAAGGCGTCGCCTGACGGTCTTTCCGAGGTAGGCGTCGCTGGCTTGCCCCGAACCGCCGGCTTCTTCCTTTTGGGCACAATCCGGCGCGTCGCACAAGGTCGTTACGATCCCACGCGACGCGCCCGTCAACCAGACAGTGAGCGCGTCGGTTCACGTCGCGCAAACCAAACCAACTGCGAGCACGTTGCCAATGTCGTGCCAACGTCCCGAATAATTCCGATTGATCGAGAACGAGCGCGAGGTTCGCTTCGTCGGCCAACACGATCGCGCTGTCGGTGATAAGGTACCGGCTCGACACAATTTACCGAGGGTGCGTGTCATGGCCGGTGCGCTTGAAGGCGCGCGGCGCAGGCATCATCCTCACGACCCCAACGAGACGGGCGACCCGCTTCGATGCGAGGACTTCGCCCCCGAAACCGAGGACAGACACGATGAAGGCGATCGAGATCACGCAGTACGGCGCACCGGAAGTGCTCAAGCCCACCGAGCGGCCGCGTCCCGAACTCAAGCCGGGCGAAGTGCTTATCAAGGTGGCGGCGTCGGGAGTGAACCGTCCGGACGTGCTTCAGCGTATCGGTCAGTACCCGGTGCCGCCGGGCGCCTCGGATCTGCCCGGACTCGAAGTCGCTGGCGAGATCGTCGAAGGCGCGCTCGATGGGGCAGACAACCGCTGGGGTCTGAAGATCGGTTCGCGCGTGTGCGCGCTGGTGCAGGGCGGTGGCTATGCCGAGTATTGCGCCGCGCCGCTCGCACAGGTGCTGCCGGTGCCGGAAGGGCTGTCGGACGTGGAGGCGGCGTCGCTGCCGGAAACGTTCTTCACGGTGTGGAGCAACGTGTTCGATCGCGCTCACCTCGGTGAGACCGAGACGGGCGAGAAGGAGACGCTGCTGGTGCAAGGGGGAACGAGCGGTATCGGCGTGACGGCGATCCAGCTTGGCGTGGCGCTCGGCCATCGCGTGTTCGCAACCGCCGGTTCCGACGAGAAGGCTCGCGCATGCGAAGCACTTGGCGCGGAGCGGGGCATCAATTACAAGACCGAGGATTTCGTCGCCATCGCCAAGGAACTCACCCAGGATCGCGGCGTGGACGTCGTGCTCGATATGGTGGGCGGCGACTATCTGCCGCGTGAAGTACAGGCGCTGGCCTTTGACGGACGCATCGCCATCATCGCGCTGCTCGGCGGGAGCAAGGCCACGCTGGATATGGGCGCGCTATTGCGCCGCCGCCTGACAGTGACCGGCTCGACGCTGCGCCCGCGCTCGGTAGCATTCAAGGCGGCCATCGCGCAGCGCCTGTACGATAACGTCTGGCCGCTGTTTGCGGCAGGCAAGATTCGTCCGGTGATTTATCAGACGTTCCCGGCCGAACAAGCGGACAAAGCCCATGCTTTGATGGAAACCAGTACGCACGTCGGCAAGATCGTGCTGACCTGGTAAGCACGCCTGCGTCGATTGATGGTGGGAATCCGCGTGAAATGCGTGTTTCATGCGGATTCTCGCGTTAGAAAGCCATCGAAATTGACCCCCATGCCCTGGACGCACTAGAATGAGAGGTTTTTCGTCCATACGCATTGGGGGATAAGGCGTGACAACTGGTACCGCAGCTTCGGCTCGCACCATCAGCCGCAAGGCTGGCAAGCTCGTCGTGGGCAATTGGAAACTGCATGGCAGTCTGGCCGGCAACGAGGCGCTTCTGGGCGACCTGCTGGCATCGCCGGTGCTGAGCGCGCCGGGCGTGATTGCGGCCGTGTGCGTGCCGTTCCCCTATCTCGCACAATGCCAGACTCGCCTCTCGGGGCAGGTGTTGGGCTTTGGTGCGCAGGATGTCTCGGCGCAGTTGAGCGGTGCCTTCACGGGCGAAGTCGCGGCGCCGATGATTGCCGAGTTCGGTGCGCAGTTCGTGATCGTGGGGCACTCGGAGCGTCGCACGTATCACGCCGAGACCGATGCGAATGTTGCTGGCAAGACGGTGCGCGTGCTCGATGCGGGCATGACGCCGATCGTATGTGTGGGTGAGACGCTTGCCGAGCGCGAGGCCGGTGAGACGACGGCGGTGGTGACGCGTCAGCTCGAGGCGGTACTCGCAGCGCTGACGGTGGAGCAGGCCGAGCGGATCGTTGTCGCTTACGAACCGGTTTGGGCGATTGGTACGGGCAAGACGGCAACCTCGGCCGAGGCGCAGGAAGTACATGCCCATCTGCGTTCGCTGTTGCGCGCGAAGGGTGAGGCGGTCACGGATGTGGCGGTGTTGTACGGTGGCAGTGTGAAGCCGGACAACGCGGCCGAGCTGTTCTCAATGGCGGACGTCGATGGCGGTCTGATCGGCGGTGCGGCATTGAAGGCGGTCGATTTTCTGGCGATTTGCGAGGCGGGACTGTCGCGCTGATTGCCAATGCCATGCTTCGTCATGGCACGAAATAGTCATGATGCGGTGCATCAAAAATGCACTGCAAATCGGATTTTTCTATACGGGTGATGAGATGGGGTTGTTGAAAACGTTGTTGATCGTGGTGCAGGTGCTTTCGGCGCTGGGCATCATCGGTCTGGTGTTGCTTCAGCATGGCAAAGGCGCCGACATGGGCGCTGCATTCGGTAGCGGTTCGTCGGGCAGTCTCTTCGGTGCATCGGGCTCTGCGAACTTCCTGTCGCGTACCACGGCAGTTCTGGCGGCCGTATTCTTCGTGACCACGCTGGGTCTCACGTATCTCGGTTCGTATAAGCCGGCAGCAAACATCGGTGTCCTTGGTAATTTGCCTGCCGCGACTTCGCCGGCAACGGCGTCGGCACCTGCTGCGGCAAGCATTCCGGCACCGGCTTCTGTGGCCAATCCGCAGGGCGTGCCCAAGTAATTGACGATAGCTTTGTGACAAGTAATAAGCTGTAAAGAAAATCGAAAAAAAATCGATTTGTGCATTGAACAAAAGGTGGAAGGGCGCTACTATAGCGGTCTTGAAGCGATTCGTAAGTGACAGCGGATTGCAGACTATGAATGCCGACGTGGTGAAATTGGTAGACACGCTATCTTGAGGGGGTAGTGGCGAAAGCTGTGCGAGTTCGAGTCTCGCCGTCGGCACCACAGTTCTACGATGCCAGCCTTGCGTTTATGCTTTGGCTGGCATTTTATTTTGTGCTCACCGTTCATCCGCTTTCCGGTCCCCACGCCATCGACGAGAGCGGTTCTTTGAACTAACCGAAAGAGGGTAGAGTTGAACCTCGGAACCTATTATCCCGTCCTGCTGTTTCTTCTGGTAGGTGGCGGTCTTGGGGCGGTACTGATTGGGGTTGGTAAATTCCTCGGCCCCAACAAACCCGACAGCGAAAAACTCTCTCCGTACGAGTGCGGCTTCGAGGCTTTCGAAGACGCGCGCATGAAGTTCGATGTGCGCTACTATCTCGTCGCCATCCTTTTCATCCTGTTCGATCTGGAAACGGCATTTCTGTTTCCGTGGGGCGTGGCCCTGCGCGATATCGGCTGGGTGGGCTTTATCTCCATGATGGGTTTCCTGCTTGAACTGCTCGTCGGTTTCGTGTTCCTGTGGAAGCGCGGTGCGCTTGACTGGGAATAAGACCGTCAACGTATTGGCAGCATTGCAGAAGGATTCAGGGTAAGCATATGAGCATCGAAGGGGTTTTGCGCGAAGGGTTCGTCACCACCACGGCTGACAAACTCATCAACTGGACGCGCACGGGTTCGCTTTGGCCGATGACGTTCGGCCTTGCGTGTTGTGCCGTTGAAATGATGCACGCCGGCGCGGCGCGTTACGATCTGGACCGGTTTGGCGTGGTGTTCCGCCCGAGCCCGCGTCAGTCGGACGTGATGATCGTGGCCGGCACGCTGTGCAACAAGATGGCGCCCGCGCTGCGCAAGGTGTACGACCAGATGGCCGAGCCGCGTTGGGTGATCTCGATGGGGTCGTGCGCCAACGGCGGCGGTTACTATCACTATTCCTACTCGGTGGTGCGCGGTTGCGATCGCATCGTGCCAGTCGACGTCTACGTGCCGGGCTGTCCGCCCACGGCCGAGGCGCTTGTCTACGGCATCATCCAGTTGCAGTCGAAGATCAAGCGGACTGCGACGATCGCGCGTAAATAACCGCCCCCGCCCATGTCTACACTAGAACAACTCAAGACCACCCTGCAAAACGTGCTTGGCACTCGTGCCGAGCAGTTGGTGGAAGCCCTCGACGAGCTGACGTTGACCGTCAAGGCAAGCGACTATCTCGAAGTGGCGCGCACGCTGCGCGATCATCCCGAGCTGAAGTTCGAGCAATTGATGGATGTTGCCGGCCTGGACTACTCGGCCTATGGCGAGGGTGCCTACGACGGCCCGCGCTATGCCGCCGTCTCGCATCTGCTCTCGCTCACCCACAACTGGCGTCTGCGTGTGCGCGTGTTCGCACCGGAAGACGATCTGCCGGTCGTGGCATCGCTGATCGATCTGTGGAGTTCGGCCAACTGGTTCGAGCGTGAAGCCTTCGATCTGGTCGGTATCGTGTTCGAGGGTCACCCGGATCTGCGCCGTATTCTGACGGACTACGGTTTCATCGGTCACCCGTTCCGCAAGGACTTCCCGACGTCCGGTTATGTCGAGATGCGTTACGACCCGGAACAGAAGCGAGTGATCTACCAACCGGTGACGATCGAGCCGCGCGAAATTACGCCGCGCATCATCCGCGAAGAGCATTACGCCGGTCTGAAACATTAAGGTGGCCTTGTGGCAGACATCAAGAACTACACTCTGAACTTCGGTCCGCAGCACCCGGCAGCGCACGGTGTGCTGCGCTTGGTGCTGGAGCTGGACGGCGAAGTGATCCAGCGCGCCGATCCGCACATCGGCCTGTTGCACCGCGCGACCGAAAAGCTCGCCGAATCGAAGACGTTCCTGCAATCCGTGCCGTACATGGATCGTCTGGACTACGTCTCGATGATGTGCAACGAGCACGCCTATGTGATGGCGATCGAAAAGCTGCTCGGCGTCGAAGTGCCGATTCGCGCACAATACATCCGCGTGATGTTCGACGAAATTACGCGCGTTCTGAATCACCTGATGTGGATCGGCTCCCATGCGCTCGACGTGGGCGCGATGGCGGTGTTCCTGTACGCCTTCCGTGAGCGCGAAGATCTGTTCGACGTGTATGAAGCCGTTTCGGGTGCACGTATGCACGCGGCTTACTACCGTCCGGGCGGTGTGTACCGCGATCTGCCGGACACGATGCCGAAGTATCGTGCGTCGAAGTTCCACAACGAGCGTGCGATCAAGAAGATGAACGAAGCGCGCGAAGGCTCGCTGCTGGACTTCATCGAAGATTTCGCCATCCGCTTCCCGAAGTGTGTCGACGAGTACGAAACGCTGCTCACCGACAACCGTATCTGGAAGCAGCGTCTGGTCGGTATCGGCGTGGTGTCGCCCGAGCGTGCCATGCAGCTCGGCTTCTCCGGTGCGATGCTGCGTGGCTCGGGCATTGCCTGGGATTTGCGCAAGAAGCAGCCGTACGAAGTGTACGACCGCCTCGAGTTCGACATCCCGGTGGGTAAGGAAGGCGATTGTTACGACCGTTATCTGGTGCGCGTTGAAGAAATGCGCCAGTCGGCCAGCCTGATTCGTCAGTGCGTGAAATGGTTGCGTGCCAACGAAGGTCCGGTGATTACGGACAATCACAAGGTGGCGCCGCCGTCGCGAGTGGAAATGAAGTCGAACATGGAAGAGCTGATTCACCACTTCAAGCTCTTCACCGAAGGCTTCCACGTGCCCGCCGGCGAGACGTATGCCGCTATCGAGCACCCGAAGGGCGAGTTCGGCATCTATCTGGTGTCGGACGGTGCCAACAAGCCGTACCGCCTGAAAATTCGCGCGCCGGGCTTTGCCCACCTTTCTGCGCTCGACGAGATGGCAAAGGGTCACATGATTGCAGATGCTGTCGCAATCATCGGTACCCAGGACATCGTGTTCGGCGAGATTGATCGCTAAATGCGCAGCGGGCGCCCCAGGCGCCCGCAGTGTTAATTCGGCAGGGTTTCGCAGGTCGATACCATTGCCGTTCCAGTTGCCGTGCCTGTGAGTTGCGGGCAGCCGAGATGATCGGCTCGCCCGCGCTGGCACGAGCGGGGATAACGTTTTAGAGAACCGTCGGATCGGAAATGCTTTCTCCCGAAGCCCTGAAGAAAATCGACCGTGCCGTTGCCAAATACCCTGCCGAGCAGAAACAGTCGGCGGTAATGCACGCACTTGCCGTAGCGCAGGTCGAGAAAGGCTGGTTGTCGCCCGAAGTGATGCAATTCGTGGCGGACTACCTCGAGATGCCCGCAGTCGCGGTGCAAGAGGTCGCAACCTTCTACACCATGTTCAACACGAGCCCCGTGGGCAAGTTCAAGTTGACCGTGTGCACGAACCTGCCTTGCCAGCTCACGCGCGGCGAAGAGATGGCCAAGTACCTGAAGGAGAAGCTGGGTGTCGAGTACAACGACATCACGCCGGATGGTCTCTTCACGGTCAAGGAAGGTGAGTGCATGGGCGCTTGCGGCGATGCCCCCGTCATGCTGGTGAACAACCACCGCATGTGCGGCTTCATGAACGAAGCCAAGGTCGACGCGCTCATCGACGAGCTCAAGGCCAAGGGTGCCGCGGGAGAGAAAGCATGACGTCGCTGCACAACCGTCACATCAAGCCGCTGATTCTCGCTGGCCTCAATGGCGATAACTGGCATCTGGAAGATTACGTCAAGCGCGGTGGTTACCAGCAGCTCGCACGCATTCTGAAGGAAGGCCTCACGCCGGAGCAGGTCATTGCCGACGTCAAGGCATCGGGCCTGCGTGGCCGCGGAGGCGCAGGCTTCCCGACTGGTCTGAAGTGGAGCTTCATGCCGCGCGCGTTCCCGGGTCAGAAGTACCTTGTCTGTAACTCGGACGAAGGCGAACCCGGCACGTTCAAGGATCGCGACATCCTGCGCTACAACCCGCATGCGCTGATCGAAGGCATGGCCATCGGCGGTTTCGCCATGGGCATCACCGTCGGTTACAACTACATCCACGGCGAAATCTACGAAGTGTATGAACGCTTCGAAGCGGCGCTCGAGGAAGCGCGTGCCGCCGGTTATCTGGGCGAGAACATCCTCGGCACAGACTTCTCGTTCCAGTTGCACGCTCACCATGGCTATGGCGCGTACATCTGCGGCGAAGAAACCGCATTGCTCGAGTCGCTCGAGGGCAAGAAGGGCCAGCCGCGTTTCAAGCCGCCGTTCCCGGCGAGCTTCGGTCTGTACGGCAAGCCCACGACCATCAACAACACCGAGACGTTCGCGGCGGTTCCGTTCCTGCTGGCCACCGGCCCTCAGCAGTATCTGGAAATGGGCAAGCCGAACAACGGCGGCACCAAGATTTTCTCGGTGTCGGGCGACGTCGAGCTGCCGGGTAACTACGAAGTGCCGCTGGGCACACCGTTTCCCGAGTTGCTGGAACTTGCCGGTGGCATGCGCGGCGGCAAGAAGCTCAAGGCCGTGATTCCGGGCGGCTCGTCGGCACCGGTCGTGCCGGCCGGGTTGATGATGGAAACCACGATGGACTACGACAGCATCGCCAAGGCTGGATCGATGCTGGGCTCTGGCGCCGTGATCGTGATGGACGAGACACGCTGCATGGTGCGCTCGCTGCTGCGTTTGTCGTACTTCTACTACGAAGAATCGTGCGGTCAGTGCACGCCGTGCCGTGAAGGCACGGGCTGGCTGTGGCGCGTGGTCAATCGTATCGAGCACGGTGAAGGCCGCAAGGAAGATCTGGACCTGCTCAACTCGGTGGCCGAGAACATCATGGGCCGTACCATTTGCGCGCTGGGCGACGCCGCAGCGATGCCGGTGCGCGGCATGCTCAAACACTTCTGGGACGAGTTCGCCTACCACGTCGAGCACAAGCATTGCTTGGTCGGCGCTCACTAATCCCTTTTGACGCTTGGCATTGAACCGCTATGGTTGAAATCGAAATTGACGGCCAAAAGGTCGAGGTGCCCGAAGGCAGCATGGTGATCCAGGCTGCCAAGAAGAATGGCACCTATATTCCTCACTTCTGCTACCACAAGAAGCTGTCCATCGCTGCGAACTGCCGCATGTGCCTGGTCGAGGTCGAAAAGGCCCCGAAGGCCGTGCCGGCCTGTGCAACGCCGGTGGCCAACGGCATGATCGTGCGCACCAACTCCGAGAAGGCTGTGAAGGCACAGCAATCGGTGATGGAGTTCCTGCTGATCAATCACCCGCTCGACTGCCCGATCTGCGATCAGGGGGGGGAGTGCCAACTGCAGGACTTGGCCGTCGGTTACGGCAAGTCGGCGTCGCGCTATCAGGAAGAGAAGCGCGTGGTGTTCCACAAGAACGTGGGCCCGCTCATCTCGATGGAAGAGATGTCGCGCTGCATCCACTGCACCCGCTGCGTGCGTTTCGGTCAGGAAGTGGCCGGCGTCATGGAGTTCGGCATGCTGGGGCGCGGCGAGCACTCGGAAATCACGTCGTTCGTCGGCAAGACGGTCGACTCCGAACTCTCGGGCAACATGATCGACCTGTGCCCGGTCGGTGCGCTGACGTCGAAGCCGTTCCGTTACAGCGCCCGTACGTGGGAGCTGTCGCGCCGCAAGTCGGTGAGCCCTCACGATGGCGTGGGCGCGAACCTCGTGGTGCAAGTGAAGAACAACAAGGTCATGCGCGTTGTGCCGCTCGAGAACGAAGCGGTCAACGAATGCTGGATCTCGGACAAGGACCGTTTCTCGTACGAAGGTCTGAACAGCGACGATCGCCTCACCAAGCCGATGCTCAAGCAAGGCGGTGAGTGGCACGAAGTCGACTGGCAGACGGCGCTCGAGTACGTCGGTCACGGTTTGACGGACATCATCCGCGACTTCGGCGCCGACGCCGTCGCCGCACTGGCCTCGCCGCATGCCACGCTCGAAGAACTGCACCTGTTGCAGAAGTTCGTGCGCGCACTGGGCAGCGAGAACGTCGACTTCCGTCTGCGTCAGACGGATGTATCGGGCGGCACCCAGGGCGCACCGTGGCTCGGCCTGCCGATCGCAGAACTCGACACGCTGCAAAGCGCACTGGTCGTCGGCTCGTTCCTGCGCAAGGATCATCCGCTGTTCGCCTCGCGTCTGCGCTCCGCTGTGAAGGCCGGTGGCCAACTCAACGTGCTGCACGGCTCGGACGACGATCTGCTGGTGAAGCTCGCCAACAAGATCATCGCCGCACCGAGCGCCTGGGTGAGCGAACTGGCCGGTATCGCCGTGGCGGCTGCCGCTGCCAAGGGCGTTGCCGCTCCGGCAGAGCTGGCCGGTGTGAGCGCTAGCGATACGGCCAAGGCCATCGCTGCGTCGTTGGTGAACGGTGAGCGTCGCGCAATTCTGCTGGGTAACGCCGCTGTGCAGCATCCGCAGTTCTCGCAACTGCACGCCATCGCGCAAGTGATCGCTGACATCACCGGCGCCACGCTGGGCTTCCTGACCGAAGGCGCCAACACGGTCGGCGGCTACGCAGTGAAGGCCACGAACGCGAAGGGCGCAGCCGCGCTGTTCGCGCAGCCGCGTCAGGCATACCTGCTGCTCAACGCCGAGCCGGAGTACGACTCGGCCGATGCGAAGCAAGCACTCACGGCTTTGAGCGCCGCGAAGATGGTTGTCTCGCTCTCGCCGTTCAAGCATGGCCTCGACTACGCCGACGTGCTGCTGCCGATCGCGCCGTTCACGGAAACCGCCGGTACGTTCGTCAACGCCGAAGGTCTGCCGCAACACTTCAACGGTGTGGTGCGTGCGCTGGGCGAAACGCGTCCGGGCTGGAAGGTGCTGCGCGTGCTGGGTAACCTGCTGAAGCTGCAAGGCTTCGAGCAAGACACGGCCGAGCAGGTTCGCGACGAAGCCCTCGCCGGTTTCTCGGCGGCCTCGCTCGATAACCGCGCCAAGGCTGCACTGACTGCGCCGAAGGCGGCGGGTCAGGGGCTGGAGCGTCTGGCCGATGTGCCGATCTACGCTGCCGATGCACTGGTGCGCCGTGCGCCGTCGCTGCAACTGACGAACGATGCCAAGGCAGCGCTGCGTGCCACGCTGCCGGCGGCACTGTTCGACAGCCTGGGCCTCGCTGCCGGCGACGCCGTGCGCGTGCGTCAGGGCGATGCCGTGGTTACGCTGCCGGCCGCTCGCTCGGAAACGCTGCCTGCCAACGTGGTGCGCGTTCCGGCAGCCACGCCGGCGTCCGCCGCGCTTGGCGCGATGTTCGGTGAAATTTCGGTGGAGAAGGCGTAAATGAGCCTGAACGAAGTCATCAATCAATACGGCACGCAACTGCTGGGCGTGGCCTGGCCGACGGTGTGGGCGCTGGTCCGCATTCTCGTTGTGGCCGTGATCCTGCTGCTGTGCGTGGCGTACCTGATTCTGTGGGAGCGTAAGCTCATCGGCTGGATGCACGTGCGTCTCGGTCCGAACCGTGTGGGTCCGGCCGGTCTGCTTCAGCCGATCGCCGACGTGTTGAAGCTCCTGCTCAAGGAAGTCATCACGCCGTCGCAAGTCAGCAAGGGCATTTACGCCATCGCTCCGGTGATGGCGGTGCTGCCGGCCTTTGCGATCTGGGCGGTGATCCCGTTCCAGCCGGGGGCGGTGCTGGCCGACGTGAACGCCGGTCTGCTGTACGCCATCGCGATCTCGTCGATCGGTGTGTACGGTGTGATTCTCGCCGGTTGGGCATCGAACTCGAAGTACGCCTTCCTCGGCGCCATGCGCGCGTCGGCCCAGATGATTTCGTACGAAATCGCCATGGGCTTCGCGCTGGTGACGGTGCTGATGACGGCTGGCTCGCTCAATCTGTCGGACATCGTGCGCTCGCAAGAGCACGGCATGTTCGCCGGCATGGGGCTGAACCTGTTGTCGTGGAACTGGCTGCCGCTGCTGCCGATGTTCCTCGTCTACTTCATCTCGGGTATTGCGGAAACGAACCGCCACCCGTTCGACGTGGTGGAAGGTGAGTCGGAAATCGTGGCCGGTCACATGATCGAGTACTCGGGCATGGGCTTCGCGCTCTTCTTCCTGGCCGAGTACATCAACATGATCATCATCTCGGCGCTGGCTTCGGTGTTGTTCCTGGGTGGCTGGAGTGCGCCGTTCGGCTTCCTGTCGTTCATCCCGGGGGTATTCTGGCTGGCGTTCAAGGTGTTCCTGCTGCTGTCGGTGTTCATCTGGGTGCGTGCGACGTTCCCGCGCTACCGCTACGACCAGATCATGCGTCTGGGCTGGAAAGTTTTCCTGCCGTTGACGATCGTTTGGGTGATCGTGGTGGGTGGCTGGATCATGTCGCCCTGGAACATCTGGGGCTGAGGCGAACGGAGTAGAGGAATCCCATGGTAAGGGCAATCAAGGACTTTTTCGGCAGTTTCCTGTTGTTGGAACTGCTCAAGGGCATGGCGCTCACGGGGCGCTACACGTTCGCTCGTAAGGTGACGGTGCAGTTTCCGGAAGAGAAGACGCCGCTGTCGCCGCGTTTTCGCGGTCTGCATGCGCTGCGCCGTTATCCGAACGGTGAAGAGCGCTGCATCGCCTGCAAGTTGTGCGAAGCGGTGTGCCCGGCAATGGCCATCACGATCGAGTCGGATGTGCGTGACGACGGCACTCGCCGTACCACGCGTTACGACATCGATCTGACCAAATGCATTTTCTGCGGCTTCTGCGAAGAAAGCTGCCCGGTGGACTCGATCGTCGAGACACACATTCTCGAGTATCACGGCGAGAAGCGTGGCGATCTGTACTTCACCAAGGAAATGTTGCTCGCGGTGGGCGATCGTTACGAAAACGAAATCGCGGCGGCCAAGGCGGCCGATGCGCCGTACCGTTAAGCAGGGCAGGGCGCGGCAGATCGATGGCGCGCCCGGTACGGCAATTGACGTTGGCTAATTCTCGCGACACCCGGTGATTATGGAATTCACAACCTTTCTTTTCTACGTGTTTGCGCTGATCCTCGTGGTCTCAGGCCTGAAGGTCGTGACCTCGCGCAACCCCGTGCAGTCGGCACTGTTCCTGGTGCTGGCCTTCTTCAACGCCGCGGCGATCTGGATGCTGCTCGAGGCCGAGTTCCTGGCGATCATGCTGGTGCTCGTCTACGTCGGCGCGGTGATGGTGCTGTTCCTGTTCGTGGTGATGATGATCGACATCAATCTCGACGAACTGCGACGCGGCTTCGGCAAGTTCATTCCGCTGGCGAGCACGGTCGGCGCGATCATGATCGTCGAAGCGTCGCTGGTGCTGATGCGCGGCTACGGCGCCACGCGCGCACCGGTCAAGGCTGTGTCGGCCCCCGATGTGCCGAACACCAAAGCGCTCGGTATCGCGCTGTACACCGACTATATCTTTGCCTTCGAAGTGGCAGGTCTGATCCTGCTGGTGGCCGTTGTGGCAGCCGTTGCGCTCACGATGCGTACCCGTAAGGATCACAAACAGACCGACCCGAGCAAGCAGGTACGCGTGAAGGCGCGCGACCGCGTGCGTCTGGTGTCGATGCCCGCCGAAGCCCGGCAGCAATCCACCGGCACTGACAAGCCGGCGGCGGAATAAGGAGACAGCATGATGTCGTTATCGCTAGCGCATTACCTGGTGTTGGGCGCGATTCTCTTCGCGATCAGCATTACCGGTATCTTCCTCAACCGCAGAAATGTGATTGTGCTGCTGATGGCCATCGAGCTGATGTTGCTCGCGGTCAATCTGAACTTCGTCGCGTTCTCGCACTACCTGGGCGACATTGCCGGCCAGGTATTCGTGTTCTTCATTCTTACGGTGGCCGCCGCGGAAGCCGCGATCGGTCTGGCCATTCTGGTCACGCTGTTCCGTAAGCTCGAAACGGTCAACGTCGAAGATCTCGACCGCCTTAAGGGTTAACAAAAGCGAACGCTGTTATGGCATCCACATTGAATCCCAACCTGCTGCTCGCGATCCCGCTGGCGCCGCTCGCCGGCTCCCTGATTGCCGGTCTGTTCGGCAAGCAAGTCGGACGCGCGGGCGCCCACACGGTCACGATCCTCGGCGTGCTGGTCGCGTTTGTCCTGTCGGTCATGACCTTCATCGACGTCATGAACGGTGCGAGCTTCAACGCCACCGTTTATGAATGGGCTCGCATCGGCGAACTCAAACTCGAGATCGGCTTCCTCGTCGACACGCTCACCGTCACCATGATGTGCGTGGTCACTTCCGTCTCGCTGATGGTGCACATCTACACCATCGGCTACATGGCGGAAGACCCCGGTTACCAGCGCTTCTTCTCGTACATCTCGCTGTTCACGTTCTCGATGTTGATGCTCGTGATGAGCAACAACTTCCTGCAACTGTTCTTCGGCTGGGAAGCGGTGGGTCTGGTCTCGTACCTGCTGATCGGTTTCTGGTACACGCGTCCGACCGCAATCTACGCCAACATGAAGGCGTTCCTGGTCAACCGTGTCGGTGACTTCGGCTTCCTGCTCGGTATCGGCCTGCTGCTGGCCTTCACCGGCACGCTGAATTACGGCGAAGTGTTCGCCAAGGCCAACGATGTCGCGGCCCTGTCGTTCCCGGGCACCGACTGGCGCCTGATTACGGTGGCCTGTATCTGCCTGTTCATCGGCGCGATGGGTAAGTCGGCACAGTTCCCGCTGCACGTCTGGCTGCCCGACTCGATGGAAGGCCCGACCCCGATCTCGGCACTGATTCACGCGGCCACGATGGTGACCGCAGGTATCTTCATGGTGAGCCGCATGTCGCCGCTGTTCGAGCTGTCGGACACCGCGCTGTCGTTCATCACGATCATCGGTGCGATCACGGCGCTGTTCATGGGCTTCCTGGGCATGATCCAGAACGACATCAAGCGTGTCGTGGCCTACTCGACGCTCTCGCAGCTCGGTTACATGACGGTCGCGCTCGGCGTGTCGGCCTACCCGGTGGCCATCTTCCACCTGATGACGCACGCGTTCTTCAAGGCGCTGCTGTTCCTCGGCGCCGGCTCGGTCATCATCGGTATGCACCACGATCAGGACATGCGCAACATGGGCGGCCTGTGGAAGTACATGCCGATCACGTGGATCACGTCGCTGCTCGGTTCGCTGGCGCTGATCGGCACGCCGTTCTTCTCGGGCTTCTACTCGAAGGACTCGATCATCGAAGCGGTGGCAGCCTCGCATCTGCCGGGTTCGGGCTTCGCTTACTTCGCAGTGGTCGCCAGCGTGTTCGTCACGGCGTTCTACTCGTTCCGTATGTACTTCCTGGTCTTCCACGGCAAGGAGCGTTTCGGTCTGGCGCACCATGACCATCACGACGCGCATCACGAGGAAGAGGAAGAGGATTCGCACGGCGAGCACCATGGTCTGGCACCGGGTCAGAAGCCGCACGAGTCGCCTGCTGTCGTGACGATTCCGCTGATTCTGCTGGCGATCCCGTCGGTCATCATCGGTGCGATTGCGATTGCCCCGATGCTCTTCGGCGAATTCTTCAAGCAGGGCGTGGCGTTCAAGGACGTGATCTTCATCGGCGAGAACCACCCGGCGATGGAAGAACTGAGCCATGAGTTCCACGGTTGGGTAGCGATGGCGCTGCACTCGTTCGGCACGCTGCCGATCGCGTTGTCGGCACTGGGTATCGTGCTCGCAGCCTTCTTCTACCTGAAGCGCCCGGACATTCCGGAAGCACTGAAGAACAAGTTCTCGGGTATCTACAATCTGCTCGACAACAAGTACTACATGGACAAGATCAACGAAGTGGTCTTCGCCAAGGGCGCGCTCAAGATTGGCCGCGGCCTGTGGAAGGCGGGCGATCAGGGTCTCATCGACGGTGCCGTCGTGAATGGCAGCGCGCGTCTGGTGGGCTGGTTCGCCGGTGTCATCCGCTTCGCACAATCCGGTTACATCTACCACTACGCGTTCGCCATGATCATCGGCATGCTCGGGCTCCTGACGCTGTTTGTGACGTTGAACGGCAAGTAATAGGGGGAGCCAACAATAATGCAATCGCTACCGCTTCTGAGTCTGGCCATTTGGCTGCCCATCCTGTCGGGGATCGTTGTCCTCGCAGTGGGGAATGACCGTAACCCGACGGGCGCACGCGTGCTGGCGCTCATCGGTTCGCTGGTGAGCTTCCTGGTCACGCTACCGCTGATCTCGAACTTCGACGCCAACACGCCGGCGTTCCAGTACGTCGAAAAGACGAGCTGGATCGAGCGTTTCCACATCAACTACTTCCTGGGCATCGACGGCATCTCGCTGTGGCTGGTCGTGCTGACCGCGCTCATCACGGTGATCGTGGTGATCGCGGGCTGGGAAGTGATCACGGAGCGTGTGTCGCAGTACATGGCCGCGTTCCTGATCCTCTCGGGGCTGATGATCGGTGTGTTCTCGGCGCAAGACGGCCTGCTGTTCTACGTGTTCTTCGAGGCTACGCTGATCCCGATGTACCTGATCATCGGTGTGTGGGGGGGGCCGAACCGTGTGTACGCAGCGTTCAAGTTCTTCCTGTACACGCTGCTCGGCTCGCTGCTGATGCTGGTCGCGCTGATCTATCTGTACACCGCAACGGGTTCGTTCACGCTGACCGACTGGTACGCGGTGAAGTTGCCGATGAACGTGCAGATACTGCTGTTCGTGGCGTTCTTCATGGCCTTTGCCGTGAAGGTGCCGATGTGGCCGGTGCACACCTGGTTGCCGGACGCTCACGTGGAAGCGCCGACGGGCGGCTCGGTCGTGCTGGCCGCCATCATGCTGAAGCTCGGTGCGTACGGTTTCCTGCGCTTCTCGCTGCCGATCGCCCCGGACGCCAGCCACTACCTGTCGGGCTTCATGATTGCGCTTGCGCTGATCGCCGTCGTCTACATCGGCCTCGTGGCGCTGGTGCAGACCGATATGAAGAAGCTGGTGGCGTACTCGTCGATTGCGCACATGGGCTTCGTGATCCTCGGCTTCTTCATGTTCAGCGAAATCGGCATGCAGGGCGCGCTGGTTCAGATGATCTCGCACGGTTTCGTGTCGGGCGCCATGTTCCTGTGTATCGGTGTGCTGTACGACCGCATGCACTCGCGCAACATCGCCGATTACGGCGGTGTGGTGAACACGATGCCGAAGTTTGCGACGTTCTTCATGCTGTTCGCGATGGCCAACAGCGGTCTGCCGGCGACGTCGGGCTTCGTGGGTGAATTCCTGGTGATTTTGGGCGCCGTGAAGCTGAACTTCTGGGTGGGCCTGCTGGCGGCCACTTCGCTGATCACCGGTGCGGCTTACTCGCTGTGGATGTACAAGCGCGTGATCTTCGGTGCCATCGCCAACGACCATGTGCGTGAGCTGATCGATATCAACAAGCGCGAGTTCTTCATGCTGGCCGTGCTGGCTGCACTCACGCTGTTCATGGGTATCTATCCGAAGCCTTTCACGGACCTGATGCACACCTCCGTGGTTAACCTCCTCGCCCACGTGGCGCAGACCAAGCTGCCGTAATCGGGGAGGACATCTAGATCATGCAAAACATTAATCTGCTGCCTGCGTTGCCGGAGGCCATCCTGCTGCTCATGATCCTCGTGATCATGATGTGCGACGCGTTCCTCGGCCAGACGCGCAAGCTGAACTACGTTCTGGCACTCATCACGTCTGCGGTCGTGTCCGTGCTGTGGGCTTGCAATGCCGGGGACCCGGCATCGCACTACCTGTTCGGCAATATGTTCGTCGCCGATCCGATGTCGAACCTGCTCAAGGCCTTCGGTGGTCTGGCAACGTTCGTCACGTTCATCTACGGCCAGAAGTATCTGGAAGCGCGCGGCCTTGCCCGTGGCGACTTCTATGTCCTCAGCCTGTTCTCGCTGCTGGGTCTGTCGGTGATGATCTCGGGCAACAACTTCCTGACGCTGTATCTGGGTCTGGAACTGATGTCCCTGTCGCTGTACGCCCTCGCTGCCGTGTGGCGCGATTCGACGAACGCGACCGAGTCGGCCATGAAGTACTACGTGCTGGGCGCGCTCGCTTCGGGCTTCCTGCTGTACGGCATGTCGATGATGTACGGCGCGACCGGTTCGCTCGAACTGGCCAAGGTCTTCGAAGTCATCGCTTCGGGCGCCGTGAACAAGATCGTGCTCGTGTTCGGCGTGGTGTTCGTGGTCGCCGGTCTGGCGTTCAAGCTGGGCGCTGCTCCGTTCCACATGTGGGTGCCGGACGTCTACCAAGGCGCACCGACCCCGGTCACGCTGCTCATCGGTGGCGCGCCGAAGCTGGGTGCGTTTGCACTGCTGCTGCGTTTGCTCGTCGAAGGCATGCTGCCGCTGGCGATCGACTGGCAACAGATGCTGATCATCCTGGCGGTGCTCTCGCTGGTGATCGGTAACCTGACGGCCATCGTGCAGACCAACGTCAAGCGTCTGCTGGCGTATTCGACGATCTCGCACATGGGTTTCGTGCTGCTCGGCATGCTCTCGGGCGTGGTCGGCGGCAAGATCGACGGTATCGCCGACGCTTACGGTTCGTCGCTGTTCTACAGCGTGATCTACCTGCTGACGACGCTGGGCACGTTCGGTATCGTGCTGCTGCTCTCGCGCAAGGGCTTTGAAGCCGAGAACCTCACGGATCTGAAGGGCCTGAACCAGCGTAGCCCGTGGTTCGCCTTCGTCATGCTGATGCTGATGTTCTCGCTGGCCGGCATTCCGCCGCTGGCGGGCTTCTATGCCAAGCTGGCTGTGCTGCAAGCCGTGGTCAACGCCGGTATGGTGTGGCTGGCCGTCGTGGCCGTGATCGCATCGCTGATCGGCGCGTTCTACTACCTGCGTGTCGTCAAGCTGATGTACTTCGACAAGCCGGAAGACGCCAATGCGCTGGAAGGCAGCGGTACGATGCGCTTCGTGCTGTCGCTGAACGGTCTGGTGCTGGTTTATCTGGGCCTGATGCCGGGCTCGTTGATGGATTGGTGCCTGCGCACCATCAAACTGACGCTGGCCAGCTAAGCGGCCGGGGACGTTCGGAAGCGCGACGTCGGCGAAGGCAACGACGCCGACAGGAAACCGGGCAGGGCGGGCCGAGATGGCCGGCCCGGCTCAAGAGAGACAAACAGGCGGAGGCAAGAACGATGGGCATGTCGGCAGGGGGTACGCTTGTGATTCTGCTGGCCGCGCTGGGCGCGAACCTGCCGTTCGTGAATCAGCGCCTGTTCGGCCTCATTGCGCTCAAGCGGGCGATCAAGCCGCTGTGGCTGCGTCTGATCGAACTGGTGGTGGCCTATTTCGTGGTGCGCGCCCTCGGATATCTGATCGAATCGGGCATCGGCAACGTGTTTTCGCAGGGCTGGGAGTTCTACGCCGTGACGGCGAGTCTGTTTGTCGTGTTCGCGTTTCCGGGCTTCGTTTACCGATATTTGTGGCGTCATCGACCGGCGGTGGCCGCTTGAGATGTCTGCTTTGCAAAACGCCGCCCTTGGGCGGCGTTTTGTTTTGGGTTCGCCAATTTTCAGCCGTGGAGGGCTTATGACCCAACGTCAAACCGACGATCAACATCTGATTGAGACATGTGTTACGAGTGAGACGGTCTACGACGGTGCATTCCTGACCATCAAGCGCGATCGCGTCCGTCTGCCCGATGGCAAGACAGCCGTGCGCGAGTACACCACCCACCCGGGGGCGGTCATGGTGATTCCGCTTTTCGAAGACGGTCAGGTGCTCATGGAGCGTCAGTATCGTTACCCGCTCGAGCGTGTGATGACGGAATTGCCCGCAGGCAAGCTCGACGACGCCGAAGGCGGTCTGGCCTGTGGTCAGCGTGAACTGCTGGAAGAGACCGGGTACTACGCCAAGCGCTGGGACTACCTCACGCGTATTCATCCGGTGATTTCGTATTCGACGGAATTCATCGATATCTGGCTCGCACGCGACCTCACGCTTGGCGAGCAGCGTCTCGATGAAGGCGAGTTTCTCGACGTGTTCAAGATGCCTGCGACCGAACTGCTGCAGTGGGTGCGCGACGGGCGCATAACGGACGTAAAATCGATCATCGGCGCGTTCTGGCTGGAGAAGATATTATCGGGAGTCTGGCAGCCGAACGAGCGTTCGCCGCTGCGCTGATCCATCGTCATTATTTCAGCTCGTGCCTTGCGACTGGCGGGGCCGGGACACATTCATAGCGTCATGAAGGTTTTTGATTTGCGTTGTGCACACGAGCACACCTTCGAGGGCTGGTTCGGCTCGGAGGACGATTACCTTTCGCAGCAAGCGCGGGGGCTGGTGACTTGCCCCGTTTGCGGTGATACGGCGATCGTTCGCATGCCGTCTGCGCCGCGCCTGAACTTGTCGGGGGCGACCTCGCGAGCCGATGCCGCGCCGCCAGCGGCCACGCCGGGGCAGCACGGCGCTTCGGGCGGCGCCATCGAGGCGAAACGCGAATTGCAGACGCTGTGGATGAAGGCTGTGCGCCACGTCATGGCGAACACGGAAGACGTCGGCAGCAACTTCGCGGAGGAAGCCCGCAAGATCCATTATCGGGAAGCCCCGGAGCGCAATATCCGAGGGACGGTGTCTCGGGAAGAGACCGAGGCGCTGGCGGAGGAGGGCATCGACGTGATGCCGCTCCCCATTCCCGACGGCTTCAAGGATACGTTACAGTAAGCCCATCGCCGGAGCCGGTTCGGGGTGCGGCAGCGCCGGCATCCGGTGCAGTCCTGGCTTTTGCTGGCGATCGCTGCGCTATTTCCACGCATTTGCACGCATTTCCATTCTCACGCGCCCGACAGACGACGCCGGCGCGCCGTACGGAGGAGTTCGCGATGGCAACGTTCGAGTATTACTTCGAGGATTTCGCAGTAGGCGACACCTTCGATCTGGGCGAATACACGTTCACGGCAGACGAGATCGTGCACTTTGCCCGGCAGTTCGATCCCCAGCCGTTTCACGTCGATGAGTTGGCCGGCCGCGAGTCTCATTTCGGAGGACTGGTGGCCAGTGGCTGGCACACTTGCAGCATCATGATGCGGATGAATGTCGACAAGCTGCTCTCGCGCTCGGCGAGCATGGGGTCACCGGGCGTCGAACAGATCGAATGGCTCAAGCCGGTGCGCCCAGGGGACACGATCAACGTGACGAGCAGCACGCTGGAGGTTCGCGCGTCGAAGAGCCGTCCCGATCGCGGTATCGTGCGGCAGCTCTGGACAGCCACGAACCAGCATGGCGAGGAAGTGTGCCGGTTCCGGGGAACGGGGCTCTATCTGAAGCGCGTCGTCTGAAGCCAACTGAAAAAAAACGGCAGACGGCTTGACCGGCGGGCGTTTCGGCCCGCCGCGCAGCACTCAATGCGACAAATCGCTCACCGACGCCGCCGGGGCGTCGCGTTTGACCTGAGTGATGCCGTCTTCCATCTGCTCGGCTGTCGAGAACATCTGGCTCTGGCCGATGATCTCGCCATTGCGCGCCTTGAGCACGAAGTAGGGGCGGCCTGACGTCGATGTCTTGCGCTCGAAACGATGATCCTCGACCGAGTTTTTGCGAACGGACTCGATGCCGTTCTGCGCAGAGGCACGCGCCTTATAAGTCTCGGAAGAGAGGATGATGTGCCCGCTGTCGGCCAGCAGGTGAAAGTGAAATTCACCGTTCGGGCTACGCTTGAGTTCGAACTTGCCTGACATATGTGGATCTCCCGGATCTTCCAAAAGCCAGCGGCGAGGGACTGCGAACTGCGAGAGACGACGGCAGAGGGCCGCGTCGGAGAAACCTTGAAAACCTCTTGATATACAGACTCGGTGGCGCGTACGTATCGAGCGGATTGCGCCTAGATTAGCACCGCCCGCGTCCCGGCGATACCGCAGTTTGTTTCGAAGTGTAAACCACTTCCCGCGATGGCCTGCCGAACCGGGACTTGAGGTGCGGCAAGGCACCGGCGGGAGAGGGTGGCGCCGGCGCTGCGGCGCGCTTTAGCGGCGCGCGTACTGTGTCGCGCCGAACAGCATTTCGCGGGCCTTGTCGTCTTGCAAAGGCTTGCGCGCGTCGGCCAGCACCTTGATGCCGCGCTGCACCGCCGGACGTGCCTCGATGGCCTCAAACCATGTCTGCACGTTGGGGAAGTCCGAAAGCTCGACGCCCTGGTTCTTCCATGAGCGCAGCCACGGCCAGATGGCGATGTCCGCGATGGTGTACATATCGCCAGCAACATACGGATGGCTGCTCAGCCGCTTGTCGAGCACACCATACAGACGCCGCGCCTCGTTCGTGTAGCGCTTGATCGCGTAATCGATCTTCTCGGGGGCGTAGATCCGGAAATGGTGCGCCTGACCGAGCATCGGCCCCACGCTGCCCATCTGGAACATCAGCCATTCGAGGGTTTCGTACTTGCCACGCACGTCTTCCGGCAGGAAGCGGCCGGTCTTGCCCGCCAGATACAACAGAATTGCGCCCGACTCGAACAGCGAGATCGGTTTGCCGTCCGGACCGTCTTCGTCGACGATGGCCGGGATCTTGTTGTTCGGCGAGATGGCGAGAAAGGCATCCTTGAACTGATCGCCTGCGCCGATATCGACGGCATGTGCGTGGTAGGGCAACCCGCACTCTTCGAGCATGATGTGGACTTTGTGGCCGTTAGGCGTAGCCCAGGAATAGACCTGAATCAATTGCGGCTCCTCATTGGGGCGTCGGTCGACGCCGTTCCCCGTCAAGGCGTGGCGACGATCGCGTCAGGCGCCCGGCACGGTGGTGTCTCAGATGACGAAACGGGCCGGGGGGCGAGCGTCGCCCCCCGGAAAAACTGCCCGGAAATTACACCACAGAACGTTTTTCTCTGCCGGGCGCGAGGTCAGCAAGCAGTGCCGGTGTCGGCCTATGCGTTCAGGTAACGCGCCAGTTCCAGTTTGGCGATGGCATTGCGGTGAACTTCGTCCGGGCCATCCGCGAAGCGCAAGGTGCGGGCGCTGGCATAGGCGTAAGCCAGTGGGAAGTCGCCCGAAAGCCCTGCCGCGCCGTGTGCCTGCATCGCCCAGTCGAGCACCTGACATGCCATGTTCGGCGCGACAACCTTGATCATCGCGATTTCCGCCCGCGCCGCCTTGTTGCCCACCGTATCCATCATGTAAGCCGCTTTGAGCGTGAGCAGACGCGCCTGCTCGATCTGGCAGCGTGCTTCGGCGATACGCTCTCGCGTTACGCCCTGCGCGGCGATCGGTTTGCCGAATGCCACGCGCGCGAGTGTGCGTTGACACATCAGCGACAGGGCGCGCTCCGCCAGGCCGATGAGCCGCATGCAGTGGTGGATGCGTCCCGGTCCGAGACGTCCCTGTGCGATCTCGAAACCGCGTCCCTCGCCGAGCAGGATGCTGCTCGCGGGCACGCGAACGTCGTCGAGTTCGATCTCCATGTGACCGTGCGGAGCGTCGTCGTAACCGAACACGGTGAGCGGGCGAACGCGCGAGATTCCCTTGGCATCCGAGGGCACGAGAATCATCGATTGCTGTGTGTGCTTGGGGGCATCCGGGTCGGTCTTGCCCATCACGATGTAGAGCGCACAACGCGGGTCGCCTGCGCCGGTCGACCACCATTTGCGTCCGTTGATAACGTAGTCATCACCGTCACGGCGAATCCGGCATTGCACGTTGGTGGCGTCGGACGAGGCGACGTCCGGTTCCGTCATCAGAAACGCGGAACGAATCTCGCCGCGCAGCAGCGGTTCGAGCCATTGCGCTTTTTGCGCGTCAGTCGCGTAGCGCTCGAGCGTTTCCATGTTGCCGGTGTCGGGGGCATTGCAGTTGAAGACTTCGGGGGCCCACGGCACTTGTCCCATGATCTCGCACAGGGGCGCGTACTCGACGTTGCTCAGGCCCGCACCGCGCCCGGAGTCGGGCAGGAATAGGTTCCAGAGCCCTGCCTGCCGGGCGAGCGGCTTGAGGCGTTCGATGACCTGCGACGGTTGCCACGCGTCGCCCTGACGGCGCGCGATCTCGATTTCTTCGAGATAGCGATGTTCATTCGGGAAGATGTGTTCGTCGAAGAAGGCGGAAAGGCGCGCACACAAGGCTTCGACTTTGGGGCTGTAGCTGAAATCCATGAGGTCTCCGTTCAGTGTCTGTCTGCGTGACCAGGGGCCGGGGCTGTGCTGCGCTGTGCGCGCAGTGCATATGCCCACGCGAGTTCGGCCATCGGACGCGCGCGCTTGCCTGCGTCGAGCGCTTGCTGGCTGGCCGCAGTGCCGTCGACGACGCGTTTCATGATGCCTTGCAGAATCGCGGCGATACGGAACATGTTGTATGCGAGATAGAAATGCCACTGCGCGGGCGGCGTGATGCCCGTGCGCTCGCCATATCGGGTGACGTAGGTGCTTTCGTCGGGAATGCCGAGCGCTTGCCAGTCGAGTCCGGCGATACCGCGAAACACGCCGGGGCTCACATGCCACGCCATGCAGTGGTAGCTGAAGTCGGCGAGCGGGTCGCCGAGTGTCGACAGTTCCCAGTCGAGCACAGCGAGTACACGGGGTTCGGTGGGGTGGAAGATCAGGTTGTCCAGACGGAAGTCGCCGTGCACGATGGTCGTGCGCTCGGGCACGTCGGCAGGCAGATGTGCGGGCAGCCACGCGATGAGCTGGTCCATGGCGTCGATGGTTTCAGTCTCCGACGCGCGGTACTGCTTGCTCCACCGGGCGATCTGCCGGGCGATGTAGTCGCCGGGTTTGCCATAGGACTCAAGCCCGACGGCGCGATAGTCGACCCGGTGCAGTGCCGAGATGACGCGGTTCATTTCGTCGTAGATGGCGCTGCGCTCGGCCGCCGTCATGCCGGGCAGCGAGGGGTCCCAGAATACGCGTCCCGGCACGAAGTCCATGACGTAGAACGCCAGTCCGATCACGCTTTCGTCCTCGCATAAGCCTCGCATGCGAGCGACGGGGACGTCGGTGCCTGCGAGCGCATCCATCACGCGGTACTCACGCTCGATGGCGTGGGCAGACGGAAGGAGTTTGGCCGCCGGTGCAGGCTTGGTACGCAGCACGTAGGCGGCGCCGGGGGTGGACAGGCGATAGGTGGGGTTGGACTGGCCGCCGTTGAATTGGGTGACGGTCAACGGCCCGGCGAAGCCGTCGACGTGTGCGATGAGCCAGCGCTCGAGCGCGACGGTATCGAAGGGCGCGTGCTCGCCAAGTGCGCGTTCGCCTGCAAATGCGGAAAAGTCCTGTGGAAGCTCCTCGGCCATGCTGTCTCCTGCATTTCCGGTGCTACGTTGATCGTGACGATTCGACTGCGTGATGCACTTGCCGCGCGGCCGCCTCGAAGCGTGCGGCCGCCGAAAATCCTGAGCCTGCTGCGAACTTATCCTCGCTTTCGCGTGCGCAGGAACGACGCAAAAATCTTCTCCATGACCGTCAGCCGGTTATCGCGATGCAGCGGCTGCGGCGGCGCGAAGTTCATCAGGCGCACCACCCAGTCTTCGGGCTTGTCGCCCACGTCGAGCGCGTTGATGCACGCGGGCGTCTGGGCGAGTTGGCCCAGAAAAAGGCGTCCGAGCGGATGCATGGCATGCGACAGAATCGCGCGATTCACGCCGCCGTGCAACACCAGCAGCACGGTGTCCCATGACGTATCGGCCCGGAGTTCCGCCAGCGGCGGCACCACGCGATCGAGCAGTTCGCGCACCGACTCGCCGTTCATGAATCGGGTGTCTTCGGGCACCAGGCCGTCGAACGCACTGAGAAACGCCTGCGCGAGTTCGGCCGGCGGCAGGTCGGAAACGCTGCCGGCACGAATTTCTTCCCAGCACGACCACGTCTCGATAGCGATCTGCTGCCCAGTCTCGGCAAGCACACGCTCGGCAGTCTCACGCGTACGCGGGAGGCCACTCACGATGACCCGGTCGAAGCGGATCTTCTCGGCGGCGAAGGCGCGTCCGGCGGCGCTGGCTTGCGTGCGCCCGAGTTCGTTGAGCGGGACGGAGTCGGCGTCGATGGGCTTGCCGCTATCGTCGAAGTAGGTGACGTCGCCATGGCGCATCAGATAGATGCGGCGGCGCTGCGGTGGTGAGAAGGTCAAGGGACCGGTATCGGGGCCCGGATGGCCGAGTGAACGCATGCGGAAATTCTCCTGAACGGACCGGCAGCCGATCGGCGACTGCGGCAAAGCGTTGACCGGCGGCGCACGTCGAAGGTTCGCGTGCGCCGCGCGTCTGTCACACGCTCAGGCGTATTTTGCCGGACGTTTCTCAAGGAAGGCACTGATACCTTCCAGACCGTCGGCGTGGTGCAGCGAGGCGACAAAGTTGTCGCGCTCCGCCCCCAACTGCGATGTCAGCGTCTCGCGGGCGCCGGTCTCGATGAGCGTCTTGATACGGCCGACGGCGTTCGGCGAGAGCTGTGCGAGATCGGTCGCCCAGTTCAGCGCTTCGGCGCGGGCTTGTCCGGGCGCGACCACGCGGTTGACGAGTCCCGCAGCAGCCAGACGCGTCGCTGCCACCGGCTTGCCCTCGAGCAGAATTTCGGTGGCGAGCGGGCGGGGCAGGGCTTGCGAGAGGAACCACGAGCCGCCGCCGTCGGGCGTGAGGCCGACCTTCACGTAGGCCATCACGAACTTGGCGTTGTCGGCCGCAACAAGCAGATCGCACGCCAGCGCGAGCGAGAAACCCGCGCCAGCGGCCGCGCCTTCGACGGCCGCGATGATCGGCTTCGGGCACGCGCGCAACGCATCGATCCATTCGGCGAGCGCATCGATGCTTGCCGCTTGCACCGACGGATCTTTCTGACGATTCTCCAGCAGCCGGTTCAGGTTGCCGCCCGCGCAGAAGAAGTTGTCGGCGCCGGTCAGCACTACGGCCCGTACGGAGGCGTCGCGCTCGGCGGTGGCCAGCGCTTCGACCCCGGCGGCATACATATCCGGATGCAGCGCATTGCGTGCTCCGGGGTTGGACAGCGTCAGCACCAGTGTCTGGTCGACGCGTTCGGCAAGCAGTTCGGCGCTCATGAGTCGAGTCTCCGGATCACTGTTCTTCGGTAAGCAGCGACACGCCAAGCTGCGCACGACGCGAAAGCCACGGCGACGGGCGATAACGCGGGTCGCCATAGAACGATTGCAGATTGCGCAGGACGGTGAGCAACTGGCGCGCACCGACCGCATCGCCGAGCGCAAGCGGCCCCTTGGCGTAGCCCAGACCCAGTGTCACGGCGCGATCGATGTCGCCCGGTGTGGCGATGCGCTGCTGTGCGATATCGGCACCGATGTTCACGATGGTGGCGATCACGCGTTGAGCGACGAAGCCTGCCGAGTCGCGGATCACCGTGACGGGTGTGCCCTCGTATGCAAAGAGCGCATGGGCGGCGTTGCGCGCGTCGGGTGTCGTGACGGGCGTGGTCATCAGGGTGTGACGCTTTGCGCCCGCGAGCGGCAGCAGCGTGTCGATAGCTACCGTGCGCGTAGCGTCAAGCCCTTGTTCGACGGCGCAGGTCGTGGCGTCGAGGCCGAGCGGCGTGACAACGATCAGTGCCGTCTCTGATGGCTTGTCGCCGTTTTCGATGGCAACGCCCGTCGTCCCCAGCAGTTCGACCACTGCGGCGAAGCCACGCGCATCGGCGCGGCTCACCCAGACGCTGGCCGGCAGGGTGTCGGGGGCGGGAGCCTCGGCCGGCACCTGTTGCTTGCCGTCGACGTAGCGATAGAAGCCTTCGCCCACTTTGCGGCCGAGCAGCCCGCCGGCGAAACGCACGGCCGTGATCGGCGACGGCCGGAAGCGCGCCTCTTCGTAGAATTGGTGGTAGATCGATTCCATCACCGGGTGCGAGACGTCGAGTGCGGTGAGGTCGAGCAGTTCGAACGTGCCGAGGCGGAAGCCCGCTTGCTCGCGCAGGATGCGATCAATGTCGGCAAAACTCGCCACCCCTTCGCTCGCGACGCGCAGGCCTTCGGTGTTCATGCCGCGTCCTGCATGATTGACGATAAAGCCCGGCATGTCCTTGCAGCGCACGGCCGTGTGCCCCATGCGCCGGCCCAGCGCGAGCAGGGCGTCGCCGACGTCGGGGGCGGTGCGCAGGCCGTCGATGACCTCGACCACCTTCATGAGCGGCACCGGGTTGAAGAAGTGGTACCCGGCCACGCGCTCCGGACGCTCGCACGCCGCGGCAATGGCCGTGATCGACAGCGAGGAGGTGTTCGATGCGAGGATGGCATCGGCCGCGACGATACCTTCGAGCGAGCGGAACAGGTCGCGCTTGATCTCGAGCTTTTCGATGATGGCTTCGACCACGAGATGGCAGTCGGCCAGGTCCTCGAGCGCACTGCACGCCTGCAAACGGCCCATCGTCGCCTCGACGCTGGACGCTTCGATCTTGCCCTTCGCCGCGAGCTTGTCCAGCGTGTCGCGCAGGGCGTCCAGTGCGGCTTGCACGGCCTTCGCGTTGGTGTCGTACAGCTTCACGCGCAGACCGGCCTGTGCGGCGATCTGGGCGATGCCGCGGCCCATGGCGCCAGCACCGACGATGCCCAGCACGTCGATAGCCTTGGCCGGAGAGTGAGCGGATGCCGGGGAGGAAGATGCAGTCATTCGGAGTGTCTCGAAGTTGATGTCGATTGTCGTCGATCGGTGTCGTGCTGCCGGCGCGCATGGCACCGTACGGCGTGATGCGTCATTCTATCGTCCGACCGGTCGGTCGGGAAATGAATTTCCTGCCGAGTTGCGCGGCGATGCAAACCGATGCCCCTATTGTGTTGCCGCTATTGTCGCCGATCTCGTTGCGGCTGCCAGCGCTTGTTCCGCTGGGCGGTCGGCAGCGGGGCGGGAGATGGCCGGTTCGCTGGCGATTTCGGGACGCCGTTCGCGGCGTCATTGATGCGAACGATCGTGCGATACCGTTACAATGCGCGAAGCCGCTAGTCGCACTCGCTACCCTCTCCGCCTCTGTAGACGCGGGAAACGCTAGGTCGCGACGGTGTAGCCGGGCGATGACACTGCAAGTGCGAGCCGCGACCGGCAGCCAACGAGACGCCGCCGCTGCACTGAGGCGGTGCACAAAGGACGCATCATGAAACTGCGCATGGACGTTGGCGCCTCACCGACAAACCGGGGCGCTGGTCATGCCGCATGGGAGACATCATGTTGAAGCTGTACGGCTTTCCAATCAGTAACTACTACAACAAGGTCAAGGTTGTGCTGTACGAGAAGGGCTTGCCCTTCGAGGAATCGGAATCGACCCCCTGTCAGGAAGAGTGGATGCTGCAATCGTCGCCGCTTGGCAAGGTGCCGTATCTGCAGACGGAAAACGGTTTTCTGTCCGAGTCGCAGGTGATTTGCGATTTCCTTGAGTTGGCGTATCCGTCTCCCGCGCTCTTCTCCAGCGATCCGTGGCAGCAAGCCAAGGAGCGCGAGTTGCTGGCGATGACGGAGTTGCATCTGGAACTCGTGGTGCGCGAGGTGTACACGCAGGCGTTCTTCGGCGGCGCGGTGTCGGAAGGCACGCGCAATCGCACCGAGAAGCTGCTGCGCCGGAACATCGTTGCGTTCAAGCGGCTGGCGAAATTCGCCCCCTACGTGGCGGGTGACACGTTCTCGATGGTGGACATTGCCGCCGCCATCCATTTGCCTATCCTTGGCATGGCCACGCAAGCGGTCTATGGCGAAGACTTCCTGCAGGCGGCCGGCATCGACTGGAAGGCGTACAGTCAGCGGCTCGCCGAACGTGAGTCGTTCCAGCGTATGCGCGCGGAACAGAAGGCCTACCAACAGGCGCAGCAGGCGAAGAAGGCGGGATAAATCAGCCGACGCCTGACAGTCAGGCAGGGTGGGGCCTCCCCCCTGATCCGCCTGCGTTACCGCGATAAAGCAAAAGGGCCGCAATGTTCCAGATTGCGGCCCTTCGTTTTTCTGACGGCTGACACCTGACAACCGGCGGTCGTTGGTGGTCAGATCTTCGCCAGTCGAGCCAGCGCTTCACGCAGCGTGTCATCCTTCTTGGCGAAGCAAAAACGCACGACGCCCGATTCGTGCGGCTCGTGATAGAACGCCGAGACGGGAATTGCCGCCACGCCGATCTCGCCGGTCAGCCACAGCGCGAAGTCGTTTTCGCTCATGTCGCTGATTGCGCTGTAATCCACGCATTGGAAGTAGGTGCCTTCGCACGGCAGCAATTTGAAGCGCGTGCCTGCCAATCCTTCGCGGAACAGGTCGCGCTTCTTCTGGTAGAAGCCCGAGAGTTCGAGATACGGAGCAGGGTCGCGCATGTAGTCCGCCAGCCCCACTTGCATCGGTGTGTTCACGGTGAACACGTTGAACTGATGCACCTTGCGGAATTCCGCCGAGAGGGCGGCCGGTGCAGCGACGAAGCCGACCTTCCAGCCCGTCACATGGTACGTCTTGCCGAAGCTCGACACGATGAAGCTGCGGCGCGCGAGTTCCGGATGGCGCGCCACGCTCTCGTGCCGCTTGCCGTCGTACACCATGTGTTCGTAGACCTCGTCAGAGATCAGCAGAATGTCGGTGCCCGCCACGATCTCGGAGAGCTTCGCGAGATCTTGCTCGTGCCACACGGTGCCACTCGGGTTGTGCGGCGTGTTGAACAGGATGAGACGCGTGCGCGGCGTGATCGCGGCGGCCAGCTTGTCGAACGGAATGCGGAACTCGGGGGCTTCGAGCGTGATGAACACCGGTTTGCCACCGGCCAACTCGATCGACGGGACGTAGCTGTCATACGTCGGCTCGAACACGATCACTTCGTCGCCCGGATGCACGCTCGCGAGAATCGCCGTGAGCAGCGCCTGCGTCGCGCCGGCCGTTACCGTGATTTCCGTGTTCCAGTCGTAATGCTGCCCGTAGAGATTGCCGATCTTGCCGGCAATGGCCTGACGCAGCGCGGGTACACCCGCCATCGGCGGGTACTGGTTGTGGCCTTCGCGCATGGCGCGCGAGACGGCGTCGACGATCTTCGGGTCGCAAGCGAAATCGGGGAAGCCCTGTCCGAGGTTCACCGCCTGTTTCTCGGCCGCCAATGCCGACATCACGGTGAAGATGGTGGTGCCGACGTTCGGCAAACGCGAGGCGAGCGGCGGGGCAACCAATGCCTGAGCGGCAGGTGTGGTGGCGGCGAGGGAGGCTGGGTGGGGCGCGTTCATTTATGCGATGGACGATGCAGTGATCAGGCCGTCATTCTAACGCCGCTGCGCGCTGCATGCGGGCGACACCCGGTCACCCGGCTTCCGATTTCGGACATTCCTTGGTCCGTTCTCCGGCCATTCCGATCGGGCTCTCGGAATTCATGCGCTCGGGACGAGCAACGACGTGAAAGCACTCGCCGTCACGATACGAAAACCGAACTGACGCGCCACGCGGCTGCGCAGCTTCAGCACGGCCTTGTCCTTGCTGACAAGCCAGTGTGCGTGCCCGTCACGGGCAGCTTCGAGGAATTTCTGATCGTCGCGGTCGCGGCATAGCGGCAATTGGGCGGGCGGCGGCGCGTCTTCCGGCACCGCGATGCGCTGCGTATGGGCATCGACCCAGGCGAGGGCGGCGGCGTTGTCGATCTCGCGCGCGGAGAATTGCGGGTACGTGAGCACCACGGCGAGTTCGTCGCGGCAGCGCGGCGCCATGAGCGCGGTGAGGCGGCGCTCGACGAGGGCATCGCGCATGGGACGCACAATGGGGTCGTCGAAGACCAGCAGATCGATCCAGACATTGGTGTCGAGGACCACGCGCGGTGGGGTGGCGAGCGTATCGATGTGCTCGGCGAAGGCCCGCTCGGCGGGCGTGGCAACAGCGTTTTGAAGCATTGGATAGAATGGCGGTTTCTCGTTTTCGCAGGAACGCTGCACCCCATATGATAATTGTTCTCTCGCCGGCCAAATCGCTCGACTACGAAACGCCGCCGCACGTGAGCACGCACACCGTGCCGCAGTTCGTCGACGACGCTGCCGAACTGATCGAAGGCCTGCGTGAACTGAGCCCCGCTCAGGTCGGCTCGCTCATGAGCATTTCCGATCAACTCGCGTCGCTGAACGCCACCCGTTATGCCGACTGGTCGCCTCGTTTCGACACGAGCAACGCCAAGCAGGCTGTGCTCGCCTTCAATGGCGACGTGTACGAAGGCCTCGCCGCCCGCTCGCTGAACGCCACTCAGCTCGACTTCGCGCAGAAGCATCTGCGAATCCTGTCCGGCCTGTATGGCGTGCTGCGTCCGCTCGATCTGCTGCAACCGTATCGACTGGAGATGGGCACGCGTTTCGTCAACAAGCGCGGGCGCGATCTGTATGCGTTCTGGGGAGAGCGCGTGACGCAGACGATCAACGCGTCGCTCGCGGAGCATGCCGAGACGCGCCGCGTGCTCGTGAATCTGGCGTCCGAAGAGTATTTCAAGGTCATCAAGCGCCGCTTGGTCGCGGCGCCGGTGATCACGCCGGTGTTCGAAGACTGGAAGAGCGGCAAGTACAAGATCATCAGCTTCTACGCCAAGCGCGCACGCGGTCTGATGGCGCGTTACGCGATCGAGCGTGGTGTGACCGATGTGCAGCAGCTTAAGGCCTTTGACAGCGAGGGCTATGCGTTCGACGACAGCGTGTCGAACGATTCGCTCTGGGTGTTCCGCCGTCGCGTGGCCTGACGCCAGCCGATCCCGGCCCCGTGGCAATGTCACGGGGCTTTTCATTTCCGCCAGTGAGACAAGTCATGACCGTGCGCATCAGCAGCAGGTTCGACAGCGGCGCCATCCATGTGGTGAGCGCCGAGCGTGCCGACGACATTCACGTTCGCATTCCGCAGGACGGCGCCGCGGAGTTTGCGCAGTGGTTCCATTTCCGCGTGCAGGGCGTGGGTGGCACACCGTGCCGCATCGTGTTCGACAACGCGGGGCAGACGTCCTATCCGCGCGGCTGGGAGAACTACCGCGCAGTGGCGTCGTACGATCGAGTGACCTGGTTCCGCGTGCCGACTTCCTACGACGCTCAGGTCATGACCGTGTCGTTCACGCCCGCGCACGACAGCGTCTATCTGGCGTATTTCGAGCCGTATCCCGAGGAGCGTCATCTGGCGCTGCTCGGCACGGCGCAGAACTCGCCACGCGTGAGTTCGCGCTCACTGGGGCAGACCGTCGACGGGCGCGATATGACGTTGCTTACCGTTGGCGAGCCGCGCGCAGGCAAGCGCAACATCTGGGTGATCGCGCGTCAGCATCCCGGCGAGACGATGGCCGAGTGGTTCGTGGAAGGGCTGCTGCGCCGTCTGCTGGGGGCAGGGGATTGGGCGGGTGATCCGCTCGCCACGGCCGTGCTTGACGAAGCCGTGCTGCACATCGTGCCGAACATGAACCCCGACGGGGCGGCGCGTGGCAATCTGCGCACGAATACGGCGGGCGCGAACCTCAATCGCGAGTGGCTCGAGCCGGATCTGCAACGCAGTCCCGAGGTGTATCACGTGCGTGCGGCCATCGAGGCGGTGGGCTGCGATATGTTTTTCGACATTCACGGCGACGAAGCGCTGCCCTATGTGTTTCTCGCCGGGAACGATGGTGTCGAGTGGGCGACCGACGCAGTGCTTGCGCGTGAGAAGGCGTTCGGCGAGCGCCTGAAAGCCGCGAGCCTCGACTTTCAGGACAAGTTCGGCTATCCGCCGGGCAAGCACGGTCTCGAGTCGCTCAAGCTCGCGTCGAAGTGGGTCGCCCGCCGCTTCGGCTGTTTGTCGCTCACGCTGGAAATGCCGTTCAAGGACAACGCAAATCGTCCGGACGCGCAGGTTGGCTGGAGCGGCGCACGAAGTGCTGCCCTGGGCGCGTCGATGCTTGCCGCGATCTGGTCGCAGATGCAGGCGGACAACGCGTAACGCCTAAGGCAATGTCGGGGCGCAGCAAAGCACGACGCGCCATGCGTCGTGCTTCCTTTGGCGAGCCGATCGCGTTGATGCGATCAGTTCGACTTCTTCTTCGCCGTGCTCTTCTTGGCCGTGCTGCCGCTCGATTTGGCCGAGGACGATTTCGCCGACGACTTACCGCTTGACGACTTGGCAGTCGTGCCACGCTTGCCCGACTTCGCCGTGGCGTGAGACGCCTTGCCGCGCGTATTCCCGCGTGTTGCCCGCTTCGCGGGTTGTTCGACCTGCGCCAGCGGCGATGTGTAATCGAAGCCCATCATGCGGCCATCGACGTAGCCACAGCGAATGTGGATGTTGTCCGTCTGACCGTTGGTGCGTTTGCCGATGCCGTCGAGTTCGACCATCTGCGTGACGTCGACGCGTTGCTTGCGGTCGCCGAACGGACCGGACCAGGGGGCGACCTTGGCATGCTCCGGGTCGAGCGCGTGCTCGCCGTACTCGACACTTTCGTAGCCGGGCAATGTGGCGACGACGAAACTGGCGTGCGCCGCGCAATCGGCCACGAGCGGATCGGCTTGGCGGGTGTTGATGAACTGCTCGACCAGCGCGCGATGCTGTTCGAGCGTGAAGGCCTGTGCGGGGGCCGTAAAGGCCGACAGGCAGAGCGGCGCGGTGACGGCGGCGATACCTGCGACCTGGCGCACGGCTCGCAACACGACGCCTGCGGCGCGTTGAAAAAATCGATTCGACATTCTGTAATGAATTCTCGGGGGCGCTAAGGCATTGCAGAGCAATGCGGGCATGCGGTGACTCACCGGGTAAGTCGCTGGCACGCGCCGCTCGCGAAGAGGCTTGACCGCATTTTGAAAAACAACGGCAAAGCGGCTCTCATCTTAACCGAAAAAAAGGCGCTGACGCCCGCCGGGTAAGCCGGTAGACGTAACACGGCGCGTCGCGAAAGTTACAGCACGCTACAATGCGTGCCTGACCGACGCTCCGATGCAGCGACGACCTCGCGGATTTCGCGCGAATCGCTGCTGTCCGGCGAGGGTAGGGGGCGCATTGTGTCATCGGCTGGCGCAGCGCAATCGCTCGAATAGCGGCGCATTTCGAGAGGTTTCGAGCGACTCGCCCAATTTGCATTCAGGTATCGACTCTGCACGCCCCACGTTTTTCTCATTTCGCATGTTCGCAAATTCGCGCACTGTCGACAGTGCTCAAACCGGCCCGCACGACAAACTGGCGGATCTCGTGAACCGTCATCGCAATGCGGTGTTTCGCAAGCCGTTGGCCGCCTATAGCGCGGGTGCGTTCGATGCCGCCGTCGCCGCGTGGCGCGACGCCGGAGCCGCACCCCTCATCATCGATGCGGGATGTGGCGTCGGTGAAAGCACCTTGCGACTGGCCACACAATTCCCCGATCACTTCGTCATCGGTATCGATCAATCGGAGAGCCGCATCGTGCGCGGCAAAGATTGGTGGGACGGCGTGTGGCCCGAGAACTTCGTGTGGGTGCGCGCCGATCTCGTCGACTTTTGGCGGCAATTGTTCGACGCCGGTATTCGTCCGGCGCGTCACTACATCCTCTATCCCAATCCGTGGCCGAAAATCGGCCAGCTCGCGCGACGCTGGCACGCTCACGCAGTCTTTCCCACCGTGGTGGCCCTTGGCGGCGTGCTGGAGTGTCGCAGTAACTGGAACATCTACATCGACGAATTCGCGCTGGCGGTCGAGTGGCTCAGCGGTGTGCGTCCGGTCGTCGAAGCGTGGTCGCCCGACGCCGCGAGCGTTGCCCCCATCACGCCGTTTGAGCGCAAGTATCTGGCATCGGGGCATGGGCTTCATCGATGCGTCGTGACGCTGCTGCCGTCGCCGCTCACCTCATCATCGAACTGATTCGGCGGGCGCCTCGCACCAACAAAAATGGCCGGGCGCTGATAACGCACGGCCATTTTTTTACCATCGACACGCGTCATGGCGACGCGACGGCGATCAGTGGAAATGCGGACGGTTCGGTTCGGCGTCTTCCGGCATTTCCGCATGGACGACTTCGCCCACCGGGTCGGGATACAGCGGCACGCCACAATCGTCGCAATACTCCGGATCGAAACGGCCCGGATGCTTGCGAATCTCGGTCACACCACAGGCCTTGAGCAGGTCGGTGACTTCGTCGAGTGCACCGCCTTCGACTTCGCCATTCTCACGGCCATACAGCGGCCACACGACGCCGTAGATGACGTCGTTGCTGCCGCGCTGTGTGAAGCCGATGCGGTACTCGTCGATGTTCTGCTCACCGAAGCCGGCGATGACAGCGCGCAACTCGGCCGGGGTCAGCGTCAGCACGTCTTCGAGATAGCGCAGCGCCGTGCGGATCGTGTGCGGACGAATGCGCTCGTCTGCCTCGCGGCAACTCGCGTAATACGCGTCGGGCAGCAAGCACTCGATTTCGCAACCTGGCAGTAGTGCATTCAGATTCGGCCCGCCCTGAGCCGACCATGCCTCCTGACATTGACCACGCTCTGCGTGACGTGCGCCGTCTTCTTGCCAGCGGAACATCGGCGCTCCCTTGGGGACCGTGACGGCCGCCAGCAAAAAGCGCGGGTCGGCAAGAATCGGGGCCGTCTCCGGCAGATCGTTGCTCGGCTGCTTGACTTCGGCATTATCGACGGCCGCGCGCACGAGTTGCTGCGTGACCTTCCACGATTCGCAATGCGTGCGCGGCAGTTGATCGATGCTGTAGAGATACGGCGAGACGGCCACGCGCGCCGATTCCGCGAGCACATGGGCGTGCAGATGAGCGCGAACGGGCATGAGCGCGTCGGTCTTCACGGGGCCCGAGGGGATTGCGTAACGCGTCCAGGCCAGGATCGGGATGGCGACGAGCAGACCGTCCCACACCTGACCTTCAGCTTCCGGCTCGGCGGATTCGCTTTGCGATTCGATCAGGTCCGCCAGCGCGCCATAAGCCTCGCTGTGGTTGGCCTGAAGGTGATCGAGCGCCGCGTCGATGGCCGGCTGGTTGCCGGTGCGCAGCACGCGCGTGAGCAACGTGTCGAGCTGGGCCTCCCAGAAGCGGTCTTCGATACGGCTGCCTGAGGCGGCAAGCGCAAGCGCGTGGCCGACCAGTTTTTCGGCGTCGGGAGTCAGTCGTTTGGCGGTGCGTGAGCGCATAGTGTGTAAAGCAGAAATGCATGAACTCACGATTGTACGGCATGCGTGAACGCGATTGATGGGACGCTTGCACCAATCGCGTTGTCCCCGGGGCGCGCGCCCGCCGGGCGCCATGACACCGGCGGCCGGATATCGTCAGAAATCGAACGCAAGATTGGCCGGCGCCGACAGCCTCGTGCGACGCGTCGCCCCCGTGCCTGCGCCGGCGACCGAGGCCAGCGCAGCGCCTTCGAGCGAGAGCAGCGCGAGTTTGCGCTCGACGCCGCTGGCATAGCCGGTGAGGGTGCCGTCCGCGCCGATCACGCGGTGACAAGGCACGATGATCGTTATCGGATTGCGCCCGTTGGCGGCACCGACGGCGCGTGATTTGTTCGCGTCGCCCAACGCGTGAGCGAGATCGCCATAACTGCGCGTCTCGCCGAACGGGATGCGGCAAAGCGCCGCCCAGACGCGCTGCTGGAACGGGGTGCCTTCGGGGGCCAGCGGCAGTTCGAAGGTGCGGCGTCCTTCGCGAAAATACTCGTCGAGTTGGCGCTTTGCTTCGTTGAGCAGGGCAAGATCGTCGCCCTTGCGGCGCACGTCCTCGTCTTGCGGAAAGTACTTCTGATGCGAGAAATACACGCCGGTGAGCGCGTCGCCGTTCGCGACGAGCAGCATTTCGCCCAGCGGGCTGTCGTAATACGTTTCGTAGCGGATCATGTGTCCACCTCCTGCAAAGTCTCGACCGGCTGGCCGGTCGGTCCCTGCGCCGCCGCCCGCCAGATGTGCAGCGCTGCGTACGCGCGCCACGGTGCCCACCGGGTCGTGCGTGCGGCGACGGCACGTCCATCGGCCACGCCCAGCGCCTGACGCAGTACCAGGTCGTCGACAGGTATCGCGTCGGGCGAGCCAAGGGCACGCATGGCGATGTACTGCGCTGTCCATGGCCCAATGCCCTTGATCGCGAGCAGCGCCTTCACGGTGGCTTCTAGTGGCGCTAGCGGGTCAAGCCGCAGGTGAGCATCGACGATCGCCTGCGCGACCCCGTGAATGGCGGCAATTCGGCTTCGAATGATACCGGCTTCGCCCAGTGCCTCGGGGGGCACGGCGAGCAATTGTGCGGCGCAGGGGAAGGTGTGCGTCAGACCTTGCGCCGGCACGGGCAGGGGCGTGCCGAAACGTTGTGCGAGCCGCCCGAGCAAGCGCCGGGCACCCTTGACCGTGATCTGCTGGCCGACGACGGCGCGCACGGCCATCTCGAAGCCGTCGACGGCCCCCGGCACCCGCAGGCCCGGTGTCGTTGTGGCGAGCGGCCCGAGGTGCGCGTCGATGACGTCTGGACGCGCGCCCAGATCGAACAGATGGCGCAGTTTGCCCAACACCTGCGGCACGCTGCCGGCCAGCACCGGCGGCAACGTCACTTGCAGCGCGTGACGATCCGGCAGCAGCGCGATGCGGCACCATCCGGCGACCGTTTGCCCGTCTTGTCGCTCGATACTCAGTGCGCGCGTGTAGACGTCGCCCTCTCGTAGTTCGACACCTTCAATTGCCCGGTCGCCCAGAAAGTCGAGCAGTGCGTGCCAGGCGAAGGGCGGCCGGTAGGCAAGCTGGAAGACGAGATCGCCGTCGGGCAGGGCGGCGTGACGAGCGTTCAGGCGAAGCCGGCCGGGGGCGAAACCGTAGCGTGTCTTGAACAGGCCGTTGAAGCGTCGAACGCTGCCGAAGCCGGAGGCGAGGGCGATCTCCGTGACCGGCAAGGCGGTATCGGTGAGCAGGCGCTTGGCGAGCAACAACCGTTGCGTCTGCGCGTACTCGACGGGAGAGACACCGAATTCGTCGGCAAAGATACGGCGCAGGTGGCGCTCCGTGATGCCGATGCGGGCAGCGAGGGCCGGGAGTCCGGCGCGGTTCAGGAAGCCTTCGTCGATCATGGCTGCGGCAGCATCGGCGAGTTCGCGGCTGGCATCGAAACGTGCGCCGCCGGGCGCGAGTTCGGGGCGGCACTTCAGGCAAGGGCGATAGCCGGCCTTCTCGGCAGCGGCGGCGCTGCCGTAGAACGAGCAGTTTTCAAAGCGCGGCGTGCGAACGTTACACACGGGGCGGCAGTAGATGCCGGTGGACGATACGCCGACGAAAAACCAGCCGTCGAAACGCCGGTCGCGAGCGGAGACGGCCTTGTAACAGACTTCGGGATCGAGCGTCATGGGCAAGGCAGCCGGCAAGGCAAGGGGGAGGACATGGCTGTCACTCTACGCGCGAGACCGAAGCGGTGCTAGTCATTTTCGGACATGACAGCGCCCTGCGCGCAATCGTCTCCAATAACGACAAAACCCGGCGCGAGGCCGGGTTTTGCTTGCTACCAACTGCCAATCAGGCCGCGGCGAGCAGTTGACGCAGCACGAACGGCAGGATACCGCCGTGCTTGTAGTAATCCACTTCGATCGGCGTGTCGATGCGCAGCAGGACTTGCACCTTTTGCGTTTCGCCGTTCTTGCGATGGATCACCAGCGTGACATCCTGTTGCGGCTTGATGTCGGCCGTCAGACCTTCGATGTCGAACGTTTCTTCGCCCGTGATGCCCAGCGACTGTGCGCTGTCCGAGCCCTTGAACTGCAGGGGCAGCACGCCCATGCCGACCAGGTTCGAGCGGTGGATACGCTCGAACGAACGCGCGATGACCGCCTTCACGCCCAGCAGTTGCGTGCCCTTGGCTGCCCAGTCACGCGACGAACCCGTGCCGTACTCTTCGCCGCCGAACACCACCGTGGGGGTGTTTTCGCCGACATACTTCATGGCGGCGTCATAGATCGACAGTTGTTCGCCGCTCGGCTGGTGAATCGTCAGGCCGCCTTCGACGCGCGAACCGTCTTCCTTCGCCGGGATCATCAGGTTCTTGATACGGACGTTGGCGAACGTGCCGCGCATCATCACTTCATGGTTGCCGCGACGCGAGCCGTAGCTGTTGAAGTCGGCCTTGAGCACGCCGTTTTCGAGCAGCCACTTGCCTGCCGGCGACGTTTCCTTGATCGAACCGGCCGGGCTGATGTGGTCGGTCGTGACCGAGTCGCCGAACACGCCCAGGGCGCGTGCGCCGTGAATCGGCTCGATATCGGTCTTCGGATCCATGGAGAAACCGTCGAAGAACGGCGGCTCGGCGATGTAGGTCGACGTCGGCCAATCGTAGACCTGACCCTTCGACCCCTTGACCTTGGCCCACAGCGGGCTCGGTTCCTTCACCGAATCGTAGTTGGTCTTGAAGACCTTCGCGTTCATCGCGAACTTCATCAGTTTGTGGATTTCTTCGCTGGTCGGCCAAATGTCGCCCAGGAAGATCTCGCGGCCTCCCTTGCCCTTGCCGACCGGCTCGGTCATCAGGTCGCGACGCACATTGCCGGCAATGGCGTAGGCCACAACGAGCGGGGGCGAGGCGAGGAAGTTGGCGCGGATGTTCGGGTGAATACGCGCTTCGAAGTTACGGTTGCCCGAGAGCACGGCCGCCGCGACCATATCGTTCTTCACGATCGTGTCGTTCAGTTCGGCCGTCAGATCGCCGGCGTTGCCGATACAGGTCGTGCAGCCGTAGGCCGTCACGCCGAAGCCCAGCTTCTCGAGGTACGGCAGCAGGCCGGCGGCTTCGAGATACTCGGTCACCACGCGGCTTCCCGGGGCGAGCGACGTCTTGATGTGCGGCGCCACCTTCAGGCCGGCTTCCACGGCCTTCTTGGCCAGCAGACCGGCGGCGAGCAGCACGCTCGGGTTCGACGTGTTCGTGCACGACGTGATGGCCGCGATCAGCACGTCGCCGTTGTTCACGTCGATACCGCTGTCGGTCTTGTAGGTCGTGTCGAGTTGTTCTTCGGTCTTGTTGAAGCCGTTTTCAGCCACCGGCTTCGTGAACAGATCCTTGAAGGTCGATTTCACGTTACCGATTTCGATACGGTCTTGCGGACGCTTCGGACCGGCCAGCGACGGCGCGACCGTGCCCAGGTCCAGCTTGAGCGTCTTCGTGTAGTCGATGTCGTTCGACTTCGGAATGCCGAAGAGCTTCTGCGCCTTGAAGTACGATTCGAAGGCGTCGATTTCGCTCTTCGTGCGGCCCGTACCCTTGAAGTAGTCGATGGTCTTTTCGTCGACCGGGAAGAAGCCCATCGTTGCGCCGTATTCCGGCGCCATGTTCGCGATGGTGGCGCGGTCCGGCAGCGTCAGGCTGGACGTGCCTTCGCCGAAGAATTCGACGAACTTGCCGACGACCTTCTCGCGGCGCAGCATTTCCGTGATCGTGAGCACCAGATCGGTGGCGGTCACGCCTTCGCGCAGACGGCCCGTGAGTTCCACGCCGACCACGTCAGGCGTCAGGAAATACACCGGCTGACCCAGCATGCCGGCTTCGGCTTCGATGCCGCCCACACCCCAGCCCACCACGCCGATGCCGTTGATCATGGTCGTGTGGCTGTCGGTACCCACGAGGGTATCCGGGTAGAACACGTCGTCCTTCTTGTGCACGCCACGTGCGAGGTATTCCAGGTTCACCTGGTGCACGATGCCGTAGCCCGGTTGCACGACGCCGAACGTATCGAACGCCTGCATACCCCACTTCATGAACTGATAACGCTCGTTATTGCGCTGGAATTCCAGCTTCATGTTCAGGTCGAGCGCTTTCTTCTCGCGGAAGTGATCGATCTGGACTGAGTGGTCAACCACCAGATCCACCGGCACGAGCGGCTCGATGCGCTTCGGGTTTTTGCCCTGACGCTCGGCGACATTGCGCATGGCGGCCAGGTCGGCCAGCAGCGGCACGCCGGTGAAATCCTGCAGCACGACGCGTGCCACGACGAACGGGATTTCGTCGGTACGCTCAGCGTTCGGCTTCCAGTTGGCCAGTTGCTTGACGTGCGCTTCCGTGACTTTCTTGCCGTCGCAATTGCGCAGCACGGATTCGAGCACGATACGGATCGACACCGGCAGGCGCTCGACATTCACACCCAGGGCTTTTCCCAGTTGGGGCAGCGAGTAGAACTTGCCTTTCTTGTTGCCGCTGAGTTTGAACTCTTTAAGCGTTTTGTGGAGGTTGTGGGCCATGATCTTTCCTCGAGTGATACAGAAAAACGAAGCGGTGGTGATGCGTTTAGCAGAAGGCGGCGTCGCGCGGGCACTCTCGCGGGTGCCCGCTACGACGCCAGTGCGCCGGGTGTCCGGCGTACCGGGGACTACGGGTATGGCTGAGGCTGCAGCAGGAAAGCGGCTGGCGCATCATGCAATCGGCGTCCGAGTCGACCGGACAAGCCTCAGTTGGTCACCTTGATCAGTTCGACCGATTGGGTCGGGGCGAGCTTGTTCTGCTCCGCCATCGCTTGCGTTGCGCATTCGTCAGCCAGACGGCTGCCGCCATCGCGGTGCGTGAACAGCATGGCCTTGGCCGGGATCACGACCAGGTCCATTCCGCTTGCCGCATCGTAGAAACGGTCGGCGCCAGTCGTCGTCTGTTGGCGCGGCAACTTGTAGTTGCGGCCATCAAAGAACATCGTGAGGATCTGGTCGCGCTTCATGTCGCCCTTGATGAACAGCTTCTGGTTCTCCTTGCAGCTCCACTGTTCAGACCCCTCGTCCGGTTGCACCGGCGCCGCAGCAACGGTCGCTTTCTTCTTGGCCGGTGCTTTCTTCTTCGGTGCGGGCTTCTTGGCCGTCTGGGCGGCCGATTGCTCAGCAGCAAATGCAGTCGGCACAAGGGTAGCGGAACACAGGGCGACCAGTGCGGTCAGGCAAAGCTTTTTCATGATGAATCTCCAAACAATGGGTGAGAGCCGACAAAAGCGCAGATTATCGTACGAAGTTTGCGTTGTTCGGCGTCACCATACAAATTTTTTCAATTCCCTTGCGCCAAGCACAGCGGGCGGCGGCGGTACGAACCGGCGTCGCTGGAGGGGTGTTGCAGTGTGGAATTCGGCATCACGCCGGATCGGACTACGCGAGCTCATGTTGCCGCCCTTGAGGACGGTCATGACGCGAAGGGGGCGGGATGCTTGGCGAAGCAAACGCTGAACGGGGCGCGAAACGTTGCGCCGCACGGTCGCCGCAGGCATTACGCACACGCCGGGCATCCGGTCCGGTGCGCTCTGTGCGGCAGTGAGGCGTTGCATTCGCTTGGCCAAGAAGTCGCTCGGTATTCTCGGTGTTGCTTGGGGCGGTGCCAGGGTCATGGTGCGATAGACGGCGCGGTCTTTTGCGCTAAATGTCGTCACTTCGATCATAGCTCCGGTCGACACGATGACTGCTGGAAACGTTCCCTCTGTCGGGAGGGGGTGCGCCGGCACTGGGGGTAGCCGCCGGCGCAGTTTCGGCCCCTTGCGACGCTTTTGGCATCGCGTGGGGTCGAGTCCCCGGGGGATTAGCCCAGCAGATGTGCCACGCCGGCGCGCTCTTCTTCAAGCTCGTTCAGCGTGATGTTCATCTTCTCGCGCGAGTAGGCGTCGATCTCGAGGCCTTCCACGCGCTTGTACTTGCCGTTTTCGCAGGTCACGGGCACGCCGTAGATCACGTCTTGCGGAATGCCGTACGAGCCGTCCGACGGAATACCCATCGTCACCCACTTGCCGTTCGTACCCAGCACCCAGTCATGGATGTGGTCGATAGCAGCGTTGGCAGCCGAAGCGGCCGACGACAGACCACGGGCTTCGATGATGGCGGCGCCGCGCTTGCCGACCGTCGGCAGGAACACGTCGTTGTTCCACACGTCGTCGTTGATCATCGACTTCACGTTCTTGCCGTCGATCGTGGCGAAGCGGTAGTCGGCGTACATCGTCGGCGAGTGGTTGCCCCACACGGCCAGCTTTTCGATGCTGGCGACCGGCTTGCCGGTCTTGGCGGCGATCTGCGACAGGGCACGGTTGTGATCCAGGCGCAGCATTGCGGTGAAGTTTTCCTTCGGCAGATTCGGTGCCGACTTCATGGCGATGTAGGCGTTGGTGTTGGCCGGGTTGCCGACCACGAGCACCTTGACGTCGCGCTTGGCGACTTCGTCCAGAGCCTTGCCTTGCACCGTGAAGATTGCGCCGTTGGCTTCGAGCAAATCCTTGCGCTCCATGCCCTTCGAGCGCGGACGGGCACCAACCAGCAGGGCGACGTCGGCATCCTTGAAGGCGACCTTCGGGTCGTCGGTCACAACCACGCCAGCGAGCAGCGGGAACGCGCAGTCTTCCAGCTCCATCACGACGCCCTTGACGGCGGCTTGAGCTTGCGGGAGGTCGAGCAGTTGCAGGATGACGGGCTGATCCTTGCCGAGCATGTCGCCATTGGCGATGCGGAACAGCAGGGAGTAGCCGATTTGGCCAGCGGCGCCGGTGACGGCGACACGCATTGCGGGTTTTGCCATGAGAATCTCTCCAGACGTGTACAAATTCCTGCGAAGCTTAAGGTAAGCTCGCCGTCCGGGTGGCATTTTTTTGCCAGGCTGACAGCGCCGCGTCACATGAAGCTTCTAAAATTCCTTGACCTACGGAAGCTTGCGGGCTGCGGGGTGTGCTGCCGTCGATGAGTGCGAAGCACCGGACTCTCTTATATGATAGCCGTGCTGCGGCTGCAGGCCCCTGTTAGCCCGCGCCAGTGTAGGAGCCGTCACAACGAATGTCAACTCTATCTTATGTCTTATATAAGACATAGGATTATTGCTGTTATTCGATGGACGAGGGCCTTGATTTGTGGTCAAATCGCCGCCATGAATGCGAACGTTCGCGACACATCCAACACTACGCCGCCTGTCGATGCCCCGCAGCGACAGGACAGCACGCGCGACGCCGCACCGGCCTCCCAGGCCCCGCAGGGTGCCGCCGCCCCGGGAGCGTCGCCGACATTCAGTCCACTATATCAGCAGATCAAAGGGCTCATCACGCAGAGCCTGCAGGCCGGCGAATGGAAGCCCGGCGAGATCATTCCCAGTGAGGTCGACCTGGCTGCCCGCTATAAGGTGAGTCAGGGAACGGTGCGCAAAGCCATCGACGAGTTGGCCGCCGAGAATCTGTTGGTGCGCCGGCAAGGGCGCGGCACGTTCGTTGCGACTCACCATGAAGACCGGGTGCAATTCCGGTTTCTGCGTCTTGCGCCCGATTCGGGCGAACCCCATCACCCGCCCAGCCGCCTGATCGAGTGCCGCCGCATGCGTGCACCGGCGGAAATCGCGCGTCAGCTCGATCTGCGTGCGGGCGATGGCGTCATTCTCATTCGCCGCATGATGGATTTCTCGGACCGTCCGACGGTGCTTGATGAAATCTGGCTGCCGGGCGCGCTGTTCCGCGGACTGACGGCAGAGCGGCTCAATGATTACAAGGGGCCGATGTACGGCCTGTTCGAAGATGAATTCGGTACCCGCATGATCCGCGCCGTGGAAAAAGTCCGCGCTGTGGCCGCAGACGACGTGACTGCGGATCTGCTCAAGGTGCCGAAGGGGTTCCCGCTGCTGAGTGTGGAGCGCGTTTCCTACACTTATGGGGACAAACCGGTGGAAGTGCGCCGGGGCTGGTACGTCACCACGGAACATCACTACCAGAACGAATTGAGTTGAGAGGGCAGGGCGACTTCCTAGGTGCGAGCCGGCGTCGTGGCCGGTGAGTGCCTGAAGTCTAGGCATGAGGGGCGGCGTGTCGTGCGCCGTTGGCGGGAATTTCCGGAGCATTGGAACCGGTATGGTGCAACGCACTAGAATCGGCGCTAAAATCCGGGGCTGATGTAACTACATGGGGTCTAGCATGGCTGAAGTGGTAAAAAAAGAGCGGCCAGTCTACAGGAATATCGGTATCGGACAGATTGTCACGTACCGTCTCCCGCCGGCTGGTATCGTTTCCATTCTGCACCGTATTGCCGGTGTGATCTTGTTCCTTCTGTTGCCGTTCGCGCTTTATTTGTTCGAACAGAGCCTCACGTCGGAACTCAGCTTCGACGTTCTGCGAAGCATCGCCTCCAACTGGTTTGTCAAGCTTGTCATCCTGGCATTGTCGTGGGGCTTCCTGCACCACTTCTGCGCCGGCTTGCGCCATCTGCGCATGGACTTCAATCACGACGCGGTGAGCAAGGAAGGCGGTAAGAATTCGGCAGTGGTTGTTCTGGCCGTGTCGCTGGTGCTGACGCTGGCCGTCGCCCTCAAGCTGTTCGGAGCGTTCTAAGATGGCACAGAACAATATCGGTTCGAAGCGCCTCGTCGTGGGCGCGCACTATGGCCTGCGCGACTGGATTGCGCAGCGCATGACTGCGGTCATCATGGCCGTGTACACCGTGATCCTGTTGGTGTGGTTCTTTGCCGCCAAGGATTTCTCCTACGAAGGCTGGGCCAGCATCTTCGCGCATCAGTGGATGAAGCTGGCCACGTTCGTTACGCTGCTCGCGCTGTTCTATCACGCGTGGGTCGGCGTTCGCGACATCTGGATGGACTACGTCAAGCCCGTCGGTGTGCGACTGGCGCTGTACGCGCTGACGATCGTCTGGCTGCTGGCTTGTGCCGGCTATGCCGCACAGATTCTGTGGAGAGTGTAAAGAATGGCTGCAATTAAAAATTCGCTGCCGCGCCGCCGCTTTGACGTCGTCATCGTGGGCGCAGGTGGTTCGGGCATGCGCGCGTCGCTGCAACTGGCCAAGGCCGGTCTGTCTGTGGCTGTGCTGTCCAAGGTGTTCCCCACCCGTTCGCATACCGTCGCTGCTCAGGGCGGCATTGGCGCTTCGCTCGGCAACATGAGCGAAGACAACTGGCATTACCACTTCTACGACACGATCAAGGGTTCCGACTGGCTCGGCGACCAGGATGCGATCGAGTTTATGTGCCGTCAGGCACCGAACGCCGTCTACGAACTGGAACACTTCGGCATGCCGTTCGACCGTAACCCGGACGGCACGATTTACCAGCGCCCGTTCGGCGGCCACACGGCCAACTACGGCGAGAAGCCTGTCCAGCGCGCTTGCGCGGCTGCCGACCGTACCGGTCACGCGCTGCTGCACACGCTGTATCAGCAAAACGTGGCAGCCAAGACCCACTTCTTCGTAGAGTGGATGGCGCTCGATCTGATCCGTAACGAAGAGGGCGATGTCCTCGGCGTGTCGGCGCTGGAACTCGAAACCGGCGACGTCTACCTGCTCGAAGGCAAGTGCACGTTGTTCGCAACCGGCGGTGCCGGCCGTGTGTACGCCGCTTCGACCAACGCGTTCATCAACACCGGTGACGGTCTGGGCATGGCCGCGCGTGCGGGCATTCCGCTCGAAGACATGGAATTCTGGCAATTCCACCCGACCGGCGTGGCCGGCGCGGGCGTGCTGATCACCGAAGGCGTGCGCGGCGAAGGCGGTATTCTGCGTAACTCGAACGGCGAGCGCTTCATGGAGCGTTATGCCCCGACGCTGAAGGATCTGGCGCCGCGTGACTTCGTGTCGCGTTCGATGGACCAGGAAATCAAGGAAGGCCGTGGCTGCGGCCCGAACGGCGACTACGTGCTGCTCGACCTCTCGCACATCGGTGCCGAGACGATCATGAAGCGCCTGCCGTCGATTCGCGAAATCGCACTCAAGTTCGCCAACGTCGACGCGATCAAGGAACCGATCCCCGTCGTGCCGACCATCCACTATCAGATGGGCGGTATTCCGACGAACTACAACGGTCAGGTCGTCCTGCAGAAGGACGGCACATCGACGCCGGTCAACGGCTTCTACGCTGTGGGCGAATGCTCGTGCGTGTCGGTCCACGGTGCGAACCGTCTGGGCACGAACTCGCTGCTCGACCTGGTGGTGTTCGGCCGCGCGGCCGGTAACCACATCGTCGACTTCGTGAAGAACCACGGCGACCACAAGCCGCTGCCCGCCGATGCCGGCGAGAATGCACTGGCGCGTCTCGGCCGTCTGGAAGCCTCCAGCTCGGGCGAGTACGCACAGGACATCGCCAACGACATCCGTGCAACGATGCAGAAACATGCGGGTGTGTTCCGTACGTCGGATCTGCTCAAGGAAGGCGTGGACGAGATCAAGCAAGTGGCCGAGCGTGTGTCGCACGTCCACCTGAAGGACAAGTCGAAGGTGTTCAACACGGCGCGTATGGAAGCGCTGGAAGTCGACAACCTGATCGAAGTGGCCAAAGCCACCATGATCGCGGCCGAAGCCCGCAAGGAAAGCCGCGGGGCGCACGCGCACAGCGACTATCCGGAGCGCGACGACGCCAACTGGATGCGCCACTCGCTGTTCTTCAGCGAAGGCAACCGTCTGGATTACAAGCCGGTGCAGTTGAAGCCGCTGACCGTCGACTCGGTTCCGCCCAAGGCGCGGACGTTCTAAGGGATTCGCAAGATCATGAAACGCATTTTTGAAGTCTACCGCTACGATCCGGACAAGGACGCCGCACCGTACATGCAGACCTACGAGGTTGAACTCGACGGTCACGAGCGCATGCTGCTCGACGCCCTGGTCAAGCTCAAGAAGCTCGACGAAGGCATCGCATTCCGCCGCTCGTGTCGCGAAGGTGTGTGCGGTTCGGACGCGATGAACATCAACGGCAAGAATGGTCTGGCCTGTCTGACCAACATGAACGATCTGCCGAACAAGATCGTTCTGAAGCCGCTGCCGGGTCTGCCCGTCATTCGCGATCTGATCGTCGACATGACGCACTTCTTCAACCAGTACCACTCGATCAAGCCGTACCTGATCAACCCCGAGCCGGCACCGGAGAAGGAGCGTCTTCAGTCGCCCGAGCAACGTGATGAGCTTGATGGTCTGTACGAGTGTATTCTGTGCGCATCGTGCTCCACGTCGTGCCCGAGCTTCTGGTGGAACCCGGACAAGTTCGTCGGCCCGGCGGGTCTTCTGCAGGCCTACCGCTTCATCGCCGACAGCCGCGATACGGCAACCAGCGAGCGTCTGGACAACCTGGAAGATCCGTATCGCCTGTTCCGCTGCCACACGATCATGAACTGCGTGGATGTGTGCCCGAAGGGTCTGAACCCGACGAAGGCCATCGGCAAGATCAAGGAGCTGATGGTGCGTCGCGCCGTCTGACCAAGCGATCATGCCGGATATCAATCACCAGTCCGATCCGGTCAAGCGTGCCCGCCTTCGCTGGCGGGCACGCCGCGGTTTGCTGGAAAACGACCTCATCCTCGAACGATTCTTCGCCAGGTACGAAGCCTCGATGACTGACGAGGATGTGGGCGCCCTCACGAAGCTGCTCGATTTGAGCGACAACGATTTGATGGATCTGCTACTAGCGCGCAAAGAGCCCGAGGCGGATCTGGACGGGCCGGACGTGCGGCGCCTGTTGGCGCTTTTGCGTGCCGTGTAGGGGTTTAAGTATTTTTTTGAGGAAGCGATATGACTCCGTCTGATGTTAAAGCCACCCTATCTTTCTCTGACGGTTCGCCCAGCGTCGAACTGCCGATCTATCAGGGAACGATGGGCCCGGATGTAATCGACATCCGCAAGCTGTACGGCCAGACCGGCAAGTTTACGTATGACCCGGGCTTTATGTCGACGGCGTCGTGCAATTCCGCCATCACCTACATCGATGGCGACAAGGGTGAGCTGCTGTACCGCGGTTACCCGATCGAGCAGTTGGCCACCAACTGCGACTTCCTCGAGACGTCTTATCTGTTGCTCAAGGGCGAACTGCCCAACGCAAAGGATAAGGAAGAGTTCGTCAAGACCGTGACCCGTCACACGATGGTGCACGAGCAAATGAACTTCTTCTTCCGCGGTTTCCGTCGCGATGCTCACCCGATGGCTGTGCTGACCGGTTCGGTCGGTGCGCTGTCGGCGTTCTATCACGACTCGTTGGACATCAACAATCCGACGCACCGTGAAGTTTCGGCCATTCGCCTGATCGCCAAGCTGCCGACGCTCGTCGCCATGGCGTACAAGTACAGCATCGGCCAGCCGTTCGTGTATCCGCGTAACGACCTGTCGTACAGCGCGAACTTCATGCGCATGATGTTCGCCAACCCGTGCGAAGAGTACGAAGTCAACGACGTGCTGGTGCGCGCCCTCGACCGCATCCTGATCCTGCACGCCGATCACGAGCAGAACGCTTCGACGTCGACCGTCCGTCTGGCCGGTTCGTCGGGTGCGAACCCGTTCGCCTGTATCGCTGCCGGTATCGCATGTCTGTGGGGCCCGGCGCACGGTGGTGCGAACGAAGCCGCGCTGAACATGCTCGAGCAGATTGGTTCGCCGGACAAGATCCCCGAGTTCATCAAGCAAGTGAAGGACAAGAACTCGGGCGTGAAGCTCATGGGCTTCGGTCACCGCGTGTACAAGAACTACGACCCGCGCGCCAAGCTCATGCGCGAGACGTGCTACGAAGTGCTCAACGAACTCGGTCTGCACGACGACCCGCTGTTCAAGCTGGCCATGCAACTCGAGAAGATCGCTCTGGAAGACGAATACTTCGTGTCGCGCAAGCTGTACCCGAACGTCGACTTCTACTCGGGTATCGTTCAGCGCGCGCTCGGCATTCCGACGTCGATGTTCACCTGCATCTTCGCCCTGGCACGTACCGTGGGCTGGATCGCACAGTGGAATGAAATGATCGGCGAGCCGGATCAGAAGATCGGCCGTCCGCGTCAGCTGTTCATCGGCCACACGCCGCGCGAAGTCGCGTCGATCGACAAGCGTTAAGCCTGTCGAGGCGTTCGGCACGGCTCCCGCTTGCCGTGCCGGCACCTCAACCTTGCCGAAACGGCAAGGCGGTGCGGCCCGCAACGAGCCCTCGTTGCGCTATATTCGAAGCCACGGCACAAGCTGCCGTGATTCGCACAAATCCCCGGTTGATCGTGCGTTTACCGCCCGGTTTCCCGGGGATTTTGTATTCCGCCGGCGCGAAAGCGCTATGGCATAATCAAAAGTTCACAGAACGATATTTGTTCTCGAAACGATAATTTAGCCCCGCGTTTTTATCATGGCCAAGACGCTGTATGACAAATTGTGGGATGCACATGTCGTGCATACCGAGGACGATGGCACTACGTTGCTCTACATCGACCGTCACCTGTTGCACGAGGTGACCAGTCCGCAGGCGTTTGAGGGGCTAAAACTCGCGCAGCGTCCGGTCTGGCGACTTTCTGCCAACCTCGCGGTGTCGGACCACAACGTGCCGACGACCGATCGTACGCAAGGCATTGCCGATCCGATTTCGCGTTTGCAGGTCGACACGCTCGACACCAACTGCGACAACTTCGGCATCACCCAATTCAAGATGAACGACGTGCGTCAGGGCATCGTGCACGTGATCGGCCCGGAGCAGGGCGCCACGCTGCCCGGCATGACGGTGGTTTGCGGCGATTCGCACACGTCCACGCATGGCGCGTTCGGCGCGCTGGCGTTCGGCATCGGCACATCGGAAGTCGAGCACACGCTCGCCACGCAAACCTTGCTCATGAAGAAGAGCAAGAACATGCTCGTGAAGGTTGAGGGCACGCTGCCGCGCGGTTGTTCCGCCAAGGATATCGTGCTCGCCGTCATCGGCCGGATCGGTACTGCGGGCGGCACGGGCTACACGATCGAATTCGCCGGATCGGCGATCCGTTCGCTCACGATGGAAGGCCGCATGACCGTGTGCAACATGGCTATCGAGGCCGGTGCACGCGCCGGTCTGGTGGCCGTGGACGATACGACGATCAACTACGTGAAGGGCCGTCCGTTTGCGCCCGCGGGCGTGGAGTTCCAGCAGGCCGAAGCCTACTGGCGTACGTTCCACACCGATCCGGGGGCCCATTTCGACCATGTAGTCGAGATCGACGCGAATACGCTGGTTCCGCAGGTGAGCTGGGGAACGTCGCCAGAAATGGTCGTGAGCATCGAAGACCGCGTGCCCGATCCCGAGAAGGAGAAAGACCCGGTCAAACGCAGTGCCATGGAGCGTGCGCTCGAGTACATGGCGCTCACGCCCGACACACCGATGGCGAGCATCAATGTCGACAAGGTGTTCATCGGCTCGTGCACCAACTCGCGCATCGAAGATATTCGTGCAGCGGCTTACGTCGTGAAGAAGCTTGGCCGTCGCGTGGCGTCGAACGTGCGTCTGGCGATGGTGGTGCCGGGCTCGGGTCTGGTGAAGCGTCAGGCCGAGCAGGAAGGGCTGGATCAGGTCTTCAAGGCCGCAGGCTTCGAATGGCGCGAACCGGGCTGCTCGATGTGTCTGGCGATGAATGCTGATCGTCTGGAGCCGGGTGAGCGCTGCGCGTCGACCTCGAACCGCAACTTCGAAGGCCGTCAGGGCGCGGGTGGGCGTACGCACCTTGTGAGCCCGGCGATGGCCGCAGCGGCTGCCATCGAAGGCCATTTCGTCGACGTGCGACGCCTCGTCTGACGCTTTAGCATCGGTTTAACCGTCGTTTGACATCGTTTTTGACAGAGAAAGAATCATGAAAAAACTGTGGATGCTGATCGGTGCGGTGCTGGTGCTGGGTGTGGCGGGGTGTAACACGATGGCAGGCCTCGGCAAGGATACTCAAGCCGCCGGCTCGGCCCTCGAGAACGCCGCGAAGAAGTGATGCGACGGTGCGTGTCGCGGGCAATCGCCTCGCGCATGCACCTACGAAATTTCCGGCTTTGACGGCCCCGGTTTTCCGGGGCCGGACGTAGCCGAACTGTTTTGATCAGGTGGTTCGTGATGGAAAAATTTACTGTCCATACGGGGTTGGTGGCACCGCTGGATCGCGAAAACGTCGATACCGACGCGATCATCCCCAAGCAATTCCTGAAGTCGATCAAGCGCACGGGTTTCGGCCAGAACCTGTTCGACGAATGGCGTTATCTCGATGTCGGTCAACCGGGTCAGGATTGCAGCGCGCGTCCGCTCAATCCGAACTTCGTGCTGAACCAGCCTCGGTATCAGGGCGCGACGATTCTGCTTGCCCGCAAGAACTTCGGCTGCGGCAGTTCACGCGAGCACGCGCCGTGGGCGTTGCAGCAATACGGCTTTCGTGCCGTCATTGCGCCGAGTTTTGCCGACATCTTCTTCAACAACTGCTACAAGAACGGGCTGCTGCCGATCGCGCTGTCCGAGTTGCAGGTTGACCATCTGTTCAACGAGACGGCGGCGTTCAACGGCTACCAGTTGACGATCGATCTGGACAAGCAGGCCGTGGTGACGTCCGATGGCCGCGCTTATGAGTTCGACATCGCACCGTTCCGCAAGTACTGCATGGTGAACGGATTCGACGATATCGGCCTGACGCTGCGTCACGCCGACAAGATTCGCGCCTACGAGGCCGAACGGCTCACGAAGCAGCCGTGGCTCGCGACGCGTCTGCCGGGCTGAGTCCCGAGCACTCAAGGCACATCCAAGGAGATTGCATGAAAATCGCTGTGTTGCCGGGTGACGGCATTGGTCCGGAAATCGTGACGGAAGCCGTCAACGTGTTGAACGCACTTGGCGAAAAGTTCGAGCTTGAAGAAGCGCCCGTCGGTGGCGCCGGCTATGCGGCCGCGGGTCATCCGCTGCCGGACACCACGCTCAAGCTCGCGAAGGAAGCGGACGCCATTCTGTTCGGCGCCGTGGGCGACTGGAAGTACGACTCGCTCGAACGCGCGCTGCGTCCCGAGCAGGCGATTCTGGGGTTGCGCAAGCATCTTCAACTGTTCGCCAACTTCCGTCCCGCCATTCTGTACAAGGAACTGGCCGACGCGTCGAGCCTGAAGCCGGAAATCGTGGCAGGGTTGGATATCCTGATCATTCGCGAGCTGAACGGTGACATTTACTTCGGTCAGCCGAAGGGTTTCCGCCAGTCGCCGGACGGTGCTTTCGAAGGCGCGCGCGAAGGTTTTGATACCATGCGCTATAGCGTGCCCGAAGTGGAGCGTATCGCGCACGTCGCATTTCAGGCCGCAGCCAAGCGTGACAAGCGTTTGTGCTCGGTCGACAAGGCCAATGTGCTCGAGACGTCGCAACTGTGGCGCGACACGATGATCGAGGTCGCGAAGCAGTATCCGGAGGTCGAACTGTCGCATATGTACGTCGATAACGCCGCGATGCAACTGGTCAAGGCGCCGAAGAACTTCGACGTGGTGGTGACTGGCAACATGTTCGGCGATATTCTCTCGGATGAGGCGGCGATGCTGACGGGGTCGATCGGCATGCTGCCGTCGGCGTCGCTCGATGCCAACAACAAGGGGCTGTACGAACCGTCGCATGGTTCGGCGCCTGATATCGCCGGCAAGGGCGTGGCCAATCCGTTGGCGACGATTCTGTCGGCGGCCATGATGCTGCGTTACACGTTCGGCCTCGCAGAACAAGCCGACCGCGTGGAGAGCGCAGTGAAGAAGGTGCTGGCGCAAGGCCTGCGCACGCCCGACATCTGGCGGGAAGGCGCGACCAAGGTCGGTACGCGCGAAATGGGCGCGGCGGTCGTCGCCGCGCTTTAACGCGGACGGGGCGTCGTGAGACGCCCCTCTGCGCAATTGCAACGATAAGAGAGTGGATAAATGAAAACCGTAGGTCTGGTAGGTTGGCGGGGCATGGTCGGTTCGGTTCTGATGCAGCGCATGCAGCAGGAGAACGACTTTGCTTTGATCGAGCCGGTGTTTTTCAGCACCAGCAACGCGGGCGGCAAAGCCCCGTCGATGGCGAAGAACGAGACTTCGCTGAAAGACGCCAATGATGTCAATGAGCTGAAAAAATGCGACATCATCATTACCTGCCAGGGCGGTGACTACACAACCGAGATCTTCCCGAAGCTGCGCGCTGCGGGCTGGAACGGCTATTGGATCGACGCAGCCTCGACGCTGCGCATGGCGAACGATGCCATCATCGTCCTGGATCCGGTCAACCTCGATGTGATCAAGAATTCGCTGACGAAGGGCACCAGGAACTTCATCGGCGGCAATTGCACGGTGAGCTGCATGCTGATGGGCCTGGGCGGTCTGTTCCAGCATGGTCTGGTCGACTGGCTGACGTCGATGACGTATCAGGCCGCGTCGGGCGGCGGCGCACAGCACATGCGCGAGCTGCTCACGCAGTTCGGCAGCATCAACGCCGAAGTCAAGGCGCTGCTGGATGATCCGCACTCGGCCATTCTCGAGATCGACCGTAAGGTGCTCGCCAAGCAGCACGCGCTCACCGCCGACGAGACCAAACAGTTCGGCGTGCCGCTGGGCGGCAACCTGATTCCCTGGATCGACAAGGATCTGGGCAACGGCCAGTCGAAGGAAGAATGGAAGGGCGGTGCCGAGACCAACAAGATTCTGGGTCTGGGCGATGGCTTCCCTGGCACGCGTGCCATTCCGGTGGACGGTCTGTGCGTGCGCATCGGTGCAATGCGTTGCCACAGCCAGGCGCTGACTATCAAGCTTACGAAGGATGTGCCGTTAGATGAACTGACCGACATCATCGGCCAGGCCAATGACTGGGTGAAGGTGGTGCCGAACACGCGCGAGGCGTCGATGAAGGATTTGACGCCTGCCGCGGTGACCGGCACGATGACCATTCCGGTGGGGCGTCTGCGCAAGATGTCGATGGGGCCGGAGTACCTGTCGGCATTCACGGTGGGCGATCAACTGTTGTGGGGCGCAGCGGAACCGCTGCGTCGCATGCTACGCATCCTGCTCGACGCTTGAGCGTCGACGCGTATTGGTAAGGCGTGAAGAACGGCGGCCCGCGGGGCCGCCGTCCGCGCTTTGGGAGGCGCCCCATTTTGCTGGGGCGTCCAGAGAAAATCGACTGACAGGCTTGACAAGACACAGTGCGGAAATACTCGATCGGCAAGCGTGCAAACTCGTCCCGTAACTCGTTTCGCCTGAGCGCGGCGGCGGCCGTCCTGTGGAGCCTCGGGCTTCTCAATGCCGGTGCAGCAGAGTTCGGCCCGCAGCAGGTGCGCTCGGGTCCGGGCCAGCCGCTGCGCGCAGTGATCGTGCTGGGCAACGTGTCGCAAGCCGAAGCCGACGGATTGTCGGTGAAGCTCGCACCGCGCGATGCCTTCAGGCAGGCAGGTCTGCGTTACGACCCTACGCTCGAGAAGCTCTCCGTCTCGGTCACGCCGACTGCGGGACGCGAGCCGGGGTACAGCGGCACGTATCTCGTCCATGTCGATTCGGCTGAGCCGGTCAGTACCTCGTTCCTCGATCTGTTGCTGGTGCTCGAATGGCGCACCGGCCGGCAGTCCAACGCGGTCACGCTGTCCGCCATCCCGGAAGCCAGTGCTGCGCAACCGCAGGCGGTCGTGCCCGCGCAGACGTCGAATAGCGGGGCGCCCGCGACGGCTACCTCTCCCGCGTCTTCCCCGGCACCGGCACCGGCTCCTGCGGCGTCTGCTCAGCCGGGCAACGCATCGGGGGCGGTCGCAGAGGGCGCGCGTAAAGTGGGCCGGGGAGACTCGCTCTCGTCGATTGCCCGCGAATTCACGGGCGGCGAAGGTGGCGCAACGCTCGCGCAGATGATGACCGCGCTGTTTGAATCGAACCGCTCGGCGTTCATCGGTGACGATCCGAACCGGCTGCGTCAGGGGGCGACGTTGACACGCCCGGCCGATGCGCAGGTGCAAAGTATTCCTCCCGCCCAGGCACGCAAGTTCGTGTCTTCGGCGCGGGAACAGTTTGACGCGTATCGCGCGCGGCTGGCCGAATCGACGGCGCAGCAGGCAGCACCGGCCGGTGGCCGCAGTGCACAGGGCGCGATCGAAGCGGGCAAGGCGCCGGAAGCGGCCGCCCCCGCCACGCGCGATGAATTGAAGCTGTCGCGACCCGGCAAGGGGGGGGCGGGCGGCAAGGCCGGTCGAACCGGCGGCAGCGAGGAAGAACAAATCGCCCAAGGCAAGGCGCAAGCCGAGGCTCAGGGCAGGGTGAATGAGTTGCAGAAGAACGTAGCAGATCTCCAGAAGCTGTTGGCGATGAAGAATCAGGCTGTCGCCAATCTGGAGGAGCAGGCCGCCGCCGCTTCCGGGGCGACTGCACAGGACAAGACGGCGAAATCCGCCGACGGCAAGACCACGACACCCGCGGCTGCCGCTGCGGTACCGAATACCGCGAAGGGTGCGGCTGACGTGAAGGACGCCGCCGCAGCAGACAGTCCGGCCACGGCGGCCGTAGCGTCGGAGGCTGCGGCCACCGATACTGCCTCGGCCGCATCGGCGAGTGCGACAGCATCGGACGCTACGGCCGCCGTGGCGGCACCGGCTAGCGAGGTCGCAGCGGCGTCTGCCGCCAGCGCGCCGACAGCCGAGTCGAAGCCCGCGCCCAATGCCGCCATGAATTGGCGTGCCGTGACGCAGAATCCATATGTGCTGCCGGGCGCTGGCGCGCTGGTGGTGTTGCTCGGCCTGTGGTGGCTGATGCGTCGCCGCCGTGCCGAGACACCGGCCGGGCAGCCCGGCCCGTATGACGACGGGCACGACGCGCATGCCGGCCAGGATCACGATGCGCCGCACGATGGCTCGCAGGCTGACGAGCCGGCATCAGGTGTGGCAACGGCGGGTGCCGTGGCGGCTGCCGGTGCCGTAGGTGCTGCGGCGCTATATGCCGCCAATCAGGCGGAAGCCGATGAGCATCTGCATCCGGCTGCCGAGGACACACGGTCGGCGTCGGACGATGGTGTGGCTGCCGTCGAAGACGTTCAGCCGGCCCCCGAGGCGGCCGAAGCCAGCGTGCCGGAAGAATGGGATGTCGAGCCGTCGCCTTTGGACAACACGTCGGCGGAAGCGGCTCACGCTGAAGGTTCCGACAACTCGCCGGTGACATTCGAGGCGCCGGAAGTGGCCGCTGAACCGCTCGTCGGCGAGGTGGCATCCGATATGCCGGATGCCTCGTCCGAAGCTGCCAGCGAGCCGGAAATCGATTGGAATGCCGCGTTTGCCGAGCAGGCGGGGGAGGCAGGCGAAGTGGCTGCCGCTCATGACGATCCGGCGGCTGCCACGTTGTCGTCGCTGGAAGCGCTTGACGCTGCGGCGGCCATCGGTGGGGTTGCGGCTGCGCACACGGCACAAGCCGAGCCGACGCCTGCCGCGCCGGTAGAAGCAGCGGAACCGGCAGAAGCCATGACGCCGATTGCCGACGCGACGCCTGACGGCGGCGTGGCAGGCATGGTGGGCGATCTGGATCTGGCGATTCCGGGGCAGCCGGCGCATGTGGGTACGATTTCGAACGATGCGTTGCCTTCCCTGAGCAAGGGGCTGGGCTCGGTACAGTTCAAGATGGAGCCTAAGGACGATCCGAGCCACCCGCAAACCAGCGCGGATGAAGCGGGCGACGATACCTATCCCGAACTGAGCGACGCCGATTTCGACGCCGCGATGGAACAGGCACATCGCCCCCCCGAGGCGCCGCGCAGCTACACCGATACTGCACACGAAGCACCGTCGCTCAAGCCGCTGTCGTTCGATCTGTCGGACTTCAGCCTCGATCTGAAGGGAGACGAGGCCTCAGCCGCACCGTCGTTCGTCAGCGCGCCGGCGCTGCCCGCCGACATCGGCGTAGAGGCGTTGGTCGAGCACGAGACGCTGGATTCGACGCCGCCGGAAACGCCGTTCGCGGCCGAACCCGCTGCGCCGCAGGTGCCGCAAGTGATCGTGCCGACGCCGGAGCCGATCGTCGCGGGATCGTCTGCCGAATCTGCGGAGTCAGCCGCGCCTGCCGCGTCCGCCACGCCGAACGTGCCTGACGAATTCCATACGAAACTCGAACTGGCCGTCGCGTACCAGACCATCGGCGACGACGATGGCGCGCGAGAATTGCTTGAAGAAGTGATCGCCGGAGGGGATGCGGCACAGCAGTCGGCCGCTCGCACACGGCTGGCCGAGCTTGGCAAGTGACGCCACGGCACATCGACGATCACACCACTGATTGACCGTAGTTTGGGGCGCTCGTAGGTTGGGCGCCCATTTTTCTTTTTCATATGCGAATTGCACTGGGCATCCATTACGACGGCACGGCGTTCTCCGGCTGGCAATCGCAGCCGCATGGCAACACCGTGCAGCAAACGCTCGAGGCCGCACTGCGCGAGTTCGGCGGCGTAGCGCTGCCCACGACGGTCGCAGGACGCACCGATACCGGCGTGCATGGCATCGGTCAGGTGGTGCATTTCGATACCGAACTCGATCGCGCGATGTTCTCGTGGGTGCGAGGCGTGAACGCCTTCCTGCCCAAGACGGTTGCCGTGCAATGGGCGCAAGCCATGCCCGGCGACTTCCATGCGCGTTTTGCCGCCTTCGAGCGCACGTATTTCTACGTGCTTTACGTGCATCCCGTGCGTTCGCCCTTGCTCGACGGCCGTTGCGGCTGGCTGCACACCCCGCTCGATCTCGACGCGATGCGCACCGCGAGTCAGGCGCTGGTGGGCGAGCATGACTTCTCGGCGTTCCGCTCGTCGGAGTGTCAAGCCAAGACGCCGGTCAAGCACCTGTACGCTATCGATATCGAGCAGCAGGGACATTTCTTTGTGTTCCGCTTTCGGGCGAGCGCGTTTTTGCATCACATGGTGCGCAACATCATGGGGTGTCTGGTCGCCATTGGCCGGGGACGTCAGCCCGCGAGCTGGATGCCGCAAGTGCTCGCGAGTCTCGACCGGCGTCAGGCCGCCCCGACGTTCATGCCGGACGGCCTGTATCTGGCCCGTGTGGGGTATCCTGAGCGTTTCGCCGTACCCGAGCCCAACTGGGCCGCGTGGCCGTTCCCGATGCCGTGGGCAAGCTTATGAAATCCCGTACCCGAATCAAGATTTGCGGCCTGTCGCAGCCGGCGGATGTCGACCATGCCGTGGCGCTGGGGGTCGACGCCATCGGCCTCGTTTTCTACCCGCCGAGCCCGCGCTATGTGGATCTGGCGCGCGCGGCCGAACTCGCCCGCCGGGTGCCGCCTTATGTGAGTCTGGTCGGCTTGTTCGTCAATGTGACGGCCGACGAGATCGCGCGTACCGTCGAGGCGGTGCCGCTGACGACACTGCAGTTCCACGGTGACGAAACCCCCGAGGAATGTGCAACGCTGTCGGCGGCGGCAGGCAACCGTCCGTACATGCGCGCCATGCGTATTGGCCCGGAGACGAAAGACAGTGGCGATTTGCTACAATTCGCCAACGCATACACCGCCGCACAAGGCATCTTGCTCGATGCTCTGGTTGAGGGCTATGGCGGTGGAGGAAAGGTTTTCGATTGGTCACTTATTCCAAAAGACATCGCGCGTCGGGCCGTTTTGAGTGGTGGCTTGAACGCACACAACGTTGCTGAAGCCATCGGCCGGGTGACGCCATACGCCATCGACGTGTCGAGCGGTGTGGAGGCGTCGCGGGGCGTGAAGGATCACGCCCGCATGACGGCGTTCGTGCAGGCAGTGCGTGCTGCCGACGCCGAATAGGCAACCCGCCGGGGCGCCCGCCAGGGCCGCTCACCGGTAATGCGAAGAGTGACGACCATGTACGATTTACCTGACGCCCGAGGCCATTTCGGCCAGTACGGCGGTGTCTTTGTGGCTGAGACGCTGATTCACGCGCTCGACGAACTGCGCGAGGCCTATGCCAAGTATCAGAACGATCCGGCTTTCCTCGAAGAATTCCATTACGAACTGAAGCACTACGTCGGCCGTCCGTCGCCGATTTATCACGCCAAGCGCTGGAGCAGCGAGCTGGGCGGTGCGCAGGTGTATCTCAAGCGCGAAGACCTGAACCACACCGGTGCGCACAAGGTGAACAACGTGATCGGGCAGGCGCTGCTGGCGCGTCGCATGGGCAAACGCCGTGTGATCGCAGAGACTGGCGCCGGTCAGCACGGTGTGGCCACGGCGACCATCGCCGCGCGCTTCGACATGGAGTGCGTGGTGTATATGGGCGCTGAGGACGTGAAGCGTCAGGCGGCCAACGTCTATCGCATGCAACTGCTCGGTGCGACCGTGGTGCCGGTGGAGTCGGGTTCGAAAACCCTCAAGGACGCGCTCAACGAAGCCATGCGCGACTGGGTCACGAACGTCGAGAGCACGTTCTACATCATCGGCACTGTGGCCGGGCCGCATCCGTACCCGATGCTCGTGCGCGATTTCCAGAGCGTGATCGGCGAAGAGTGCAAGGTGCAGATGCCCGAACTGGCCGGACGTCAGCCGGATTACGTGCTCGCCTGCGTGGGCGGCGGCTCGAATGCCATGGGTATTTTCTATCCGTACATCGACGAGCCGAACGTGAAGCTCGTGGGGGTGGAAGCGGCCGGCGACGGCATCGAGACCGGCCGTCATGCGGCGTCGATCATCGGCGGCACGCCCGGCGTGCTGCACGGCAACCGCACCTATTTGCTCCAGGACGCCAACGGGCAGATCACCGAGACGCATTCGATCTCGGCGGGGCTGGACTACCCGGGGGTGGGGCCTGAACACGCGTGGCTGCATGACATCAAGCGCGCCGAGTACGTGGGCATTACCGATACCGAAGCGCTTCGGGCGTTCCATGACTGCTGCCGGATCGAGGGCATCATCCCGGCATTGGAGTCGAGCCATGCGCTCGCTTATGCGTGCAAGTTGGCGCCGACGCTGCCGAGCGACCAGATCGTGCTGGTCAATCTTTCGGGGCGCGGCGACAAAGACATGCACACTGTGATGGCGCTGGCCAAGCCGGCGCCTGCGGGCGCATAAGCGGCGCTGCGAGATGCCATTGATCCCTAGATCCCTGTTCCCAGATCCGTTGAGGACACCAGAACCAGCATGACCGATCTGACTGATCGCAAGGCACAAAATGACATCCTCGGGGCAGAGCGCCCCGTGGACGCCACCGAAGCCGCCGCCGCGCGTCTCGAGGCCATGGAAGCGGCCGGGGAGCTGCGCGCGCGTTGGGCGCCGGGCGACATCACATTGCGTCATGCCGACTTCCTGCATCACTTGCACGAACTGGAAGACGGCAGCGTCGACCTGATTCTTGCCGACCCGCCTTATGGACTCGGCAAGGACTACGGCAACGACTCCGACAAGCGCTCCGGCGAGGACTTCCTCGGCTGGACGTACGGCTGGCTCGAGGCGGCGGTTCCGAAGCTCGCGCCGCGCGGCTCGCTTTACCTGTTCTGCACGTGGCAGTACGCCCCGGAGCTGTTCGTATTTCTGAAGCAGCGCATGCTGATGATCAACGAGATCATCTGGGATCGCCGCGTGCCCAGCATGGGCGGCAGCACCCGGCGGTTTTCGTCGGTCCACGACAACATCGGCTTTTTCGCGGTCTCGAAGGATTACTACTTCGACCTCGATGCCGTGCGCGTGCCGTATGACGCCGCAACGAAGAAGGCGCGCTCGCGCCGTATCTTCGAGGGCAGCAAGTGGCTGGAACTGGGTTACAACCCCAAGGATCTGTGGTCGATCTCGCGATTGCACCGGCAAGACCCCGAACGCGTCGATCATCCGACGCAGAAACCGCTGCATATCATCGAGCGCATGGTGCTGGCCAGTTGTCCGCCCGGCGGTCTCGTGCTCGACCCGTTCATGGGCAGCGGCACGACTGCCGTGGCTTGCGCGCTGCACGGCCGGCGATTCGTCGGCTACGAGCTGAACGCGCATTACCACGCGCTCGCCAATCAAAGACTTCAGAGACTTTCCGATCATGTCCCGCATTCAAGCGACGTTCCAAGCCTTGCAAGCGCAGGGTAAGAAGGGCCTCATTCCGTTCATCACCGCCGGCGATCCCGAGCCGGGCTGGACGGTCAAGCTGATGCATGCGCTGGCCGACAACGGTGCCGACGTCATCGAACTCGGCGTGCCGTTCTCCGACCCGATGGCTGATGGCCCGGTGATCCAGCGCGCCTCGGAGCGTGCACTGGCCCGTGGTGTGAGCCTGGCCGAGGTGCTCGGCTATGTGGCCGTATTCCGCCAGACCAACGACCGCACGCCAGTCGTCCTCATGGGCTACGCCAATCCGATCGAGGCGATGGGCCTCGACACCTTCGCCGAGCGTGCCGCGACGGCCGGTGTGGATGGCGTGCTGGTGGTCGACTACCCGCCAGAGGAAGCCGAGGCGTATGTGAGCGCCGTGCGTGCCCGTGGCATCGATCCGATCTTCCTGCTCGCGCCGACATCGACCGATGCGCGTATCGCCGCCGTGGCGCGTCAGGCGAGTGGCTATCTGTACTACGTTTCCCTCAAGGGGGTGACGGGCGCCGCGAGCCTGGATATGGACAGCGTTGCCGCCAAAATTCCCCAGATCAAGGCCGCTGCGGCCCTGCCGGTGGGCGTGGGCTTCGGTATTCGCGACGCCGCAACGGCCCGTGCCGTGGCGAGTGTGGCGGACGCCGTGGTCATCGGCAGCGCCATCGTCCAGCGACTGGAAAACACGCCGCGTGATCTGACGGGCCAGAACGCGGTAAAATCGCTGGCTGAATTCATCGGCGGCATTCGCCAGGCGCTCGACGAGGGCGCCAAATCGGCGTAAATTCGCGGCGTAATTTTGCCGCACCGTCCGGTGAAACGCTGAATTGAAACGGCCGTGTCATACGGTCGCCCCGAAACGCCCGCCCCTGATGGTGCGGGCGTTTGCCAAGGAGAAACTATGAGCTGGCTCGATAAGCTGCTGCCCCCGAAGATCAAGCAAACCGATCCGACGCAGCGCAACAAGAGCATCCCGGAAGGGCTGTGGATCAAGTGCCCGTCGTGCGAAGCCGTGCTGTATCGCAACGACGTGGAAGCGAATCTGCACGTTTGCCCGAAGTGCGACCATCACATGCGCATTGGCGCGCGTGCACGTCTCGATGCGCTGCTCGATCCGGAAGGCCGTTACGAACTCGGCCAGGAGATCGTGCCGGTCGATGCGCTGAAGTTCAAGGACAGCCGCAAATATCCGGATCGCATCAAGGAAGCGATGGACGACACCGGCGAGACCGATGCGATGGTCGTCATGGGCGGTGCCATCCACACGCTGCCGGTCGTGGTCGCGTGCTTCGAGTTCTCGTTCATGGCCGGCTCGATGGGGTCGGTGGTCGGCGAGCGCTTCGTGCGCGGCGCGCAGAATGCGCTGGAGCAGGGCGTGCCGTTCATCTGCGTGACCGCTTCGGGCGGTGCGCGTATGCAGGAAAGCCTGCTCTCGCTCATGCAGATGGCCAAGACCACGGCCATGCTCACCAAGCTGACGAACGCCAAGCTGCCGTTCATCTCCGTGCTGACCGACCCGACGATGGGCGGTGTGTCCGCCAGCTTCGCCTTCCTCGGCGATGTGGTGATGGCCGAGCCCAAGGCGCTGATCGGCTTCGCCGGCCCGCGCGTGATCGAGCAGACCGTGCGCGAAAAGCTGCCGGAAGGCTTCCAGCGTTCGGAGTTCCTGTTGCAGAAGGGCGCGATCGACATGATCGTCGACCGTCGCAAGATGCGTGAAGAGATCGCTCGCCTGATCGCTTTGATGCAGTGCCAGCCGGCTGACGCCGTCGCCTGAGCACGGCAAATTCACGCGTGCGATGGCGCGGCGCTCGCCGTTGCAGTGCCCCCAAGGGCGGTGCAACAGCGTAGAATTACGCAACGCCACGCAGTGCCGCGCGAGCGGCGCCTGAATGCATCCCTTAGCAGGAATGAAGCGCGGACGTTAGTGACGTCCGCGTTTTTGTTTTTCTGCCTCGCACATCCATGCCGACATACTCCACTCTCGACGCCTGGCTCGCCCATCTCGAAACCGCTCACCCCGTGGGCATTGATATGGGCCTCACGCGCATTGGCCGCGTGAAAGAGGCGCTCGGACTGCAATTCCCGTGCCCCGTTTTCACGATAGGCGGCACCAACGGCAAGGGTTCGACCTGCGCAATCATCGAAGCTATTCTGCTTTCTGCGGGCTACCGCGTTGGTTGCCATACATCGCCGCATCTGCTGACCTTCAACGAACGCGCGCGCCTTAACGGCGAGGTCGTCGACGACGCCACGCTGCTGCCGCACTTCGAAGCCGTCGAAGCCGCACGCACGAGCTTCGATACGCCGGTCTCGCTCACGTACTTCGAGTTCACCACGCTTGCGATCATGCACATGTTCGCCACGGCCGGCCTCGACGCCGTGATTCTCGAAGTCGGTCTGGGCGGACGGCTCGACGCGGTGAATATCGTCGATGCCGACTGTGCCGTGATCACGAGCATCGACATCGATCACGCGCAGTATCTGGGCAATACGCGCGAGGCGATCGCCATCGAGAAGGCCGGCATTTTCCGGCCCGGGAAGCCTGCGATTTGCGGCGATCCCATGCCGCCGGCCACGCTTGTCGCCGAGGCGGAGCGCATCGGCGCAGACCTATGGCTGTTCGGCCGCGATTTCAACTATCAGGGCGACAAGCAGCAATGGAGCTACGGGGGACGTCAGATGCGCCGTCCAGCGCTGGCGTATCCGGCGCTGCGCGGCGCGAACCAGTTGCTCAACGCGTCGGCGGCGCTTGCCGCCCTCGAGTCGATGCGCGATCGGCTGCCGGTCTCGGCGCAGGACATTCGTCTGGGGCTTGCATCGGTCGAACTGCCGGGACGTTTCCAGGTGCTGCCGGGGCGTCCGGCGGTGGTGCTCGATGTCGCGCACAATCCGCATGCGGCCGCAGCGCTTGGCCACAATCTCGATGGCATGGGCTTCTTCCCGTACACGTATGCCGTGTTCGGTGCGATGGCCGACAAGGACATCGAAGGCGTGCTGCGCCATCTCGTCGACAAGGTCGATCACTGGCGTCTGTGTGCGCTGCCGACCGAGCGTGCCGCCACGCCGGCGTTGCTTGAAGAGAAGTTGCGGGCCGTGGGGTTCGTGGAAGATGCGGATCATTCGGTCGAGACCTTCGAATCCCCCGAGAAAGCCTATGCCGCCGCGCTCGAGCAGTGCGGGGAGAATGATAGAATTGTAGTTTTTGGATCGTTCTTTACGGTGGCGGGTGTGATGTCGCACCGCAAATTGCAGCGCCACTGAGGTGTGAAGGTGCGTTTGCCGTGACATTTTCTTACGAGAAATGTCATGCGTATGACGCACCACATGCGCGATGATCAGTCCAACGACGCGAGTTACGACCTGAGCCAAGGCCCTATGGGATTGTTTTCCTTCCGCAAGAAAGACGCCGAAGCCGTTCCCCCGAAGCGCGGTAGCCGCAGGAGCGGCCGAACCGGCACCCGTACGGCGGGAGGGGGCGAGTACAGCGAGCACGAGCAACTCGACCCGCTGCTGCCCGAGAAGCAACGCGCGCGCCGCCGTCTGGTCGGCGCGTTGGCGTTGGTGCTCGCGGCCGTCATCATTTTGCCGATGGTACTCGCGCCCGAACCGAAACCGGCCGCCGACGACATCGCCATCCAGATCCCCGGAAAGGATGCCAACTCGCCGCCCGTGCGCGTGAAGCCGAATGCGGCGGTTGCCGTTACGCCGCCGTCCGACGCTTCGCTCGACAAGGGTGAGGAAGCGCTCGACAGCAGCACGCTGGCCGGCGCCAACCCGGTCAAGCCCGCGCCGACGCCGGCCCCTGCACCGACGGGCGTGCCCCCGGCCACCGCCGTGGCGCCTGCTCCGGCACCGAGCGCCGTGCCGGAACCGCAGGTGGCGCAAGCAAAGCCGGAGCACAAGCCGGACGTCAAACCCGACGTCAAGAAGCCCGAGCAGCGTGCCGAGACGAAGCCTGCTGCGAAGCCGGACTCGCACGACACGGCCAAGGCGCAGGCCAAGGCGCAGCCGAACAACAACGTGGCCGACCCGATTGCGCAGTTCGCGCAGAACAATACGACGTCCAAGGCCACCAAGCCGGCCGATAGCCACGACAACACGCAGAAACCGGCGTCGTCGAGCGGCAAGTATCTGGTGCGCATCGGCGCTTTCTCGACGCAGGATCGCGCACAGGCATGGCTCGTCAAACTGAAGCTCGTGAACGTGCCGAGCTACATGGTGAAGAGCACGGTCGACGGCCGTGAGCTGTATCTGCTGCGCGCGGGGCCGTTCCCCGATCGCAACAGTGCCGAAGCGGCCGGCAAGAAGATTCGTGACGCCGGACTGACGGCGCAGGTCGCCGAGGCGGGCTGAGTTGGGCGATACGGTGCATAGCGGTCTGTTGACCGTCGTGGATTACGCGGCAATTGCCATTCTGATTGGCTCGATGCTGCTGGGCATGCTGCGCGGACTCGTGCGCGAGCTGTTCAATCTGGTGGGCTGGGTGGTGGCGTTCTTCGTGGCGCGCGCGTTCGGCCCGGCGGTGGCGCATTGGTTACCCGCCGACCTGCCCGGTGGCGAGATGACGCAGGGCGCACTCGGTTTCCTGCTGGTGCTCGTCGCGGTGGTGTTCGGCGCAGGCATCGTCAGCGCGCTCGTGGGCCGCATGACCGATATGATCGGCTTGCGCCCGGCCGATCGCGGTTTAGGGATGTTATTCGGTATCGTTCGCGGCATTCTGCTCTTGATGTTGTTGATGGTCGCCGCCAAGTTAACGGCATTGCCGCAACAACCGGTATGGCAGCACTCGTTGGTACGCCCGTGGGTGGACGCGGGGCTGGAGCGGCTCATGCCTTACCTGCCCGAGCCTGTGCAGCACTACCTGCATAAGCCTGAGGCCGCGATGCCGAGCGTCAATCCGCTGGGAACGCCAATTCCCTTGCTACAACTGGAACCCTATCGGGGAACGCCGGATGCCGGCGGGCAGGGCGGTAACGGTACGCAGGGGCATTCGGGCAGCCAGAGCGGCGGCGCGATGTCCGGCGTGTCGAGGCTGATGGGTGGCGGCACCCTGCGGGAGGGCAGCGCCGGCAACGGTTTGGCGGGCGATGGCCTGGGCGGTGCGCAGCAGCAGGGGTGGGGCATGCACAGCAGTGGATCGGGCACGCCGTCGACCGGCCTGCACAAGGTTGCCGAATGACGGATAATACGGTCCTCCGTTTGACACAGATTTCGCTGTTTTTTGAAGGATTTATGCCATGTGTGGCATCGTCGGTGTAGTCTCCAAGTCCCCTGTCAACCAGTTCATCTACGATAGCTTGCTGCTGTTGCAGCACCGCGGGCAGGACGCCGCCGGTATCGCCACGACGGACGGCCAGTCGTTCTACATGCACAAGGGCAACGGCATGGTGCGCGACGTGTTCCGCACGCGCAACATGCGCGACTTGCCGGGCACGGTCGGCATCGGTCAGGTACGTTACCCGACGGCCGGTTCGTCGAGCGCCGCACAAGCCCAGCCGTTCTACGTGAATGCGCCCTACGGCATCGTGCTTGCGCACAACGGCAACCTGACGAACTGGGAACAGCTCAAGGACGAGATGTTCCGCGTCGACCGCCGCCATATCAACACCACCTCCGATTCCGAAGTGCTGCTCAATGTGCTCGCGCACGAATTGCAGCAAAGCGCGCGCGACGGTCTGAGCGTCGCGTCGCTGTTCGAAGCGGTGGGTAAGGTACACGGCCGTCTGCGCGGCTCGTACGCTATCGTCTCGATCATCTCCGGCTTTGGGCTGCTCGCGTTCCGCGATCCGAACGGTATCCGTCCGCTGTGCATCGGCCGCTTCGATGGCCCGAACGGCACGGAGTGGATGGTGGCGTCGGAGTCGGTGGCGCTCGAAGGCATGGGCTTTGCGTTCGAGCGCGACGTCAAGCCGGGCGAGGCGATCTTCATCAGCAACGACGGCGAACTGGTGTCGCAGCAGTGTTCCGAGTCGGTGTCGATGCACCCATGCATTTTCGAACTCGTGTATCTGGCGCGTCCGGATTCGGTGCTCGACGGCGTGGCGGTCTACGACGCGCGTCTGCGCATGGGCGACTACCTCGCCGAGAAGATTCGCCGCGAGATCGACTATCAGGACATCGACGTCGTGATGCCGATTCCGGACTCGAGCCGTCCGGCGGCCATGCAGGTTGCCAAGCGACTGGGTCTGAACTATCGCGAGGGCTTCTTCAAGAACCGTTACGTTGGCCGCACCTTCATCATGCCCGGTCAGGCGATGCGCAAGAAGTCGGTGCGCCAGAAGCTCAACGCCATGCGCGTCGAGTTCAAGGACAAGAACGTACTGATCGTGGACGACTCGATCGTGCGCGGCACCACCAGCCAGGAAATCGTGCAGATGGCGCGTGACGCCGGTGCGCGCAAGGTGATCTTCGCGTCGGCTGCACCGCCGGTGAAGTTCCCGAACGTGTATGGCATCGACATGCCCACGCGCAGCGAATTGGTGGCCTATGATCGCAGCGACGAAGAAGTGGCGCGCATCATCGGTGCCGACGAACTGATTTATCAGGACGTCGAGGACATGAAGGCCGCCGTGCGTGACATCAACCCGGCGCTGTCCGATTTCGATGCGTCGTGCTTCGACGGGAAGTACATCACGGGCGATGTGACGACCGAGTACCTGAACCGCCTGGAGCAACAACGCAAGGCACGGAAGGCGCCGGTTGCGGAAGCGAATGAGGGCGACGATAACGAGCCGCGCGGGGCTCAACTTGGCCTCTGAGCGGCGCCTGAGGCCGACCAGTCGGGCGAACGCCCGGTGGGCAGGGGGGATTTTCCTTCCTCGCCTGCAACGTGCTACACTGCATTTCACGTCGATTTGATTTCAGCTTGCGGACGTGGGGGAACATCCCCGAAACAGCTAAAGCGAGGCCTAGACAGATGGATTTCGAGCCCGTTTTGCTGAACAGCGAAACGGGCTTTTCTTTTTTTGGCCGGCGATCGGGCCAACCCAATCACGAGATACACGATGGACTCCTTCGACTTCGATACCCTGGCGGTGCGCGCGGGCACGCAGCGCTCCGAGTTTGGTGAGCATTCCGAGGCGCTTTACCTGACCTCGAGTTTCGTATTCAAGAGCGCGGCCGAGGCCGCCGAACGCTTTGCGCATTCGGAGGAGGGATTCACGTACTCGCGCTTCACCAATCCCACCGTGTCGATGTTCCAGGATCGTCTGGCGGCGCTCGAAGGCGGCGAGGCCTGCATGGCGACCGCCTCGGGCATGAGCGCCATTGTCTCGGTGGTCATGGCCACCCTCTCGGCGGGGGATCACCTCGTCAGTTCGCAGAGCATTTTCGGCTCCACGCTGAACGTCTTCTCCACGATTTTCAGCCGCTTCGGTGTCGAGACGACCTTCGTCGATCCGACCGATCCCGAGGCGTGGCGCGCCGCGATTCGTCCGAACACGAAGATGTTCTTCCTCGAAACGCCGTCCAACCCGCTCACGGATATTGCCGACATCACCGCCATCGGCAAGATTGCCAAGGAGGCGGGGGCCCTGTTCGTCGTCGATAACTGCTTCTGTACACCGGCATTGCAGCGTCCCATCGAGTATGGTGCGGACGTCGTCGTGCACTCGGCAACGAAGTACCTCGACGGGCAAGGCCGTGTGCTGGGCGGCGCGATCGTCGGCAAGAAGGACTTCATCATGGGCAAGATCTTCACGTTCGTGCGCAGTGCCGGCCCGACCCTCTCGGCGTTCAACGCCTGGGTGTTGCTCAAGGGCTTGGAGACGCTGTCGCTGCGCATCGAGAAGCAGTCGGCCAATGCGCTCGCCATTGCGCAATGGCTGGAACAGCAACCGCAAGTGGCTCGCGTGTTCTACCCCGGGCTGCCGTCGCATCCGCAATACGAACTCGCGCAGCGTCAGCAGAAGGCGGGCGGGGCGATTGTCGCGTTCGAACTCAAGGGGGCGACGCCCGCCGAGCAGCGCGAGAACGCGTGGCGTGTGATCGACAACACGCGCGTGTGCTCGATCACCGGCAACCTGGGCGATACGCGTACGACGATCACGCACCCGGCGAGCACGACGCACGGTCGCATCACGCCGGAAGCACGCGCCGCCGCGGGCATCACGGAAGGGCTGATTCGTCTGGCGGTGGGGCTGGAGTCGCCCGCCGACATTCGGGCCGATCTGGCTCGCGGTTTCGTTAGCTGAGCGGAGCCGTCTTCATGAGTCGATTCTGGAGTGCGGGCGTTGCCGATCTGACGCCCTATGTTCCCGGTGAGCAGCCGCAGATGCAGCGTCTCATCAAGCTCAACACCAACGAGAATCCGTACGGTCCGTCGCCGCGTGTGCTGGCTGCGATTCGCGAGGCGCTCGGCAGCGATGCCGACGCGCTCAAGCTGTATCCCGATCCCGACGCGCGCCGTTTCAAGCAGGCCATCGCTACGCGCTTCGGGCTCGAAGTGGCCAACGTGCATGTGGGCAACGGGTCGGACGAAGTTCTGGCGAATGTCTTTCAGGGGTTGCTGAAGCACGACAAGCCGATTTTGTTTCCGGACATCACGTACAGCTTCTACCCGGTGTATTGCGGGCTTTACGGCGTGGCGTTCGAGAACGTGCCGCTGACCGAGACGTTCGAGATTCGCGTCGACGATTATCTCAAGCCGAATGGCGGCATCATTTTCCCGAATCCGAACGCACCGACCGGCCGCGTGCTGGCCTCCGGCGAGATCGAGCGTCTGCTGGCGGGGAGTCCGGATTCCGTCGTGGTGATCGACGAGGCTTATATCGACTTCGGTGGCGAGAGTGCTGCGGGGCTGATCGCGAAGTATCCGAACCTGCTGGTGGTGCAAACACTGTCGAAATCGCGCTCGCTGGCCGGCTTGCGTCTGGGTTTCGCCATCGGGCATCCGGATCTGATCGAAGCGCTCGAGCGCGTGAAGAACAGCTTCAACTCGTACCCGCTCGACCGTCTCGCGCAGGCGGCTGGTGTGGCGGCCATCGAAGACGACGCGTATTTCGAGCAGACGCGTCAGGCCGTGATCGCGAGCCGTGAGGGATTGGTGACGCGTCTGAAAGCGCTTGGCTTTGACGTGCTGCCGTCGACGGCGAACTTCGTGTTCGCGCGTCACCCGTCGCACGATGCGGCACAACTGGCCGCCGCCCTGCGGGAGCGGTCGATCATCGTGCGGCACTTCAGGCACGCGCGCGTGGCGCAGTTCCTGCGCATCACCGTGGGCACCGAGGCCGAGTGCCAGAGCTTCACGCAGGCATTGAAGGAAATTCTGGCGGGCTGAAACGTGGTCCGGGGCGATGTCTTGTCGCAGAAGGCAAGGCCGCGTAATCCGGGCCCGAGAGGGCCGGTAGCGTTGGGGGAAAATAGTCCCTGCGCCGCCGGCTTTTTTTTCGTTTTCGTGTGATGACATGGCTGCCCACGCTGCAGCGCCCGGCTGCGCGGGGAGGGCAACAGGAATCCCCAGCCTGCGTTATTCTGTCGGGCGTGTTGCCAATCGGAGATTTCAGCATGTCGCACAACGTAGAACTTTTCATCAATGGACAGTGGAAGGCGGGCGCAGAAGGCCTCACGCTGCCGATCGAGAACCCGGCGACGGGCGAAATCATCGGTACGGTGGCGCGCGCTACCCAGCCGGACCTGGACGCAGCCCTGGCCGCCGCCGAAGCCGGCTTCGCCAAGTGGCGCGAAATCGCTCCGTTCGAGCGCGCGAAACTCATGCGCAAGGCTGCGGGTCTGCTGCGCGAGCGTGTCGGCGATATCGCACGTCAGATGACGATGGAGCAGGGCAAGCCCATCGGCGAAGCCAAGGGCGAAGTGCTCTCGGCTGCCGACATCATCGAATTTTTCGCGGAAGAAGGTAAGCGTGCCTACGGGCGTCTGATCCCGGCTCGCGTGCCGAACGTCTACCAGATGGTGATCCAGGCGCCGGTCGGTGCGGTGGCGGCATTCACGCCGTGGAATTTCCCCGTCAATCAAGTCGTGCGCAAGGTCTCGGCTGCCTTGGCTGCCGGTTGCTCGGTGATCGTGAAGGCCGCGGAAGAGACGCCCGCGTCGCCGGCCGCGCTGATTCGCGCCTTCGCCGATGCCGGTCTGCCCGACGGTGTGCTTAACCTCGTGTACGGCGTGCCGGCCGAAATTTCGTCGTACCTGATTCCGCATCCGGCCATCCGCAAGGTGTCGTTCACGGGCTCCACGCCGGTGGGCAAGCAACTGGCCGCGATGGCCGGTCTGTACATGAAGCGCGTGACGATGGAACTCGGCGGCCATGCCCCGGCGCTGATTTTCAACGACGCGGACATCGCAGCGGCCGTGCGCAACCTCGCGGCAGGCAAGTTCCGCAACGCCGGTCAGGTCTGTGTTGCCCCGACGCGTTTCCTCGTGCAACGCGGTGTCTACGATCAGTTCGTCGACGCCTTCGTGAAGGCCGCCGAATCGTTGCGCGTGGGTAACGGTCTGGACCCGGAGACGACGATGGGCCCGCTGGTCAACGGCAAGCGTTTCGAAGCGATCAGCGCCATCGTGGACGACGCCGTCGCCAACGGTGCGCAGCTCAAGACCGGTGGTAAGCGTGTGACCGAAGGCGGCCACTTCTACGCGCCGACGGTGCTGTGCAACGTGCCAATGAGCGCGAAGATCATGCACGAAGAGCCGTTCGGCCCGGTGGCCATCGTCAACCCGTTCGATACGGAAGAGGAAGCCATCGCCGAGGCGAACCGCCTGCCGTATGGTTTGGCGGCCTATGCGTATACGACGTCGCAAGGCACGGCGCATCGTCTGTCGGCGCGCATCGAGAGCGGCATGCTGACGATCAACCATGCGGGTCTGGCGTTGCCGGAGGTGCCGTTCGGCGGCGTGAAGGATAGCGGCTACGGTTCTGAGGGTGGACCGGAAGCCCTCGAAGCGTATCTGCAGCCGAAGTTCGTGACGCGTCTGGAAGTCTGACGCGTACCCGCTAAGGGAGAAAGCCGATGCGAGTTATCGCATCGGCTTTTTTTGTCGCTCACCGCTTGCCGGTGGCGATGACGGGCCGCCTATCTGGCGGGTGCGGCGTCGAGTGAGGTGAGCCGTGCGGCGGGAGAGCACAGGATGATGCCGAGTTGTGTGGCAAATCCGGCTGACATACCGATCAGGCAGGCCTTGGTGCCGAAGCTCGCCGCGAGCCATGCGCCGAGAAACGCACCGAGAGGACGCGCACCGAACGTCGCGGTCATGGTTGCCGCCGACACGCGGGCTACTAGTCTGACTGGCGTGACGACCTGCCGCAGCGATGTCGTCGAAATCGTCCATACGATGGGGCCGAAACCGAACAGGAAGAAGGCACCAAAGACCACGCCATAGATCGTCATCCCACCGGACAGCGGCAACGTTCCTGCCATCAACAGCGCCGCGACAGTAGCGCAAGCCGGCCCGAGAACGATTTGTCTGCCAAACCGGAAGTGTGCTGCGATGCGCGCATAGCCAAACGCGCCGCACACCATGCCGAAGCCGTAAACGCCCAGCGCAATGCCCACCATCTGAGCCGTGAACGCGAGCGAGTGAATCGCGTAGTACGCAAAGACTGCCAGCAGCAGGTACCACGAGGTATTGAAGACGAAGGCTGTCGCGACGATGGGGCGCAGGTATCGGTTCATGGCAATGAAGCGGACACCTTCCATCAACTCATGGAAAAAGTGACGCCGCGATATCGGTCGAGGTGCCTCGTGCGGTAGCCGCGACAGGCAATAGGCGCTGGCGAGCGAGAGCAGGAAAGCGCCGGAGAAGGCGGGGGTGCCCGAGGCCCACCCCGCGAGCAGGCCGCCGAGTGCGGGGCCGGCGGTGAATGCCACACTGCGGGCAATCTCCAACCGTCGGTTCGCGGCGAGCAAGTCCCCTTGGCCCACGAGCGCGGCGACCAGCGAAGGGGCCGCCGCACCGAACACCACCGTGCCCGTTGCCATGGCAAAGCCGAGAACGGCCAGTGCGGTGAGCGTCAGCATGCCGCTGCGGAACAGCGCAAACAGAAGCAGCAGCGCAAGAGCGCGCAGCAGTTCCGTCGCGATCATGAGCGGTTTGCGCCGGTATCGATCGGCGAGCACGCCGGCGGGCAGCGACAGCAGCAGAAACGGCAATGTCGTTGCCCCTTGCAGCAACGCCGTCTGCGCTGCCGATGCGCCTAGCGCGATAACCGCCATGATCGGTATGACAGCAAGCGTCATCTGTTCGCTGAACTGCGCCGCCAGATTGGCTTGCGAGAGATTGTTCACCAGTGACGGGATACGCGGGGCATCGACGCGTTTTCCGGGCGAGACGGTTGCTTGCTGTGGGGTGCCATCGGCCATTGCGGCTGCTCCGTTTTTTGGGGGGGAAATCCCTTTGGCGCAGTCTAGTCCGATGCACAGGCGCAAACGCTCCGCTTCTTGCGCTTGAATTCGGGCGAAAACGCGGGCTTTGCCTCAGTAGGCCCGTCCGTTGATGCTGCGCGGGCGCGGCCGAAACGCGTCGCTCAACACATCGTGCGAGGCGTCGTAGTACGCCGAGTCGATATCGAGCATGCCCAGCATCGTGTGTTCGATCTGGTCGGTCTGATACGGCCGGGATTCAAGCGCGGCGCGTGTTTGCGAATTGATCTTGTCGCGAGTCCAGACAAGCATCGGAATTTCGTAGCCCGAGGCATCGGCGACCGACTGCCCCGTGTGATTGCGCGTATGACCGACTTCCTGCGCGTGATCGGAACTGAATAGCAGGCTGGCATCGGCCGATGCCGTGGCCGACATGGTCTTGCGGATCAGACTGGCGACGACGTAATCGTTGTATGCCATGGCGTTGTCGTATTCGTTGCGCAGACGGCGTACCCATAGCGAGCGTCCTTGTGCCTCAAGCGTGGTCATGACGGCATCGTCGCTGTTGTCGAAGCGCGCGAACTCCTCGGGGTAGCGCATATCGTAGGTCGGATGCGCGCCCAGCAAATGCACGATGATGAGCTTGCGAGGCGCGTCGCTCGCGAGTGCGGCGTCGAACTCGGGCAGCAGATTGCCATCGAAATTGTTCTCGCCCCGCCCAAACCCCTTGTTGATGAAGACGCGCTCGTCGGCGCGATTGGCCACCAGTCCGAGCCAGCCGTCGTTGGGCACCTGATTCGAGATCCAATAGGTGCGATACCCGGCTTCCCGGGCGAGCATCACGAGATCGGGCTGACGCGTCCAGGCCTCGGGATCGTCGAGGCTCGCCGGCGTGAGCATCTTCATGAGCGATGCCATCGTCGCCGGCTCCGACGACACTACATCGCGGAACACGGTGAGGTCGTCGCGCATCGAGTTGAGCATCGGTGTGGTATTGCGCGCGTAGCCGTAGAGCGACATGTTATTGCGGTTCAGGCTCTCACCGATCACCCACACGACAGTCTTGCGCTCAGGCCCGTGATACTGCACGCGCCAGTCGGCGCGCTGCGCCATGTTGCGTTCGAGTTCGCGTTGCAGCTTGGCGGCGTGGGCCAGTTGTCCCTGATAGTCGAGATAGCGAATAGGCCAGTAAAGCAACGGGTTTTCCTTGGCCATCGTCGGATTCAGGTGCAGCGCGAGAAAGCCGGTGAGCAGGCTGGCAACGGCAATCTTGCCGCTGCGGCGCAGCGAAGGCGGGGCGCTCGTCGCCTCAGCGCGCGACAGGCGGCGCTCCAGCACGATCACGGCTGACATCAGTATCACGAAGACGGTGCTCGCCTCGACGATGTCGCGCCAGTTGTGACGGAAAAACTCGCCAGCCTCCGACGGGTTAGTGTTGAACACCGCCTGCAACACCAGCAGATGATTCGGACGCAGGCCGAAGTAATCGCGCAGGAACCCTTTGGTCGCCGCGTCGAGGAAGAAGGCGGCAATCACGCAGAGCGTTGTCGCGCTCAACCACGCCGCACGCGAGCGCAATAACAGGCAAAGGCCGGCGAGTCCGGGCAGGGCCGTCGCCATGAGCGCCGCACTCTTGCCGTATTCGCTGGCGCCGAGCATGCCGAATGCCCAGAACAGGGCGAGTCCGCCCAGTCCGAGACAAAGGCGATAAAGCAGTGATTTCAAGATGACGTCCCCCATGACTTCGCGCACGTCGTTGCGTGCCTGTCGATCACCGGCGGACCTGTGCCGGCCGATGTTGCGATTCGACCGAAGTTTTGGGAATTGGTGTCGCATGTCCGAAAAATTTTCGGACGAATGCCATTCGGCATTCGGATGTCTCCGACCGGCGACGCCCGGCTGTTAGCGATGCGCCGGGCGGCCCCGGTCAGTGCAGTCGCGCGCCGTTGGGGACGGGGCGTTCGACACCCGCGAGGACAATGGCGCCGCCGGTGTCGGCAAAACCGGTAATCAGGACTTCCGAGACGACCCCGGCGATGCGCTTCGGCGCGAAGTTGCACACGCACAGCACCTGCGTGCCCACCAGCGATTCCGGGGCGTAGTGCACGGTGATCTGTGCGCTTGACGTCTTTACGCCCAATTCCCCCAGATCGACTTCCAGCACATAGGCGGGCTTCTTCGCTTTCTCATTGACGCGGGCCGCCACAATCGTGCCCACGCGCAAATCGATCCTCTCGAAGTCCTGCCACTCGATGGTCTCGGCCATGTCCTGTTCCCTATTTCTTTGTCGACGGATGAATAGGCACAAAGCGTAGCGCGTTGCCGCCGGTCCTGGCTTGTGAATTTCGGCAGACGGAAGCCGGCCCGGGGCGGCGCAACGGGTGCAGTCGGATCAGTTGACTGAGGCGGTGACGCCGCACCCGGCGTGTTCGCGCCGCCAGACAGCGGGCGTTTTACCGAAGTGTCGACGGAAGGCATGGGTGAGGGCGCTCTGGTCGTTAAAGCCCACATCGAGGGCGATGTCGGCGAGCGTCGCGTCGTTCGCGGCCAGCAGAGACGCCGCGCGCGCGAGCCGAAGGCGCATCAGATGCCGATGAGGTGTCTCGCCGCTCAGCGCGACAAAGCAATCGTGAAAATGCCGCACGCTCATTCCGGCCTCTCCTGCCAGCGTGGCGATATCGGGCGGTTTCGCCAGTTCGGCTTGCAGCCGGGTGTCGATGCACGCCAGATCCAGCCGGACAGTGCGCAACGCGGGCCGCGCCGGTGCCAGGCGCGCCACAAGCGCGGTAAGCCACTCACGCACGACCGGATCGTCTGCACTCAGGGGGTGTCCGTCGTCCACGCTCGCGCTCACCTGCTGGACCAGTGCCAGCAGCTTTGCGTCGAGTGCAAAAAACGCTTCATGTGAGAACGCCCGTTCTGTGCCTGTCATTGTGGCGAGGTGCGACGGCACATCCAGCACGACCTGACGATTGGGCCCGTCGCCCCGGTAATCGTGCCGCACGCCCGCCGGGATCACAACACCGTTGCGCGCCCCCACGCGACCGGACTGCGTGGCGTCGCCATCCAGCGAAATCGACATGCGTCCCGAGAGTCCGATCACGACCTGATGAAAATCGTGCGTGTCGGTGCTGTCGGTCGGACGGTACTCGCGCAGTTCGAGGATCGGGGCAGACATGATGGAGGTGACGTGAAAACGGCAAACGCTCGGGAATCAAACGTTAGCACCGTCCTGAGGAATAAGGCGTGGAAGGTACATGACTTCAGGTTATGAAAAAACGCGCAAAGCAATCCCGGATTCATTGGTTCGGGTGCACAGGGCGGATCGCTACACTGATTCTCCAGTAGCCGGGACGATCCGGTAAGCACTGCGCAAGCCGCCCGTCGGGCCGTTGTGCGCCCGGTGCGCTTTGATTCCTCAGGGCCAGCGTGCCAGCACGCATACGGCCCGTCTTTGGCAGGGAAGTATGACATACGCCGTCACGATCTCGGGCAGCCCGTCGGCCGCCTCGCGCAGCGCCCGTTTGCTGCGGTTTGTCGAATCCGAACTGGCTGCGGCCGGCATTGCGGTGCGCCGCATCGACATTCGTGCGCTCTCGCCGGCAGCGCTGCTCGCCGCCGACACGTCGCACGACGACCTTCGCCATGCGCTTGCGCAAGTCGCCGGTGCGCAAGCCGTGATTGTCGCGACGCCGGTGTACAAGGCCGCCTACAGTGGTCTGCTCAAAGCCTTTCTCGACGTGCTGCCGCAAGACGGTCTCGCCGACAAGCTGGTCGCGCCGTTTGCCACCGGGGGCAGCCCTGCGCATCTGCTCGCACTCGATTACGCGCTCAAGCCGGTGCTTTCCGCTCTCGGCGCGCAGCACATCCTGCGCGGCGTGTTCGCTGTCGATCAGCAGGTGCCGAAGGAAGAGGGCGCCACGCTCGATGCGTCGATCGCCCAGCGACTGGGCGCAACGGTCGATCAGCTCTCGCAGTGGCTGCATGAACGCGAGGTGATTCGTCAGTGGCCGGTCGCGGCGGCCGTTGCCGCACGCACGGCTGCGGCCCGGGCAACGCTCGCCGCCTGAGTGCCGGAGTTCGCATGCAAGTCTTCTGGTTCATTCCGACACACGGCGATACGCGTTACCTGGGGACCTCCGACGGCGGACGGGTGTTCGATTTCGATTACGCGCGGCAGATCGCCAGCGCCGTCGATTCGCTCGGATACGAGGGGGTGTTGCTGCCCACGGGACGTTCTTGCGAAGACGCCTGGGTGACGGCATCGAGCCTCATTGGCGCCACACGCCATTTGAAGTTTCTCGTCGCCGTACGGCCGGGGATCGCTTCGCCCGCGCTTACCGCGCGTATGGCGTCGACGTTCGATCGCCTGTCGGGGGGCAGGTTGTTGATCAACGTCGTCACAGGCGGTGACGCGGGCGAACTCGAAGGCGACGGCTTCTTCGCCGGCCACGCCGAGCGTTACGCCGTCACCGACGAGTTCCTGCGCATCTGGCGTTCGCTGTTCGAGAAATCGCACCGCGGCGAGCGCGTCGATTTCGAAGGCAAGCATCTGCGAGCCAAGGGCGCGAAGCTGTTCTTCCCGCCGGTACAAACGCCGCATCCGCCGCTGTACTTCGGTGGCTCGTCGGAGGTGGCGCGCCAGATCGCGGCCGAGCAACTCGACGTCTATCTGACGTGGGGTGAGCCGCTGGCCGACGTGGCCGAGAAGATCGCCGACGTGCGTGCGCGCGCCGCCAGACTCGGACGCACGTTGCGCTTCGGCCTGCGTCTGCATGTGATCGTGCGCGAGACGGAAGACGACGCGTGGCGCGCGGCCGACGCCCTTATCAGCAAGCTCGACGACGAGACCATCGCGGGTGTTCAGGCGCAGTTCGCGAAGATGGATTCGGAAGGCCAGCGGCGCATGGCGGCACTGCACGGCGGACGCCGCGACAAGCTCGTGATCGCGCCGAATCTGTGGGCGGGCGTGGGGCTCGTGCGCGGCGGGGCAGGCACGGCACTCGTAGGCGACGGGCCAACCGTGGCGCAGCGTCTGCGCGAGTACGCCGATCTGGGCATCGATACCTTCATTCTGTCGGGATATCCGCATCTCGAAGAGGCGTACCGCTTCGCCGAACTGGTGTTCCCGCATTTGCCGCGCAACGTGCGCGAACGGCTCGGCAATGTTCCGCTGGCTGGGCCGGTTGGCGAGGTCATGGCCAACAACATCGTGCCGAAGGCGTCGCAAAGCTGAGCGCGCGGAATGCGCTGCACGGCGTCGAACCCGCCTCACCATGAATTGAACTGAATTGAAGAGAAGCGAGGCTGCAATGCCTCGGGGAGAATTGGTATGACGCAAACGACCTTGACCGACACACAGGCTGCGGTCCCCCTCGCTCGCGGCGGAGGTGCGCTGCAACGCTACCGGCGCACGGTAGCGAGACGGCTTGCGCCGTGGGCCGTGCCCATCGTGCTGGTGGCGCTATGGCAATTGGCCGCGCAGCAAGGCTGGCTGTCGACACGGGTGCTGCCCGCGCCGTCGGCCGTGGTCGACGCTGCCTGGCAACTCGCCGTGAGCGGCCAGATCTGGCGCGATATCGGCGTGTCGACCGGTCGCGCAGTGATCGGCTTTCTGATCGGCGGCGGCCTCGGCCTGTTGCTCGGCATGCTGACCGGCGTGTCGCGTGTGGCGGAAACGGCACTCGATTCGTCGTTCCAGATGCTGCGCAACATCCCGCATCTGGCACTCATTCCGCTCGTGATCCTGTGGTTCGGCATCGACGAGAAGGCCAAGCTGTTCCTGGTGTCCATCGGGGTGTTCTTCCCGATGTATCTGAATACGTATGCCGGTATTCGTGCCGTCGATCCGGCGTTGGTGGAGATGGCGCGCAGTTACGGTTTGCGGGGATGGGCGCTGTATCGAGACGTGATTCTGCCGGGCGCGCTGCCGTCGATTCTGGTGGGCGTGCGCTTCTCGCTGGGCTTGATGTGGGTGACGCTGATCGTTGCGGAAACCATCTCGGCGCAGTCGGGTATCGGTTATCTGACGATGAACGCTCGTGAGTTCCTCCAGACCGACATCGTGCTCGTGGGGATTTTGCTGTACGCGTTGCTCGGCAAGCTGGCCGATGTGCTGGCCAAAGCACTGGAATTTCGCTGGTTGCGTTGGCATCCGGCCTTTCAACGAGGAGCCGCCGCATGAGCGCACAACAATTGGCCCCGGTCGCGGGCGTCGACATCGAGGCCGAATGGACGGCCGAGCAGCGCGCCGCAAGCCGCTTGCCGCTCGATCCGCAAGCCGATCCGTTCGGCACGCAACTGCCGCTCGGTCCGAACGTTGCCGGCCACGCCGTGCCGCGCACTACGTCGGGGACGAATCTTAAAGTGGTGCATCCGGCGAGCGACGTGGATGCCCCGGCATCGACGGCTGGCCTGCATATCGACAGTGTCGGCAAGCGTTATGGCGCCCGTCCGGTGCTTTCCGACTTCTCGCTGACGATTCCGCGCGGCGGGTTTGCCGCCATCGTGGGGCGCAGCGGCTGCGGCAAGTCGACACTGCTGCGACTGATCGCGGGCCTCGAGACGCCCGACGCGGGGCACATCACGCTCGACGGACATGCGCTCGGTGGCGCATCCGGTGCGGTGTCCACGCGCATCATGTTTCAGGACGCGCGTCTGCTGCCATGGCGCACGGTGCTGGAAAACGTCGCGCTCGGGCTGCCGAAATCGTCGCACGCCAAGGCACTCGACGTACTGGGCGAAGTCGGTCTGGCCGAGCGCGCAAACGACTGGCCGAGCCAGTTGTCCGGCGGACAGCGCCAGCGTGTGGCGCTCGCGCGGGCCTTGGTGCATCAACCCGACTTGCTGCTGCTGGACGAGCCGCTCGGTGCGCTCGACGCGCTCACGCGTATCGAAATGCACGCCCTGATCGAACGTCTGTGGCGTGCCCATGGCTTCACGGCATTGCTTGTCACGCACGATGTGCAAGAGGCGGTGGCGCTGGCCGATCGCGTGGTGCTCATCGAGCAAGGGCAGTTGGGTCTTGATCAATCGGTGCCGCTGGTGCGTCCGCGCGCCCGCGGCAGTGTCGAGTTTGCCGGACTTGAGGCCCGGGTACTCGCACGTGTGCTTCAAACCGAGCCCTTAGCCAGCGCCCACATTCCCGCACCCGAGCCGCTGTGGCCGGCGGCAACCGTGCGCTGGGCTGTCTGACGGCATTCGTTCACTCGTTTCTTCGCTCTCTTTTCCGAACACAGGAGTTCATCATGGGTATCACCGCTATCAACGTCCGTAACCAGTTCAAGGGCCGTATTCGAGAAATCCTGCGCGGCCCGGTGCTGTCCGAAGTGGATGTCGAAACGCCGAGCGGCATCGTGACGTCGGTCATCACCACGCGCTCGATCGACGAACTGCGACTGGACGTCGGCTCCGAAGTCGTGGCCCTCGTCAAGGCGACCGAGGTCTCGCTCGCCAAGCTCTGAAACCTTGGCACAGCGTCGCGTCCGGCGGCGTTTTGCCGGACATCGTTCCGGGGTGACGGGGCCGCATCGGACGCGCGCGCGGGGCGGCGTCCGATGCAGGTGGAGGGAAATTCCGATCCCTCGCTCGGACTGTGCCGCGAATGCACGCACTCGGCTGATATAATGACGGCTTCCGAATGTTGGCGACCCGCCTGCGCGAGACCCTCCGCCGCGGGCGTTTTTGTTTGTTGCCAACGCGATGCACCGAAGCCAAACCATGACCACTGTCCGCACCCGCTTTGCGCCTAGCCCGACCGGATTCATCCATCTGGGCAACATCCGTTCCGCTCTCTATCCGTGGGCCTTCGCGCGTCACAACAAAGGCACGTTCGTGCTGCGCATCGAAGACACCGATCTCGAGCGCTCGACCCCGGAAGCCGTGCAGGTCATTCTCGAAGGCATGGAATGGCTCGGCCTCGATTATGACGAAGGCCCGTTCTACCAGATGCAGCGCATGGATCGCTACCGCGAAGTGCTCGCGCAACTGAAGGCGGCCGGGCATGTTTATCCGTGCTACATGAGCGTGGAAGAACTCGACGAGTTGCGCGAGCAGCAGCGCGCGCGCGGTGAGAAGCCGCGTTACGACGGCCGCTGGCGCCCGGAGCCGGGCAAGGTGCTGCCCGAACCGCCCGCTGGCGTGCAGCCGGTGCTGCGCTTCAAGAACCCGCTCAGCGGCAACGTGGTGTGGGAAGACGCCGTGAAAGGCCGCATCGAGATCTCGAACGAAGAACTCGACGACCTCGTGATCGCGCGCCCGGACGGCACGCCGACGTACAACTTCTGTGTCGTGGTCGACGACATCGACATGGACATCACGCACGTGATTCGCGGCGACGACCATGTGAACAACACGCCGCGTCAGATCAACATCTTCGAAGCGCTCGGCAAGCAGCCGCCGGTGTATGCGCACTTGCCCACGGTGCTCAACGACCAGGGCGAGAAGATGTCCAAGCGCAATGGCGCCATGAGCGTGGTTCAGTATCGCGAAGAGGGGTTCCTGCCTGAAGCCGTGGTGAATTACCTGGCGCGTCTGGGCTGGGCGCACGGCGATGCGGAAGTCTTCACGCGCGAGCAGTTCGTTGCGTGGTTCGATCTCGACCACCTGGGCAAGTCGCCGGCGCAGCACAATCCCGAAAAGCTGCTGTGGCTGAACAACCAGTATCTGAAGCAGGCCGACAACGAGCGTTTGGCCGGGCTGACCGATCCGTTCTTGCAAAAGGCGGGCGTGTCGGTCGAAGGCGGTCCGTCGCTCACCGGTGTGGTTGCGCTGTTCAAGGATCGTGCGAACACGATCAAGGACATCGCGCAAAGCGCCGAAATGTTCTATCGCAAGCCTGAGCCGTCGGAAGCCGATCTGGCCCAGCACATGACGGATGCGGCGCGTGCGGCGGTGAAGGACCTGGCCATCGCACTGGCGGCGCTGCCGGAGTGGAAGAAGGAAGCGATTTCGCCCGCTTTCAAGGCTACGCTCGCGCAGCACGGCATGAAAATGCCACAGCTCGCGATGCCGGTGCGCCTGCTGGTGGTCGGCACGACGCACACGCCGGCCATCGACGCCGTACTGGAACTGCTTGGCCGCGATACGGTGCTCACGCGTCTGGGCGCGTAAGGCGTTACGTGTGAGTCGTTCCGGGGCTGCCTGCAGCCGCGCCGGAAACCAAAAAACCCCGGGATGCGTGAGCATCGCCGGGGTTTTTTTACAGGGGGCGTCATGCCCCCGTATGCGCTTCTTACGACTGTGCGCTGTCTTGCGTGGCCGCAGCGCTGGCGCGTGCCGGCGTGGCCGGACGTTTGGCGCGCGAATAGCCTTCAAGCAGCTTGACCATCTGCGCGTAGATCTTCGGGTTGCCCGCGAGGATTTCGCCTTCGAACAGGAAGTCCGACTCGCCGGTGTAGTTACCGACCAGACCACCGGCTTCGGTAATCAGCAGGCTGCCGGCGGCCATGTCCCACGCGTTCAGGCCTTGCTCGAAGAAGCCGTCCATGCGCCCGGCAGCGACGTTGGCCAGGTCGAGTGCCGCAGCACCCGGACGGCGGATGCCGGCGCAATGCTCGGTCATCGTGCCGAACATCTTCAGATAGTTCTCAACGCCTTGCAGATCGCGGAACGGGAAACCGGTGCCGATCAGGCCGTCGGCCAGACGATCGCGGCGCGACACGCGAATACGCTTGCCGTCGAGGAATGCACCACGCCCACGCGAGGCGGTGAAGAGTTCGTTGCGGGTCGGATCGTAGACCACGGCCTGCGAGACGATACCCCTGTGCGCGAGGGCGATCGACGTGCAGTAGTAGGGCAGGCCGTGAATGAAGTTGGTGGTGCCGTCGAGCGGATCGATGATCCATTGGTATTCCGAACCCGTCTTGCCGTGCTCCTCGCCCGTTTCTTCGGCGAGGATGGCGTGGTCCGGATAGGCTTGCAGGAGGGTTTCGATGATCGCCAGCTCAGCCGCTTTGTCCACTTCCGTCACGAAGTCGTTGTGCTGCTTCTTGCTGACCTTGACGGTGTCGATGTCGAGAGAGGCGCGGCTGATGATGTTGCCGGCGCGGCGCGCGGCCTTCACCGCGATATTGAGCATGGGATGCTGCATGACAGATTCCTGTTAAGGCCATTGCCGACGGTACGCGCGCCCCTTTCTGGGCCGGCCGGCAGGCATGGCAGACAAAGCGAACAAATTGAGCAAGAGCGATGCCCCGCAAGCGCCGCACACTGGGTGGCGGCTCGTTTGCGAGGACGAAAACGCGTATTTTAGCAAAAACACGGCCTATGCGCTGTGCCGTCTTTTTCTTCCGACCCTTTTTTCGTCGGAAGGATCTTCCCGCGCGTGGTGCGGTGTGACGGCACGCAGCGCTCGCTATTCAGGGCAAAATAGCGACGTTTGCCGCTGTGCCGCCCGTTGTGTTGCAATGTTGTTGCGCCGATCCAGGGCCGGCGTTTTCTGCGGTGCCATTCCGTTCACTGCCTCTGGTTTCTCATCTGCGCTGTCTCATGTCCCAATCTGCTGCTGCCGTACCTTCGCCACGGTTGTTCGATCAAGTGCGTTTCGTGCTCAACGAGACCAGCCACCCCGGCAACGTCGGTTCGGCGGCGCGTGCGATCAAGACGATGGGCTTTGGCCAGTTGGTGCTGGTCGCGCCGCGTGCCGGAGAGGCCGTGCTGGGGGATCCGGAAGCCGTGGCGCTTGCGAGCGGCGCCGACGACGTGCTGGCGAACGCGCGAATCGTGCCCGATCTGGGGGCGGCGTTGCAGGGCGTGAACTGGGCTGTGGCCCTTTCGGCGCGCTCGCGCGAATACGGCCCGCCCAATGCCGAGCCACGCGAGAGTGCCGCGATGGCCGTGCAGCATGCGGCGCAGGGCGAGGCGGTGGCGTTTGTCTTCGGCAGCGAGCGCACGGGTCTGTCGAATACGGATGTGGAGCGTTGTAATGCACTCGTGCATATTCCGGCCAACCCGGTGTACAGCTCGCTGAATCTGTCGCAGGCAGTGCAGTTGATCGCCTACGAAGTGCGCATGGCGTGTCTGGCGCGCGAGCGCGGCGAGGCAGCTCCCGTCGCGGCGATGGTGGCGATGGCGTCGCTGCCGTCAGGGCTGGATGGGCAACCCCCGGAGGCGCTCGCCACCCGTGACGACGTCGAGGGCATGCTGTCCCATCTGGAGCGAGCGCTCGTCGACCTCGATTTCCTCGATCCCGATAATCCGAAGAAGCTGATGACGCGCCTGCGCCGGCTTTTCGCGAAGAGTCATCTGGAGCGCGAGGAAGTCAACATTCTGCGCGGCATCGCGAAACACATTCTCGAGCGCAAGCGCCGGCATTGATGCGACACTCTCTCGTGCCGCCTGCTTTCCGGTAATTGCGCAGCGATCCGCCCCAAGACGGCCGGACGCAAACGACAGGATCGAATACGCTCATGTTTACCCAACTTCGCGAAGACATCGCAGCCATTCGGCAAAAGGACCCTGCGGCCCGCAGCAACTGGGAGGTCTTCACCTGCTATCCCGGCCTGCATGCGGTGATGCTGCACCGGGTGGCGCACGGCTGCTGGCAGTCCGGCTTCAAGTGGCTCGGCCGTTATGTGTCGCAGTACGCGCGCTTTCTCACGGGCATCGAGATTCATCCCGGTGCGACGCTGGGCCGCCGCGTCTTCATCGATCACGGCATGGGGGTGGTGATCGGCGAGACGGCGGTGATTGGCGACGATTGCACGATTTATCAGGGCGTCACGCTTGGCGGCACGTCGTTGTCGCGCGGTGCGAAGCGTCACCCGACACTCGAACCCGGTGTGATCGTCGGCGCCGGGGCCAAGGTGCTCGGTGGCTTCACGGTAGGCGAGGGCGCAAAGATCGGCTCGAACGCCGTGGTCGTGAAAGCGGTGCCTGCCGGTGGCACGGCGGTGGGCAATCCCGCGCGCATCATTCGTCCCGATACGCCTCGCGAGGGGGGCGAGGCCAAGCCGCAGGGCGGCGGTCGCAAGACGGAATTCTCTGCGTACGGTATCACCCCGAACGCCGACGATCCCGTCTCGCTTGCCATCCACGGGCTGATCGAAAATGCCACCGACCAGTCGCACAAGATCGACGTGATGGTGGCGGCGCTCAACCAGCTCGGTGCCCATCTCGAAGCCCTCGGGGCAAGCAAGATCGACACCGCCGAACTGCGCAAGCTCGGCAAGGAAATTCAGGATATGTGAGGCGATACGGCGTCACATCGTCGATAGATCAACGGCCCGTCATCAGTACGGGCCGTTTTGCATCGAGACGATGCGAGCCTTAGATGCTTGACGTCGTGGAAGGGGCGAGATCGATGGCGCGCAGGCCGTGCGCGTCCCATTGCAGATACCCGCCGCGCGGCGGCTCCACGTCGAACTCCCAGTCGGGCAGCACCCAGCGCACGCGACGGCCATCGGCATGCCGCGCCGGACGATGCGTGTGCCCGTGGACGAGAGTGCGTTCGCCGGCAGCGTCGAGCAGGGCTGCGATGGCGTTCGCGTTGGCATCGGCGTAGGCCATGCGATGCGCGCCCTTGGCGGCGCTGCGTCTGCGGATGCGGTTTGCAATGGCCATGCGCAATCGCAGTGGAAGCCTCAGGAAAAACGCCTTGCCGAGCGGCGAATGGGCGACGCGGCGAAAGCGCTGATAGCCCACGTCGTCGGTACATAACTGGTCGCCGTGGCTGAGCACCAGCGCCTGCCCGAGAAACGAGAAGACGCACGGGTCGTCGAGCATGACGGCACCGGCCGCACGTGCAAATCGCTCGCCGAGCAGGAAATCGCGGTTGCCTCGCATCACGGCGATGGGCACGCCGCTCGCCGACAATTCGGCCATGGCCGCCGTCATCCGGCGGGCGAATGCACCCAAGGGTTCGGTGGCGGGCGATGGGCAGGGGGCAGCGGCGGCGTCGGTACGGTTCGGTGCGGCCGGCACGTCGACATCGAGCATGTCGTCGCCGATCCAGTATTCGAACAGATCGCCGAGGATGAACAGGACGGACGCTTCACGTGCAGGGCCGCGAAGGAAGTCCTCGAAGACTTGCACCGTGCGCGGCAGCGCCGGCGACAAGTGAAGATCGGAAATGAAAAGCGCGGGCCCGTCGCCCCGGGGTGTTATGGGGCATTGCGGGCACCGCGCAGTCGATACTGGCATCGAATGTCGCAGTTGGCGGTGGCGGCGCTTACGCGACGATCACGGCCTTTTCGATGACGACGTCGTCAACCGGCACGTCCTGGTGGAAGCCCTTCGAGCCGGTCTTCACGCCCTTGATCTGGTCGACGATGTCCTGACCTTCGACAACCTTGCCGAACACGGCGTAGCCCCAGCCTTGCGGCGTCGGTGCGCTGTGGTTCAGGAAGTCGTTGTCGCTGACGTTGATGAAGAACTGTGCCGTGGCCGAGTGCGGATCGTTCGTGCGCGCCATGGCCAGGGTGTACTTGTCGTTCTTCAGGCCGTTGTTGGCCTCGTTCTCGACCGGTGCTTCGGTCGGCTTTTGCTTCATGCCAGGTTCGAAGCCGCCGCCCTGGATCATGAAGCCGTTGATCACGCGATGGAAAACGGTGTTGTCGTAGAAGCCGTTCTTGACGTAGTTGAGGAAGTTCTCGACCGTCTTCGGGGCCTTGTCTGCGTCGAGTTCGATGCGAATGACGCCGTGATTGGTGTGCAGTTCAACCATGATGCTTTCCTTCTGATGAAATGGTTCCGATGGGCCGGCGGATTTCAGTGCTTGACGACGCTGGCCGATTCGATCACGACGGGCTTGGCTGGCACGTCGTCGTACATGCCCTTGCGGGTCGTGGCAACGCCCTTGATCTTCTCGACGGTATCCATGCCGGACACCACCTTACCGAATACCGTATAGCCGTAGCCATCCGGGCTGGGGTAATCCAGTGACGCATTATCCTTCACATTGATGAAGAATTGCGCGGTCGCGGAATTCGGGTTCGACGTCCGGGCCATGGCAATGGCGCCTTTCACGTTTTTCAGGCCGTTCTGCGATTCGCTGGGAATCGGTGCGCGCGTGGTTTTTTCATTCATCTCGGGCGTGAAACCGCCGCCCTGAATCATGAAGTTGTTCATGACGCGGTGGAAGATCGTGCCGTTATAGAAGCCACTGTTGACGTATTGAAGAAAGTTCTCGACCGTCTTCGGGGCCGCCTTCGGGTTGAGTTCGACCACGAAGTTGCCGGCCGACGTCTTGAACTGCACTTGCGGCTGGGCGCTTTGCGCGAACGCGCTCAGGCTCGTGCCCGACAGGGCGGCCGCAGCGATCACGCTGCCGAGCAGTGCGCGCCGCAGGCGATTCGGAAAGGGCATGCGTGTCTCCGTATGCAATGAGGGTTCGGTTAGAGGGAAGACGCGGCGCGTCTCAGTTGCCTGACTTGCCGACATTCTTGAGCGCGGCGTCGTCGCTGGCCTTGGCCGGTGCCGGCGTCTGGCTCACGGGCGCCGCGCGCTGCGGGGCAAGCATGTTGGACAGGATTTTCTCGCGGTTCGATACGCGTGCTGTCGGCGCGAGCTTCAGCGATTTCTGGTAAGCCTGCTGGGCGAGCTTGGCATAGATGTCGCCAAGGTTCGAGTAGGCCACGGCGAAGCCCGGATTGTTGCGAATCGCGCTCTCGAGCGCGGCACGCGCCTTATCGTACTCACCTGCCTGCGCGTAGAGCGCCGCGAGGTTGTTGAACGGCTCGGGCAGTTCCGGGAAGTCCTGCGTGAGGGCGGTGAAGGCGTCGATGGCTTCGGCGTTGCGACCCATCTCCATGAGCACGCGACCGCGCGTAAAGCGCACCTGCGCGTCGCGAGGATACTGCTTGAGATGGTCGTCGATCTTCGCCAGCGCGTCGCTGAACTTGCCGGTGTCGGCCAGCTTGTTGATAGCCGATTCGCTGGCTTGCTGCGGCGTTTGCAGCGGGGCGGGCGGTGGCGGATCGGTGATGGCCTGAGCACCGGCGGGCAATGCGAACAACGTGCCCGCGAGGCCGAGGGTGGCGCCCGCAAGCGCCAGCACACGGGCGCTGCGTACAGCAGCCGCGACCGGGCGGAGTCGGGAGACAAGGCGCGTTGCGGGGGACAAAAGTGACCGGCTTCGTTGCGTCATAGTGGGTGCTTGGGATACCTGAGAGGTGCGCAAGAGATGCTATACTCGGCCGCATTCTAACAAAACACCTGCGCCCGGCCCGCGCCATTTCTCGTAGTGGCGGTGGATGCGGTTCGCAGGTTCGTTTTTTCTACCGCACGGCGCGCAGCCCGCCTCGCGATGTCGCTCTCGCCACGAAGTCCGTGACGTCCCCGAGAACATCGTCGCAGCGTCCGGCGCTGTTGCCGCCCGGTCAAGCGCTTATCTATGGATTCACTCCGTGTCTACAACTCGCTCGCGCGAGACAAACAGCCGTTCGTACCCCTCGTTCCCGGCGAAGTCCGCATGTATGTCTGCGGTATGACGGTGTATGACTACTGTCACATTGGTCATGCGCGCGTGATGGTGGTGTTCGACATGGTGCAGCGCTGGCTGCGTACGCTTGGGTATCAGGTGACCTACGTACAAAACATCACCGACATCGACGACAAGATCATCAAGCGCGCCGTCGAGAACGGCGAGACGATGCGCGAACTGACGACGCGTTTCATCGCGGCAATGCATGAAGATGCCGCCGCGCTCGGCGTCCAGCGTCCCGATCACGAGCCGCGCGCGACCGACTTCATCCCGCAGATGGTCGACATGATCGGTGCGCTGCAACGTAACGGTTACGCCTATCAGGCCGAAGACGGCGATGTGAACTATGCCGTGCGCAAGTTCTCCCGCTATGGCCAGCTTTCGGGCAAGTCCATCGAGGATCTGCGTGCCGGTGAGCGCGTTGCCGCCAATACCGCGAAGCAGGACCCGCTCGACTTCGTGTTGTGGAAGCGCGCGAAAGACACTGAGCCGGACGAGTCGAAATGGGCCTCGCCGTGGGGCGCGGGCCGTCCGGGCTGGCATATCGAATGCTCTGCGATGAGCTGCCAGTTGCTGGGCAATCATTTCGACATTCACGGCGGCGGGGCCGATCTTCAATTCCCCCATCACGAGAACGAGATTGCGCAGAGCGAAGGCGCCACGGGCGAGACGTTCGTGAATTACTGGATGCACAACGGCTTCGTGCGCGTGGACAACGAGAAGATGTCCAAGTCGCTCGGCAACTTCTTCACGATTCGCGAAGTGCTCGCGAAGTTCGATTCGGAAGTCGTACGCTTTTTCATTCTGCGCGCACAGTACCGCAGCCCGCTCAATTACAGCGATGCGCATCTGGACGACGCACGCGGCGGCCTCACACGTCTGTACACGGCGCTCAAGGATGCGGCAGGCGATGGCGCACCGCTCGACTGGAACGAGTCATACGCGCAACGCTTTGCGGCGGCGATGAATGACGATTTCAACACGCCGGTGGCGATTTCCGTGCTGTTTGAACTCGCCGGTGAAATCAACAAGCAGCGCGATCCGGTGCTCGTGCGTCAGTTGCAGGGACTCGCCGGTACGCTGGGGTTGCTCGGCCGTGACCCGCAATCGTTCCTGCAAGGGGCGGCGGGCGGTGAGGGCGCGGACGATGGCGACGCGTTGCGTATCGCCGTCGAAGCGCGCATCGAAGCGCGCGCCCAGGCCAAGCGTGAACGCAATTTCGCTGAAGCCGATCGCATTCGCGCCGAACTGCTGGCCGAAGGCATCGTGCTGGAAGACCGTCCCGGAGGCGCCACCGAATGGCGTCGTGCCTGAGCGCGGCGCATCGAGGCAAATCTCATGGTGACTCGTAAATCCGTGGCCGCTAAGGTTGCAACCAAGACCGCTGCGGCCAAGACAGCGCAGAAGGCGGCCAAGGCCGTCAAATCGGCGCAGGCCGTCGAGAGCGCACGTCGCGCGCCGGCCAAGGCAGCCGTCGGCAAGCCTGCGGCCGTCAAGACCGGCAGGAAGACCGCCGCCGCCAAGACGACCGAAAAGGCGGTGAAAGCCGGTACTGCTGGCAAGGCCGCACAGCCGGCGGCATCGAAGGTCGCGCAAAAGGCGGTGCCGAAGTCCGCAACGAAGGTCGCGCGTAAAGCGCCTGCGAAGTCAGCGCCCGCGACCTCGCATCGCGTTATCGCCAAGCGCGATGGCGAGACGCGTATCGTGACGCCGGCGATCGCGCGAATCGATCACGACGTCGTCGAGCAGGTCGTGACCGGCGCCGTGCCGCTGCCGGTGGCCTCGGGCGCGACGCGTCCCGGCTTCTGGGATCAGGCGTGTGCCGATCTGATGAAGCGCGACCGCATTCTCAAAAAACTGATTCCGCAATTCGGTCCGGCGCATCTGACCGGACGCGGCGAACCGTTCGTCACGCTCGCGCGCTCGATCGTCGGTCAGCAGATCTCCGTGAAAGCGGCGCAAGCCGTGTGGGACCGTGTGGCGGCGGTCTGCCCGAAGCTCACGCCGGCCCAGTTCATTAAGGCCGGGCACGACGCGCTCGCCGGTTGCGGGCTGTCGCGCCGCAAGGCAGAGTACATCCTCGATCTGGCCACGCATTTCAAATCGGGCGCGCTGCACGTCGACGCCTGGGCGAGCATGGACGACGAGGCCGTCATCGCCGAGTTGACCGGCATTCGCGGCATCGGCCGCTGGACTGCCGAGATGTTCCTGATGTTCAACCTGGTGCGCCCCGACGTGTTGCCGCTCGACGATGTCGGCCTGATCAACGCGATCAGCGTCAACTATTTCAGCGGCGAGCCCGTCACGCGCAGCGAAGCGCGGGAAGTGGCCGCCAATTGGGAGCCGTGGCGCTCCGTCGCCACCTGGTACATGTGGCGTAGTCTCGAACCGGTACCGGTGGAATACTGATTGTTCTGCCGAGGACGTATAATCCGCGTCCATTCCGTCTCATTCAGTCATTATTGGCGTCTATTGCGGGTTGAACGACAATGAAAGTTGTCTATCTCGGCCGGGTAGACGTTGCCGGCGGTACAATACGCTGCCGCATTTCCGGGGAAACCTGATGAAGAACACCTTTTTGGATTTTGAACAGCCGATCGCCGAACTCGAAGCGAAGATTGAAGAGCTGCGCTTTGTGCAAGACGATTCAGCCGTCGACATTTCCGAAGAGATCGAGCGCCTCTCCAAGAAGAGCCAGCAGCTCACCAAGGACATCTACACGAACCTGTCCCCGTGGCAGGTTTCGCAAATTTCGCGTCATCCGCAGCGTCCCTATACGCTCGATTATGTTCGCGACATCTTTACCGACTTTCACGAACTGCATGGCGATCGCGCCTTCTCGGACGATCACGCCATTGTGGGTGGCATGGCGCGTTTCAACGGTCAGGCCTGCATGGTCATCGGTCACCAGAAGGGCCGCGACACGAAGGAGCGCGCGCTGCGCAATTTCGGCATGCCGCGTCCCGAGGGATATCGCAAGGCCATGCGGCTGATGAAGCTCGCCGAGAAGTTCGGTCTGCCCGTCTTCACGTTCGTCGATACGCCGGGCGCTTATCCGGGGATCGACGCCGAAGAGCGTGGCCAGTCGGAAGCCATCGGTCACAACCTGTACGTGATGGCCGAACTCAAGACGCCGATCATCACCACGATCATCGGTGAGGGCGGTTCGGGCGGTGCGCTGGCTGTCGCCGTGGCCGATACGGTCATGATGCTGCAGTTCTCGACGTACTCGGTGATCTCGCCGGAAGGTTGCGCGTCGATTCTGTGGAAGAGCGCTGCCAAGGCACCCGAGGCGGCCGAAGCGCTGGGTCTGACGGCCCACCGTCTGAAGGCGCTGGGCCTGATCGACAAGATCATCAACGAGCCGCTGGGTGGTGCGCATCGCGATCCGCTCGGCATGGCCGGCATGCTCAAGCGTGCGCTGGCCGACTCGCTGCGCCAGTTCCAGGGCATCAGCCACAAGGAGCTGCTCGAGCGTCGTTTCGAGCGTCTGATGAGCTATGGCAAATTCAAGGAAGCCGTCGCGAAGTAAAGCGTCCGTCATTGCGTCGTCGCCCGTCGTGGCGATGACGCCGAATCCGATGCCTCATCACGATTCTTCTGCTGCCGCGTTCGCATCTGTCCGATGCGACGCGGCAGTTGCACATGTGGACGTTGCTTTGCGTCTGGCGCTGGCGGCGCACGTCACCGCTTGCGACGCCCCCACACCCGCACCTGCACCCGGCAGCACCCTTGCCCTCGCGCTGAGCGGCGGCCTCGACTCGATGGTGCTGCTCGATGCGCTCGCACATTGGGTTCGGACGCGTCGTGAGGCCGGCGAGACGGTTGCGCCGCCGCTGGCCGTCCACATTCATCACGGACTGTCCGAACACGCGGACGACTGGCTAGTCGTGTGCGAGCGCGAAGCGCGTTTGCGCGGTTTTGTGTTCGAGGCGCGGCGCGTGAATGTGCCGCGCGACGCGCGTCAGGGTATAGAAGGCGCGGCACGTGCGGCGCGCTATGAAGCCCTTGCGGCGTCTTGCGTCGCGCACGGCGTGGGATGGCTTTTGAGCGCTCATCACGCGAACGATCAGGCCGAGACGGTGCTGCTGCAAATGTTGCGTGGTGCTGGGCTGCCCGGTGTGGCGGCGATGGCGGTGGAAGGCGCGTTGCCGGTTGCGGGCGGCGAACCGTGTCGCGTGCGCTTGCTGCGCCCGCTGCTCGACATCTCGCGCGAGACGATGCGTGCGTATGCCAAGGCGCGTTCGCTATCGTGGGTCGAAGATCCGTCCAACGACGATCGCCACTACCTGCGTAATGCGTTGCGTCACGATGTGATGCCTGCGATCGCCGCACATGTCCCTGCGTACCGGGAGACTTTGGCGCGGTTTGCGCGGCATGCCGCGCAGGCGCAGTCGCTGCTCGACCAACTTGCGCAAGCCGATTTCGACATGGCGCGTTCGCTATCGGCTAACGGAGACGAGCGTTTGCAACGCAGCCGTTTGCGGACATTGGACCCATCTCGACTGGCGAATCTTCTGCGGTACTGGACTGCGCGCCGCAGGTTGGCCATGCCGCCGGAAGCGCGGCTGGAGGAGTGGGTGCGGCAGATTCGCGATGCGCAGGCCGACGCTTCGCTCGAGTTGCCGCATGGCGACGCCGTCTTGCGGTTGTATCGCGACGAATTGCAATGGACGGCGGTCTACGGTTCGGCAGATCTGGACGATGTGGCGCCTGACGCCGTATTGCGATGGTCGGGCCAGCGGGAATGGCCTTTGCCGCAATGGCAGGGGCGCATCGTGTTCGCGCCGGTCGCTGAGGGCGAGTCTGTCGAGGGCACCATCGATGAGCGCATGTTGCGCGCCCATCCCCTCGTGGCAAGGTCGCGTGCGGGCGGCGAGCGATGGCGCGAGCGAGCGGGCGGCCATTCGCGCTCGCTCAAGCACTGGTACCAAAATCGCGGGGTCGCCGCGTGGTTGCGGCATGTGCCGATCGTCTGGCAGGGGAGCGAGATCGTTTTCGTTGCGCGTCTGGGGATCGATGGTGCGGCACAAAGTGACGAGAGCAGCGGCGTGCGCTGGCGGATGATGTGGTGCGACGAGGCATAAGGCGCGCAAAACAGCATAATCTGCCGCCGGATGCGGCATCTCGTGGCAACGGCAGCGCAATCTGCGCCAAACCGGCTCAGGCGCGATACATTCGTGCGATAATGAAAAGTTCCGCGAATCGAAACGTCACCGATACTCATGGCGGGTATCTGCGCAGGATTCATAAACGGTTTTAAATCAATGTGTTAGCAATGTTATGGCTCTGATCGTACACAAATACGGCGGCACGTCGATGGGCTCGGTGGAGCGCATCAAGAATGTCGCCAAGCGCGTGGCCAAGTGGCATAAGGCCGGTCACAAGATGGTGGTGGTGCCGTCGGCGATGTCCGGCGAGACCAATCGTCTGCTGGGTCTGGCCAAAGAAATTTCGGCCCATCCCGATCCGCGCGAGCTCGACGCCATTGCCGCCACGGGCGAGCAAGTGAGCGTTGGCCTGCTGGCGATGGCGCTCAAGGACGCCGGCGTCGATGCCGTGAGCTACGCCGGCTGGCAAGTACCGATCAAGACCGACAGCGCTTTCACCAAAGCCCGCATTTCGGAAATCGACGACAAGCGTGTGATGGCCGATCTCAACGCCGGCCGCGTGGTGGTCATTACCGGCTTCCAGGGGATCGATCCGAACGGCAACGTGACTACGCTGGGTCGCGGGGGCTCGGACACGTCGGCAGTGGCGGTGGCTGCTGCGCTCAAGGCCGACGAGTGCCTGATCTACACCGACGTCGACGGCGTGTACACGACCGATCCGCGTGTGGTTGACGAAGCGCGCCGCCTCGACAAGGTCACTTTCGAAGAGATGCTGGAAATGGCCAGTCTCGGCTCGAAGGTGCTGCAGATCCGTTCGGTGGAATTCGCAGGCAAGTACCAGGTCAAGACTCGCGTGCTCTCGAGCCTGACCGATCCGATGATTGCGCTCGACCAGGAAGCGCGCTCGGGCACGCTGATTACTTTTGAGGAAGACGAACAAATGGAAAAGGCCATCATCTCGGGTATCGCATTCCAGCGCGACGAGGCCAAGATCACCGTGCGCGGCGTGCCGGATCGTCCGGGCATCGCGTACCAGATCCTCGGCCCGATCGCTGACGCGAACATCGATGTCGACATGATCATCCAGAACCTGAGCGTGGAGGGTAAGACCGACTTCACGTTCACCGTGCCGCGCGGCGACTATCAGCGTGCCATGGCGCTGCTGCAAAACGATGTGCAAGGTCACATCGGCGCTGCTGAAGTCGTGGGCGATCCGAAGGTCTCGAAGGTGTCGATCGTCGGCGTGGGCATGCGCTCGCACGTCGGTATCGCCAGCAAGGCCTTCCGCACGCTGTCGGAAGAGGGCATCAACATCCAGCTCATCTCGACCTCGGAGATCAAGATCTCCGTGTTGATCGACGAGAAGTACATGGAACTGGCGGTGCGTGCGCTGCATAAGGCGTTCGAACTCGATCAGGCGTAAGCGCCCTCGGTCGAGTCGCGCGGCGTGTCGCATGCTTGCGTGGAGCATGCGGCGCGCCGCGCGAATTTCGCGATGTGATGCGGGGAAAACTCCCCGAACGTGTCGAGTGCATGACACCTGCGCAAAAAATGTTGGATTTTGATGCGCATAATGTTTGACGGCATCGAGAACAGTAGGTAATATCACGCCTTCGTTACATCACCTCCCTGATGTGACGACAAGTTTGGGAGACGTGGCCGAGAGGTCGAAGGCACTCCCCTGCTAAGGGAGCATCTGGGCCAAAACCTGGATCGAGGGTTCGAATCCCTCCGTCTCCGCCAAGTCGCCTTGGCGGAACACCCCCGGCTCTTCGCGGAGAGCCGGGGGTTTTTTCTTTCTCGAGTTCGCGCGTTGGCGATATCTCGCGCGTCGATACCATCTCTTCTTCCAGCGAGGACAACGATGTCGACCATCACCACCGATTCCGGCCTGCAATACGACGATCTGCAAGTGGGCGACGGCACCGAAGCCACGCCGGGCAAGACCGTCACCGTTCACTACACGGGTTGGCTGACCGACGGCAAGAAATTCGATTCGAGCAAAGACCGTAACGACCCGTTCGCCTTCGTGCTCGGTGGCGGCATGGTCATTCGCGGTTGGGACGAAGGCGTTGCCGGCATGAAGGTCGGCGGCAAGCGCAAGCTGGTCATTCCGCCCGAACTGGGCTACGGCGCGCGCGGTGCCGGCGGCGTGATTCCGCCGAACGCGACGCTGGTCTTCGAGGTCGAACTGTTGGACGTCTGAACGATCGAATGCCGTAACGCAAACGGCATCACCGGTACCACAGACACCCCCGGTGCCTCGCAGGCACCGGGGGTGTTTTTTCGAAGGTCATCGTCATGCGCGCTGGCCTTTCATAGGAGCCTTTACGAGGTGTCTCACTCAGTCGCGCCGGTTTCCAGATTCTGGTTTCCCTTCTCGCTTGTGCTCTTCGAGTTTGCCGTCTACATCTCGAACGACATGATCATGCCCGGCATGCCGCTGGTAACGCGCGAGTTCGGCGCGTCGGCGGACATGACCACGCTGGCGCTCACCGCCGCCATGCTCGGCAACGCCAGCCTGCAATGGCTGCTCGGACCGCTGGCCGATCGCTTCGGACGCCGTCGCGTGCTGCTCTGCGGCCTCGCGATGTTTGTCGTGGCGTGTCTGGCGATGCACTACGTACAGACGATGCCGCAATTCATCCTGCTGCGTTTCCTGCAGGGCATGGGCTGCTGCTTTGTGCTGACAGTGGGGTATCCGACCGTGCACGAAGCCTTCGAAGAGAAAACGGCAGTCCGTGTCATGGCGCTCATGGCGAACGTGTCGCTGCTCTCGCCGCTGTTCGGGCCGCTGGCGGGCGCCGCAGTTGTGTCGTATTGGCCGTGGCGCAGCATCTTCTGGCTGATCGCCATCGTGGCCGTGTTCTCGTTCATCGGGTTGTATCGCACCATGCCGGAACTCTCGCGCCATGACCGTGGTGCGTTGAACGCGAAGCAACTCTGGGCGGGCTACAAGCTGCCGCTCTCGAGTGCGCGTTTCTGGCGTGGCGCCGTGCTGACGGGGCTTGCCGTGACGCCGCTGCTCACCTGGATCGCACTGGGTCCGGTGTTCCTGATCGAGCGAGCCGGTTTGTCGCAGATGCAGTACGCCGTGTTGCAAGTGCCGGTGTTCGCGGCGTTGATTCTCGGCAACGTGTTGCTCGCGCGTCAGGTCGGCCGCTGGTCCAATGGACGGTTGCTGGCGACCGGCGTGGCGGCCATGTTGATCGGGGCGGCGGTATCGCTCATCGGCACGGCGATTCTTGCGCCGGGCTATCCGGCGTTGCTCGTCGGCACGTCGCTGCACGCGTTCGGGATGGGCATGTGCTACGGCGTGGTCTATCGGCAGTCGTTGTTCGCCGTCGACAGCCCCAATCGCGCCACGGTGGCCGGCATGCTCAGCATGATCACCATCGTTGTCGCGGTCGCCGTGATCGAGGTGATGAAGGTGGCGTATCTGCGCTTCGGGGACCCCGCGCTCGGCATTGGTGCGATGATGGCGGCGGCGCTCGTCGCGGTGCTGGCGGCGAACTTCGTGCCGCCGCCCGCGCAGGACGCGCTTGCACAACCCGGACGGTAGTCGTCAGTCAGACCTGAAATGAAAAACGCCAGCAGAAAGTTCGCTGGCGTTTTTTTGTGTGCGAGATTTCAACCGTGGGCGCGTTCGTCGGTGACGGCTTGCGCCCGATGCGAGTCCGCATGTTCGACCTGTGCCGCCGGGGTGACCTCAGGCGCGTTTGCTGCCGGTGTGCCGGCAGCGCGCTGCGTGGTTGCGGCGGGCGTGGCGTAGTAGTCGCGCTCCCACTTTTCGTGATTGGTCTTGGCCTGCTGCAACTCCGGTGTTAGCGGGGCGAAGGCGAGCAGCAATCTGTTGAGCCAGGACACCGGCGCTTTGCATGGGCGCTCGAAATCGACGAACAGCACCACGCGGGTCTCGTCGGTATCGTTATGCACCTGATGCGGGTACGCGTCGTCGAAGATTACCGCGCGATTCGCCTGCCAGACATAGCGTTGGCCATCGACTTCGATCCAGCAATTCTCGCGCTGGCGTGGCACTTTCAGCGCGAGATGCAAGCGCAGTACGCCGTTGTAAGGTCCGCGATGCAGCGGGATCTGCTTGCCGGGCGAGAGGATGGAGAAGAACGCCGTGCGCAGACCGGGAATGCCTTCGAGGGCAGCTGCCGTGGCCGGGCAGCGGGAGAGATTGCGTTCGGCACGCATGCCGTAGCCGAGAAAGACGAAGGTCTGCCACTGATGGTCTTGCGTGATGGTGGCGACGTCGGGCGAGATCTCGTGAAATGCGGGCAGGCGTCCGGGAGTGGCCAGGACGGTTTCAAGCTCTTTGGCGATTGCCGGGGCCTGTGCTTCGACGGCTTCGACCCAGGGGAACTGGGCATTATCGAAGATGGGTTTGTCGCCGACCAGCGAACTGAGAGCAATGCGGCGTTGCGCGGCTTCAACACACTGAAAGAAAAACTTGGCGAGCCAGCGGGGAAGAGTACGGTTGGGGTTCTGCACGGGCGATCGTGTAGCACTCAACGTCGGCCTCCAGGGCGGAAATAAGGGAACCGGGCCGGCGAGCATGTGCCTTTCAGTGCGGTGAACGCCGGGCTTTTGGGTACAATTGTCGCGCGGTCCGACCGTGCCGCCAACCCTCATGCGGGAAATGTGCGTGATGGTGTGGTTACGAGACGTTACCAGATGTCGCGGCGGAGCGAAGGGGAGGGGCTGGATGCGTCCGGGCCCTGACAGTCTGGCGCACGCGCCGACCAATACAGGAGACGCATGAACGCGCGCACCACACGGCATCCACACTCAACGCGGGGCTCGCTCCGTGGCTTCGTGTTTTCTCTGACGGTTGTTCCGGTGCTTGCCGCGGGTCTGTTGCTGGCCCCTGCGGCCCACGCCAAGTACGCCATCGCGCAATACGGTGAGCCCAAGTATCCGCAGGGGTTCACGCACTTCGATTACGTCAATCCCGATGCGCCGCGTGGCGGCACGCTGACACTGGCGAACCCCGATCGCCGCACCAGCTTCGACAAGTTCAACCCGTTCACGCTGCGCGGCACATCGCCGCCGGGGGTGCTCGGTCTCATGTTCGAGACGCTCGGCATTGGCAGTGCGGACGAACCCGCGACCGTCTACGGCCTGCTCGCCGACGACATCGCTGTGGCCCCCGACGGCACCTCGGTCACGTTTCACATCAATCCGGCGGCACGTTTCAACAACGGCGATCCGGTGACGGCGCAGGACGTCAAGTATTCCTTCGATACCCTGATGAGTCCGCAGTCGGCGCCGGGCTTCAAGGTCATGCTCTCGGACGTGAAGGGCGCGACGGTCATCGACAATCGCCGCGTGCGCTTCGACTTTCGTCGCGTGAGTCCCGATCTGCCGCTGCTCGTGGCAACGGTGCCGGTTTTCTCGCCCAAGTGGGGCGCCGGCGCCGACGGCAAGCGCAAGGCATTCGACGCCCTGACGTTCGAGACACCGATTGCGAGCGGCCCCTATCTGATCGAGTCGTACGACGGCGGGCGGCGTATTACTTTCCGGCGCGATCCGAAGTACTGGGGGCGCGACCTGCCGGTGCGGCGGGGCACGTACAACTTCGATCGCATCGTCTACAAGCTGTACTCCGACGACATCGTGCGACTCGAAGGTTTCAAGGCGGGCGAGTTCGACGCGATTACCGAGTTCCGCGCCCGAAGCTGGGTGCGCAGTTACGTGGGCAAGCGTTTTCGCGATGGCGAGCTGATCAAGCGCGAGTTCGCGCATCACAATGCGGCCGGCATGCAGGGCTTCATCCTGAACGTGCGGCGCGACATGTTCCGCGACGTGCGTGTGCGCCGCGCGCTGGACCTCGCGCTGGACTATCAGTGGCTCAACCGGCAACTGTTCTACAACCAGTATCAGCGCATCTACAGCTACTTCACCAACAGCGATCTCGCGGCGCGCGGTATGCCGAGCGAGGCGGAGTTGAGGCTGCTCGAGCCGTTGCGCAAGAAGCTCGATCCGGCCGTGTTCGGGCCGATGGTCGTGCAGCCCACGACGAACCCGCCTGCGAGTCTGCGCGAGAACCTGCGCGAAGCGCGGCAACTGCTGGCGCAAGCGGGCTGGACTTATCGCGATGGCGCTCTACGTAACGCGAAGGGTGAGCCGTTCGTGTTCGAGTTTCTCGACGACGGCGGTGCGATGGGACCGGTCGCGTCGGCTTACGCGCGCAATCTCGCGAAGCTCGGCATCACACTGAACTTCCGCACGAGCGACTTTGCGTTGTATCAGAAGCGTATCGAGACCTTCGACTTCGACATGATTTCGTTGCGCTATCCCGATTCGCAGATCCCCGGCACGGAGTTGATCGACCGCTTCGGCAGTCAGTCGGCCAACGTGGACGGCTCGGACAACGTCATCGGTCTGAAAGACCCGGCCGTCGATGCGCTCGTGGCTTCACTCGTGCGCGCGCATACCTACGAGGATCTCGTGGCCTCCGCGCGTGCGCTTGACCGGGTGCTGATGCACGGCTACTACATCGTCCCGAACTGGTTCTCGTCGACGCATCGCATGGCGTACCGGCAGTATCTGCGGTTCCCGGAAAAATTGCCGCAGTACTACACCGCGGAAGGCTGGCTCGTGTCGATGTGGTGGGATTCGCGCATCGAGCCGGGCAAGGCGGCAACGTCCGCTGCGTCTGAGGCGCCCGTGGCGTCCGGTGCGTCCGTTCCCCCGGCCTCCGCCGCATCTGCGGCGTCCCGATAGATTCACCCTGAGCGTCAGGCACCGACAGGAGCTGTCCCCCAACCATGTGGTCCTACATACTCAAACGGCTGTTGATCATGATTCCGACGCTGCTCGGCGTGATCACGCTGACCTTCGTCGTCATTCAATTCGTGCCGGGTGGTCCGGTCGAGCAGGTGATGCTCGAACTCAAGGGCCGCGCGGGCGGTGGCGGCGAGGCGAGCGGCTCAGGCGGCAGCGATTATCGCGGGCGGCGCGGTATCGACGCGCAACAACTCGCGCAGATCAAGGCGCTCTACGGCTTCGACAAGACGCCGGCGGAGCGCTACTGGCTGATGCTCAAGCGCTTCGCGAAATTCGACCTGGGCGAGAGTTACTTCCGTCACCAGAGCGTGTGGTCGCTGATCGTCTCGAAGTTGCCGGTGTCGATTTCTCTCGGGCTGTGGACGTTTTTCCTGACGTACCTGATATCGGTACCGTTGGGCATCGCCAAGGCGGTGCGCAACGGTTCCCGATTCGACACGCTCACGAGTCTGGTCGTGCTCGTCGGCTATGCCATCCCCGGCTTCGTGCTCGGGGTGCTGTTGCTCGTGCTCTTCGGCGGCGGCACGTTCTGGCAGTTGTTCCCGCTGCGCGAACTCGTCTCCGATAACTGGAGCGATCTGTCGTGGCCGGCGAAGATCACCGATTATCTGTGGCACATCACGCTGCCGGTGACGGCGTCGGTCGTCGGCAGTTTCGCCGTGATTACGATGCTCACGAAGAACGCCTTCCTCGACGAGATTCGCCGGCAGTACGTGCTGACCGCGCGCGCCAAAGGTCTCTCGGAGCGCAAGGTGCTGTTCAAGCATGTCTTTCGCAATGCGCTGATTCCGCTGATTACCGGCTTTCCGGCGGCGTTCATCGGTGCATTCTTCGCTGGGAGTCTGCTGATCGAGACACTGTTCTCGCTCGACGGGCTCGGCCGCCTGTCGTACGAATCGGTGCAGCGCCGCGACTATCCGGTCGTGCTCGGCTCGCTGTATCTGTTCACGCTCATCGGCTTGCTGACCAAGCTCATCTCCGACCTGTGCTACGTGCTGGTCGACCCGCGCATTCAATTCGATCGACTGGAGCACTGACGTGACCCGATCCGCCACGCCATCGCCACGCCCGTCGTCGTTCGCCTCAACGCCTTCGCCATCGCGTTCGCCGCGCTGGCGCGTCTGGCGGCGCTTTCGCAGCCACCGGATGGGCTATTGGAGCCTTGTCGCGTTTGTCGTGCTGTTCGGCATCAGCCTCTTTGCCGAGGTGATTGCCAACGACAAACCGTGGGTGGTTCGCTACGACGGGCAGTGGTATTTCCCGCTCGTGAAGACGTATCCCGAATCGACCTTCGGCGGCGACTTCCCGACACCGACCGATTACCTCGATCCGTTCATCGAAGGCCGTATCCGCGCAGGCGAGAACTTCGCGATCTATCCGCCGGTGCGCTACAGCTACGACACCATCAACTATTTCGCGAAGGTGCCCAATCCTGCGCCGCCGTCGTCGGAGAACTGGCTGGGCACGGACGATCGCGGGCGCGACGTCTTCTCGCGGCTGCTCTACGGGTTCCGGCTATCGGTCATCTTCGCGCTGGCGCTGACCATCTCCGGCACCTTGCTCGGCATGCTGGCCGGTGCCGTGCAAGGCTACTATGGCGGGCGCATCGACCTGACGCTGCAACGCCTCATCGAAATTTGGGGATCGCTGCCCGAGCTGTATTTGCTCATCATTTTTGCGTCGATTTTCGAGCCGCACCTGTGGCTGCTCTTCGTGCTGCTTTCGCTGTTCGGCTGGATCGGGTTGTCCGACTATGTGCGTGCCGAGTTTCTGCGCAATCGTCAGCTCGATTACGTTCGCGCGGCGCGGGCGATGGGGCTTTCGAACTGGCAGATCATCCGGCGTCACGTATTGCCCAACAGCATGACGCCCGTAATCACGTTCCTGCCGTTCCGCATGAGCGGGGCGATTCTGGCGCTCACGAGTCTCGACTTTCTCGGGCTTGGCGTGCCGCCGCCCACGCCAAGCCTCGGCGAGTTGCTCAATCAAGGGAAGGCGAATCTCGACGCGTGGTGGATTTCGCTGGCCACGTTCGTCGTGCTGGTGCTCACACTTCTGTTGCTCACCTTCATGGGAGACGCCTTGCGGAATGCGCTCGACACGCGTATCGCGGACAAACAGGCCGCGGCCGGGGGGGCGATGTGACCGCGCCGCTGCTCAGTATCGAAAACCTGTCGGTGCGCTTCGGCGACACCGAAGCGGTGAAGGGCGTGAGCCTTGCTATCGAGCGCGGCGAGCGCGTCGCGCTGGTCGGTGAGTCGGGTTCCGGCAAGAGCGTGACGGCACTGGCCATCCTGCGCCTGTTGCAGGACGCACAGATCCAGGGACGCGTCATGCTCGACGGCGTGGACCTGGCGTCGTTGAGCGAGCGTGCCATGCGTGGGGTGCGCGGTAACGACGTCGCCATGATCTTTCAGGAGCCGATGACCGCGCTCAATCCGCTCTATCCGATTGGCGAGCAGATTGCCGAGGCGCTCGAACTGCACGAGGGACTCTCTTCCAGAGACGCCAAGACACGTGCGGTAGAGTTGCTGCGCCGCACGGGCATCCCTGAGCCGGAACGCCGTGTTTCCCACTTCCCGCATGAGTTGTCCGGCGGCCAGCGCCAGCGCGCCATGATCGCCATGGCGCTCGCCTGCCGTCCCAAGTTGCTGTTGGCGGACGAGCCGACCACGGCGCTCGACGTCACCATTCGCGCACAGATCATCGAGCTGCTGCTCGAATTGCAGCGCGATGCCGCCGAGAAGCGCGGCATGGCTGTGCTGCTCATCACGCACGACCTGAATCTGGTGCGGCGGTTCGCGCAACGCGTGGCGGTGATGGAGAAGGGCGTGCTCGTGGAGTGCGCAGATACCGAGACGCTTTTTGCGAATCCGCAGCACCCGTACACAAGGAAACTCATCGACAGCCGCCCGCAACGCGAGATCCATCCCGTGCTGCCGATTGCGCCGGTGTTGCTCGAAGCGCGCGGCGTCGCGGTGGATTATCCGATCTCGCTGCCCGGTATGCGCGGCTGGTTCCGGCGCGGGCAGTTCCGCGCCGTGCATCCGGTCGATCTGGCATTGCGTCAGGGAGAAACGCTCGGTGTGGTGGGTGAGTCGGGCTCCGGCAAGTCGACGCTCGCGATGGCGTTGCTCGGGCTTCAGCACGCAAGCGCCGGACAGATCGAGTTTCAGGGCGAGCCGCTTTCGTCCTATCGCGGCACCGCGCAGCGCACGTTGCGCTCGCGCATGCAGATCGTATTTCAAGACCCGTTCGGCTCGCTGTCGCCGCGTATGACTGTCGAGGAGATTGTGGGGGAGGGGCTCGCGCTGCATCGTCCGCAGCAGACGGAGGACGAGCGGCGCGCTCGCGTGGCGGGCGTGTTGCGCGAGGTGGGGATCGATGCGCGCGCCATGTCGCGTTATCCGCACGAGTTCTCGGGCGGTCAACGGCAGCGGATTGCCATTGCGCGTGCGCTCGTCGTCGAACCGCAGATTCTCGTGCTCGACGAACCAACCAGCGCACTCGACGTCTCGATTCAGCAGCAGGTGCTTCATCTGCTCGCCCAATTGCAGATCAAGTACAACCTGAGCTACCTCTTCATCAGTCACGATCTGGCGGTTATGCGAGCCATGGCGCACCGCGTTCTGGTGTTCAAGGATGGGCATCTGGTGGAGCAGGGGGATACGGAATCGGTATTTTTTGATCCGCAAAACGATTACACCCGGGAACTGGTCGCGGCGGCCATGTTGTAGGCTCATGACATGGTAGTGAAACGTCACATAACGTCGCGGAACGTCGTCTAAATCGCAAAGGCTTGATTGGAAATGAGAATTTTCTGGTTGTAGTGATTGTTTTTTTCTATTACCTTTTGACATCATGTGACGTTCACATTACTATCGCCTACCAATAAAGTTGAATATTCAACGAGTTAACAGGTCAGTTCAGACGACAAGTTCGGCGGTGGGTCTAGCCGGGCGTGACTCGAGGGTGTTCGACACGGCAGCATCCTGTTGCACCTGACGAGCTACTCATCGGCCATCCGACACACTCAACCCGGCGACCAATGCAGACGACGACCCCTTCGCGCACCCGCAAGACTCTCCTTCTCGCGTTCACTGCCGCTGGCCTCGTCACCGCTTCGTTGACAGCGAAGGCTGACGATTACAACAGTGGCCCGAGCCCCGCTGCTCGTGCTGCCGCCGCCGCCATTCAGGCCGCCAACGCTTCCCAGAATGCCACGGCCAACGCTGCCACGGCAGGCATGTCCGATGCCCCGCAGGCGGCTGTCGAAGAGTCGCGTGTGCAACGTGCGCAGAAGCTGCTCTCGAACGTTACCGACAAGGCATCAGACGTCGTACTTGGCGCGTTGAACTACATCGGCGTGCGCTACAAGTACGGCGGGAACACGCCGGACAGCGGTCTGGATTGCAGCGGCTTCGTGCGCTATGTGTTCCAGGACACGCTCAATTTCATGCTGCCGCGCCGCTCGGAAGAAATGAGCCAGGTGGGCGAGCGTATCGCCAAGACCGATCTGAAGCCGGGCGATCTGGTGTTCTTCAACACGATGCGCCGCAGCTTCTCGCACGTTGGCATCTATATCGGCGGTGACAAGTTTGTGCATGCCCCGGCCACGGGCGGCAAGATTCGCGTGGAAGACCTGCGTGAGTCGTACTGGTCGGCCCGTTACAACGGCGCTCGCCGTGTCGAAACGCTCAAAGCCAGCGCCGAACTGACGCGCGTCGAGCAACTCTTCAAGAACGACCACCCGATGTAAGCTGCGGTGTCCGCTGAGTCAGTGGACATCGACGCGAATGAGAAAGCCGCCCGATGGGCGGCTTTTCTTTTGATGCATCCGGTCCCCTATGGGGCTGGCCAAATGCGTTCTGGCGCCTGCCGGGCCGCGCGCGTGGCGGCCCGCCAGCGAGGGTACCCCCTTCAGCGCGAAGCCTGAGGCATGCCGCGCGTAGCGTCCGTCTGGGCGTCGGCCAGCTTGCGCTGAATCTGCGGCCACAGCTTCGCGACGGCTTCCTCACCGGCCAGAATCGCTCGGTTGCGGCCCTGGAAATCCGAGGCGGCCATCTTTGCCAGCGACGGGCGAATCACGATGTCGGCGTTCTTCTCCAGTTCGTACTGCTTGATCGACTGTCCCATGATCGTGAACGTCTGCATGAGGATGTCAAACTGGCCTTGTGTCGCCTGCGCGGTCGGATTGGCCGAGATATCGACTGCAATCACGAAGTCGGCACCCATCTGCCGGGCGTATTCGGCCGGCACCGGGGCGACGAGACCGCCATCGACATAATCGCGTGCGCCAATGCGTACGGGTTCGAACACGCCCGGCACGCTGCTTGAGGCCCGCACTGCCTGGCCCGTGTTGCCGCGACGGAACAGGATGGGCGCGCCGCTCTGCAAGTCGGTGGCCACGATGCCCAACTGACGCGGCATCTGCTCGATCGGACGGTCCTTGAGGATCTTGTTGACGTAAGACTGCAGCGCTTCGCCTCGCAACATGCCGCGCGAGCGGAAGGGCATCGTCCAGTCGCTGATCGACGCCTCATCCATCGTGGAGGCCAGACGATTGAGCTGGAAGCCGTTCAGCCCCGAGGCGTACATCGCACCAACGACGCTGCCCGCGCTGGTGCCGACCACGATGTCTGCGTGAATGCCGCGGGCTTCCAACGCCTTGATCACACCCACATGCGCGAAGCCACGAGCCGCGCCGCCACCGAGTGCCAGGCCTATCTTCAGCGGCCGTACAACCTTGGGGGGCGCGATCGGCGTGGCGGGCACTGCCGGCGTCTGCGCAACCGGCGGTGTCGGGCTGGTGGGCGTGGCAGGTGCATTGCTGCCCTGCGAGTCGACCGGCGGGGCGCTGGCACACCCGGCCAGCACGGCAGCCATGGCGAGGGCGCTCAGGGCCGTGCGCGGGGACGTGACAAGCCGGCGGGGCACAAGGGCGGGCCGGAGGGAAGACGACATGATGGGGGCGGTATGGGTGGTCGGCGTGAGCGCGCGACGCAAAACTCGAATCAACGACAACAAGAGGAAACTCCGGCTAGGCAGGACTAACGCTCGCGGTACCGTTTATCGTAGGGAAGAGAGGGCACTGGCGCGCGTCGACTTGCAATTTTACGGCGATTGGAGCGGCGCAGGCGCCATTCGGTTCACTTTTCGAGGGGGACATCAAAGTGCGGCACCTGTTGTGGAACCCTTCGCGCCATGGCCCGTCTTATCAACCGCAACACGCGTAATCTACGGTCGCCCACCGGTGCCTTGATGCGCAATGGCGTCAACCGCGTTGGCGAACCCGACGCCTCTTGCTCTCGCGGTGGTTATCGCGGTAAATCCCGCACTGCGCTGCATCCTTGCTCTGAATAGTGAATATCGAAATCAATGAAAATGGGAATCATTTGCGTTGATGATCGTTTTTCATTATGCTGTTCCTCTCTACGAAACTACGACTGCGGGGGAATGGCCCATGAAGGCGAAGACGATCGGCAAACTGGCACGACTGACGGTGCTCGGCATCGCGATGACGGCGGCATTCGGCGTGCAAGCGGACACCGCTGGCGTGCTGAACCTGTACTCGGCGCGCCACTATCAGACCGACGAACAGCTTTTCGGCACGTTCACCAAGCAGACCGGCATCAAGATCAATCGGATCGAAGCGGACGATGCGGCGTTGCTGGAACGCCTGAAGAGCGAGGGTGCGAAGAGTCCGGCGGATGTCATCCTGATGGTCGACGCCGCGCGTCTTGCGAAAGCCGACGAAGCGGGGCTGTTTCAGCCGACCAAGTCGGCCATACTCGATGCACGCATTCCGGCCAAGCTGCACGCCGCGAGCACCAAGGCGGGTACCGACTGGTACGGCTTTTCGACGCGCGCCCGTGTGATCGTCTACAACAAGGACAAGGTCGACCCGAAGACGGTCCAGACGTACGCGTCGCTCGCCGAGCCGTCGCACAAGGGACAGGTCTGCACGCGCTCGGGCTCGCATCCGTACATGCTTTCGCTGGTAGGCGCGCTGATCGCCCGTGAAGGGGCTCAGGCGACGCAGAAGTGGGCCGAAGGCATGGTGGCGAACTTCGCCCGCGCCCCGCGAGGTGGCGACACCGATCAGATCAAGGCAGTAGCGACCGGTGAGTGTGGCGTCGCCCTGGCGAACTCGTACTACTACGTGCGCATGGCGCGCTCGGACAAGCCGGAAGACAAGGCCCTGATGTCGAAGGTCGGTTTCATCTGGCCGGATCAGGCAGGGAAGGGCACCCATGTGAATGTGGCGGGCGCCGGCATTGCCAAGCATGCGCCGAATCATGCGAACGCCGTGAAATTCCTCGAATATCTGGCGAGCGACGAAGCCCAACAATACTTCGCAAATGGGAACAACGAGTGGCCGGCGGTGACGACGACCAAGGTCGACAATCCGGCACTTGCCGCGCTTGGCGAATTCAAGGCGGAAGACGTGCCTATCGGCACGATTGCGAAGCATCTGCCGGAAGCGCAGCGCATTCTGGATCGCGCAGGCTACAAGTAAAACGACAGGGTGACAGGGGAGGCTCCTCTGTCGCTGATGTGCGTCGTTGGCATGTGCGCCAAAAAACCAAAAGGGCACCGGCAGAATTCCGGCGCCCTTTTGGTGTTTACGGTGTTATCGTCCGCCGCCGGCCACGACGACCGGCTTAGCCGACTTCTTCGTCTTCGCCCGGTTGATACATGTGGTAATCGCCCGTGGCGTAGACACCCTTGTAGGGCGTGGGCGACTCGTCCTCGTGATCAATCGGATGCGTCTCGGCGATGCGCAGCGATTCGCGGACTTGCGGCGGCTCGCATTCGGCGATCAAACGCAGTGCTTCTTCTGCATCGTCGGCAACGACATCGTAGGTGGTGACGAATTCGGGCGCCGGGCCATCGGGATCTTCGTCTTCCAGCGGTTCATACCACTGACCTTCCACGATCAGATGCATCGCGCGGGCAGTGTCCGACTGGGCGTCGCGTGCGGCACGCAGCGCCCACAGGGCGGCGTCGCTCCACTTGTACAGTTGCACGGCTTCCAGCGCGCTGGCGAGCGCCTTGTCGTTCTCACCCGACTGCTTGTAGGCGAGCGACAGCTCGGCAACGACGTCGGCCATCGAGACGTTGCTGCCTTCGTCGTCGGCTTCGTGCTTGTGCAGCGCCTCGTAGGTGGCGATGGCGGCTTTCGGCTCGCCTTGCGCATTGAACAGATGCATGCGCAGGGCGATGGCATTTTCGATGAAGGCGCGGCCAGCCTGTGCGAGGTGCGGGCTTTCGAGCACACGATCGAGACGCGTTTGCGCCGACGCCAAATCGCCGTGGCGGGCGAGGGCGTTGGCGTGATTGAAGTCGACGATCACGAGGTCTTCGTCCGGCGCACAGTTGCCGGCGGCCTCGTAGGCCTCGATGGCGGCGGGGAAGCGTCCGAGATCGGAGCGGTAGTTGCCGAGCAGTTGCCAGAGCAGCCAGACGCCCGGCGCATGGGCGACGCCGGCTTCGAGCACGGCCACTGCCTGTTCCATTTCGTCCATATCGGCGTAGGCCATTGCCTGTACCTCATAGGCGCCCGAGTACTGCATCGACTCGAGCCGTTTGCCGACCTCCAGGGCCGATTCGGGATCGCCGGCTTCGAGGTGGGCAAAAGCTTCCGCCATCAATTCGTCTTGCTCGGACATTGCAAATTCTCCTTCGGGAACAGCTCTAGGGGGAAGGCGTACCGACGGCCAGTGCGCGGTACCGTCCCATCATATAACAGTCATCGTGACAGCCCGCACCGCCGCCGCATGGGGGCAGTGATGCCGAAACGGGCGAGACACTGGGGGGGAGGGGACGCGCGCCGTAATGAAAAAGCCGCGACAGGCGTCGCGGCTTTTCGCTTGATGTGCCGGGGGGATCAGCCGCCGCGGCGCATCAGGTCGAAGAACTCTGCGTTGTTCTTCGTCTGCTTGATCTTGCCAAGCAGGAATTCCATGGCTTCGGCCTCGTCCATATCGTAGATGAGCTTGCGCAGCACCCAGATCTTTTGCAGGATTTCCGGCTTGATGAGCAGTTCTTCGCGGCGCGTGCCCGACTTGTTCAGGTTGATCGACGGGTAGACGCGCTTTTCCGCGAGGCGGCGCTCGAGGTGCACTTCCATGTTGCCCGTGCCCTTGAATTCTTCGTAGATCACGTCGTCCATGCGGCTGCCGGTTTCAATCAGCGCCGTGGCGATGATCGTGAGCGAACCGCCTTCTTCGACGTTACGCGCCGCGCCGAAGAAACGCTTCGGGCGTTGCAGCGCGTTGGCGTCCACACCGCCGGTGAGCACCTTGCCAGACGCGGGGATTACCGTGTTATAGGCGCGAGCCAGACGCGTGATCGAGTCGAGCAGAATGATGACGTCCTGCTTCATTTCGATCAGGCGCTTGGCCTTTTCGATCACCATTTCGGCGACTTGCACGTGACGCGTGGCCGGTTCGTCGAACGTCGAAGCGACCACTTCGCCCTTCACCGAGCGCTGCATTTCGGTCACTTCTTCCGGGCGCTCGTCGATGAGCAGCACGAAAAGCTTGGCTTCCGGATGGTTGGTGGCAATCGCGTGAGCGATGTGTTGCAGCATCACGGTCTTGCCCGACTTCGGCGAGGCCACGAGCAGACCGCGCTGGCCCTTGCCGATCGGGGCAATCATGTCGATGATGCGGCCCGTCACGTTCTCCTCACCGCGAATGTCGCGCTCGAGCAGCAACGGCTTGTTCGGGTGCAGCGGCGTGAGGTTCTCGAACATGATCTTATGTTTCGAGGCCTCGGGCGGATGGTCATTGACCTTGTCGACCTTCACGAGCGCGAAATAACGTTCGCCGTCCTTCGGCGTGCGCACTTCCCCTTCGATCGTGTCGCCGGTATGCAGGTTGAAACGGCGGATCTGCGACGGGCTGATATAGATATCGTCCGTGCTGGCCAGATACGACGTCTCAGGCGAGCGCAGAAAACCGAAGCCGTCCGGCAGCACCTCGAGCGTACCGTCGCCATAGATGGTTTCGCCGGTCTTTGCGCGCTTCTTCAGAATGGCGAACATCAGCTCCTGCTTGCGAAGGCGGTTGGCGTTCTCGATCTCGAGGCCATTCGCCATTTCAAGCAGTTCGGAGACGTGCTGGGACTTTAGTTCGGATAAATGCATACGGAGGTGCCGTCCGTTGGACGACAAGTGAAGTATCAGGGAAAAAAGATGAGCGAACGCTCGAAGAACTTTGAGATGCTTTCCGCCGGATTATATAGCAAGCAGCGCGGGGCGCAAGCGCTGTGCCGTGTATTGGGCGCCGGGGTGTCGCACGGCGACGACAAAGGCCCCGGCTGCCTTCGGCTCAGGATTACAGATGCTGGTCGAGGAATGCGGTCAATTGACCCTTGGCCAGGGCGCCGACCTTTTGGCCCGCGACGGCGCCGTTCTTGAACAGGATCAGCGTCGGGATGCCGCGGATGCCGAACTTGGCCGGGGTCGCCTGGTTGTCATCGACGTTCATCTTGGCGATCTGCACCTTGTCGCCGTACTCCTTGGCCACGTCTTCCAGGATCGGGGCGATCATCTTGCACGGACCACACCATTCTGCCCAGAAGTCGAGAAGGACCGGCTTGTCGGAATTCAAAACGTCCGCGTCGAAGCTGGCGTCGGAAATGTGCTTGATTTGTTCGCTCATGAGTAAAGTTGCCTCGTCTGACTATTCGGAAACGTCCGGCGAAAACGGCTCGCTTTCACCGACGCTAGAGATGTCACCCGGTTTAGCTGGGCGTGCATTCTCCATATGGAGGCTGCAATCGCGTGCTTCAATAGCGTGCGCCAATGCAGTTTGTGCCCATCTTAGCGGAAATCGCAAACGCTTGCGCGCGGTGCCTCACATGCCGCAATACCCCCCGGCGGGCGGTCATATACGATGCTCTCGCGGAAATTGAGCTTCTGTTGGTGCGGCGACTCTGGTAGAATTCGTTCCTGACGGGCCTCCTCGCATGGTGGCGCGGCCAATCTGGTCAGGTCGGGAACGAAGCAGCCACAGCCGTTTTCTACCAGTGCCGAGGGTCAGGCTCGTCACCTACCTCCTTGTTTTATCGATGTTCTCCGCGCGTTCTGCGCAAATTCTTCTCTCGTTTGGCGCTGCCGTTTATCGTCCCCATTGTGAACGGACGCGACGCGACTCTCGTTGTCTGCGGACGCTTACCGCCGATCGATATCCTCGCTGTTTCACCGCGTATCGCGTGGGCTCGATGGCCTTGGTAGAATCGCGCAACATTTTTTTCTATCGGGCCGATAGCCTGCCGGATTTGGCAGGCCGCGAACGCCTGATCGGGCGTTGACATCGGTGCTGAAGCACACCGCCGAACTGTTACAATTTGGCATGACCTATCAAGTACTCGCGCGCAAATGGCGCCCCAAAGGCTTCTCGACCCTGGTGGGCCAGGAGCATGTCGTGCGTGCGTTGACGCACGCGCTCGAGCAACAGCGTCTGCATCACGCCTATCTGTTTACCGGTACGCGCGGCGTCGGCAAGACCACGCTCTCGCGCATTCTGGCCAAGGCGCTCAATTGCGAGACGGGGATTACGGCGCAGCCGTGCGGCGTCTGCAAGGCATGCCGTGCCATTGACGAGGGGCGCTTCGTCGACTACGTCGAAATGGACGCGGCGTCGAATCGCGGCGTCGACGAGATGACGTCGCTGCTCGAGAAGGCCGTCTATGCACCGGCGGACGCGCGCTTCAAGGTCTACATGATCGACGAGGTGCACATGCTGACGGGCCACGCGTTCAACGCGATGCTCAAGACGCTGGAAGAGCCGCCCGCGCACGTCAAATTCATTCTGGCGACGACCGATCCGCAGAAGATTCCCGTCACCGTGCTGTCGCGCTGCCTGCAATTCAATCTGAAGCAGATGCCGGCCGGGCACATCGTGTCGCATCTGACGAACATCCTTGGCGAAGAAGGTATCGAGAGCGAGCCGCAGGCGTTGCGCCTGCTCGCCAAGGCGGCGGGCGGCAGCATGCGCGACGCGTTGTCGCTCACCGACCAGGCCATCGCCTACGCGGCGGGCCCGCTGAGCGAGACCGCCGTGCGCGGCATGCTGGGCGCGATCGATCAGAGCGTGCTCGTGCGTCTGCTCGATGCCCTTAAGGACGAGTCGCGCTCAGACCTGCTGGCCGTTGCCGACGAAATGGCCGAGCGCAGCTTCTCGTTTGCCGCTGGATTGCAGGATCTCGGCAGCTTGCTGCACAAAATTGCATTGGCGCAATACGCGCCGCAGGCGGTCTCCGACGACTGGCCCGAAGCGGCCGACGTGCGGCGTCTGGCCGAAGCGTTGTCTCCCGAAGCCGTGCAACTCTATTACCAGATCGCTACGCGGGCGCGCGGTGAACTGGGTCTTGCCCCCGACGAATACACCGGTTTTTCGATGGCGCTGCTGCGTATGGCAGCGTTTACGCCGTTGCTCGCGGGCGGCACGCTTGCCGAGCCGCCGACGCCGCAATCGGCTGGCGTCGCGCGGGCCGCCGCACCGTCGCGTGCGCCTGCGGGTGAGCCGACTCGCCCGTCCGCGGCATCTGCTCCCGCCGCTCCCGCTGCTCCAGCGGCACAGCCCGAAGCACGTCGGGCCCCGGCAGCTCGCGCCAGCGCGCCGACCGACGGTGCGCCGATGTCGCCCGCCCGTGCTGCGCTCGCGGCGCTCAATGCGGGCCGTAAGGGCACGGCTGGGCGTACGGGGGGCGGTGCCGCCAGCGCGAATCGCAGCAGCGCCTCGCGTGCGTCGGATGATGCGCCGGCCGGCGCCGATCCAGAGCCCGAGCCTGCCGGATCTGCGACACCACCGCTTGCACCTGCCGCGCCGCAGCGAGCCTGCGTCTACCGGGAAGCCGACGGCGTTGCACCGGTCTTTGCCGGTGAATGGCCGGCGTTGGCTGCCGAACTCCCGGCGCGAGGCCTCGCTCAGCAACTGGCCTTCCAGAGCGAACTGACGGAAGTGGCAGGGCGCGCGCTTCATCTGCGCGTGCCGTTGCGTCAATTGGCGGATGCGGCCACGACCGACAAGCTGCGTCAGGTGCTCACTGAGCACTTCGGCACCGAGGTGCAATTGCACGTTGAACTCGGGCAAGTGGGCACGACGGCGGCGTCGCTCGCGGCAGAAGCGGCCGCCGCGCGTCAACGGGCGGCGGAACAGGCGATTGCCGGCGATCCGCTGGTGCGCGAATTGATCGACGAATTCGACGCGCAGATCCTGCAGGGCAGCATTCGCCCGGTACAATAGGAAAATTCGCTTTCGCGAAACGGCACGAGGTTTCGAACTTTCCTCCCAAACGCGCGTTACACACGCTGCATGCCCCTCATACGATTTACTCAGGAGTCAAGATGCTGAAAGGAAACATCGCGGGTCTGATGAAACAGGCTCAGCAAATGCAGGAAAACATGAAGAAGGCGCAGGAACAGTTGGCCCAGATCGAAGTCGAGGGTCAGTCCGGCGCCGGTCTGGTCAAGGTGGTGATGACGTGCAAGAACGACGTGCGCCGCGTGACCATCGATCCGAGTCTTCTGGCGGACGACAAGGACATGCTCGAAGACCTGGTGGCGGCTGCGTTCAACGACGCCGTGCGCAAGGCTGAAGCGACCGCGCAGGAAAAGATGGGTGGCCTGACCGCCGGTCTGCCGCTGCCGCCGGGCTTCAAGATGCCGTTCTGAGCATCGCTCGCCAGTCCCCAGAGAAAGACGACGCATGCCCCAGCTCTCGAGCCTGCAGGAACTCGTCGACGCCTTGCGCGCGTTGCCGGGTGTCGGTCCGAAGTCCGCGCAGCGCATCGCTTACCACCTGCTGCAACGCGACCGCAAAGGCGCGGTGCGGCTGGGCGAAGCGCTGGTGCATGCCTCCGAGCAGATCCGCCATTGCGCGCGCTGCAATACGTTTTCCGAAGTCGAAGTCTGCGAGACGTGCCTCGATCCCGAGCGCGATACGAGCCTGTTGTGCGTCGTGGAAACGCCTGCCGACCAGAACATGCTCGAGCAGACGATGACCTTCAAGGGGCTGTATTTCGTGCTCATGGGCCATCTCTCGCCGCTCGACGGCGTGGGGCCGGGCGAAATACATTTCGAGCAGTTGATTCGCCGCGCCACCGACGGCGTGGTCAAGGAAGTGGTGCTTGCCACCAACTTCACCAACGAAGGCGAAGCCACCGCCCACTACCTCGGACAGATGCTCAAAGCCCGCGGTCTGCGCGTGAGCCGACTGGCGCGAGGCGTGCCTGTTGGGGGCGAACTGGAGTATGTGGACGCCGGCACCATCGCTCGCGCAGTCCTCGACCGGCATACGCTCTGAGCATGACGCGGACGTGACGCCGCCCGCACTTGCGCGTAGGTACTGGTACCAGTCATCCAATCGGATTAGCTGTTTTTCGCTATACCTGCGCCCACCCCTGTCTTCTAGACTGAACCTGCCGACTTGAGGACCCAGTTGCGGGGGAACACCATAACTCTCGAGCGGCGTGGGGCCGTATATCTGTTGTGCAGATCCGGTCGAAGACCAAAAAACTGTACGCAGGCACTGCTTAGGCAGGGAGTTAAGGTATGGCTAACGATACCGGGCGCACCCTGATTTACGCCTCCCGAAAGCATAACGATGGCTTGCTGTCGTTTCTGGGAGAGCAAGGCTGGCAAGTCGTGCCGGCCAAGAGCGCCAGCGACGTCGGTCGCATTTTGAATCCGGGGGTCACCAGTGCAGCACTCATTGACCTGGCGAGCGGTTATAGCGACCGCGAGATGGGGGCATTCGAGTCCTGCATGCAACCTGCCACTGTCGGTTGGGTGGCGGCCACGAATCCCGAGCAACTCACGACAACAGCCATTCGCCGGCTGATTCGCGATTACTGCTTCGACTACGTCAACGTTCCGTGTACGAACGATCAGCTCGCGCATTCGATCGGTCATGCGTGGGGCATGGCGTCGCTCTCGGAAGTGCCGACCTTCACGCCGCAAGTGGGCGGCGATCAGGAGATGGTCGGAACGTGCGAGGCGATGCAGCAACTCTTTCGCACCATTCGCAAGGTTGCCAATACCGATGCTCCCGTGTTCATCTCGGGCGAGTCGGGCACGGGCAAGGAGCTGACTGCGGTGGCTATCCACGAGCGCTCACTGCGCGCGAAGGGGCCGTTCGTGGCGATCAATTGCGGGGCGATTCCTCCGCATCTGATGCAGTCCGAACTATTCGGCTACGAGCGCGGTGCCTTTACCGGCGCGAATGCGCGCAAGATCGGCCGGGTCGAGGCTGCTAACGGCGGTACGCTGTTGCTCGACGAAATCGGGGATCTGCCGTTCGAGAGTCAGGCGAGTCTGTTGCGTTTTCTGCAGCAGGGCGCGATCGAGCGTCTGGGCGGTCACGAGGTGATTCCGGTCAATGTGCGCATCATCTCCGCAACGCACGTCGATCTGGAGGAGGCTGTCAAGGAAGGCCGTTTCCGCATGGATCTGTACCACCGCCTGTGCGTGCTGCGCGTGGAGGAACCGCCGCTGCGCGCTCGCGGACAGGACATCGAGATTCTGGCGCACCATGTGCTGCAACGCTTCAAAGGCGACAACCATCGCAAGATCCGTGGCTTCACGCAGTGCGCGGTGCAGGCGATGTACGAGTATCACTGGCCGGGCAACGTGCGCGAGTTGATCAACCGCGTGCGCCGCGCCATCGTGATGGCCGACAGTCGCACAATCTCGGCGAAGGACCTTGATTTGCTGCCGTGGGTACCGACGTTGGTGCGCACGTTGGAAGAAATTCGCGCGGAGGCCGAGCGAACGGCCATCGAGCAGGCATTGCTGCGCCACTGTCACCGGCTGACGGACGTGGCAGCAGAGTTGGGCATTTCACGCATTACCCTCTATCGGCTCATGTGCCGGTACGGGATGCGTGGCGACGAATCGGGCGTGCCGGCCTGATATCTTCTGGCGAAGAGAGGGCGGCCGTCCTGTGATGAGCAGGGCGGTCGTTTCTTTTTGGGCTCCTGAGTATCGCCGTGTCGAATCCCCCGAAGGCGCCGCAAACCATCGATATGCTTCCCGCTGTCCTCTCGTTCCACGATTGTTGCCATCGCCAATAACGACGGGCGATTCGAGCGATGTCTGTGGCATTCCCAATATGTCATTCCCATACGCATTGCGTTGTCTCACGCATCGAGCGAACGCATCCCGAGATGTCGCGCGTGCTTTCAGGCGATGGAGCATCGGGCATCTCTCCCGACGCCATCACGAGGCGATGTTCTGTGGCTTCGCCGTGCCGCGAAACCGGTGTCGAGGGGTGTCTCGCGAACACATCAAAGATGAAACATCCGGGGGAGCGCACGCCATCGTGCCACGCACGATCCCATGTGACAGCGCCATGTCGTTATCCCGTTGCCCGGCAATTTCGACGCAAATCCGTCACACGAGCCCCTTGTAAGCCGGGCCTCTTCGGCACCCGTCGCTGGTGACGTCGATATCGTTCGCAGTTCGGAAGGTCCGGCGCTCGCACGATGGTGCTGACATTCGCGGCCGGACGCAGGCTACGTATCAATGCTGAAACGTTTTCGCACACTTGCCCTCGCATGCCATCCGTTCGAAAAAACTAACGCCAATATTTTCAATCACTTAAGGCGGGTGGCACGGAAGTCGCTTTATTGAGCCGGGCAAGGAGGGCTTAGCGATGCGAATTCTCACCACCGAAATGCAGTACCGCGTACGACAAAGCGCCAGCGCACTAAGCGCAGCCGTCGTCGTGGCGCTCGGTCTGTGTGCCGTACCGGCGCACGCTCAGGACGTCTCGCGCTCGCCGCTCATGCATGTCGCGATGCTTACCGGCTCGATGGTGCCGGCGTCGTTTGGCACGACGGTGCGTCCGGTCATGTCGATCTCCGACGCCGATACCAGCGTCGTGGCGCCGGTTGCTGCACAGCCGTGCGCAGACGAAGCCGCGGCTGTCGCAAGCAGCGACGACTCGGGCAACGCCGCCGACGGCAATCGTATGGGCGAAGCCGGCATGCCACTCGCTGCCGCCCGCATCGACGACGAACAACTCGGAAGCCAGCGCGGCCGCAATCTGCAAGGCGGCGCGATGGTCAAGTCACCCGGAATGGCGCTCGCCAACGGCGTTACGTTGTGGGACGAACTGCCCGGCGCCGTGACGCCGACGCCGCGTCCGCAACAACTATCGAATGGCGTGAACAACATTCAGGTGACGCGTGTGACTTACACGACGCGGTGAACAAGATGCCCCCCATTTCCATGACCCATGCCGGCAGTCTGCTCGCCACGATGCTCGTGGCGCTGACACCGGCAATGTTGCCCGGACGTGCACATGCCGAACCGGCGGCGCCCGGCGACATCGTGGTCGAGCGCAGCATCGGCCCCGAGATCGCGTACCGCGGTCTGCCGCGCGTCGAGAACCCCATCGCCGTCTCGGTGCCTGCCTTTCCGACGGGGCCCTTCAATACCGCCATGGGGGCCGTCAATCAGGTCACCGATGGTGAATTGACAGGGCGCGGCAATGTGGGGCTCGTGACGAGCGCCGTGCAATCCGGCATCAACCCGGTGATGGGCGTGCTCGTGGGCAATGCCCGCGGGGGTAACGGGCTCAATACCTCCAATGGTGTCGGCGGCGGGTTCGGCGCCGGGGCCGGCGGTGGTGTCGGCAGCATCGGCACGCTCGTGCCGTCGGTGATCAACTCGGCGTTGGCACCGCTCACCAGCATCGGTGCGGCGGGAGCGGCGAAATGAGCGCACATCGCGGGTTGTGCGGCGCGCAGCGCGCCCTCCCTCTGGCCGTCGCGGCGTTACTGGCGACATTTGCCGGCGTGTCGTCGGCACAGGACGTATGGATTGTGAACGGCGAACTGGCCGGCACGCACGCCACGATCGAGAACGGTGTGGCGGTGGGCGTGACCGGGGCGCTGGGGGTGAACCAGGCGGCGGGTGTCAACAACGCCCAGGCCAACAGCGCCGTGATCGCGAACGGCGGCGGGCTGACGGTCGGTGCGTCGAGCACTAATCAGCAAGCCCTCGTCACATCGACGACCGGCGCTGCCAGCGCCGCGATTCAAGGCAACGCATTTTCAGGCACCTCGGGGCTGACGCAAGTCAACCAGGCGAGCGGTGCCGGCAATCTTCAACGCAACGCGACCGTCATTGTGACTGGCGATGCGTCTGGAGTGGCGAGCGTATCGGATACGGCACTATCCGCTGCGATCTCCAAGGGTGGCCCGGCTGGGCGCGACAACCTCAACGATCGGTTCCGCACGGCGTCGATATCCGGTGACGCTTTTCGCGGGGCGAGCGGTGTGGTCCAAGTCAACCAGTCGGCTGGGATAGGCAATGTAACCGCAAATGTTTTTGTGCTCCGTCCCCCGGCGGGCACATCTTTTTAACTGGGTAACTCTCTCGTCAAGGAGATGGTCATGAAAACGAAAGCAATTGCAGCGGCTGCACTGCTGGTTGCAACGGGTAGCGCCCTGGCGTCGCCCAATCACCAGCAATATAGCTTCTCGTTCATCGGCAACGAGACCAACGTTCTGAATCTGGTCGGCATTTTCGGGCTGATCGGCATCAGGGGCTGCGTCACGGTGGATAACACCGGCAACGCCGTCGTGCAAAGCAATCAGAGCGTAGACGTACACGGCGTGAATCTGAAGGGGCCGCTGCTTGGCAGCTTTGTGACGGGCAAGGTCACGTATGGCGTCGACTCGAAGACGACGACGGTGTCGGATCAGGGCAGCGCTTACCTGTTGGCAGGCAAGACGACCACGCACTACGACAACTCCACGTCGTGGGTGAGTGCCAGCGCGAGCGGCCACCTGAACACGAGCCAATCGTTCCAGGCCGGTGCCGCTTACGTGGCAGGGCAGTCTAGCTCGGGTTCGGGCAGTTTCATCACAGGTGGCGGGTATCAATACTCGAATATCGCTGGCGGTGCAGGTATTGTCGGCGGCGGCGTGATTCCCCTGCCGGGCGGTTGGGCCGTGTATGGCGGCTACCTCTTCGGTAACTTCGGTGCTGGTGAGCACTCGGCCTGGGGCGGCTATGCCTACCAACAGCAGTCGCAGCAGGCCGCCGGGTTCCTGGCAGCAGGCTTCCTGAACACGCAGAAGAGCTTTGATGCATCGTTCCATGCCGTCCTGAACCACGGCAATGAATCGGTCGAGAGCGATACGGTTGCCGCAGCCGCACTGTGGGGCTTCACCAACACGTTCACGAAGTCCACCGTATGGACCAAGGGAGCGATTACGTACCACTTCAACACGGCGCAGTACCAGACGATGGGCGCAACGCTCGGCCATGGTGCGCTGGCTAACGCCAACGGCAACATCGGTGTGAACGTGGCAGCAGGCGCCGACAACGCGCAGGCCAACAATGTCGCGATCGCTTCGCTCAATGCTCAGCCGGTGTATGCCTCGGCTCAGGTGTTCGCGAACCAGTCGTCGAAGGGCTCGGCCAGCATCTCGCAGTTCTATGTCAACTCCAGCGTGGGTGATGGTGCTCTCGCCGGTGCAACCGGGAACGTGGGTGTGAACGTGGCTGCGGGCGTCGGCAACGTGCAGGAGAACGGTCTGTCAGCAGCAGTCTCGCAAGGCGGCAGTGGCTGGCACAAGGGCGGCGCAGCCAACTCGACGGCGCAAACCGACCAATCGGCAAGCATGAAGGCCTCGGGTGACTTCATCGCCAACGCTTCGCTGGGTAACGGCGCACTCGCCTTTGCTAGCGGCAACGTCGGCGTGAACGTGGCTTCGGGTATCGGCAACGTGCAGGCCAACAACCTCGCCATCTCGGCAATCAAGTGATGTCGCTAACCGGTCCGGGAATTCCCGGGCCGGTTTTTTCATGAGGTGTGTCATGAGTGAAGCGCGTCGTGCCGCTGTAAGGATCGCTACGGTTTGCGCTCTGGCGTGCGCAAGCGTGGCCGGGCACGCGCAGTACGCATCGGTGAATCTCGAGTCTTCGACGGGTGTACCGGCGGTCAAGAAGATGCGTTCGTTCAAATCGATGCGCTACGTGAATCTGGTCCAGCAGGAATACGACTTCAGTTGTGGATCGGCAGCCCTGGCAACACTGCTGCGTTATGGCTACGGGATCGATATTCCCGAGCCGGAATTGATCCAGAAAATGATGGTGTTTTCCAATCCGGAAACGGTCATCAAAAATGGCTTCTCGATGCTCGACATGAAGAAATTCGTGGAGACGCTTGGACTCGAGGGCCGAGGTTTCAAAGTTGACGTGAACGCGCTTTACGACCTGAAGATCCCGGTTATCGCGCTGATCGACGTCAACGGCTATCAGCATTTTGTGGTCATCAAGGCAGCGAAGGACGGACGCGTGTTCGTATCCGATCCGGCGCTCGGCAATCGCATCATCGAGCAAGCCGATTTTGCCAAGCAATGGAACGGCTTGGTGTTGGCGGTCATCGGCAAGCCGTTTATGGAGGATTCACCGCTGCTCAAAGGAAACGAATCCCTGGCAGTCAAGCTGCGCGACAGTGCGCTGGCGACCGGGACGTCACCGACCCCGATGGTGGATTTCGGCATCATCCGGGCGGACCTGTTTTGAGATCAGACCATCATGAACCGATATGTTCCGATGCTGGCAATACCGCTGTTTGCGAGCGCCCTGCCGGCATTTGCATCGAGCGTGGTGCCCGAGACGTGGACGCCCGTGAGCGACGAAGTGCTCGCGCATGCGACCGGCAAGTACGCGCAACAAAACATGATCACCGGCTTTCAGCTCGTGATGCAGTCGCAATGGCAGATGCCGACCGGGGCGAGCCTGGCGGCCACCGGTGTGCTCGGCGTCAGCCAAGGGAGTTCCGGCTTCCAACTGCAGACTGGCGCAGCCACCGGCATCATCCCCGGCTTCGTGAGCGCGACCACACCAATCACACAAGCCGTAGCGGGTGGGATGAGCGTGCTCGTGAATGGCGTGGCTCAGATTACGCAAGTTGCGGGAGATGCAAACAATGCCTTGAACAAAGCCACAATTCAGTTCGGCCCTGGGATATTGATTACCACGCTGGTACCGGTCAGCGGGCAGGGCGCGAACAGTTCGCGCACGACGGTGGGCAACCTGAACGCGAGCGTGGCCATTACGTCCGCAGGTATGCAGATCTCGCTCAATACGCCGAACGGCAATCTCGGTCAGAGCGTGGGCGGCGGTGCCGGCGCGGCGATGAACCAGATCATGCAGGTCGTGCAGGTCGCGGGTAATGCTCAGCAGGTCATGAACACGATGCAATTGAACCTGCAGACGAGTCCGCTCACGTCGAACGCGCTGCGTCAGGCCGGCATTCAGAACGCAATGGCGAACATGGTCGCCCTGCGCCGATGAAGTGAAGAGCAAGTGAAGTAACGGCGTCGCGCTGCCGTGTGTGCACGGGGCGACGCCGGCAGCAGTGTCCGGCAATGCAAGTCGTCGCCGGACACGATGAAAACTAGAAGTGGGGCGTCGCCGCAGCAACACCCGCGGCGCAAAGCAGGTGATGTCGGCAGGGCCCGCGCATGACATATCGAGGTGAATGGCAACGGGTTTCGCACGCGTCACCCCGCAGTCGAGCAGCAAGGACAACGTTGTTGGTAATACACGTTTGTTGGATTGCGCGCGGACGCCTGTCCGCACTTTTACCCGGGGGGGATCATGAAGACTCACCGCTTTTTTCCCGTTGCCGCTATTCCGTTGGGGGTACTGCTTTTCACGCTATCGGCCCAGGCTCAGGAGCATACGAACCCATCGCCGGACGACCGTCTGCAAATGTTGATGGACATGGTCGACCGGCAGCAGCGGGAAATTTCTTCTCTGAAACAGCGCCTCACCGACATTGAGATGGCGCAACGCGGTCGCGGTTTGACCGCGTGGGACACTGCGCAGATTGCGCAGGTCTCTCCCGGCGATGGTTCGGCCGCTGGCTCTGCAGGTACCCCCGGCGGCGGTGCTGCCGGGGCTGCGGGCCCGACAACGGCCACGCCGATCGGCGAGACGCAGCAGATGCAAAAGAGCGAGAGCGACTCGCAGCGCACGCCGGCCGAAGAGGCGGTGGTGCAGGCGCAGCATGCGCCGCTGTTCGACCGCAAGCTCACTATCGACGCCGGTATCAGTTACAGCTACTACGACCGTCGCCAACTCGTGTTGAGCGGTTTTCTCGCCCTCGACGCCATCTTCCTCGGTCAGTTGAACCTCGGCCAGACCAAGGCCAATGTGTGGACGTTCGACGTCAACACGCGCTACGGTATCAACGACCGGTTGAGTGTGGCGTTCGACGTGCCGTACCTCTACCGCAATTCCGACTTCATTTCGGGTGGGGTGGGCGGCGCGGCGTCGTCGATCAGCGATATCAGCAAGAATTCGGCGAACATCGGCGACGTCAATGCATCCCTGTATTACCAGATCGTCAAGGAGAATGCGAACTGGCCCGATATCGTGGCGTCGTTGCGGGTGACCGCGCCGACCGGCACGTCGCCGTTCGGCATCAAGCTCGGTACGCCCGATCCGACCAACAACAACCTGACGACGCCCTCGCGTCTGCCCACGGGGAACGGGATCTGGGCGGTCACGGCCGGCCTGTCGTTCTTGCGCACCTACGATCCGATCGTGCTGTTTGCCAACGTGGCGTACACGTACAACGTGGCTCGCACGTTCGACGACATCTCGACCATCGAAGGCACGACGCAGCCCGCGAAGGTCAAGTTGGGCGACATCGTTCAGGTTGGCGCCGGGATGGCGTTGGCGCTCAACGACAAGACCGCGTTATCGATCTCGTACTCGACGGCGATCTCGCGTGCGACCAAGACGGCCACGCCGGGTGGCTCCTGGACCACGGTGGCGGGCAGCACGACCAACGCGGCATCGCTCAACTTCGGCATCAACTACGCGATCAACAAGCACTGGACCGTGAATGGTTACGTCAACGCCGGCATGTCGCCGGATGCACCGAACTATGTCGTCGGCCTGCGCTTCCCGTACACGTTCTGATGATGCTTTCGGCGCGTGGCGCCGAGCAGAAGTCGATTGTGCAAAGCGTGTGCTGCGCGTCACCTTGATCGGGGGCGCGCAGCAATACGAGGTAAAGAGAACGGGTCTTGAAGGTGTCGCGGTGCTACCGGCCCATCGGTCAATGTGAGATGCCGACAGGTACGCGGCCGACGCTGGCATTGACTTTCAGGCTCGTCGTCTGCAAGCCCGGCGCGAGGGACGGCGGCGAGTTGGGTGAGTAGGCCGACGCTGTCACAGTCGGGCGTGGCTGGGCCGGCAAAGTCGCTGATGCCTGAGTTGGCTTGGGTGCCGGCGCTGGAGGAATGACTTCGTCCCACAGACGAACGTTGTTGGCTGTGGTTGTGGTGGTGTTGACGGGTACGACGACGACCGGTGTCGCGCCAGACAGATTGGCGACGACACTTTGCTGCAGGTTCGCCGCACGAGTGTTGGCGAGCAGCATGTCGCTCACGGCGACCGGGACACCGGCAATGCCGGTAATGTCGGCCTGCGCAGCACTTGCAAAGCACGCAGCTGCCAAGCTGAACGTGGCACTGCGCATCGTCTTGATGGTGATCTTGAACATAGCGTGCCCCCCGGCCTCCGCGTGCTGTCCTCCCAACACTGCTTGTATTCTATTGCGCGATTTGAGAAAAGAAAGGGAAAAAAGTAATAGCGGAATCTCCGAAAATTGAGTAAATAATTTACGCAGATTGCGGTTTGTCGCGCTGAGGCAACAATGATCGGCATTATCGAGAGGGGAACGTGCCGCCATGCGGGCTTCACGCGTAAACTCGGCCGAAAGCGAGGTGACGCCTGATGCGTAAAGTATGACGAACACCTGAGGATTTCCTCGGTTTTCGTGCTGGCGACGGGGGATGTTTACCATTCCTGAGCTGGCAAATGAGGCATGCGGCGGGCGTGACAAAAAAAAGCGGGGGACGGCAGTACTACGGTGCTGACCGGAACGACAGGGGAAACCATGCGTGTGCTGGTCGTAGGTGAGGCTGCCACCTGGCTGGGCGGCCTGCAAATCGCGTTGCAAACCGAAGCGAACGCGATACCGCCGGTCTTGCGTCATGTCGGCGATGTGACGGTGCAGGACTGGCTCTGGTTACGCGAATTGCCTTCGCGGCGCGCGCTCGTACTCGAAGAATCCGTGGCCCGTACGCCGGCTGTCGACACCCTGTGTACGACGGCGGCCGAATGTGTGCCGCCGGTGCCCGTCATCGTCATCGGCGATGCGGGTTTTCCCGATGAGATCATTCGCTGGCTCCAGGCGGGCGTTGCCGCATGCCTGCCTTGGCCGAATTCGGTCGCGCGAATTCGTTCGGTCTTCGATCTTGCGTTCTCGGGTGGACGATTCGTGCCGGAGGAAGCGCTCTCGGCGTTACTCGTGCTCTGGCGGCAGGAGGCCATGGGAGAGGCGTTGCCGCTCTCGCGTTTGCCGGTGTTCCCGCTGGGGGGCGACAAGGCGACACAACTGGCCGAATCGGCGCTGCTCGGCATCTCCCAGCGGCAGTACGAAATTCTCGCGCTGCTCTCGCGCGGGTTATCCATCAAAACGATCTGCCAGCAACTGGTGATTTCCGAGGGGACCGCCAAGACGCATGTCTCCGCCCTGTATCGGCGGCTCGGCGCGCGCAATCGCGGCGAGGCCATTTATATTGCAGCGCAGCGCGGGGCGCGTCATCTGTTCGAAACATGAGATATCGCCGATGCGCCGTTCGATCGGACTTCGGATCGATTTGACTCGGAACTTTCCAGGATCTGCTGCGAGGTTATTGGCCGATAGCCGAGTGTCGAATTACTATACGAACTTCATTTGCCACCCATTTGCACAGGCGTTGCCCTCGGGCGGCGTCGCGAAGTCGATGGTGATGGCCGTCGCAAGGCACAGGAGTCTACGCGTTGTCCAAGTCGTCCAAGCCGTTTGAATCTGCATTGCCGCAAGGTCCAGCCGCGGCGTCTACGGCCTTCGCCGCCGGCACGTCTCCCGAATCTTCCGCCTCGCCTGCCGCCAGTGGCGCCGGCTTGCCGGCGCGTGGTGCGCTCGCTGGCGTGAAAGTCCTCGAACTCGGCACGCTCATCGCCGGCCCGTTTGCCGCGCGCATGTTGGGCGAGTTCGGGGCCGAAGTCATCAAAATCGAAGATCCGCAGCATGGCGATCCGCTTCGCAAGTGGCGCAAGATGCACCCCGATGCGGGAGGCACATCGCTCTGGTGGGCAGTGCAGGCTCGCAACAAGAAATCGGTGACGATCAACCTCAAGTCCCCCGAGGGGCAGGAGATCGTACGTAAGCTCGCGGCACAGGCAGACATCGTGGTCGAGAATTTCCGTCCCGGTTTGCTCGAGCGGTTCGGGTTGGGGTATGAACAACTGTCGGCGGAGAATCCGGGGCTCGTGATGGTGCGCCTGTCGGGATATGGACAGACGGGGCCGTATCGCGACCGGCCCGGCTTTGGCGCGATTGCCGAGTCGATGGGCGGGCTGCGTCACATTACGGGCTATCCCGATCTGCCGCCGCCGCGCATCGGTATCTCCATTGGCGATTCCATTGCGGCATTGCACGGCGTGATCGGCGCGATGATGGCGTTGCATCACCGCAACGTGAACGGCGGGCGAGGACAGGTGGTGGACGTCGCATTGTATGAGGCCGTCTTCAACCTGATGGAAAGCGTGGTGCCGGAATACAGCGTGGCCGGCATGGTGAGAGAACGAACGGGCGCGTCGCTGCCCGGCATCGTGCCCTCGAACACTTATCCCTGTGCCGACGGCATGATCGTCGTGGGGGGCAACAGCGACCCGATCTTCAAGCGCCTGATGCATGCCATCGGTCGCTCCGATCTGGCAGAAGATCCCGCGCTGGCGCACAACGATGGCCGTGTGCCGCGCACGCAGGAAATCGACGAGGCGATCGGCCACTGGACGCGCGGGCGCTCCATCGACGAAGCGCTGGCCGTGTTGCAAGGGGCAGATGTGCCTGCGAGCCGTATCTACACCGTAGCCGACATGTTCAAAGATCCGCAGTTCATCGCGCGTCAGATGATCCAGCGACACACGTTTCCGGATGGCACCCCTATCGATTTGCCTAACGTCACGCCGAAGCTATCGGACACGCCTGGCCAGACACAATGGCTTGGCCCGGCACTGGGTGCTCACACGGACGAAGTGCTTGGGCAACTGGGTTATGATGCCGGGCAAATCAAGGCACTGCGCGAGGGTGGCGTCATCTGAACCGACGCGATTACGCGCAGTATCACGGGGCGTGGCACTCGCCGCGATCCGCGAATAATAAGCACGTCAGACGAAGAAAGAACGCTGCAACCACGGAGACAAACACTATGCAAAGACGTCAGTTCGTCACGGCACTGGCCGCCACCGGCCTGATCGGCACGGGCATTCGCCCGGGCTTCGCCCAGGGCAAGCCCGAAAAGACCAAGGTCGCGATTGCCGTCGGCGGCAAGAATCTGTTCTATTACCTGCCGCTTACGATTGCCGAACGTCTGAATTACTTCAAGGACGAAGGGCTCGACGTCGAGATTTCCGACTTCGCTGGCGGCTCGAAGGCATTGCAAGCCCTCGTGGGCGGTAGCGCCGATGTGGTATCGGGTGCTTACGAACATACGATCCTGTTGCAGGCGAAAAATCAGTACATCCGAGCGTTTGTCCTGCAGGGACGCGCGCCGCAGATCGTCTTCGGTGTGTCGAACAAGACCATGCCGAACTACAAGTCGCTGGCCGACCTGCGCGGCAAGAAGATCGGCGTGACGGCGCCGGGTTCGTCGACGAACATCATGGCGAACTTCGTGCTTGCCAAGGGCGGTGTCAAGCCCAATGAGGTGGCGTTCGTCGGCGTCGGTGCGTCGTCCGGGGCGCTTGCTGCAATTCGCTCGGGCAATATCGACGCCATCGTCAATCTCGATCCGGTGATCACCATGCTGGAGCGCGGTAAAGAGATTCGTGTGATCTCGGACACGCGTACGCTCAAGGAAACGGTGTCGGTGTTCGGCGGAAACATGCCGGCGGGGTGTCTGTACACGAACGAATCGTTCATTCAGAAGAATCCGAACACGACGCAGGCGCTCACGAATGCCATGGTGCGTGCGCTGCGCTGGCTCCAGACGGCAGGGCCGTCGGACCTCATCAAGACGGTGCCCGACGCCTATCTGCTCGGTGACCGCGCGCTATACCTCGATGCGTGGAGCCGCGTGAAAGAAGCCATTTCGCCGGACGGCCTGATTCCTGCGGATGGCCCGGCGACCGCGCTGCGCACGTTGCAGGCGTTTGACGAGACGGTCAAGGGCAAGTCGATCGACCTGTCGAAGACGTTCACGAACGAGTTCACCAAGAAGGCCGATGCCAAGTACAAATGATGACTGCGCCGGCGCTTAGTTTCGACAGTATTTCGTGTACGTTTGTCGCGCGAGACGATCGCTCGAAACGTTACACCGCGGTGGCCGATACCTCGCTCGATATCGCGCCGGGCGAGTTTGTCTCGGTCGTTGGCCCGACGGGGTGCGGCAAATCGACGTTGCTCAACGTCGCTGCCGGGCTGTTGGCGCCATCGTCCGGCACCGTCAAGGTGTTTGGCGAAACGCTCAAAGGCATCAACTCGCGCGCGGGCTATATGTTTCAGGCCGAAGCATTGATGCCTTGGCGCAACGCCATCGACAACGTGAGCGCAGGTCTCGAATTCCGAGGCGTGACGCCCGAGGAAGCGTCCGTGCGCGCAAACGAGTGGCTCAAGCGTGTGGGGTTGGGCGGGTTCGGTGATCGTTACCCGCACCAACTCTCGGGCGGCATGCGCAAGCGTGTCGCCATGGCGCAGACGCTGATTCTCGATCCGGACATCATTTTGATGGACGAACCGTTCTCGGCACTCGATATCCAGACGCGTCAGCTCATGGAAAACGAGTTGCTCGAGTTGTGGGCTGCCAAACGCCGTGCGGTGCTGTTCATCACGCACGATCTGGACGAAGCGATCGCGCTATCAGACCGTGTCGTGGTGCTTGCGGCAGGGCCGGGCACGCATCCCATCGGGGAATTCCGGATCGATCTGCCACGTCCGCGAGATGTGGCGGAAATTCGGAATCATCCGCGCTTCACCGAACTGCATGCTCAGATTTGGGACGTGTTGCGCGAGGAGGTGCTCAAGGGCTATGCGCAACAGTTGAAGGCTGTCTGAATCGTCATGTGTGATATCTCAGGGCTCGTGATAGGTGTGTGCGGCTGGGCGCGCTGGCTGGACTGGATGGAATGGTTCAATTTGCCGGACGGCTTTGGCTTGTTCGATTGGCCCATCTGATTCGCCTGGTGGCTTGTCTGATATTCCCGGAATTCGTTCGTCATGCGTAATCGTTCGTTCATGCGCCACCTGCGTTTGTGGCAATGGCTGCTGCTGGTGGTGGGTTTTCTCGTCTGGTACGTTCTCACGAGCCCGACGCTGCTGCCCGCGTTCTACTTCGACAGCCCCGACAAGGCGGCTTTTTTCTTCGGTGAGCCGCAGAAGGTGCTGCTCCAGATCTGGCAATGGTTTGTCAGTGGCGAGATCTATCTTCATCTTGGCGTCACGCTGCTGGAGACGGTGCTCGCCTTCGCGATCGGTACCGTGTTCGGGCTGGCTGTGGGGCTTTGGCTTGCACTCTCGCCAAGTGCGGGGGCGCTGCTCGATCCCTACATCAAGGCGGCCAACTCGATGCCTCGGGTCATCCTCGCGCCGATCTTCGGTGTGTGGTTCGGGCTTGGCATTTGGTCGAAAGTGGCGCTGGGCGTGACGCTGGTGTTCTTTATCGTGTTCTTCAACGTCTATCAGGGCGTGAAAGAGGTGAGCCCGGTCGTGCTGGCGAATGCGCGCATGCTAGGGGCGAATCAGCGTCAGTTGTTGCGTCGCGTGTACCTGCCGAGCGCTACCAGTTGGGTGTTCTCCAGTCTGCACAACTCCGTCGGACTCGCGTTCGTGGGGGCCGTGGTCGGGGAGTACCTCGGCTCGGCGCGAGGCGTCGGTTATCTGATCCTGCAGGCGGAAGGAACCTTCGACATCAACGCGGTCATCGCCGGGGTGCTGATTCTGACGGCGTTTGCGCTCGTGCTCGATGGGCTGGTGGGGGTGGTTGAGCGGCGTTTGCTTGTCTGGCAGCCGCAAGCCGGAGAGACCGAGAAGATGTAACGGCGTGTCGGGCCGTTCGGCGGGCGTAGTTTCACCGCCGGCGGCCTTGACCGATTGGCGGCAAACTTGTGGCAGGACCGTGGCAAAACTGTCGACGCCGTGCCGTGGCGAAGACGCGACCGATGCCGCTATGGCGTCATATCCGAGCACCTTTCCTCGGTTACAATTGCCGCATGCGAATCCTGCTCAGCAACGACGATGGGTATCAGGCGCCGGGCCTGGCCGCGCTATATGAGGCGCTGGCACCGCTTGGCGACATTACCGTGGTGGCACCCGAACAGAACTGTAGTGGTGCGTCCAATTCTCTGACCCTGCAACGACCGCTTTCCGTGTTCAAGGCGGGCAACGGTTTCACGTTCATCAACGGCACGCCGACCGACTGTGTGCACGTGGCGCTGACCGGGCTGCTCGACGAGCGGCCCGATATCGTGGTCTCCGGCATCAACAATGGCCAGAACATGGGCGAAGACACGTTGTACTCCGGTACCGTGGCAGCGGCCACCGAGGGTTTTCTCTTCGGCGTTCCTTCGTTCGCGTTCTCGCAAGTCAACAAAGGCTGGGATCATCTGGAAAGCGCAGCGCGTGTAGCGCGCGAGATTGTCGAGCGTTATATGGAGCGCCCGCTGGGGGCCCCCTTCCTTTTGAACGTCAATATCCCCAATTTGCCGTACGACCACCTGAAGGGCTCGCTCGCGACGCGTCTTGGGAAAAGACACCAATCGCAGCCAGTGATCCGTCAGGAAAGCCCGCGCGGCGAAACGATTTACTGGATCGGTCCGGCCGGCGATGCTCGCGATAGCAGCGAAGGCACGGATTTCCATGCCGTGGCGCACGATTACGTCTCGGTCACCCCCTTGCAACTGGATCTCACGCATACCGCACGACTTGGCGTCGTGCACGATTGGCTGGCCAGCGCAGGGGTGGCCCAACGATGACGACATCGCCGAAGCGTTTTCCTCTTCCTCTTGCCGAAGTCATGACGCGCCGGCAACGCAAGGCGCCGGTGCTCGACAAGGCGTCGCGGGCCAGTCCCGCCGGTGCACCGCCTGCCGCGATGACGCGGGGCACTGCGCCTGCGAACCCGGGAAATGGAAAGCCGACGGCGAACGGAAGTGCTTCCGCCGCGACGCATAACAGCCTGCGAGCTGCTTCCACGCCGATGGCAGGGGCTTCGGCCCGGCCCGGCGGCGCGCACGCGCCGCACTCGGTCGTACCGAAAGGACTTGCAAGACCAGCGTCGGCACCGCATGCTCAGCCAGCGTCGCATCCCACGAAAAGCGCTCCTCGGCCCGCCGCCAAGGTGCCGGGCGCGGGTGTCGCTCAGAAGGGGAGTGCGCCAGGTGCGAAGAGCGCGGTGCGCAGTGCGATGCCTGGGAAGGTTTCGACTGGCGGCACAGCCCGTGCCGGCACATCGGCCCTTGGCAGTTCGCCCGATGGCATCGGGCTGACGTCGGATCGGGTGCGGGCGCGAATGGCTGAACGCGTGGCGGCGTCGGGCGTCAAACACCCGGGCGTGCTGGCGGCGCTGGCGACGGTGCCGCGTCATGGGTTCGTGGATGCGGCGCTTGCTAATCAGGCTTATGAAGACGCCGCGTTGCCGATCGGGCACGGACAGACCATTTCGAAGCCGTCGGTCGTCGGGCGCATGATCGAATTGCTGCTTGGCGGGGGGCGTCCACTGGAGAAAGTGCTGGAAATCGGCACGGGTTGCGGCTATCAGGCGGCGGTGTTGTCATGCGTGGCACGCGACGTCTATTCCATTGAGCGCGTTCGTCCGCTGCATGAGCGGGCAAAGGCCAACCTGCGGCCCTTGCGGGTGCCCAATATTCGCCTGCACTACGGCGATGGGCGTCTGGGCCTGCCGGCCGTCGCGCCTTTCGACGGCATCGTCATCGCGGCTGCCGGACTGGAAATTCCGGACGCGCTGATCGATCAGCTTGCGGTCGGCGCACGTCTTATCGCCCCGGTGGGTGGTGAGCAACAGATTTTGACCCTCATCGAGCGCGTCGGTGCGCGCCAATGGCGCGAGACGCAGCTTGATAGGGTGTTATTCGTCCCCTTAAAATCGGGCATCATTTAAGCCCGTCGGGCCTATTCTGCGGAGGATTTGAGTGAATTTGCGAGCGGGTTTCCAACAACGCGTCGCCAGTGTCCTGTTGCTGAGCATGCTGGCAGCGTGTGCATCGCGACAAGTCGGGGCGCCGGTCGTCGACCGTACCGTAGGCGGTACGACGACCGACAGCAATGTGCCGGGCACCGCGCCCGTCATTGACAACACACCGGTGCCGGCCGGGTATTATCGCGTCAAGCCGGGTGATCGCCTCTATCGCATCGCGCTGGAGAACGGTCAGAACTATCGCGACATCGCGCGATGGAACAATATTCAAAACCCGGACCAGATCGAAGTCGGTCAGGTACTGCGTGTGAAGCCGCCGGCAGGCGACACAGGTACGCCGGTGCCGGCACCCGTGGCCAGCACGCCGTCGTCCGCGAGCAGCAATCCGGCATCGGTGCCGCCCGCTGTGGTGACACCGCCGGCCAGTTCGTCGGCATCGGCGGCACCGTCTGCCGTGTCGAGTGGCGAGTTGCAGCTTTCGTGGCCGGCCAAGGGCAGTGTCGTGGGCCGTTTCGACGATTCGAAGAATAAAGGCCTGAACATCGCTGGCAGCACCGGCGATCCCGTCTATGCGGCGGGCGCGGGTAAAGTGGTGTACTCGGGAGCCGGCCTGCGTGGCTATGGCAACCTTGTCATCATCAAACACGATGCCACCTTCTTGACGGCGTATGCGCACAACCGCACACTGTTGGTCAAGGAAGGCGACTCCGTGACGCGGGGTCAGAAAATTGCCGAAATGGGTAACTCGGATGCAGATCGTGTCATGCTGCACTTCGAGGTGCGCCGTGACGGCAAGCCAGTGGATCCGATGAAGTATTTGCCGCCTCAATAAACTAGGCAGGGTCGAATGCTCAAGAGAAAGCGTCGTACTTCGCAAGAGGAAGACCTCGCTGCCCCGGAGACCGATCAGGACGTTGACGATCGGCAATCCCGGCAGGACGAGGACGTGGACGACGCTTTCGACGAGCGCGAGGCGGAGGAGGAGGACGCCTCGCCGTCCGACACCGCCGAGGAGGGGGGAGGCACTGCCGCCACCGGCCGCAAGCGCAAAGCTGCCGCCGGCGACGACTTCGGCACCGTGTTGCAAGCCGAGCTCACCGCCGACACCGTCCAGCACTATCTCAATCGCATCAGTGTCAAGCCGCTGCTGACGCCCACCGAGGAACTCGATTTCTCCACGCGTGCGCAGGCGGGCGAGTTTGCCGCGCGCCAGGTCATGATCGAGCGCAATCTGCGCCTCGTTGTGAGCATTGCCAAGGGCTATCTCAACCGCGGAGTGCCGTTGCTCGATCTGATCGAGGAGGGCAACCTCGGCCTGATGCACGCCATCGAAAAATTCGACCCAGGGCGCGGTTTCCGTTTTTCGACGTATGCCACGTGGTGGATTCGCCAGAGCATCGAACGCGCCATCATGAATCAGGCGCGCACGGTACGCTTGCCGGTGCATGTCATTCGCGAACTCAATCAGGTACTGCGCGCAAAGCGTCACCTTGAAAAGAGTGCGGCGTATGTCGACGGCGGTGAGCAACGGGATGCGCGCGTCGAGGATATTGCCGATCTCACCGGCAAGACACCCGAGGAGATCATCGACATCCTCGCGCTCAACGAGCATGTGGCGTCGCTGGACGCACCGCTGGAAATCGATCCCGGCAGCAGTCTGCTCGACCTGCTTTCTGACGATCATAGCCAGGCCCCCGAGCAGGAGGTGCAGCATCGCGAGCTGGAAGACCTCATGCGCCTGTGGCTCTCGCGACTGTCCACCAAACATCGTTATGTCATCGAGCGCCGGTTCGGCCTCAATCGCGTGGAACCTGCCACGCTCGAGGAACTCGCCGACGAGATGGGATTGACCCGCGAGCGCGTGCGTCAGATCCAGCAAGAGGCGCTCGTCAAACTCAAACGCTATTTCGCGTCGAACGGCGTTCGTAAGGACGCGGTGCTCTGATAGATGTGGTGGCCTGTATCCCGCGTTGAATGCGAGCGGGCAGGGCGACGATGCCGAATTGCGATGCTCGCTGATTCTTTCTTTTGATTTTCATCATGCCATCTCCCGTACTCGTCTTCGACATTGAAACGATTCCCGACGTCGACGGTTTGCGCAAGCTCGAACCGGCGTACGCAGGGTTTTCCGACGACGCCGTTGCCGAAGCCGCTTTCGCCGCGCGCCGTGAAAAGGTCGGGCACGACTTCCTGCCCCTTCACCTGCATCGCATCGCCGCCATCTCGTGCGTGTTCCGCGATCGCGACGGGTTCCGCGTGAAGTCGCTAGGCACACTCGACGATGGCGAGGGAGCGCTTGTCTCGGGCTTTTATCGCACTATCGAAAAATACGCGCCGCAAATCGTGTCGTGGAATGGTGGTGGCTTCGATCTGCCGGTGTTGCATTACCGCGCGATGATTCACGGCATTGCCGCGCCCCGTTATTGGGACATGGGTGAAGACGACCGCGAGTTCAAGTGGAATAACTACATCAGCCGCTATCACCAGCGCCATCTGGATTTGATGGACTTGCTGGCGATGTATCAGGCGCGCGCGAATGCCCCGCTCGACGACCTCGCCAAGCTGTGCGGATTCCCCGGCAAGCTCGGGATGGACGGCAGTAAAGTCTGGGAGGCTTATCGCGGCGGCAAGCTCGAAGAGATTCGCAACTATTGCGAGACCGACGTCGTCAATACGTACCTTGTTTACTGTCGTTTTCAGTTGATGCGCGGTGGTTTGCGCCAGGCGGAGTACGATCAGGAAATCGAATTCGTAAAGCGCTCGCTCGAGCAGGAAGCGGCGCCGCACTGGAAGGAATATCTCGCCGCTTGGGTGTGATTCCGTTCATTTGCGACGAATTAGGCAGGATCGCCTTGCGAGTGCTGCATGAATGGCGGGCGAATCGATTAAAATGTCGGGTTTGCTGTCGCATATGAGAATGAAGACGTGACCCGCTCCTCCCGAAACTCCTCGCGCAATCGGCCCAGCGCCGAGCCCGGCATCATCGATATCGAATCGCTCGACATGGAGGCGCGCGGTGTCGGCCGCACCGCACCCGAGGGAGAGCCAGGTACGCCGGACTTTAAACCCGGTAAAGTGATTTTCGTCGAAGGCGCGCTGCCGGGCGAACGCGTCACGTATCTCAGCTATCGGCGCAAGCCCAAGTTTGAGCAGGCGGAAGCCATCAATGTGCTGCGCGCGAGTTCGATGCGCGCCAAGCCGCAATGTCCGCATTTCGGCAAGTGCGGGGGGTGCTCGATGCAGCATCTCGAACCGCGTGCGCAAATTGCCATCAAGCAACGGGTGCTCGAAGATAATCTGGCGCGCCTTGGCAAGGTGAAGGCCGAAGCCATACTTCGCCCGATTCAGGGGCCAGATTGGGGTTACCGATTCCGTGCGCGCTTGACGGTGCGCTATGTGCCGAAGAAGGGGGGGGTCCTCATCGGATTCCACGAGCGCAAGAGCAGCTATGTGGCCGACATGGACTCGTGCGAAGTGTTGCCGCGTCACGTGTCGGATATGCTTGTGCCGCTGCGGCGTCTGGTCGAATCGCTATCGATTCGCGAGCGTTTGCCGCAGATTGAGTTGGCGATTGGCGCGGACGTGACGGCACTGGTGTTGCGTATTCTCGAGCCTCTCACGCCGGCGGACGAAGACATGCTGCGCGCGTTTGCAGACGCGAATCGCGTGCAATTCTGGGTGCAGACGAAGGGGCCGGACACGGCGGTACCCTTCTATCCGCTTGAGCCGGAGTTGCACTACACGCTTCCGGAGTACCAGATCCGGATGCCGTTCAAGCCCACCGACTTCACGCAGGTCAATCACCAGATCAACCGCGTTCTCGTGCATCGCGCGCTGCGATTGCTCGCGCCGGAGCCGCATGAACGTGTGCTCGATCTGTTCTGTGGTCTGGGTAACTTCACGCTGCCTCTGGCGCGCCGTGCCGGATCGGTTGTCGGGATCGAGGGCAGTACCGCGCTGACCGAACGCGCGCTCGCCAACGCGCAGCGCAATGGGGTGGCGGACCGCACCGAGTTCGCTTGCCGCAATCTGTTCGATATCACGGCAGACGATATTCGTGCCTTGGGCGCCTTTGATCGTTACTTGATCGATCCGCCGCGAGAGGGCGCCCTGGCGGTATCGAAGGCGCTGGCCGAACTGGCGCAGCAGGGGTACGAAGGCCTGCCCAAGCGCATCGTCTACGTTTCATGCAGTCCCGCGACGCTTGCCAGAGATGCTGGCCTTCTTGTGCATGAGGCGGGGTATCGTCTGACGCTGGCCGGTGTGGTGAATATGTTCCCGCACACCTCGCACGTCGAGTCGATGGCGGTTTTCGAGCATGAGAGCATCGGCCAGCCCTGGGTGCCGCGCATGCGGGTGTCGGAATCTGACGTCGCCGAGCATCAGGCAGATGAAGGTCTTGAGGCGATTGCCGGGGCCACCGGCGGTGAGGGCGTGATTCACGAAGCGGCCTGACGACATTGCGTGATTGGCCGCGGACTTTGCGAAATGAGTTGCGGCCGGTTGGCTGAGGTGCCGAGTAGGCTGGGCGGTGAGGCGAGCTGGAAAATCACGCCGCGTAAAGAAAAAAGCCAGTCCCGAGGGACTGGCTTTTTTGCGTCTCCGGTGACGCGGGGATGTCCGCGCCGCCGCGACGGGGGGCGTCAGTTGCGATTGCCGCCCAGCACACCGAGGATGGCGAGCAGGTTGGTGAAGATGTTGTACAGGTCGAGATAAATCGCGAGCGTCGCCGTGACATAGTTCGTCTCGCCGCCGTTCACGACGCGCTGCACGTCGAACAGAATGTATGCCGAGAAGATGGCGATGGCGAGGACCGAGACCGTCAGCATCAGCGCCGGCAGTTGCAGCCAGATATTGGCAACCGAGGCCAGCAGAATCACGAGCACGCCCATGAACAGCCATTTGCCCAAGCCACTGAAGTCGCGCTTGCTGACCGTGGCGACCGTTGCCATCACGCCGAAAATCACGGCGGTTCCGCCGAACGCCAACATGATCAGCGATGCGCCGTTCGAGAAGCCGAGCACGAAGCTCAGCAGGCGCGTAAGCATGAGGCCCATGAAGAACGTGAAGCCCAGCAGCAACGCCACGCCTACGCCGCTATTCTTGAAGCGCTCGATGGCGAACATGAAGCCGAAAGCAATGGCAAGGAATGCGATCACACTGACCATCGGGCTGCCCGCGAACAGCGAGAAACCGTAATTCACGCCCAGCCAAGCCCCGGCAATCGTCGGCAGCATCGACAGCGCGAGCAGCCAGTATGTATTGCGCAGTACCTTGTTGCGCACCTGTACGGTTGTGGCGCCTTGCGTCCCACCGTAGCCGAAACGTTGGAAATCCTGGTTCATATAATGTGTTCTCCGTGGTCATTGTGCCCGCCGGCGGGGCCGGCAAGCGCCTCTTGACGCTTACGATGACCGGCTCTCGTCGCCGGCAAATCCCCCGCAGCCGTTGGTCTGGCTTGTCGTCGAAGTCAAAGGATACCGAAAGACTCCCGGGAAAGCGCTCAGACGATTCTCGAAATCTCAGGGCGAATGCCTGAATTTCAAGCCGCCGGCACGCCATCCGACCTTCCCATTTGGGTAAGGTGCCGGAATCACACCCTTACGTCAACTTCTTGAAAAGCCGGATCGTCCCGGCCGTCTTGCGTTTGAGCGGTACGCGTACCGTAGGTTCCATCACCATCATAACAGCCTTCGTGCTACAATTACGGGTTCATGTTGGTTATATAACTGCTTAATTTTTTGGAGTTTTTCATGGCAGTCGAACGCACTTTGTCGATTATCAAGCCCGATGCCGTTGCCAAGAACGTGATCGGCCAGATTTATAGCCGTTTCGAAGGCGCAGGCCTGAAGATCGCAGCCGCCAAGCTGGTGCACCTGTCGCGCGCCGAAGCCGAGCAGTTCTACGCCGTGCACAAGGAGCGCCCGTTTTTCAAGGATCTGGTCGACTTCATGATCTCCGGTCCGGTGATGATTCAAGTGCTGGAAGGTGAGAACGCCATCGCGAAGCACCGCGAACTGATGGGCGCTACCGATCCGAAGAAGGCTGAGAAGGGCACGATTCGCGCCGACTTCGCCGACAGCATCGACGCGAACGCCGTGCATGGTTCGGATGCCGCCGAAACGGCTGCTGTCGAAGTGTCGTTCTTCTTCGCCGGCCTGAACGTCTACGCGCGTTAATACGCGTTTAGCCGCTCAATCGCAGGAAGATACCGAAGGGATGTTGACGGACCAGGGCCATGACCAACCTCACGAATCTGCTTGATTACGATCCGGACGGTCTGGCCGCCTATTGCGGCACGCTCGGCGAGAAGCCGTTCCGTGCTCGCCAGCTCCAGCGCTGGATCCACCAGATGGGTGCCGCCGATTTCGACGGCATGACCGATCTTGCCAAGTCGCTGCGCGAAAAGTTGCACACACGTGCGATCATCGCTGCGCCGGCGGCCATCACCGACCACGTGTCGACCGATGGCACGCGCAAATGGCTGTTGGACGTGGGTAACGGCAACGCCGTCGAGACCGTCTACATCCCCGAAGAGACGCGTGGCACGCTTTGCGTTTCATCGCAAGCGGGCTGCGCCGTCAACTGCCGGTTCTGTTCGACCGGCAAGCAGGGTTTCTCGCGCAATCTGTCGCTTGGCGAAATCATCGGTCAATTGTGGATGGCCGAGTTTGCGTTGCGCCGCGACCTCGGGCGAGAAGGCAAGAACGAGCGTGTCATCACCAACGTGGTGATGATGGGCATGGGCGAGCCGTTGCTCAATTTCGACAATGTCGTGGGTGCAATGCGCCTGATGCTCGACGATAACGCCTATGGGCTGTCGCGTCGCCGTGTCACACTGTCGACCTCGGGTGTCGTGCCGATGATGGATCGTCTGGGGCAGGAACTCCCTGTGGCGCTGGCCGTGTCGCTGCATGCGCCGAACGACGCACTGCGCGATGTGCTCGTGCCGCTCAACAAGAAATATCCGTTACGCGAACTGATGGGCGCGTGCGAGCGTTACCTGGAAGTGGCGCCGCGCGATTTCATCACGTTCGAGTACTGCATGCTCGACGGTGTGAACGACACCGAGGCGCATGCGCGCGAGCTTGTCGCCCTGACGCGCGACGTGCCGTGCAAATTCAATCTGATCCCGTTCAATCCGTTTCCCGAATCCGGCCTGCTGCGCTCGAAAGACCCGCAGATCAAGCGCTTCGCGCAAATTCTGCTCGACGCGGGGCTCGTGACGACCGTGCGCAAGACGCGCGGCGACGACATCGATGCGGCATGCGGTCAGCTCGCCGGAGAGGTGCAGGATCGCACGCGGCTTGCGCAGCGCGGCAAATTTGGGAAAATCGCGGTCGAGGTGCGTACCGTATGAGGTTGCGCATGAGCGGGCGCGGACCGTGGCGAGGGCCGTCGGCCCCGCACGCGCCATGCCGCCCGTCGGATCAGTCTCGCACTACAGCATTCCTTGCGCGGGGCGCGTATCGTGTCCCGCGCGATTCCGTCAGTTCCTCGCTGAGTCGTCCGATGCGCCGTGCAGATCTTCACGCCGCGTGCACGGGAGGTGAGGTAGTGGAACTGTCGCCAGCATATCCTCAGCCGCTGCAGGCGGCTGTCTACGAACGGGGGCGTATCGATGGATAACCAGAATCAGGCGGATGCAGGCGGGCAAGCCGGGGCCGAGAGCCAAGGATTGCCGCAGGGAGCGACCGTCGGATGGACTGAGCTGGGGGCGCAGGTGGGTGCGCAACTGGCAGCATTGCGCGAGCAGCGCGGCATGTCGATCGAAGACGTGTCGGCGCGCTTGAAAGTCTCGGTGCGAAAGCTCAAGCGTCTTGAAGCCGGCGAGTGGGATGCCTTGCCGGAAATGCCATTTATTCTGGGTGTCGTGCGCAGCTACGCACGCATGCTCGGGGCCGATCCGGAGCCGATGATCGAGCCGCTGCGCCGTTTTGGCCGCGCTGCGCCCATCGATATTCCGCAACCCCCGACGGGCCAGCCGAGTATTCCGAAGAGCCCGGTGCGCTTCCGCTCGCCGGTTGCCGCGTCGCAGGCCAAATGGCCTTGGGCGTTGGCTGCGCTCGTCGTGATCGCCGGCGCTGCCTGGTATTTCGGCAATGCCCACAAGCCGGGGCGTGGTTCCACCGAGCCGGCAGAGTTGGCCAGTGCTGCATCGGCCCAGGGAGCGACAGACGTTGCCGAACCGGCCAGTCAACCTGTGGTGGCCGATGCCAATGGCACGCCGCCCGGCGCAGACGGTACGAATAGCGTCAACACCGGCAATACCGAGGGTGCCGTCAATACTGCACCGGCCAGCGCTGCCGCAGCGGGCCCGGGCCTGATTGCGGCTACCGATCCGACGCACGTGGTTGCCGGGCTGACGGGCGCCAGCGCTGCAGCCGCGCCGGTGGCGCCGACGCCGGGAACCCCGGCCGATGGCAAGGCGTCCATCCCGGGTGCGCCAGGTAATGGCAAGATTGCGTTGCACCTGAAGGCGGATAGCTGGGTCGAAGTACGTTCGAAGGACGGCAAGGTGCTGTTCTCCCAGTTGATGCGCGCAGGTGCCGAACAGGTAATTACGGGCGATGCGCCGCTCAAGGTCGTTGTGGGTAACGTCGCGGGCGTCGAGTCGCTGGAATTCAACGGTCAACCGGTCGAGATCAAGTCCCGCAACGCGGGCAATGTGGCGCGTCTGACGCTCCAGTAAGACCGAAAGAGGGTAATCATGGCTTCTGTAGAATGCATGCCGATCATCGGCGGTCCGGCACCCCGCCGTCAGTCGCGCAAGGTCGAGATTCGCTGGGGTGGGCAACTGGTGACGGTCGGTGGCGACTCGCCGATTCGCGTGCAATCGATGACCAACACCGATACGGCAGACGTGATCGGTACGGCCATTCAGGTCAAGGAACTGGCGCAGGCAGGCTCCGAGCTGGTACGCATCACCGTGAATACACCGGAAGCCGCCGCCGCGGTGCCGGCAATTCGCGACCAACTCGACCGCATGGGTGTGATGGTGCCGCTGGTCGGCGACTTTCACTATAACGGCCATAAGCTGCTTGCCGACTATCCGGCATGCGCCGACGCGCTGTCGAAGTACCGCATCAACCCGGGTAACGTCGGGCAAGGCGCCAAACGTGATACGCAGTTCGCGCAAATGATCGAAATGGCGATCAAGTACGACAAGCCTGTGCGTATCGGCGTGAACTGGGGCAGCCTGGATCAGTCGCTGCTCGCGCGGATCATGGACGAGAACGCGGCACGTGCGACGCCCTGGGATGCACAGAGCGTGATGTACGAAGCCCTTATCACGTCGGCGCTGGAGTCGGCGGAACTGGCGCAACGCGTGGGTTTGTCGGCCAACAAGATTTTGCTCTCCTGCAAGGTGAGCGCGGTGCAGGACCTGATCGCCGTTTATCGCGAACTGGCCAAGCGTTGCGACTACGCCCTGCATCTGGGGCTGACCGAAGCCGGCATGGGGTCGAAGGGTATCGTGGCGTCGACGGCCGCACTGTCGGTGCTGCTGCAGGAAGGGATTGGCGACACGATCCGTATTTCGCTGACGCCGGAGCCCGGCGGCGCGCGTACCGGTGAGGTCGTGGTGGCGCAGGAAATCCTGCAGACGATGGGCCTGCGCGCGTTTGCGCCGATGGTCATCGCCTGCCCTGGGTGCGGCCGCACGACGAGTACGGTGTTCCAGGAACTGGCCTCGAATATTCAGGCATATCTGCGTGAACAAATGCCGATATGGAAGGCGCAATATCCGGGCGTCGAGAATATGAACGTCGCGGTGATGGGGTGTATCGTGAACGGCCCCGGAGAGTCGAAGCACGCGAACATCGGCATCAGCTTGCCGGGGTCGGGCGAATCGCCGGCGGCCCCCGTGTTCGTCGATGGTGAAAAGGTGCGCACGTTGCGCGGCGATCATATCGCCGAAGAGTTCCAGCAGATCGTCGACGCGTACGTGAAGACCCGCTACGGTCAGGCCGAAGGGGCGGTCGCCGCATAAGCAGGCAGGACACACAAGAGAATATGACTGACGCAAAGAAGAAGCGCCCCGCCAAACTGGCCGGGGTCAAAGGCATGAATGACATTCTTCCGCAGGACGAAGCCCTGTGGGAGTTCTTCGAGGAATCGGTGCGCGCCATGTTGCGTGCGTACGGCTATCAGCAGATCCGTACGCCGATTCTCGAGCACACGCAGTTGTTCACGCGCGGTATCGGTGAAGTGACCGATATCGTCGAGAAGGAGATGTACAGCTTCACCGATTCGCTCAACGGCGAGCAATTGACGATGCGCCCGGAGGGCACCGCAGCCGCAGTGCGTGCGACGCTCGAGCACAATCTGCTGTACGGCGGTCCGAAGCGTCTGTGGTATTTCGGCCCGATGTTCCGTCACGAGAAGCCGCAGCGCGGCCGCTATCGCCAGTTCCACCAGGTGGGCGTTGAGGCGCTCGGTCTTGCCGGTCCGGACGCGGATGTCGAAATCATTCTGATGTGCCAGCGCCTGTGGGACGATCTCGGGCTGACCGGCATTCATCTGCAACTGAACTCGCTGGGGCAGGGCGAAGAGCGTGCACGTCATCGTGCCGATCTGATCGCGTATCTCGAGAAGCATGTCGACTTGCTCGATGAAGACGGCAAGCGCCGTCTCTACACGAACCCGCTGCGCGTGCTCGATACGAAGAACCCGGCGATGCAGGAGATGGTCGAAGGGGCACCGAAGCTCATCGACTACCTCGGTGAGGACTCGATCAAGCATTTCGAAGGCGTGCAGTCGCTGCTCAAGGCGAACAACATTCCGTTCACGATCAATCCGCGTCTGGTGCGCGGGCTGGATTACTACAATCTGACCGTGTTCGAGTGGGTGACCGACAAGCTGGGTGCACAGGGCACGGTTGCCGGTGGCGGCCGTTACGATCCGCTGGTCGAACAACTGGGTGGCGATGCCACGCCGGCGTGCGGCTGGGCCATGGGAGTTGAGCGCATTCTCGAATTGCTGCGCGAAGACGATCTCGTGCCGCAGGCCGAAGGCGCCGACGTGTACGTCGTGCATCAGGGTGACGCGGCTGTCGCGCCTGCGCTGATCGCGGCCGAACGTATGCGTGATGCCGGTTTGAACGTCGTATTCCACTGCAGTCCGGACGGCAAGGGCAGCAGCTTCAAGTCGCAAATGAAGCGTGCGGACGCGAGCGGCGCGAATTTCGCAGTGATCATCGGCGAGAACGAAGTGGCTTCGGGCACGGCCGTGGTCAAGCACCTGCGTGCCGCCGATCAGGCGAACAATCAAACGAGCGTAGCGTTCGACGGCCTCGCGGAGCACTTGATCGACACGATCGTCGCCAGTGCCGACGAAAGCGTGAACGAAAGCCTGGCCGATGTCGGCGCGGGTAACGAAACCCTTCATTAATTCAAGACGCCAGACACGGAGAGCACCGGCGAATGAGCAGCTATCACGAGGAACAGGAACAGATCGAGAACGTAAAGGCCTGGTGGAAGCAGTACGGCAATTACGTTATCTGGACGCTGGTCGTCATCATGCTGGCCTATGGTGGCTGGAACCTTTGGCGCTATTACGACCGCAAGCAGACGGTCGAGGCGGGCGTACTGTATGGCGAGTTGGAGAATGCCATCGACGCGAAGGACAAGGCGAAGGTGGCCCGTATCGCGTCGGACATGGAAAGCAAGTTCAGCGGTACGCCGTACGCACAGATGACGGCAATGCTTGCAGCCAAGTCGCTTGCAGATGCGGGGGATGCGGCGGGTTCGAAGGCGCAACTGCAGTGGGCGGTGTCGAACGCGAAGGACGACGAGTACAAGCAACTTGCCAAGCTGCGTCTGGCCGGTGTGTTGCTCGACGAAAAAGCGTACGACGAAGCGCTCAAGCTGCTCGACAATCCGCCCGCCCCTTACGCCGGTCTGTTCGCCGATCGCCGTGGCGACGTGCTGGTCGCGCAGAGCAAGGTGGCCGATGCGCGTACCGCGTACAAGCTGGCACTCGAAAAGCTCGACAAGCAGGATTCGGGCATGCGCCAGTTCGTTCAGTTCAAGCTCGACGCGCTGGGGGCCTGACGCGCGTTTGGCACTCCGTTGGCAAGTATTACCCTCCCATAACGCATAACCGGGTACATGATGATCTTTAACGACTTCCGTCGATCGATGCCGCAAACGATGGCCATGTCACAGTCCGCGCAGGCGGCGTCGACGCGCCGTGGCATTTTCAAGCGCGCGGGCAGTGCCGTGCTGACGCTGGCAGTGCTGGGTACGCTGGGTGGTTGCGGAATCTTCGGCGGCAAGCCGGCGCACGAGCCGACGCCGCTCACGGAGATCAAGCAGGCGTTGACCGTCAAGCAGATCTGGACAGCCAGCGTTGGCAAGGCCGGCGCTTACAGCTTCGCACCGGTCGCGGTGGGCAACGCCGTGTTCGCCGCAGGCGCGAACGGCAGCATCGTGCGCGTGGATGCGGATACGGGGGCATCGACCTGGTCGGCCAAGGCGGATACGAACATCACCGCCGGTCCGGGCAGCGACGGCGAGACGACCGTCGTCGCCACGCACAAGGGCGATGTGATCGCGTTCGATCACGACGGCAAGCAGTTCTGGAAGGCCAACGCCGGTAGCGAGGTACTCACGGCGCCGCTGGTCGGTCGCGGCATCGTTGTCGTGCGTGCGATCAACAATCGCGTGACGGCGTTCGATTCGGGTACGGGCTCGGTGCGTTGGTCGTATTCGCAGCCGTCGTCGACGCTCACGCTGCGTACCGGCACGGGCATGACGTTCGTGGGTGACCGTGCCGTCGTGACGGGCTTCCCTGGCGGCAAGATGGTGGCGCTCGACGCCAATACCGGCAACCCGCTGTGGGTCACGCCGCTGTCGTACCCGAAGGGTGTGACGGAAGTGGAGCGTGTGAACGACGTAACCGGCTCGCCGGTCGTGTTCGGCCGTCAGGTGTGCGGTGCGACGTTCCAGGGCCGTGTGGGCTGTGCCGATGTGCAGACCGGCAATGGCTTGTGGGCGCGCGATTTCTCGTCGCCGAACGGTGTTACGCAGGATGAACGTGTGGTGGCGGCAGTGAACACCGATGGCGCCGTCTACGCCTTCAGCGCTGCCGATGGCAGTACACTGTGGCAGAACGACAAGCTCAAGTACCGCGACCTGTCGGCGCCGTTGGCGCTCGGCCGCGTGGTGGTGGTGGGCGACAAGCAGGGCTATCTGCATTTCCTGTCGCGTGACAATGGTGAGCTTCTGGCTCGCGTCAAACTGAGCGGTGCGATCGGTGCGCAACCGATCCTTGCCGGCCAGACACTGGTTGTGCAAACGCGCGACGGCAACATCTACGGCTTCCGTCCGGATTAACCGGTTACCGGCAGCACCCGGGCATTTTCCGGGAACGGCCGGCGCGCTGCCGGCCGTCTTCGTTTTTAGGGCTTATTCATGAAACCCGTGATCGCGCTCGTAGGGCGCCCCAACGTCGGCAAATCGACGCTATTCAACCGTTTGACCCGCTCGCGCGACGCGCTCGTCGCCGACATGCCCGGGCTCACGCGCGACCGTCACTATGGCGAGGGGCGCGTTGGCGAGCATCCGTACCTGCTGATCGACACCGGTGGCTTCGAACCTGTGGCCAAGGAGGGCATCTTCCACGAAATGGCCAAGCAGACGCGTCAGGCCGTGGTTGAGGCCGACGTGGTGATCTATATCGTGGACGGACGTCAGGGTCTCACGCCGCACGATCAGATCATTGCCGATTATCTGCGCAAGACAGGGCGCAAGATCATGCTCGTGGTCAATAAGGCCGAGGGCATGAAGTATTCGTCAGTCGCGAACGAATTCTACGAACTCGGTCTGGGCGACCCGCTCGCCATCTCGGCCGCGCATGGCGACGGTGTGAAGGAAGTCATCGACGAAGCCATCGCACCGTTTTACGCGAATCAGGACGAGAGCGAAGAGGATAAGCAGAACGACGGGCGAGTGAAGATCGCCATCGTCGGGCGTCCGAACGTCGGCAAATCGACGTTGGTCAATACACTCCTCGGTGAAGAGCGTGTGATCGCATACGACATGCCGGGCACCACGCGCGACTCGATTCATATCGAATTCGAGCGTCAGGGACGCAAATACACGCTGATCGATACCGCCGGTCTGCGCCGTCGCGGCAAGGTTTTCGAGGCTGTCGAGAAGTTCTCGGTTGTGAAAACGCTGCAATCGATCGCCGATGCGAACGTCGTGATCCTCATGCTGGATGCCCGTCAGGACATCTCGGATCAGGACGCACATATCGCCGGTTTTATCGTCGAATCGGGGCGTGCGCTGGTCGTTGGCGTGAACAAGTGGGATGGACTGGACGAGTACACGCGTGAGCAGACCAAGCAGGAATTGGAGCGAAAGCTCAAGTTCCTCTCTTTTGCGAACTTTCACTTCGTTTCGGCCGCGAAGGCCACGGGCATTGGCCCGCTGATGCGCTCGGTGGACGAGGCGTACGCTGCGGCGATGAGCAAACTGCCGACGCCGAAGCTGACCAAAGCCCTCATCGAGGCGGTGGAGCATCAGCAGCCGCGACGTTCAGGGTTCTCCCGTCCGAAGCTGCGCTACGCCCACCAAGGGGGCTCGAATCCGCCGATCATCGTCATTCACGGGAATAGTCTCGATGGGGTGACCGATACCTATCGGCGTTACCTCGAGAACCGTTTCCGCGAAACTTTTAAGTTGAAGGGCACTCCATTACGCATAGAGTTCCGGAACAGCGCGAACCCTTACGCCAAGGGCGAGTGAAAGCCAGTCCAGGGCGGGGTTTTGCTGGCGACGCTAGCAAAATCAGCTATAGTGTGGAAGTCAGGGTGGGAAGCGCGCACACGCCTTGGCTTACGGTCATTTGCTAAAAATACAATGGAGTAACTTATGAGCAACAAAGGGCAACTTTTACAAGACCCGTTTCTGAACGCCTTGCGTAAGGAGCATGTTCCCGTCTCGATCTATCTGGTCAACGGTATCAAGCTGCAGGGAAACATCGAGTCGTTTGACCAGTATGTCGTCCTGCTGCGCAACACGGTTACCCAAATGGTCTATAAGCATGCCATTTCGACGGTCGTACCTGCGCGTCCGGTGAATTTCCATCCGGAAGCCGAGCAGTCCTGATTCAGGCTCGCCCGACCGGGAGTCTCTCCGGCCGGGCGAATTTCTCTTCCCCATCGCCCGCTCTTGTCCAACAGCCCCAATACCCATCCCCAGCGTAGCTTGACGATCAACGCCGCGCTCGTCGGCATCGATTTCGGCAAACTCGATTTCGAAGCCAGCCTCCAGGAACTCGACCTTCTGACGCAATCCGCAGGCGCCACGCCTGTCGTGACCATTACTGGTCGCCGTCACAGCCCGGATGCAAAGCTCTTCATCGGCAGTGGTAAAGCCGAAGAGCTGCGTGCCGCCATCGAAGAGTACGACGTCGAACTGGTCATTTTCAATCACGCCCTGACGCCTGGCCAGCAGCGTAACCTCGAACACCTGTTGCAGCGTCGGGTGGTCGATCGCACCAGCCTGATCCTCGATATCTTTGCCCAACGTGCCAAGAGTCATGAGGGCAAGCTGCAGGTCGAACTCGCGCAGTTGCGGTACCTGTCCACGCGCCTGGTGCGCGCCTGGACCCACTTGGAACGTCAGAAGGGCGGTATTGGCTTGCGCGGACCGGGTGAAACGCAGTTGGAAACCGATCGCCGACTGCTCGGCGACCGCGTGAAGTCGCTCGAGGTTCGCCTCGAGAAGCTTCGACGCCAGCACGACACGCAACGTCGTGCGCGCCAGCGCAGCGGCACCGTGTCGATTTCGCTGGTGGGCTACACGAATGCGGGCAAATCCACGCTGTTCAATGCGATGACGAAGGCCAATGCCTACGCCGCAGATCAGTTGTTTGCCACGCTCGATACCACCTCCCGTCGTGTTTATCTTGGCGATGTCGGGAACATCGTGCTGTCTGACACTGTCGGATTCATCCGCGAGCTGCCGCACCAATTGGTTGCGGCATTCCGGGCGACGCTTGAGGAGACGGTACACGCCGATATGCTGCTGCATGTGGTGGATGCCTCAAGTCAGGTGCGCCAGGAGCAGATGGCCGAGGTCAACGCCGTTTTGGCAGAGATCGATGCGGCCGACATCCCGCAGATTCTCGTCTGGAACAAGATCGACGCGGTGCCGGAACTGGCCGCACAAGGGCCGAGAATCGAACGGGATGAAGCCGGGCGCATTACGCGAGTCTTTTTGAGCGCGCGCACCGGCCAGGGCCTCGACCTGCTGCGCGAGGCCATTAGCGAGGCGGTTGTGGCCGGCACTGCTGGGTTACAATCGCAGATCGAAGCGCCCGATGTCCGGCTTATCGACCGTTGGGGCGATGTGCCGCGCGCAGAAGACAGATAACACGAGACGTCACACCGTGAAGGGTGACTGCCACGGGGAACACCGGCAGCGCACAACACGGGTGACGAACTGGCAAGAGACTAGACGGAGGCCGGGCAAGGCCACCGATCGGCACACCAGAGATTCGGGAACTACGCGCGAACCGGCAGCATGCGCGCTCCGAAGTGAGGCGCGCCGGTCGCAACGCCAAGACCGCTTCAGTCACCACGCTTCTACCTATGCTTCCAAGAGCTTTGATGCGACGAGTTGGCTTGATATTCTCCCTGAACGACCCGCGCTGGGGGCGGGACGGCGGCGATACGCCGTCCGGTAATCAGGAGCCGAACCGCCCCGATCGTGCGAACAATCCGAATCCGCAGGATCCGAAGGAGCCACAGCGCGGACCGCAAGGTCCGCAGCAGGACGGCCCCCCCGATCTCGACGAACTGTGGCGCGATTTCAATCGGCGTCTTAACCGTATCTTCGGCCGCAAGAGTGGCGGAGGCGGCAATAACGGCGGTTCGAGCAATTTCTCCGGCGGCTCGCGCGGATCGAGCATCGGCGCCGGCGTTGTCATCGCGCTGGCATTCCTGATCTGGCTGGCCACCGGCGTCTTCATCGTCCAGGAAGGTCAGGTCGGCGTCGTCACGCAATTCGGCAAATACAAGTACACGACGACTTCGGGTATTCAATGGCGCCTGCCGTACCCGTTCCAATCGGTCGAGATCGTCAACATGTCGCAGATCCGTTCGGTCGAAATCGGCCGCTCGAATACGATTCGCGATACCGATCTGAAGGATTCGTCGATGCTCACGGGCGATGAAAACATCATCGACGTGCGCTTTGCCGTGCAGTACCGCATCAAGGATGCGACCGAATTCCTGTTCAATAACGTGGACGCCGAATCGTCGGTGAACTTGGCAGCGCAAACGGCGGTTCGCGAGATCGTCGGCAAGAGCAAGATGGACTTTGTGCTCTACGCCGGTCGCGAAGAGATCGCCAACGACCTGGTCACTTCGATCCAGCGCATTCTTGACGACTACAAGACCGGCATTCTGGTCACGAGCGTGACGATGCAAAGCGTACAGCCGCCTGAGCAGGTGCAGGCCGCTTTCGACGATGCCGTGAAGGCTGGGCAGGATCTGGAGCGTGCGAAGAATGAAGCGCAGGCCTATGCCAATAACGTGATTCCGCGTGCCAAGGGTACGGCGTCGCGTCTGACGGAAGAGGCTGCCGGCTACAAGGCGCGTGTCGTGTCGCAAGCGCAGGGCGATGCCGATCGCTTCAAACTGGTGCAGGAAGCCTATGCCAAGGCGCCCGGCGTCATTCGCGAGCGGATGTACCTGGACACGATGCAGCAGATCTATTCGCGTACCACGAAGATCATGGTGGATTCGAAGAACAACAGTCTGTTGTACCTGCCGTTGGACAAGATCATGGAGCGCACCCGCAGCGGCGATGCGTCGCCGCCGGCCCCGGCCTCCGGTGCGGCAGCGAATGCAGCCACTGGATCGTCTGCTGCTGATGACAGCTCGGACGCCGACCATGATCGATCGCGCGCGGCATTGCGCAACCGCGACCGCGATTCACGCTAAGGGGATAAGCGCATGAACCGTATTGGAACCGTAATTGTTGCGCTGATCGTTCTGTTGATCGTGCTTGCCTCGACGATGTTCGTGGTGGATCAGCGCCGTTTTGCCGTGGTGTTTTCGCTGGGCGAGATCCGCGACGTATATAGCCAGCCTGGCCTGAAATTCAAGTTGCCGCCGCCGCTCCAGACCGTGCTGTATCTGGATAAGCGCATCATGACCATCGATAACCCGGAGCCGGAGCGCTTCATCACGGCCGAGAAGAAGAACCTGATCGTCGACTCGTATGTGAAGTGGCGTATCGTCGACCCGCGCAAGTTCTACGTGAGCTTCAAGGGTGAGAGCCGTCTTGCTCAGGATAGATTGACGCAGCAGATTCGCTCGGCATTGCAGGAAGCGTTCACCAAGCGCACGGTGACGGAGGTGGTGTCCTCGCAGCGTGAACAGGTAATGCAGTGGGTCAAGCAGAAGGTCGGCGAAGACGCTGCGCAAGTGGGCATCGAGATTGTCGACGTGAGGATGCGCCGCGTGGATCTGGCCGCTGGCATCAGCGATTCGGTCTATAGCCGGATGGCTGCCGAGCGTAAGCGCGTGGCGAACGAGCTGCGTTCGACTGGCGCTGCCGAGGCCGAGCAGATTCGTGCCGATGCCGACCGCCAGCGCGACGTGGTGGTGGCGGAAGCCTATGCCAAGGCCCAGCAGGTCAAGGGCGAGGGCGATGCCGCTGCGGCGGGTATATACGCGCAGGCATTTGGCCGTGATCCGCAGTTCGCGCAGTTCTATCAGAGCCTGGAAGCGTACAAGGCGACGTTCCGCGACAAGGCGGACGTCATCATTGCCGACCCGAACAGCGATTTCTTCCGATTTATGCGCGGCTCCGGTGGTGCTGGCGCGCCGAGCGGAAAAGCGGGAAAATAACGCCTTTGACATCCGAGTAGCTGCCACCGCCCGCGTCAAACGCGGGCGGTGGCGTTTTGGCCGAGTCCCCCTGTGACCAGCAGCACGATAATTCTCGCTTTGGCCCTCATGCTGATCGTCGAGGGGTTGTTTCCGTTTGTCGCTCCGGAACGGTGGCGGCAAAGTTTTCGTAAAATAACGGAAATGCCGTCCGGCCAGATTCGCTTCTTCGGCCTGGCCGCCGTCTCGTTGGGGCTGATTCTGATGCTGCTGGCCGACCACTAAAAGGCGCTTCCCTGCGCCGCCTGAGTACCGAAATATCCATGCCGAACTGGCTCCTTCCCGAAAATATCGCCGACGTGCTGCCGTCCGAGGCGCGCAAGATCGAAGATCTGCGCCGGCTCATGCTCGATCGCTTCCGCACCTACGGGTACGAACTCGTGATGCCGCCGATGCTCGAGTACGTCGAGTCGCTGCTGACCGGCACCGGCCACGACCTCGATCTGCGCACGTTCAAGCTCGTTGACCAGCTCTCGGGCCGTACGATGGGCCTGCGCGCCGACATCACCCCGCAGATCGCCCGTATCGACGCCCACTTGCTCAATCGCAAGGGCGTGACGCGTCTGTGCTATGCGGGGAGCGTTCTGTTTACGCGTCCGCGCAATTTGCTGGCAACGCGCGAACCGTTCCAGATCGGCGCTGAAATCTTCGGGCATAGCGGGCTGGAAGCCGATCTCGAGATTCAGGAGCTGTTGCTCTACTGCCTGCAACTTGCCGGCCTGAAGCAGATTCGGATCGATCTGTGCCATGCAGGCGTTCTGGAGGCGCTGATCGAGCGTGTGCCGGCTGCCGAGGCTATTGAGAGTCAGTTGTTCGGTGCCCTGGCAACCAAGGATGTGCCGCAACTCGAAGCGCTGACTCGTGACCTGCCTGTGCTCCTTCGCGACGCGCTGCTGGCGTTGACCACGTTGTATGGTGAACCGGCCGAGACACTCGCTCGCGCCCGCAAGGTGCTGCCGGATCTGCCCGGTGTGAAGGCTGCATTGGACGATCTGGCCTATCTGGCGGCGTCGCAGAGCAAGGATGGCCCGGCAGTGCTGTCCATCGATCTGGCCGATCTGCGAGGCTATCAGTACCACAGTGGCGTGATGTTCGCCGCATATGTCGATGGCATCCCCAATGCGATTGCGCGCGGTGGACGCTACGACAAAGTGGGGCAGGCGTTCGGGCGAGACCGTCCGGCAACCGGTTTTTCACTTGATTTGCGTGAATTGGCAGCAATTTCGCCGGTTGAAGCGCGCAGTAACGCCATTTTGGCGCCGGCGGACGACGTCCCTGGGTTGCGTGCCAAGATCGAGAGCCTGCGAGATGCGGGCGAGGTCGTCATCCGCATGCTGCCGGGGCACGATCAGGATTTCGAGGAGTTCACGGGGGACCGTGTACTTGTCGAGAAAAATGGTCAGTGGGTTGTGACGCCCCGGTGAACTTCGCTGAAAAAAGCGGCACTAGCGCCCGTCAACACGGGTAGAATACGTTTTTAACCAAACCAACTATTGTTATGTCCGGCAATGCTTTGAATCAGGGACGCAACGTCGTCGTTATCGGAACCCAGTGGGGTGACGAGGGCAAAGGTAAGGTCGTCGACTGGCTGACCGATCACGCGCAAGGCGTGGTGCGATTCCAAGGGGGCCATAATGCCGGACATACGCTCATCATCGGTGGCAAGAAGACGATTCTGCGCCTGATCCCGTCGGGCATCATGCACAAGGACGTCACTTGCTACATCGGCAACGGCGTGGTGCTTTCGCCCGAAGCGCTGTTCAAGGAAATCGATGAGCTGGAAAGTGCCGGTCTGAATGTCTGCGGCCGTCTGCGTATTTCCGAAGCCTGTACCCTGATCCTCCCGTACCACATCGCCATCGACCAGGCGCGCGAAGCGCGTCGCGGTGCTGGCAAGATCGGCACGACCGGTCGCGGCATCGGTCCGGCGTACGAAGATAAGGTCGGCCGCCGTGCGTTGCGCGTGCAGGACCTCTTCGATCCGGAGACATTCGCCACCCGTCTGCGTGAAAACCTCGATTATCACAACTTCGTCCTGACGCAGTATCTGGGCGCGAAGGCTGTCGACTTCCAGGAAACGCTGGACACGATGCTCAGCTATGCCGCGCGTCTGAAGCCGATGATTTCCGACGTGTCGCAGATGCTCTATGCCGCCAACCGCGAAGGACAGAATCTGTTGTTCGAAGGCGCACAAGGCACGCTGCTCGATATCGATCACGGCACGTACCCGTTCGTGACCAGCAGCAACTGCGTCGCAGGTGCCGCTTCCGCTGGCGCTGGCGTGGGGCCGCAGCAATTGCACTACGTGCTGGGCATCACCAAGGCATATTGCACGCGCGTTGGCGCCGGTCCGTTCCCGAGCGAGCTGTACGATGCGGACAACCCCGCACGTCAGGAAGCCATTGGCCTGAAATTGGCGACCGTTGGCAAGGAATTCGGCTCGGTGACGGGCCGTCCGCGCCGCACGGGCTGGATGGATGCCGCAGCACTCAAGCGTTCGATCCAGATCAACGGCGTGACGGGCTTGTGCATGACGAAACTCGACGTGCTCGACGGCCTCGAGACCGTGCGTCTGTGCGTGGGCTACAAGATTGACGGCAAGATGATCGACATTCTGCCGCGCGGCGCTGTGGACGTGGCGCGCTGTGAGCCGGTGTACGAAGATTTCCCCGGCTGGACGCAGAGCACGTTTGGCGTGACGTCGTGGGATCAACTGCCGGTTCAGGCGCAAACCTACCTGAAGCGTATTGAAGAGGTGAGCGGTATTCCGATCGATATGGTGTCGACCGGACCTGACCGTGACGAAACCATTCTGTTGCGTCATCCCTTCAAGAACTGAAATACCAGTAGGACTGGCAAGGCACACCATGAATCTGCCCCAAAACGACGATAAGAACCTCTGGGTCTCGTGGGAAGAGTACCACCGGCTGATCGAGCGTCTGGCGCTCAAGGTCTATGAGTCCGACTGGAAGTTCGACAAGATCCTGTGTCTGGCCCGTGGTGGTTTGCGTGTAGGCGATCAGCTTGCACGCATCTATGACGTGCCGCTCGCGATTCTGGCGACCAGTTCGTATCGTGAAGCCGAAGGCACTGTTCGTGGCGATCTCGACATTGCCCAGTACATCACCATCACGCGCGGCGAGCTGGAAGGCCGTGTGCTGCTGGTCGACGATCTGGTCGATTCGGGGGTGACGCTCGAACGCGTTGGCAAGCACCTCAAGGAGCGTTTCCCGAAGGTGACCGATGTGCGCTCCGCAGTGCTGTGGCACAAGGCTTGCTCGAAGGTGGCTCCGGATTACGCGGTCGAATTCCTGGCAACGAATCCGTGGATTCACCAGCCCTTCGAGGAGTACGACACGCTGCGTCCGCACAACTTGTCTGCGTGGATCAAGCGCGGCACCTGAGCGATATTGGTAAGGCCGGGTGTGCTGAGAGACGCAGTTCGGCAGGGAAGCCCAACAAACAGGCGGTGACATCGAAAGATGCCCCGCCTGTTTCGTTTTGTGTGTCCGTTTCCGAAGTGCTTGCCGTGGATTTGACATGCGATAGCGCGGTGAGGCCATTTGGCGGGCAATCTCCCCTCTGCTCAAAGCTTCAGTGCCCCGGGTGACGTGATTTCATACGATATCAGTCACGACCTGTGCAGATTCTTCGACTGCGATTCCGTCACGATGAAGTGGTTTGGCCACTATTCCGCGATTTTCTCTGCATGTCTTGTTGGCGTGATGGCACTGATCAGCACGCCAAGTCTTGCCGCGTCCGCCGTGGCGGGAGTGCGTACGGCAAACGGGCTTCGATATGTCTATGTGACCAACCAGACATCGATGGCCAAGGCCAAACTGGCAGTGCTGGACCGATGTAGGACCCAACTCGCGTCCGCTAGCCGGGGAGGGCAATGCGAGGTGTTGATGGCCGGGAACGGGCCCGCATACTGGGCGGTTGTGCGTGCAAGTAACGGGGAGGTTGGCGTCGCGCTCGGCGATACCCAGACATCTGCCGTTCAGGACGCATTTGTCGTTTGTCAGCGCGGGGGCGAATGCTCTGCCGATAACGCGCACATCTGGTTCGATAACGGCCAACGTCCAGGCAAGCGCTTGCCGCCGCCTCCCGCGGCTCAGGCATCGCCCGCGCAGTGCCGGATTCCTACGGGGCAGGTCGTACGCATGCAGACGCGATGTATCAACGGCGAGTGCATCCGGACGTATGAGAACGGGTGCACGGTTCGCTTCCAAGCGGCACGCTGTCTGGACCCGGAGACGAACAGCTACGTGTGGAGACCGAACGGTTGCGGCGATGGGGGCTGATGATTCTGCATGCTGCGGGCGGATCGCCCGGTGCGTGATGTGTTGTTCCGTGCATCCCGCCATCAACGAAAATGGGCGCCCGAAGGCGCCCATTTTTCATTGAAGACTCCCGTTGGGCGTCAGCTTGCGGATGTCAGCTTGCCGACATGCCGCTGTGACGCAGCAAGGCATCAACTTGCGGCGCGCGGCCCCGGAACGCGATAAACGACTCCATTGCCTCGCGGCTACCACCCACCGCGAGAATTTCATCGCGATAGCGGGCACCCGTTGCCGTGTCGAGTACCGATCCGCTGACCTGCGCGGCCTCTTCAAACGCTGCATACACGTCGGCAGACAGCACTTCGGCCCACTTGTAGCTGTAGTAGCCTGCCGCATAGCCTCCCGCAAAGATGTGGCTGAACGTATTCGGCCAACGTGAGAACTCCGCTTGCGGTGTGACGTGCAGCCGATCATTGATGCGTTTCGAAAGCGCCAGCACCGACTCGTTGCCACGCGGATCGAAGTCGTAATGCAGGTGCATGTCGAAGTCGGAGAAGACCAACTGGCGCAGCATCATCAGGCCGCTCTGGAAATTGCGCGCTGCGATCATCTTGTCGAACAGCGTGCGTGGCAACGGCGCGCCTGTATCGACGTGCGCCGTCATGTGTTCCAGTACATCCCATTCCCAGCAGAAGTTCTCCATGAACTGAGACGGCAATTCGACGGCATCCCACTCGACGCCATTGATGCCCGCCACGCCAGCATCTTCCACTTGCGTGAGCATGTGGTGCAGGCCGTGTCCGAATTCATGGAACAGCGTGATGACGTCGTCGTGCGGCAGTAGCGCGGGCTTGTCGCCAACGGGGGCGGGGAAGTTGCAAACGAGGTAGGCCACCGGTGTTTGCAGCTCGCCATCGTGCAGGCGCTTGCGGGTGCGGGCGCTGTCCATCCATGCGCCACCGCGTTTGCCTTCGCGGGCGAACAAGTCCATGTAGAACTGCGCTACCAGTTCGCCATCGCGCTCGATGCGGAAGAAGCGCACATCCGGATGCCAAGTTTCGGCATCTTGCGGACGAATCGTGACACCGAACAACGCGCCAGCGACGCGGAACAGGCCGTCAAGCACCTTGGGCAACGGGAAATATTGGCGGACTTCCGTTTCCGAGAAGGCATAGCGTTGCTGGCGCAGCTTTTCCGACGCGTAGGCTGTATCCCACGGCTGCAACTTATCGATGCCAAGCGAGGCAGCGGCGAACGCCTGCAGTTCTTCCCAATCCTTTTCGGCGTACGGACGCGCGCGGCGGGCGAGGTCTTCGAGGAACTCAAGGACTTGCGCGGGCGATTCGGCCATCTTGGGTTCGAGCGATACCTCGGCATAGTTCTTGAAGCCGAGCATGTGGGCTTCTTCGCGGCGCAGCGAGAGTTGTTCGACAACGATCTCAGTGTTGTCCCAACCGGCTTCGCCGTCGCCGAATTGCGGGCCAAGTTCAGATGCACGCGTGACGTTGGCGCGATACAGCTTCTCGCGAAGCGCACGATTGTCCGCGTATTGCAGCACAGGGAAGTACGACGGGAAGTGCAGTGTGAATTTCCAGCCTTCGAGGCCGTCGCGTTCGGCTGCGGCGCGCGCAGCGGCCTTGTCGTCGTCAGGCACGCCGGAAAGCGCCTGCTCGTCGGTCACGACAAGTGAAAACTTGTTAGTGGCGTCGAGCACGTGGTCCGAAAAACTCTTGGCCAGATATGCCTGCCGCTCCTGAATTTCGGCGAATCGCGGTTTCTGATCTTCGGGAAGTTCGGCGCCGCCGAGGCGGAAACCGCGCATCTCGTTGTCGAGAATCTTCTTGCGTGCCGGCGACAGACCTGCGAATTCCGAACCTGCAGCGATGGCCTTGTACTTTTCGAACAGCGCTAGATTCTGACCGACGCTCGCTGAGAACTCGGTGACGCGCGGCAGGTTTTCGCTGTACGCCGCGCGTAGCTCCGGTGTGTCGGCGACTGCGTTCAGGTGCCCGACGATTTCCCAGGCACGGCCCAGTCCTTCGGTACCGTCTTCCACGGCGTCGAGAATGTTGGCCCAGGTCGCCGGCGTGGATGGGGCTGCTGCCCGGTCGACGGCCACGCGCGCTTGCTCCAGCAATACGTCAACGGCGGGCGTCACGTGTTCGGGGCGGATCTCGGCGAAACGCGGGAGTCCTTCGATATCGAGCAGAGGATTGGTTTGCGGCGTATTCATGCGTTCGGTGTCCACTGGAAGGGGCTTACAAGGAGTGTGGGGGCATCCAGTCGAATTTTCCAGTCGTTTTTTTCAACTGGTACGATTGAAATGGCTGATGGGGAACCGCCTGAAACCCCCTGTCGGGCATGCGTTCGCCGGGTTTTGCTGGGTAGCGGCGACGGCGGCTGAGGACGCTGCCGATACGCGATACAGACAGGATTTTCGGGACATTCTGACCCTGGCATCGGCCCTTTCGCGTGGGGCACTGGCGCGGGGCCTGGAAAAACAATAAGGGCGCAGCCGGCCTGTCGGTCGGCTGCGCCCTGCGAGTAGCGCGGAACTGCCTGACGCTCAGGCGCCGAGCGCGCGCTCGGCTGCCTCGATGGTATTCACGAGGAGCATGGTGATTGTCATCGGACCGACACCGCCCGGCACCGGCGTGATGAAGCCGGCGACATCCTTGACGCCGTTGAAATCGACATCGCCACACAGCTTGCCTGCGTCATCGCGGTTCATGCCAACGTCGATCACCGCTGCGCCCGGCTTGACCATGTCGGCCGTGACGATGTTGCGCTTGCCCACGGCTGCGACGATCACGTCGGCGTTGCGGGTGTGAGCTGCCAGATCGCGCGTCTTGCTGTTGCAGATCGTGACGGTGGCGCCAGCCTGAAGCAGCATCATGGCCATCGGTTTGCCAACGATGTTTGATGCACCGATCACCACGGCCACTGCCCCACGCAGCGGGAAATCCACCGATTCCAGCATTTTCATGCAGCCATACGGCGTGCAGGGGCGGAATAGCGGCGCGCCGGTCATCAGGGCGCCGGCATTCGAAACGTGAAAGCCGTCGACATCCTTTTCCGGAGCGATAGCCTCTAGCACCTTGTGGCTGTCGATATGCTTCGGCAGGGGCAGTTGCACGAGGATGCCGTTGATCTTCGGATCGCGGTTGAGTTCATCGATGCGGGCGAGCAGGGCGCTCTCCGTCAGGCCGGCCGGGTAGCGGTCGAGCGACGAATGCAGGCCGTTGTCTTCGCAAGCCTTGACCTTATTACGTACGTAGACCTGGCTGGCAGGGTCCTCGCCGACCAGAACCACGGCAAGACCGGGCTGATGGCCACGGGCGGTGAGGGCGGCGGCGCGCGTGGCAACTTCGGCGCGAATGCGTTTGGCGAGGGCGTTGCCGTCGATGAGGGTGGCGGTCATGATGCGTGGGTATCGTATGAAGGAAGGGGGCTGGCCCATAGGGCCGGATACGGCAGCGACAGTCAGGCGGTGACAGACGCGAAGACCGTATTATAACGGCGCGCCGGAACGGGCGGGAGGGGGCAAGTTGCCCCGGAACGAGCATCGATGGGCTTGCCTTCGGCTGTCATTCGGCCGCCTGGGAAGCGAAGTGCTTCGTCGAATTGGCGTCGCTCGATATTGATGGCGAGCGACGCCATGCAAATGCGGCCGGAAGACAATCCACCGGCCGCTAATCCGACACCCCGTCAGTGGGCCGACGCGGTGCGATGCATACGGCAGTCTACGACACGGTCAAGGGCGAGGTGAGCCGCTTGAGCGCTTGGAGAGTGCAAGGCGGAGCAAGTCGGCGACGGTATTGACGTTGAGCTTCTCCATGATGTTGGCACGGTGTGCCTCGACCGTTTTGATGCTGATGCCAAGATCATCGGCAATCTGCTTGTTCAGGCGGCCGGCAATAATGCGCTCCAGCACCTGATGCTCGCGGCTCGTGAGCTTCGAAAGCAGGTCTTCGGCAGCTTGCTGCTCACGTTGGCTGCTCGCGTCTTGCCGGGCCTTCGAGAGCATCCGTTCGACTTGAGCGCGGAGTTCCGCTTCGTCAAAAGGCTTTTCGATGAAGTCCATCGCACCTTTTTTCATCGTGTCGACCGCCATCGGCACGTCGCCGTGGCCCGTCACGAAGATGATCGGAATGTTGAACCGGTTTTCGACTAGTTTTTCCTGTAGCTCGAGCCCGCTCATGCCGGGCATGCGAACATCGAGAATCAGGCAGCCCACCTGATGTCCGTTGTAGTGCGAAAGAAACTCCTCTGCGCTTGCAAAGCCTCGCACATGATAGCCATTGGCCTCGAGAAGCCAGCGAAGCGAGTCACGGACCGCTTCGTCGTCATCGACAACGAAGACGGTTTCTTGGTCAATATTGGTGTTGGGTGTCGTCATAGTCCTCCCCCGGATCCGGATGTCGTATCGCCTTCTAACGGTAACAGAATACAAAATGTACAACCATTCCGCACGCCATCGATTTCATTGTTTTCTACCCAAAGACGGCCGTGGTGCGATTCGATGATCGAACGGCAGATGTTCAGGCCCATGCCCATGCCGTCCGACTTAGTACTAAAAAAGGGTTCAAACAATCGTTCGATTGTCGCTTCGTCTACGCCGGGCCCGTGATCCGAGACCTGGAATTCGACCGATTTGTCGCGACGTTCCACATGCAGACGCACCGTGGAGTCACGTCGCTGGCCTGGCGGCGGCGTGTAGCCGTGCATCGCCTCGGCGGCATTCTTGAGCAGGTTCACGATCACCTGTTCGATGAGAACCGGATCGACGTTGATCTGTGGCAAACCTGCGGGCAACTCGGTGACGATGCGAATGCGGCGTTTGCGCGCCTCGATCTCGGCAAGGCCCACGGCATCCGCCACGATCTCATAAATCGATGACGGTTGGCGCTTCGGTTCGCTGCGTTTTACGAATGCCCGGATCCGCTTGATGATCATGCCTGCGCGAACCGCCTGTTGGGATGTTTTCTCCAGGGCAGGCAACAACGTTTCCGGCGAGGTGCGGCCGGCACGCACGAGGGCCGCAGTGCCCATGCAGTAGTTATTGATGGCGGCGAGCGGCTGGTTCAGTTCGTGGGCGAGCGACGAGGCCATCTCGCCCATCGTCGTCAGACGTCCGGTGAACTGCAGGCGCTCTTCTTCCTGACGGGCCAATTCTTCCGCATGACGCCGCGCCGTAATGTCGGTTGCCACCTGCAACTGTGCCAAATGGCCGTCCACCCACTGAATATATTGGCGTCGGACTTCGAACCATTTCTGATGCGCGGGCAGATAGATTTCCTGCGTCTCGGCCGCCGTGTCGGTAAGCGAGGCCGCCGGCAATCCGGCAAACGCGTCGACCATGTCGATGTGGTCGAGCGAGGCCGGCGAGAGTTCGCCACCGCCCGACAACTCCAGATGGCCTTCAGGGCGCGTGCCGAACAATTGGCGGTAGTAGCGGTTCGCAAACAGCAACTCGGCCTTGTCGACGGCGAGCACGGACACCGACGCGTCAAGGCTTTCGAGCACGGTCGTAAAGCGCTCGTGGGCTGCGGCGAGTTCCTCACGTGCCCGCTTCGGTTCGCTGATGTCGGTCAGCGAGGACATCCAGCCTGTCTGGCGGCCATGCGCATCCACGAGCGGTGAGACGAACATGCGTGCGTAGAAGATCGTGCCGTCCTTGCGCTGCACACGAATTTCGAACCCGTGCGAGGGGGCCTTGCCGCGCAGCGTCATGTCAATGCGACGCTGCATCTCGTGGATGTCGTCCTTGGGCCAGTAAGGGTAGGGCGGTGCCCGGTTCATGAGGTCTTGCTCATCCCACCCCGTCATCCGGCAGAACGCCGGGTTCACATAGGTGATATGGCCCTGAAGGTCGAGCACCCGCATGCCGATCACGATGGAGTTTTCCATCGCTCGCCGGAACGACGTTTCGTTGAACAGCGCTTGTTGGGCCTCGAATCGTTGGCGCGTATGCCGCCACAGGCTCCAGAGACTCCAGAGGACGAAGCAGGACAATCCGGCAATCAACCAGACCAGTGTGTTGTTGACGAAATTGCCGACCGCCGGATACGAATAGATCCGTACGGCGAGGCTGTGGCCGGGCGGGTCGAGCAGTAACTCGTACGAGACGTCGCGTGGCAGAGGCGGTCGTGTCGATGTCGTCGCCAACTCGTTGTTGTGGGTGTCGATGAAGGACACTTTGAATTTGTCGCCAAGCTCTTGCGGCAATTCGTGAATCAGCAGGCCCTCGACGGAATACACGGCGCTGATCGTGCCGAGGAATTCACGTTCGCGCAGCACGGGGACCTGAACGACGATGTAGCTCGCGCCGGACGCGTCGTAGATCAACGTGGAATAGGCCGATCGGCGCGAATCGCGGGCGGCACGAAATGCGACCAGGAGTTCGTCCTCCATCGGATGCTGAGCCGATCCCTGCAAACGCGAAGCGAAAGGCGAGTCGGCCGGCACTGCCCACTTCGGGCGTTGCGACGCATCGAGCCAGTTCATGAAGACGATGTCCGCATGATTCTGCATCAACTCGCTCGCCGTATTCTGGAAGTGCGCAACGTCCTGCGGCTTTGCCGCCGTATCGCGGGCAAGTGAACTGATCTGGTCCTGAATGGCCAGCATATTGAGGCGGATCTGCTGCTGCGCCCAAGCCACGTTCCGATACAGCGTGTCCTGCTGCTGCTCCGTCTCTCGCCGATTCAGGCTCCACAGGATCAAACTCATCACCACGAGGAAGATCACAATGGAGACCAGCGGGACCAGCAGGTAGTAATGCGACTCCGCGAACCCCTGCAACCAGCGATTGGAGCGGGCAGGCGCGGTGGCGGACCGGGACGGCGGAGCGGAGTTGGCAAGGCGTGGCGAAAGCATGGCGAGATTGTAGCGCAGGCGCGCCGGTTTCCCTCTGCCGCGACCTGTTAAGGATGGCTTTTCGGAAGGGTCCGATGTTTTCGGTAAGACACCAGCGCAAAGTGCAACGGAGACCGATCGGTACGCTTTCAAATCGTGGTGTGATAGTGCCCGCAACCCTTTGATTTTATGTGCACTGCAACAGAATTCCGTATTATGAAATTTGCTATCGTAATCTGAAATTTCGCTTGCGGAGGCAGGAATAACCTTCGTACAATGCCCCGGTAAAAAAGCCGGTGGGCCCGTCCATGAAGCGGGTATCGACCGTTACGCCAACCCGCTAACGACAGACAAGGAGACACCATGTCCGCCGTACCTGAAGAAGCCCTGAAGATCGTATCCCCTGCGGACGCTGATCCCCAAGAAACGCAAGAATGGCTGGCCTCGCTCGAAGGCGTGCTGGCTGCTGAGGGCCCGGAACGTGCCCACTACCTGCTCGAGAAGCTGATCGAGTTCGCTCGTATCAATGGCGAACATCACCCGTTCTCGGCCAACACCCCCTATATCAACACCATCCCCGTCGAACAGCAGGCCCGTATTCCGGGCGATCAGGATGTCGAGCACAAGATCCGCTCGTACACCCGCTGGAACGCGATCGCGATGGTGCTGCGCGCCGGGAAGGACACGAACGTCGGCGGCCACATCGCTTCGTTCGCCTCGGCGGCAACGCTTTATGACGTCGGTTTCAACCACTTCTGGCACGCACCGTCCGACAAGCACGGTGGCGATCTGGTCTTCGTGCAGGGGCACTCGTCGCCGGGTGTGTACAGCCGTGCATTCCTGCTGGGCCGTCTGGAAATGACCCAACTCGAAAACTTCCGTCAGGAAGTGGACGGTGGCGGTCTGTCGTCGTACCCGCACCCGTGGCTGATGCCGGACTTCTGGCAATTCCCGACGGTGTCGATGGGGCTGGGCCCGATCATGGCGATCTACCAGGCTCGTTTCATGAAGTACATCGAGTCGCGCAACATCGTGAAGACCGACGGCCGCAAGGTCTGGGCATTCCTTGGCGATGGCGAGACGGACGAGCCGGAGTCGCTGGGTGCCATCGGCATGGCCGGTCGCGAGCAGCTCGACAACCTCGTGTTCGTGATCAACTGTAACCTGCAGCGCCTCGATGGCCCGGTGCGCGGTAACGGCAAGATCATCCAGGAACTCGAGTCGGAATTCCGTGGTGCCGGCTGGAACGTCATCAAGGTCATCTGGGGCAGCCGCTGGGATTCGCTGCTGGCCCGTGACAAGAAGGGCCTGTTGATGACGCGCATGATGGAGTGCGTGGACGGCGAGTATCAGACGTACAAGTCGAAGGATGGCGCCTACGTGCGCGAGCACTTCTTCAACACGCCGGAACTCAAGGCAATGGTCGCCGATTGGTCCGACGAGGACATCTGGGCGCTGAACCGCGGTGGCCACGACCCGCACAAGATCTACGCAGCGTATCAGTCGGCCACGCAACACAAGGGGCAGCCGACCGTTATTCTGGCCAAGACCATCAAGGGTTATGGCATGGGCGAAGCCGGCCAGGCCATGAACATCACCCACCAGCAAAAGAAGATGCCGGTGGAGTCGCTCAAGAAGTTCCGCGACCAGTTCAAGCTGCCGATTTCGGATGATCAGATTGTCGAGGTGCCGTATCTGAAGTTCGAGGAAGGCTCGAAGGAACTGGAATACATGCGCGCTCGCCGCATGGAGCTGGGTGGCTACCTGCCGCAGCGCCGTACCAAGGCCGCTTCGCTGCCGGTGCCTGCGCTGGGTGCGTTCGACGCACTGCTTAAGGCGACGGCAGAAGGCCGCGAGATTTCCACGACGATGGCGTTCGTGCGTATTCTCAACGTGCTGCTCAAGGACAAGGCGCTGGGTCAGCGTATCGTGCCGATCGTGCCGGACGAGTCGCGCACCTTCGGTATGGAAGGCCTGTTCCGCCAGATCGGTATCTGGAGCCAGGTGGGGCAGCGTTACATTCCGCAGGATCAGGATCAACTGATGTTCTACCGCGAATCCGAAAGCGGTCAGATTCTTCAGGAAGGCATCAACGAAGCCGGCGGTATGTGCGACTGGATCGCTGCCGCGACGTCGTACTCGACGCACGGCGAGACGATGATCCCGTTCTACATCTTCTATTCGATGTTCGGCTTCCAGCGTATTGGCGATCTGGCCTGGGCGGCCGGCGATATGCGTGCTCGCGGCTTCCTCGTGGGTGGCACGGCCGGTCGTACGACCCTGAACGGTGAAGGTCTGCAGCACGAAGACGGACACTCGCTGTTGTGGGCGTCGTCGATCCCGAACTGTCTGCCGTACGATCCGACGTTCGCGTACGAACTCGCCGTGATTGTTCAGGACGGTTTGCGCCGCATGGTGCAGGATCAGGAAGATGTGTACTACTACCTGACCGTGATGAACGAAAACTACGCGCATCCGGCCATGCCGGAAGGCGTGGAGCAGGACATCCTGAAGGGGATGTACGCGTTCCGTCGCGGTGCAGACAACAGCAAGGCGCCGCGCGTGCAACTGCTGGGTTCGGGCACGATCTTCAACGAAGTGATCGCCGCCGCCGAAATGCTCAAGGACGATTGGGGGGTCGAATCGGATCTGTGGGGCTGCCCGAGCTTTACGGAGCTGGCCCGCGAAGGCAACGATGTCGCGCGCTACAATCTGCTGCACCCGACCGAGACGGCGCGTCTGACGCATGTCGAGAAGTGCCTGAACGATACCCGTGGTCCGGTCATCGCATCGACCGACTACATCCGTACGTACGCTGACCAGATTCGTCCGTTCGTCCGTGGTCGTTACGTGGTGCTTGGCACCGACGGCTATGGCCGTTCGGATACGCGTGAGAAGCTGCGTCACTTCTTCGAGGTGGATCGTAACTGGGTCACGGTCGCTGCCCTCAAGGCGCTGGCCGATGAAGGCACGCTGCCGGCGAGCAAGGTCGCCGAAGCGATTGCCAAGTACAACCTGGATCCGAACAAACCCAACCCGATGACCGTCTAAAGGCCGCTTCGCGCGGTGTGCGCGACCGTCAGCCGCCCCTTGGCGGCAGGCGGGTGCACGCCGCACGTCAAGCGCAGCCTCGAGGAGACTGTGGAAAATGAGTCAAGTGATCGAAGTGAAAGTCCCGGATATCGGTGACTTCAAGGACTTGCCCGTCATCGACGTGCTGGTCAAGGCGGGCGACAAGATCGATGCCGAGCAGGCCCTGATCACGCTGGAGTCGGACAAGGCCACCATGGACGTGCCCAGCCCGGCCGCCGGTACCATCAAAGCGTTGAGCCTGAAGGTCGGCGATGAAGTATCCGAGGGTTCGCTGATTCTGACGCTCGAAACAGCGAACGGCTCGGGCGCCCAGGCAAACGGTGCCGCTGCCCCCGCGCCAGCCCCGCAGGCCGCTGCCCCGGTATCTGCACCAGCGCCGGCCGCCAGCGGCGGTACGAGCACGATCGACGTGAAGGTGCCGGACATCGGTGGTTACGACGATGTGCCCGTGATCGACGTGTTGGTCAAGGTGGGTGACACCGTGACGACCGAGCAATCGCTCGTCACGCTGGAATCCGACAAGGCATCGATGGACGTGCCGAGCCCGGCGGCAGGTGTCGTCAAGGAACTGAAGATCAAGGTTGGCGACAAGGTGTCGGAAGGCACGTTGATCGTTGTGCTCGAAGGTGCTGCCACGGTGGCTCCGGCTAAGGCCGCAGCACCGGCGCCGGCACTCACTCCGGCTGCCCAGAGCGCGGCACCGGTAGCGCCGGCTCCCGCCGCTGCTCCGGCGCCTGCCGCCGGGCCGGCGGTTGCTGCTGCGGCCGGCAATCAGCCGATCAGTCACGCCAGCCCGTCGGTGCGTAAGTTTGCCCGTGAACTGGGTGTGGACATTACGCAAGTGAAGGGCTCGGGTCCGAAGGGCCGCGTGGTCGTTGACGATGTGCGCAATTTCGTCAAGAGCGCACTCGCGGGCAACCGCCCGGCGGCTGCGGGTGCCGCACCGGCGGGGGGGGGCGAGCTGAATCTCCTGCCGTGGCCGAAGGTCGACTTCTCGAAGTTCGGCCCGGTCGAGCCGAAGGCACTTTCGCGTATCAAGAAGATTTCGGGCGCGAACCTGCATCGCAACTGGGTCATGATCCCGCACGTCACGAACAACGACGAAGCGGATATCGGCGAACTCGAAGCCTTCCGTGTGCAGTTGAACAAGGAAAACGAAAAGGCCGGTATCAAGGTGACGATGCTTGCTTTCGTTATCAAGGCCTGCGTCCTGGCCCTGAAGAAGTTCCCCACGTTCAACGCGAGCCTCGACGGCGACAACCTCGTCTTCAAGCAATACTTCCATATCGGCTTCGCGGCAGACACGCCCAACGGTCTCGTTGTGCCCGTTGTTCGCGATGCCGACAAGAAGGGGGTGTTCGAGATCGCACGTGAGACCTCGGAACTGGCCAAGCTCGCTCGCGAAGGCAAGCTCAAGCCGGATCAGATGCAGGGCGGTTGCTTCTCGATCTCGTCGCTCGGCGGTATCGGGGGCACGACCTTCACGCCGATCATCAACGCGCCGGAAGTGGCGATTCTGGGCTTGTCGCGTTCGTATCAGAAGCCGGTGTGGGACGAGCGCAAGCAGCAGTTCCTGCCGCAACTGACGCTGCCGCTGTCGTTGTCCTACGATCACCGTGTGATCGACGGCGCCGAAGCCGCACGCTTCAACGCCTACCTGGGCCAACTGTTGCAGGACTTCCGTCGCGCAATGCTGTAACAGGCGGACGCCGCCGGTAGCGCATAGGCGCAAACCGGCGGCGCTCGCGCGACAGCTTCAGGATCTGGACGGGGAGGAGCATCATGACCACCGTGGTAGTCGTCAAGAAGGCAGGCGAGATCGCCATTGCCGCCGATTCGCTCGTGACGTTCGGCGACACAAGACTCTCGCAATCGTACGAGGAGAATCGCAAGGTTTTTCTCGTGGGCGATTCCTATGTCGGCCTGGCCGGCACGACCGCGCACTTTCCGGTCATGCGCGCCATTCTTTCCGGTATGGCAGACGAGTGCCGTCTGCACTCTCGCGACGAAGTGTTCCGCACGTTCTGTCGCGTCCATCAGAAGCTCAAGGAAGAGTATTTCCTCAACACGAAGGAAGAGGAGGACGATCCGTACGAGTCGTCGCAGATCACCAGCGTGATCGCGAATCCGACGGGTATTTACGGGGTCTATTCCTACCGGGAAGTGTTTGTTTTCGATCGGTTCTGGGGGATCGGTTCGGGGCGCAACTTCGCGCTCGGTGCCATGTATGCCCTCTACGACCAGGATCTGAGCGCTAGCGCCATCGCCGAAGCGGGCGTGAAAGCGGGGGCGGAGTTCGACAAGAGTTCCGCCGGCCCGTTTCAGGTGCATGCGTTTCCGATCGATACCACCATCAAGTCATAAATGCGACAGGGAGACCCCGCATGAGTCTCATCGAAGTCAAGGTACCGGACATCGGCGCAGAGGGCGTGGATGTCATCGAAGTGATGATCAAGCCGGGCGACAAGATCGCCAAGGAAGCGTCGCTCATTACGTTGGAATCCGACAAGGCCTCCATGGAAGTGCCGTCCGAAGTGTCGGGCACGGTCAAGGAGGTGAAGATCAAGGTGGGCGACAAAGCCAGCCAGGGCACACTGATCGCGCTGATCGAAGCCGATGATGCGGGGGCCGCCAAGGTCGCCGCTCCGGCGGCTGCGCCGGCACCGGCAGCGCCCGCTGCGCCTGCGGCTCCCGCGCCGGCCGCCGCCAAGCATAGCGGCGGCGCAGATACCGAATGCGACGTGCTCGTGCTGGGTGCCGGTCCGGGAGGTTACTCGGCCGCGTTCCGCAGCGCTGACCTGGGCCGCAAGACGGTGCTCGTCGAACGCTACGCAACGCTCGGTGGTGTGTGCCTGAACGTAGGTTGTATTCCGTCGAAGGCGCTGCTCCACACGGCGGCCGTCCTCGAAGAGGCGCAATCGCTGGGTCATCACGGCATCTCGTTCGGGAAGCCCGAAGTCGATCTCGACAAGCTGCGCGCCTATAAGGAAAGCGTTGTCGGGAAGCTCACGGGCGGTCTGGCCGGCATGGCCAAGATGCGCAAGGTGGAAGTCGTGCGCGGCGTAGGCAAGTTCCTCGACCCGAACCATATGGAAGTCGTGGCCGAAGATGGCAGCAAGCGTACGGTGAAGTTCGCGCAGGCGATTATCGCTGCGGGCTCGCAGGCGGTGAAGTTGCCTTTCCTGCCGGAAGATCCGCGTATCGTCGATTCGACCGGCGCGCTCGAGTTGCGCCAATTGCCGAAGAAGATGCTGGTGATCGGCGGGGGCATTATCGGTCTGGAAATGGCGACGGTCTATAGCGCCCTGGGTACCGAGATTGACGTTGTGGAAATGCTCGATGGCCTGATGCAAGGTGCTGACCGCGATCTGGTCAAGGTTTGGGAGAAGATGAACGCGAAGCGATTCGGTCGCGTCATGCTCAAGACCAAGACGGTGGGTGCCGAGGCCAAGCCCGATGGCATCTATGTGAAGTTCGAGGGCGAAGCTGCACCGGCTGAGCCGCAGCGCTACGACCTCGTGCTGGTCGCGGTGGGCCGCAGCCCGAACGGCAAGAAGATCGGTGCCGAGAATGCGGGCGTGTCGGTGGGCGATCGCGGCTTCATCTCCGTCGACAAGCAGATGCGCACGAATGTGCCGAATATCTTCGCGATCGGCGACATCGTGGGGCAGCCGATGCTTGCGCATAAAGCCGTACACGAAGCGCATGTGGCGGCCGAAGCGGCGGCAGGAGAGAAGGCATACTTCGATGCCATCCAGATTCCGTCTGTGGCCTATACCGATCCGGAAGTGGCTTGGGCCGGCAAGACCGAGGACCAACTGAAAGCGGAAGGCGTGAAGTACGGCAAGGCCGTGTTCCCGTGGGCAGCATCGGGCCGCGCTATCGCCAATGGCCGCGACGAGGGTTTCACGAAGCTGTTGTTCGACGAAGAGACGCATCGCATCGTTGGCGGCGCGATCGTTGGCACGCATGCGGGCGATCTGATTGGTGAGCTGTGCCTGGCCGTCGAGATGGGGGCAGACGCCGTCGACATCGGCAAGACGATTCACCCGCACCCGACGCTGGCCGAATCGATCGGCATGGCAGCGGAGATCTACGAAGGCGTTTGCACCGACGTACCGCCTGCGCGCAAAAAGTAACTCGCGTCGGCACTGGCGCTTGGCATCGAGTGTCGAGCATTTGCGGTGCAAGCGTCGAAGGCCGATGCGCTGGCGGACGCCCTCAATCGCGCCGTTCGCCATTGTGGCGTCTGCCAGAAGAAAGCCGTCATCCCATTCAGGGGTGGCGGTTTTTTTATGTGCGGATGTCGGCGGCGAAATGTCTGGCGCGAACGCCTGCCGCATGCGTCGCGACTGGCGTTCGATCGACCCCGTCGCGGCGGGAAGGGCACAGGAGCGGGGGACGTCAAACCGCTGCCCCAAAAAGAAACCCGGCGCGGGCCGGGTTCGAAAGGTACTTAAAGTACCGAGGAGACAACTGGGTGTCGCTGTATCACTTTGAGACACAGCGACAGATTTTCAAGCGTCCCTCGCGACAGCGCTATAAAAGCGCTATCGATTACTTCTTGGTGCTGGCAGCGCGCGAAGCCTGAGCGGCAGCCTTCGATGCAACGTTGGTCGCAGCAGCGAAGTTCGTCTCAGCGATCTCCACGGCTTGCTTGGTTGCCTTCTGCACGCTGTCGAAAGCGCTATTGGCAGCCGACAGTGCCGACTTGGCGAGTGCAACCGCCGACTCGGAACCGGCCGGGGCGTTCTTGGCCAGGTTGTCGAACAGCGCTTGGACATTGTGCGAGCCTTCAGCCAGTTGGGCTTCAGCCACCTTGGTCACTTCAGCTTGCGTCGACGAAGCGATTTCATACAGGTGGCGGCCGTACGCGAGTGCCTTTTCGGCAGCCGGCTGGACGAGGTTGGCTTGCAGAGCGAGCAACTCTTGCGCGTCCTTCACAGCGAAAGCCTTCTGCGCGGTCGAAGCGGATTCGGCCAGCGATGCCTTGACGGCTTGCAGGTTCAGCTCGACCAGCTTTTCAACGCCTTCGAAGGCTTTGTTGGTCAGGCCAAACAGGGTTTCGAGGTTGGCTTTATGGGCGGCAGCGAGTTGCTCGGGGGTCAGAAACGACATGGCGTTCTCCTATGGTGTCATACACAACATATCGACCCACTCCGTGTTCGCTGGTTGGTTCTCACCTTATGTCGGTGAAAACACGGTTGGGGCCTCTCAAATCGATGCATTCTCTTTTGTGCATCGCACAATTGCAAGTGTAGAGATATTTTTGGCAGTGTCAAGTCTTTTTTGTGCGCCGCAGCAATTCAACAAAAGCTTACAAAATCAAAAGCTTGAGATCCCATCAGGGGCGAGTGACACTGCGTCGCGGCGACGTTTTCACGCTCCCCGGAGAGCCTTGATTGGTGCGGTTTTGCACTGTTTTGGCGCCCGGCGCACCATGCACGGCGATGGTACTATCAATAGGTTCCGGCACCGGCGGGACGGTAACGCATGCAAGATTGCTCTCGCTTTCGAAGGGGGCGCGTGCTGTCCGCCAGTGCCGATATTCTTCACCGCCTTTTTGCGTGCCGCATCTGCCGGCCACTCGCGTCGATGCAAGCGTTTTACAGCGACCATTTCGTCTTGCCATTGCCGCCGGGGCATCGGTTTCCCATGGAGAAGTATTCCCGTCTGCGCGAACGCGTTACCGGCGAACTCCCGGAAGTCGCGCTGGCCGAGGCCTTGCCCGCAGACGACGCGATGCTGGGTCGCGCCCATTCGCGGGAGTACGTGGCGCGCGTGAGCGCCGGTGAGCTGAATCCGAAAGAGCAGCGCGATATCGGATTTCCGTGGTCGCCGCAGATGGTCGAGCGCTCGCGCCGGTCTGCCGGGGCGACAGTGGCCGCCTGCCGTGCCGCGCTCTCCGATGGCGTGGCCGTGAATCTCGCTGGCGGCACCCATCACGCGTATGCCGATCGTGGGGAAGGGTTCTGTGTATTCAACGACGCCGCCGTCGCCGCCCGCACGATGCAGGCCGAACTCGGCCCCCACACCCGTGTCGCGATCATCGATCTCGATGTGCATCAAGGCAACGGCACCGCCGCCATTTTCGAGCGCGACCCCAGCGTCTTCACGTTGTCGCTGCACGGCGAACACAATTATCCGTTTCATAAGGCGAACGGCGACCTCGATGTGGCGCTGCCCGACGGCTGCTGTGACGACGAATATCTCGTCGCGCTCGGTCATGCGCTGACCGATCTTTTCGCGCAGTTCACGCCGTCGCTCGTGATTTATCTCGCGGGGGCCGATCCATTGGAAAACGACCGGCTCGGCCGGCTGGCCCTGACGCAAGATGGATTGCTCGCGCGCGACCGTCGTGTATTGACGGCGTGCGCCGAGCGGGGACTGCCGGTCGCTATCGCGATGGCGGGTGGCTATGGCCGAGACATCGGGCAGACGGTCGCCGCGCATTTCGCCACGATCCGACTCGCCAGCCAATTCCAGCGCGCGAGCCGCCGTGTCTTCCGCGCGCCGGCGGGCGGCGTTCTCGTATGAGCGAGCGTCAAATGGCAGCCCGGCCCCCCTCGCATTCGGCCAAGGGGCACGCAACGGCGAGCAACGCACGCCTGAGCCTCTGGAGCGCGACCATGCCATGGTGGTTCGTGCTGATCTGGAGCACGGGCTTTATTGTCGCCAAATACGGCATGCCGAATGCCGAACCGCTGACGTTTCTGGCGTTGCGCTTCGGCGGCACGCTGCTGGTCATGCTGCCCGTCGCGTTGTTGACGGGCACACCTTGGCCCATGCGGCGTGAGGGCGGCGGCGCCGGGCGCATCGACTGGCCGCTCATTGCGCATCTTGCCGTGTCCGGCATCCTGATCCAGGCGGTATATCTCGGCGGCGTGTGGGCCGCGATCAAACAGGGCGCACCGGCGGGACTGGCAGCATTGATCGTCGGTATTCAGCCATTGCTGACGGCACTTTTTGCGCGCGTGGTCGGCGAGCCGGTCTCGCGACGCCAATGGCTCGGGCTGCTGTGTGGATTTGTCGGCGTTGGGCTGGTCGTTGCCAACAAGGTCGGTGTTCGCGGCATCGGCGTGGGTCCCGTGGCTTTGTGTGTGCTGAGCCTGTTCGCGATTACGGCCGGCACGCTCTATCAGAAACGTTTCTGTGCGCATTTCGATTTGCGCGTCGGTACGCTCGTGCAGTTCGGCGCGGCTTTCGTCGTGACGCTGCCCGCGGCGTGGGCGCTTGAAACCATGCAAGTGCGCTGGAACGTTGAAATGCTTGGCGCGCTCGCATGGTCGGTGCTGGCGTTGTCGATCGGTGCAATTTCTTTGCTGTTTTTGCTGATCCGGCATGGTGCCGCGACCAAGGTTTCCAGCCTTATGTATCTGACGCCGCCGACCACCGCTGTCATGGCCTGGCTGCTGTTCGGCGAGATGCTGTCACCGCTGAGTGCTGCCGGGATGGTCGTTGCGGCCCTCGGCGTTGCGCTTGTGATCGAGCGGCGGGCGGTGCCTGTCGCGTCAGCGTCTTGAGCCAGACGCCATTTCCCTTTCATTGTTTGGCGCGAGCAAAAGTCTATGAAACAAGAACACCCGCGTGCGCAAGCTGCGCAACCCTCGCAAAGCGACAACGCCCCAACATCCGGCCTGCCCATGCAACCCATGGTTGGGGAAAGTACCCATCGCCCGGCTGTCAACGATAACGCCAGGCTGCGCGTGGAATATGTTGACGAGGCGATTCGCAGCCGGCGTTCGATTCGAGCCTACCTGCCGACGCCCGTGCCGCAGGCTACCGTGGCGGACATTCTTTCGGTTGCGTCGCGTGCGCCTTCGGGCAGCAACATTCAGCCGTGGCAGACCTATGTGCTGTCCGGTGAGGCGTTGAAGTCGCTCACGACGCGGCTGTTGGACGCGTTCAACGACCCGGCCCAGCGATTGATGCACCAGGAGGAGTACGCGTATTACCCGCGCGAGTGGAGTGAGCCTTATCAGGCGCGTCGTCGCAAGGTGGGATGGGATCTGTATAGCCTGCTGGGCATCGGGCGCGCCGATAAGGAGCGCATGCACGGGCAGCACGCACGTAACTTCACGTTCTTCGGTGCGCCGGTGGGTTTGATCTTTACGATCGATCGGCATCTGGAGCAGGGCAGTTGGCTGGACTACGGTATGTTCCTGCAAAGCGTGATGGTCGCGGCGCGCGCGCGAGGGCTCGATACCTGTCCGCAGGCGGCGTTTGCCACGTTCCACCAGGTCATTTCGGCGGAACTGCGATTGCCCGAGACCCGGATGGTCGTGTGCGGTATGGCGTTGGGTTACGCAGATCCGGAGGCGGTCGAGAACCGGCTCGTCACCGAGCGTGCGCCTCTGAATGAGTGGGCGCATTTTTTGAACTGATTGATATCAAGGGATTGGCATAATTTGGCAAATTTTGGCGATCATGTGATTTTTTGCGTTGCGTCGCACAAAACTGCCAGATGCCGGTTTAAGTATTTCCGCTAAGTCATTCATATTGCTTATTTTTTCGGAAGTTACTAAACTTCTCACAACCTCGTTGTCTGCCAACCTCACGCTACCCCCAATTTATGTACGCGATCACGACTCTTGCGCGTCTGTGCCGCTCCCGCCTCTGGGGTGCTGCCGTCGTGGCGATTTCACTCGCCGCCGGTACCCCGGCAGTCACTTACGCCGCTGGTAAGACGAGCGAATGCTCGCCCAAGACGGCCAAGACTGCTGCCCAGAAGCGCGCATGTGCCAATCCTAAAGCGACGAAAGCCGTCGCCGCTTCCAAAACCGGTGCCAAAGGTGCCGTCGCCACGACCGCCGCTCGCGATACCAAGAGCGTGAAGGCGGGCGGCAAGGCGCGTAAGCTGGCCACCGTCGACGACGACGCTGCTGCCAAGCGTGTCGCCGTCAAACGTGTCGTCTACAAAAACGGCAAGCGCCGTGTCGTGACGTCGTATCGCACCGTCAACTTTACGCCGCAAGCACCGGAGCGTCTGTCGACGGGCCGTGCGTTCGGTCTGCACGAAACGCCTGACACTCTCGCGCTGCGTTCCTCGGTGGCTTATGTGATTGACGAGCGCACCGGCGAGTCGCTGTTCGACAAGAACTCGCAAGCGGTGCTGCCGATCGCCTCGATCTCGAAGCTGATGACGGCGATGGTGTCGCTCGACGCCGGTATCCCGATGACCGACGTCATGGAAGTGACGGACGAAGATCGCGATTACGAAAAGGGCACAGGTTCGCGCCTGTCGGTGGGTTCGCGCCTGTCGCGCGAAGACATGCTGCACATTGCGCTGATGTCGTCGGAGAATCGTGCGGCCGCTGCGCTGTCGCGCTACTTCCCGGGGGGCCGTCCCGCCTTCCTGGCGGCGATGAATCGCAAGGCCAAGCAACTCGGCATGAACGACACGCACTTCAACGATCCGACGGGGTTGTCGAGCCAGAACGTGTCGAGTGCGCGTGATCTCGTGAAGATGGTCAAGGCCGCTTATCAGTACCCGATGATTCGTCGTTTCTCGACGGATACCAATTACGACGTCAATACCGGCCGCCGTGAATTGCACTACGTCAGCACGAATCACCTGATCGGTCATCCGGGCTGGGAAATCGGTCTGCAGAAGACGGGCTATATCAACGAAGCGGGTCAATGCCTCGTGATGCAGGCCAATGTCGAAGGCCGTCCGGTGATCATGATTCTGCTTGATTCGACCGGCAAGTATTCACGCTTCGCCGACGCCACGCGCGTTCGCAAGTGGCTGCTCGATGGCGGCGGCACTACGCCGCAGCGTACGGCGGGCACGACGCCGACGGCACAGGTCGCAACCAACAGCGAACACGCGCTGTAAGTCGTGTCTCGTTAAGTTGCGCGGCGCACGTCGCGCCAACTATGAAACAAAAGGCGCTCCCTCGGGAGCGCCTTTTGTTATTCGGCCGTGCTGTTCTGCGACTGACTGCTGCCGCCAGCATCCGGGTTCGGCACGTGAAAGCCCAGCGACGTCGAAATGTGCAACGCAGTCTCGTTCAGGTTGGCGAGCCACGCGTCCTGTAAGCGGTCGGCCGGCGCAGACAGCGAAAGCCCCGCAACGAGCTTGCCGCTATCGTCGTAGATCCCTGCCGCAATGCATCGCACACCCAGCTCGAGTTCCTCGTTATCGCGTGCATAGCCCGACTTACGCACGTGAGTCAGTTCACGCTCGAGCTTTTGCAGATCGGTGATGCTATTGCGTGTATGTCCAGACAGGCCGGTGCGTGCGGCGTAGGCGCGTACGCGCGAGGCTTCGTCGGCGGCGAGGAAGAGCTTGCCGACCGAGGTGAGGTGCAACGGCGCATGGCCGCCGATGGCGCGCACCACCTGCATGCCCGAGCGCTCGCTATAGGCACGCTCGATGTAGACGATTTCGTCGCCTTGACGTACCGATAGATTGACCGTTTGACCGGTAATGCGATGCAGACCGCGCATCGGCGCGAGCGCGGCATCGCGTACCGACAGGCGCGCTTTGACCAGATTGCCGAGTTCGAGCAGACGCATGCCGAGACGGTACGTGCCCGGATCGCAACGATCGACAAAGCGGCAAGCCACCATGTCGTTCAGGATGCGGTGCGCGGTCGACGGATGAAGCTCGGTAGCTTGCGCCAGTTCCTTGAGGCTCACGGGATCGGCGTGGCCGGCAAGGGCATCGAGCAGACGCATCATGCGCTCGATTACCTGAATGGACGTGCGCGACTCCGCGCCTGGATTGCTTTCGTCTTTCATGGGGTAGGGCCGAGTTTCGTATAGAAGTGATTCTATATCATATTGTGAAAAATTCGCAGAGTTCGCATAGAGGACTTCTGCGAAAAATCCAGCCGTCCGATGCGCTGGCGCCATCGACGGTTGACGCATCTGGCGCGTCCAGCGAGCCGTAACGGGCGTGTTACAGGAAAGCGTCGTTGCCGCAGTAACTGCCGGCCTAAACCAAAAGTGGTCTTTCGCTCGCGTGCCTATCATTCCCTTGCCATTTAATTCGGTGTCTGACCGGATCGGAAGATGTGGTCGGCATCATAAAGGAGGCGCTGGGAATGTATGGGTATGTTTATGCGCCGGCGGCCCCATGGTCGCAGGGGAAGTGCGAGTTGAAGCAGAAGGCCGCCACAAGCGGAAAGTCGATTGCCGAGAAGCACGAGGAAATCGTCCGGCAGTTTCAACAGATTGCAAACACAAAGGCGCAGTTGGGATTGAGCAGTGAGTCGATCACCCGGCTGGAGAGCGCATTTGCTTCGACGTACAAGAAGGCGACCTCAGGCTACTGGGGAGGCGGGCTTTGGGACGGGTTCTATCGTTACACGTCCAACCCCAGCCGTCAGGGGTTGTACTTCCTGGTTGGCGAGCAGTTGCATGACCGCGATATCGACAGTCTCACACCGTCTGCCAGGCGGTTTTCGATGATCCTGGGGCATTTGGCGGATGCGCTGCGCAAAGAAGAGGAGATGCTGCAAAAATGCGGCGAGATGGTTGAACGCTCGACGGCGCTCAGGAGTGCGACTTTTGAGGACGCCGCTGCGCAAAGAGCCGAGTACGCGAAGATCGGTGCGGAGTGTATGGACGTTCTGGCCGAAGTCGAGCAGTGCCTGAACGCTGCACGCGAGACGATCAGGTGCGGGTCGAAGGAGGTGTGGCCGGAGAGGAAGCATTTCGGCAAGCGCTTTGCGATGTCGGCCGTCCTGTATTGCATCGCGGGTGGCCTTGCGATTGCGGCGCTGATTGCGTCGAGCGGCACACTCGCCATCGTCGGGGTGGTGTTGGCGATAGTGATTCGTGTCGTCAGTCTGGGAAGCATTCGCGGGTTCGACCGCGAGCGGGGGTGGAAGTCTGTCGAGAGTCTGTTGGCGAGTGCAAAACAACTTATTGAAACGGAGGGGGCAACGATGAAGACGTATTTGGATATCAGCGACCGGCGTGCTGCTTTGGCGCGTGAGGACATGATGTGGAATCTGCTGCAGGATGTGAGGACCCAGACGCAAGGTACGGATGCCCGGGTCAGCGCCATGGCGGAGCAAATGAGCGGCGTTGTTTCCAGTGTGGACTCGCTGCGAGGCGATGTCAGGCGGCAATCCCAGGCATTAAACACGACGCAAGAAACGCTGGTGTCTGGCTTCAGTGCGGTTGAGCGCAAGCTCGACGATTTCAGAACCGATCTGCAGCGGCTGTCGCGTTTGCAAGAGGTCACGTCAATGCGTTCGGCGATGGTAGCGCTCTCCACATTCCCTGCGGGCGATGCATCGTACCGCAACCGGCAGATGCCCGAACGCGCGAATTCCTGGAGTCCATATACACACGCCGGCGCTCGCATGGCCTAGTCGGCGGTGAGCGTCTGCGCACATCTGCGCGAGATGCGGGAATCCACGCTGGGCCGGTTCGGCCCAGCGACTTATAATGGCGCATTATTCCCGAATAGAGGATTCCCCCAATGCGCGTCGGACTCTTTGTCACGTGTCTGATCGACATGATGCGTCCGGAGATCGGTTTCTCGACACTCAAGCTGCTCGAGACAGCCGGCTGCGAGGTCGTGATTCCCAATTCCCAGACTTGCTGCGGTCAGCCCGGCTACAACTCTGGCGAACGGGCCATCGCCCGCGATCTCGCTCAGAAATTTCTCGATGAATTCGAATCGTTCGACTATGTCGTCGTGCCATCAGGGTCATGCGGCGGCATGGTCAAGGCGCATTACGGCGATCTCTTTGCCGACGACCCCGAACTGATGGGGCGTTACGAGCGGCTGCGTCCTCGTGTGTTCGAGCTGACCGATTTTCTCGTCAACGTGCTGCACGTCGATACGGTGCCCGGCGATTACAACGGCGAAGTCACGTATCACGACGCCTGCTCGGGGCTGCGTGAGCTTGGCGTCAAGGCACAACCGCGCGCATTGCTCGCAAAAATGCCCGGCGTGAAGATGACCGAGATGAAGGACTGTCAGGCTTGCTGCGGCTTCGGGGGTACCTTCGCGCTCAAGTACGGCAACATCTCGACGGCCATCGTCGACGAGAAGTGCGCCAATATCGCAGCGAGCGGTGCACCGGCAGTGGTGCTCGGCGACCTCGGGTGCATGCTCAACATCGAAGGGCGTCTGCGCCGCACCGGCGACACGAAGACGCGCGTGCTGCACATCGCTCAGGTACTTGCCGGCGATGCGTGAGTTCGCCGCAGTCCTCCCGACAATCACGCTTGTGCGCGCGGTGATGCGCGCCGGCGGCCATCACCTTTCGTGAGTCGCGATGCAAGTTCAATCGATGCAATTCAAGGCGCGGGCCGGGCAGAAGCTTGCCGACCAGCGTTTGCAAGCCAACCTCAAGAAGCTCTCGACCAAGTTCGTGACGGCGCGTGCTGCCGCCATCGAAGAGATCGACTTCGAGGCGACACGCGAGGCGCTCAAGGAGCGCCGCAATCGCGGGCTCGAGACGCTCGACGTCTGGCTGGAGATCTTCGAGCGCGAAGCCACGCGACGCGGTGCGACCGTGTTGTTCGCGGAATCGACGCAGGATGCAGCACGTCTGATTGCGGAGATCGCCCGCAAGCACGATGTGAAGAAGGTGATCAAATCGAAATCGATGGTCACGGAAGAGTTGCAGCTCAACAAGGTGCTCGCCGACATGGGCGTGCAGTCGGTTGAGACTGACCTTGGCGAGTACATCCTTCAGATCAACGACAACGAGCCGCCGTCGCACATCATTGCGCCGGTGGTGCACAAGGATAAGGACGAAGTCGCCGACCTGTTTGCCCGCGTTCACCACAAGCCGCGTCTGACCGAAATTCCGGCGATGACGCGTGAAGCCCGCGAGATGCTGCGCCCGCAGTTCCTTTCGGCGGACATGGGCGTGACAGGGGGCAACTTCCTCGTGGCAGAAACCGGCTCCGTGGCCGTGGTGACGAACGAGGGGAACGAAGGCATGTGCACGATCATGCCGCGTGTGCACGTGGCGGTGACGGGCATCGAGAAGGTGTTGCCGACGCTTGAGGACCTGGCGACGGCGATGCGTCTGCTACCGCGCTCGGCAACCGGGCAAGGCACATCGAACTACTTCTCGCTGCTGACCGGCACGCGAGCCGAGGGCGAGGTCGATGGCCCCGACCACATGTACTTCGTGCTGGTGGATGGCGGCCGCTCGGGTCTGATCGGCGGCGCGTTCCAGGAGATGCTGCGTTGCATCCGCTGCGGCGCGTGCATGAACCATTGCCCGGTCTATCAGAAGATCGGCGGTCATGCTTACGGTTGGGTGTATCCGGGGCCGATGGGATCGGTGCTCACGCCGAGTTACGTCGGGCTCGAAAAGACGCTCGATCTGCCGCAGGCGGCGACGTTGTGTGGTGAGTGCAATCGCGTCTGCCCGGTGGGAATCCCGATTTCCGATCTGCTGCGCAAATTGCGCGAGCGTCAGGTCGATCGTGGTCTGCGGCCGTGGCAGGAGCGGGCGGCCCTCGCCGCGTGGGCATTCGCCGCGCGTCGCCCGCGTCTGTATGCAACGCTCTCGAGGCTGGGCGCTTGGGCATTGCGACGGATGGGCCGCGATCGTGGCAGCATCTCGAAGCTGCCGTTTGCCGGCGGTTGGACCGATACGCGTGAGATGCCTGCGCCGAGCGGCAAGACGTTCCGTGCGATGTATCGCGAGCGTCGCGCACCGCGATAAGTGTGGTGTGATGATGTGCTGGTGCCGTTGATGCGCCGGTGATGCAGCAAGAAGGCCGGGCCCCGGATGTCAGAGACAGGCAGCAGGGGTGCCGGCTTTTTTGTGTCCGTGAGACTTAGCTTCGGGCGGGTAACGCGAGACGCTTTTCGATGCGCCGCTGCAACGCCGACAATCCGGTCGACAGTACCCAGTAGATGGCAGCACACGCGAGATAGAGCGGCAATGGCTGATACGTCGACGCGATGACCTCCTGCGCGGAGCGCAACAGCTCCGTTACCGTAATGACCGAGACCAGCGACGTGTCCTTGATCAGGCTGATAAGGCTATTGCCGAGGCTCGGCACGGCCATGCGCAGGGCTTGCGGCGCGATGACATAGCGCAGCGTTTGCCAGTAAGACAGGCCGAGGCTGTACGCCGCCAGCCACTGGCCGCGCGGCATGCCTTCGAGGGCGCCGCGCATGCTCTCCGACAGATACGCGCCGACGTTAAGACTCAGCGTGAGAACACCGGCCGGTGTCGGCTCGAGCGAGATGCCGATGCCTGGCAAGCCGTAATAGATCACGAAGATCTGCACGAGCAGTGGGGTGCCGCGCATGACGCTGACGTAGGCGCGGGCGATACCGCGCAGCACGCGGATCTTGCCGATGCCCATGATCGCCACGATGACGCCGATCACCAGACCGAATACCATCGACAGCAATGCGAACTTGATCGTGAGCACAGTGCCTTGCAACAGCACCGGCATGGATTGGGCGGCGAGTTCGAATGGATTCATGGGGGATTTCTGGTGGTGAATCGTGAGCTGAAAAGACGACGGCCGGCACTCGCGTCATTTGCGTAGTGCCGGCCGTGATGCGACCGAAATGTGTCGCTGCGCGGCTTGCGTATTACTTCGCGGGCTTGGACACGTCCTCACCAAACCACTTTTCCGCGAGCTTCGCGAGCGTACCGTCCTGCTTCATGCTCGAGAGCGCATCGTCGATGGCCTTGGCGAACTTCGGATTGCCCTTGCGGAACGGGATGCCGACCGATTGGTTGGTGTCTTGCAGCACGGCACCGGGACGCAGCGGCAGGTTCGACGTTTTGATCAGATACGCCAGCATCAAGCGGTCGTTGAGGGCCGCATCGACGCGCCCGGCCGCGAGATCGCGCAGATACTCGGGGGCGCCCGGGTATGTACGCACATCAATGCCTGGCACCGCTTTCGCGAGCTTGTCGTAGTTGCTGCCGAGGCTGACGCCGAGCTTGTGGCCTTTGAGCGCTTCGAGCGAAGCGAATTCGCGCTTGTCGTCCTTGCGTTGAATGAGCTGGGCGGCGGAGTAGGTGTACGGCTGGCTGAAGTCGAGCGATTTCTTACGCTCGTCCGTGATGGCGACCTGATTGACGATGACGTCGAACTTGCCCGCCACGAGTCCACCGATAATGCCGCTCCATTCCGTCGTCACGAACATGGGCTTCACGCCGAGACGTTGCGCGACGGCCTTGGCAACGTCGACATCGAAGCCGTCGAGCTGACCATCGGTGCCGCGATAGTTGAACGGCGGGTACGTGCCTTCGATGCCGATTTTCAGCACACCGGCAGACTTCACGGTGTCGAGCAGATCGGCCGCGCGGGCGGGCGTGGTGCCCACCAGGGCGGCGGCCAGTGGTACGAGGCACAGCGTCTTGAGCCAGGCTTTCATGATGATGAAGTCTCCCTGAGGCATATGAAGGGGCAACGTTCAGCCAGTCAGGCCGTACGCAGCGCTTGCACACATTCTCGCACCAGCTCGGGGCCGCGGTAAATCAGACCACTGTATACCTGAACGAGGCTGGCCCCCGCATCGAGCTTGGCTCGTGCATCGGCACCCGACAGAATGCCGCCAACGCCGATGATTGGCAATGCGCCACCCAGTTCGGCGGCGAGCGAACGGATCACGCGATTCGAGGCGTCGAACACCGGGCGTCCCGATAGGCCGCCCGTTTCGTTAGCGTACGGCAGGCCCGCCACGGCTTCGCGCGAGAGCGTCGTGTTGGTGGCGATTACGCCGTCGAAGCCGTGACGCGTGAGCGTATCGGCGATGACCTTGATCTGTTCGTCGTCGAGATCCGGCGCTATCTTGAGTGCGATCGGCACGTACTTGCCGTGACGATCGGACAGTTCGCGTTGCTTGTCCTTGAGCTTGCCGAGCAGCGCATCGAGTTCGTCGGCGCCCTGCAATTGGCGCAGATTCTTGGTGTTGGGCGACGAGATGTTGACCGTTACATACGTGGCGTACGGATACACCTTCTCGAGGCAGATGAGATAGTCGTCGACCGCGCGCTCGATCGGCGTATCGGCGTTCTTGCCGATGTTCAGGCCCAGCGGTCCTTTGTAGCGCGCCGACTGCACGTTCTGAAGAAACTGCTCGACGCCGCCGTTGTTGAAGCCCATGCGGTTGATGATGGCTTCGGCTTGCGGCAGACGGAAAATGCGAGGCTTCGGATTGCCCGGCTGCGGGCGCGGCGTGACGGTACCCACTTCCACGAAACCGAACCCCAGCGCGGCGAGGCCATCGATGCAACCGCCGTCCTTGTCGAGGCCGGCGGCAAGACCGACGGGGTTCGGGAAGCGGATACCCATAACCGTACGCGGATCTTCGGGCAGCGTCTGACCAATGAGGCCGGCCAGTCCGAGCGAGGCGGCAGTGCGCAGCGTGGCCAGTGTCAGATGGTGGGCTTGTTCCGCGTCGAGGCAGAACAAGGCGCGACGGGCCAGGGGATAGAGGGGCGCAAGCACGATGTCGGGTTCGGCAGAATCGGAAAGTCGCCATTTTACCGGTATCCCGGTCGCAGAGCGCGTCTTTTTCTACGCTCTGCGTACTCTTGTTTTGCGCAGTGCCGGGGGGCGGATGAGCGCGATGCGCACTACTGGTGTGATTGAGGCGATTGGCCGGCGGCGTCGAGCATGGCTTCAGGCATGTCTTGCCATTGACCGTCGAGCAGGCCTTGCAGCGGCCGGAAGTTGGCCTTGTACACCATCTTGCGGCTCGCCTGAATCCAGTAGCCGAGATAGACGTGCGGCAGCCCTAGGGCGCGCGCCTGTTCGATCTGCCACAGGATGTTGTATGTGCCGTACGATGCGCCTTCGACGTCGGGGTCGAAGAACGTATAGACCGACGACAGGCCGTCACTCAGGATGTCCACCATGCTGATCATGCGCAGCGTGCCTGCGCCCTGATGGCCGGGCGGCTCGCGGAATTCCACCAGACGGGAGTTCACACGGCTTTGCAGCAGGAACTGCTCGTATTGCTCGCGGCTGTCGTGATCCATGCCGCCGCCCGCGTGGCGCCGCGACTGATAGCGCATATAGAGCTGGTAATGCTCTTCGGTGTAATGCAGGCCCGATACGTTGACGGCGAGGCCGGCGTGGCGTCGCCAGATGCGGCGCTGCGTGCGGTTTGGCACGAAGCGCGCGATCGGCACGCGCACCGGCACGCACGCGCGGCAGCCGTCACAGTACGGGCGGTACGTGAAGACCCCGCTGCGACGAAATCCGGAGCGAACGAGTTCGCTATAGACGTCCGAATTGATTAGATGACTGGGTGTGGCGACCTGCGAGCGGGCCGTGTGATTATCGAGATAGCTGCAGGGGTAGGGCGCCGTTGCGTAGAACTGAAGGGCAGACAGCGGAGAGAGCGGCAGTTCGTTCGGATGGGTCACTGGGAAACCTCGTGAGCCTTATCTGCTGCGTTACCGTAGGCCAGTGCGCTGAGCACCTGTTTGTCCAGGCGCCAGACCGGCGCGGGGGCCATGACCGCCGTCTTCACGTGCGCGAGAAACGCCTGGCGGGGAATTTCGCCGCCGCCGAGCGACGCCAGATGCGCGGTACTTTGCTGGCAGTCTATCACCTCTATTGCGTGTGTGCGTGCAAACGCGACGAGCGCGGCAAGCGCGATTTTCGACGCGTCGGTGCGCTTAGCGAACATCGACTCGCCGTAGAACATGCGGCCGAGTGCCACGCCATAAAGGCCGCCGACACGCTCGCCTTCATAGAAGGTTTCCACGCTGTGGGCGAGCCCGGCGTCGTGCAGCGAGCGGTAGGCGGCAACGATGGCCGGTGTGATCCATGTGCCGTCCTGGCCGCGACGCGGTGCTTGGGCGCATGCCTGCATGACTGCGGCAAAGTCGACGTCCAGGCGGATCTCCCAGGCGTCGTCGCGTAGCACGCGGCGCAGCAATTTGCGGAAGTTGTGGCTGACGACGAAGTTCTCGGGGCGCAACACCATGCGCGGGTTGGGGCTCCACCAGAGAACGGGCTGGCCCTGCGAGTACCACGGGAAGATGCCCTGCCGGTAGGCGGCGAGCAGACGTTGCGCAGAGAGGTCGAGTCCGGCCGCGAGCAGCCCCGGCGCTTCGCTCGATGCATCGAGCGCTTCGTCCACCGGCGGGAACGGATCGTTTGCTTCGAGCCAGACGACCATGGTGAGGTTAGCGCTCCGGAGCGGCAGTCGGCTTCATGCAACGCGCGATGAGCGTGCGCTCAGACACGCAGCATCGGCGTGAGGATGTCTTCGGTGTGCGCCGTATTGACGGGCAGCGACGGTACCGGTGTACCCGGCACGGCGGCCTCGTCTTGCGAGGCTTCGAGGTGTACGCCGAATGCCCCTGCGCGACGGTCTTCGAAGAAGAAGCGCAGGGTCTTCGCCACGGTCGGGAAGGCGATCTCGTCCCAGGGGATCTCGTCTTCCGAAAACAGGGCGACTTCGAGGCTCTCTTCGCCGGCAGCGAACTGCGGCTCGCACATCTGTGCCAGATAGAAGATATGAACCTGATTGACATGCGGTACGTTGAGCAACGAGAAGAGGGCGCCGACTTCGACGACGGCGCCAGCTTCTTCGAGTGTCTCGCGTGCGGCGGCCTGCGACGTTGTTTCGCCAATTTCCATGAAGCCTGCGGGCAGCGTCCAGTAACCGAGACGCGGCTCGATGGCGCGTTTGCAAAGCAGCACCTGATCGCCCCACACAGGCACCGTGCCGAGCACGTTGCGCGGGTTCTGATAGTGAATAGTGCCGCAATGAGTGCAGACATGCCGCTCGCGATTATCGCCGGGCGGAATGCGCAACTCGACCGGGTGGCCGCAGGCGGAACAGAATTGGATGGGAGGACGTCGGTTCATGGTTGCTGCGAGTGTATCATCGGCAACGCACGCTGTGCGGCAAGGCCAACGGCGCGTTGGGATAACCCGCGTTGAGGCACATGCGGCGGTTTTTTCCCGCCCCCCAGACCTGGGCCAGAAAAATAATCGGCCAGTTATGTTGCGCTGCGATGGCAATTGCCATATAATTCAATTCTTCAGACGCGGGGTGGAGCAGTCTGGCAGCTCGTCGGGCTCATAACCCGAAGGTCACAGGTTCAAATCCTGTCCCCGCAACCAAATTCGAAAGCCTGATTTCCACAAGAAATCAGGCTTTTTGCGTTTTGCCTCCGTCGCGCATATTTGTCATGGGTACGCGTGCACGTCTCTCGACATATCCAACTGCGGGTTTCCATGTCAGGCATCTTCACTACGCACGAAAACGAATTCGACGCCATCGTCGAGCTTTGGGAGGCGTCCGTGCGCGCGACGCACGATTTCCTGGGCGACGCCGATATCGCCTGGTTGCGTCCGCGCATTCGTCATGACTATCTGGGGGCGGTCACGCTACGTGTATTTCGTGACGACGCTGGCGTCCTTCGTGGTTTTCTCGGGGTGGCGCAGGGCAATGTGGAGATGTTGTTTGTCGCGCCCGACGTGCGCAGGCAAGGCATTGGTGCTGCGTTGCTGGCTTACGCCGTGCGTGAGCTGGGTTGCACGAGCGTCGACGTGAACGAGCAGAACCCGCAGGCGCTGGCGTTCTATCGGCGCGAGGGGTTCGAGGTGACGGGGCGATCGGAACTCGACGGGCAGGGCCGGCCGTTCCCGCTGCTGCACATGAGACTCGCTAGCGCGAAGCCGACAGCAGGCGCTGTTTGATCTTCGCGCCGAATACGTTCACCACGAGGCCAGTCATCACCAGCGCGGCCCCGGCGATTTGAGCTTCGGCCAGTTGTTCGTCGAGCAGCAGAGCGGCGGATGCAAGGCCGATGATCGGCACGAGCAGCGAGAACGGCGCGACCTGACTGGCGGGGTAGCGCGTCATCAGGCGGCCCCACAGCGAATAGCCGACGAGCGTTGCGATGAAGGCGAGGTAGGCGATAGCGAAGATCGATGTAGCGGAGATATGCGACAGCGAGTTCGCGATTTGCTGCGGGCCTTCGAACCAATAGGAGAGCAGGGCGAACGGAATCGGCGGAATCAGGCTGGCCCAGACCACGAGGCCGACGAGATCGACATTGCCGATCTTTTTCGTGATGACGTTGCCTGTCGCCCAGCTAAGCGACGCGCAGAGCGTGAGCACGAAACCGAGTGGCGTCATCGCGCTGCCGCCGTGCATGCCGATGACGGCGAGGCCCGCTGCCGCGATGAGTAGGCCGTAGATGTTTTGCGCGCGGAAGCGTTCTCCGAGGCACAGCACAGCGAGCCCCAACGTGAAGAACGCCTGCGCCTGAAGCACGAGTGACGCCAGGCCGGCGGGCATGCCGACGTACATCGCGGTAAACAACAGCGCGAATTGCCCGAACGAAATCGTGATGCCGTAGGCGACCAGCCAGCGCCAGGGCACCTGCGGGCGTCTGACAAAGAAGATCGCGGGGAAGGCGGCGAGCAGGAATCGAAGGGCGCCCAGCAACATTGGCGGCACGCCATGCAGGCCGACCTTGATGACGACGAAGTTCACGCCCCAGGCGAGTACGACGATAAGTGCCTGCAACAGATCCTTCGGTGCCATGCCGGCGTCTCCTTGTGCTGCATCGAGGTTATTGGAGGAAGGCGAAAGTGTACTCCTGGGGCGTCGACGTGTCGTGTGAAAAACCGGCGCCATGGCTCGTGGGGCCGGGCTCATGCGGAGTAGAATTTTTTCGTTACGAGGGAGTTCTGCCAATGAAGAAGTCGAGACTCACGGACAGCCAGATACTGGAGACGCTCAAGCGAGCGGAAGCGGGTCTGGCGATGGCTGCGTTGTGCGGGGAGCCGGGTATCAGCTCGGCGACGTTTTATAAATGGCACTCGAAGTACGGTGGCATGGACGCCCCGATGATGTCGCGCATGAAGGAACTGGTGGCAGAGAACGCGCGGCTACGCAAAGATGTACATCGAGGAGAAGCTCAAGGCTGAGATCGCCTCGGAGGCGCTGCAAAACAGGTTCTGAAGCCGTCTCGCCGACGGGAGATGGCAAAGCTGGTGGCGACGTCGGTGCCGCAAAACGTCCAATGAATTCGCACAATACTCATGGTTGCCCGACGTCCGGCACCAATCCAGGGATGGCGCGTGTTGCAGGCGATTCGCTTTACCGCAAATCGGGGACGGCGGCACCACATCTCATTCAATCTCGGTGGTTTCTCGCCAGTCGGCGATTAGGGTTTGCTGGCTGCCGTCGAAGGGCCTAAGCGAAGCAGCAGCGGGTCACGTCAAATGGCTTTCGCTCCTTCAGCAGGTGGAAGCAAGCGCCAGTTTGTGTGCCGGTGCCGTCATGAGGACAGCAACGCCGACAGCGCTGCCAGCCCAACCGGTGCTTGAGCTACCCATGGCACGGCAAACGTACGCTGAGCCAGTCCACCTGACAACCTGGCCATTTGCCGCCGCTCGCCATCCAGACGGGCTTGCAGCAAGGGGTCATGCGTGCCTGAAGCCAGGATGGATTTGTTGACTACCCATGCATAAGGCTCGATCTTGGCGCGACGCAGGTCGTTTTGCAACGCGGCCGCTTGGGACACCGGCGTCACCTCCGGCAAGGTGACCAGGATGATGCGGGTGTAGCTGGCATCTTGAAGGCGCATCAGCGGCGTGACCATATGAAGAGGGCCCTTGCCTTCAAACTCGCGCGTCATCTGACGGTGATAGGCGCCCGTGGCATCCATCAACAATAGAGAGTGCCCGGTGGGCGCCGTGTCCAGTACTACAAAGGCGGTGCGGGCTTCGGCCACCGTGCGCGAGAACGCGTGGAACACGGCCACCTCTTCGGTGCAGGGCGATTGCAGATCCTCCAGCAGCAAGGCTTTTTCCTGCTCATCCAGCCCGGGCGAGCGCGCCGCCATGATCTTGTCGATGTAGCGCTGAGTCTCCACCTTGGGATCGATGCGGCCAACTTGCAGGCCCGGCAACTCGCCATCGAGCGTCATGGCCAGGTGGGCCGCCGGGTCGGTGGTGCTGAGGTGAACCGCGTGACCGCGCTTGACCAGGCCGATGGCCAGCGCCGCTGCGATGGTGGTCTTGCCGACGCCACCCTTGCCCATCACCATGATCAGGCCTTTGCCGGCAGCAGCCAGTTCATCCACCAGCTTGTCAATGTGCTCTGTGGATAGTGGCGTTTCATCGATCATGGATCTACCCTGCCCATTGGCTGGAGGCGCGTCGGTCAACAAGGCGCGCAAGGCGGGCAAGCCGACCGTATCAAAGGCCCGCAAAGGCACAGTGCTTTGGGGTAAGGCGCGCAAGGCCTCGGGCATGGCATCCAGCGCTTGTTGGCTTAGGGCCTCGATGGCGCGTGCCACAGCATCGTTCGGGTCGGTGGCTTTGAACACGCCGTTGATCATCAACTGCTGGTTGTTCAAGCCAAGCCCCCGTAACTCTTCAGAAGTACGAGCCGCCTCGGCCAATGCGCTGCGGTCGGCGCGCGCCACCAGCACGACGGTGGTGAGCGCTGGATCGCACAAGGCAGTGAGGGCTGCATTGAAGCGCACTTCCTGCATCTTCAGGCCCGAATGCGGCCCCAAGCAGGAGGCGCCCCGGTCGTTGTCCTTGAGAAAGCCGCTCCAGGCTTTGGGCAGGCTGAGCAGGCGCAGCGTGTGCCCCGTGGGCGCCGTGTCGAACACGATGTGGTCGTATTCAGCCGCATCACCCGCCAGAAGGTTTGAGAACTCGTCGAACGAGGCGATCTCGGTGGTGCATGAGCCAGAGAGTTGCTCACGCACCGTGGCGCGCTCGGCCTCAGTGGCTTGCGCCTCCATCTGCGCCAGCACGCGCTGGCGGTAGGTCTCGGCCGCCACGTCGGGGTCGATGTTGAGCACCGACAGGCCCGGCGCGCCTGGCACGGGGGTGGGGATGTTGCGAAGCTCGATGCCCAGCATTTCATCGAGGTTCGATGCGGCGTCGGTGCTGACCAGCAGCACCTTCTTGCCCGCGTCTGCCAGCTTCAGCGCGGTCGCAGTGGACAAGGACGTCTTGCCAACCCCGCCTTTTCCCGTATAGAAGAGGTGCCGGGTCGGATGGTTCAGAAAGGCCAAGGGTTGTGACTGGGGCTGTGGCCTGAGCCAGGCCTGCACTTCTTCATGCGATGGCAAGCCGCCGCTGTGCACGATCTGGCCACCGATCATGACGGCAGGTGTGGCCTTGACGCCAAAGCGCTTGATCTCGTCGGGGTTCTCGATTTTGGTGATCTCCACCGCGACACCAGCGGCGTTGGCCACCCGCTTGATCATCTCGATGGTGACGTGGCACTTACTGCACCCCAGACCCAAAACTTTGATTTCCATGACGATGATCCTTGGTTTGATTTCTTCCAAGCTGCTCGCGCAGATACGATTGCGCGGACAGCGGAATTACTGTGCGCCGGTTGGCGTAGCCCGACAGGTGCTTGCATCCACAAAACGCAAGAGACGCAAGGCGTTGAGCACCACCAACACCGTGGCATTCTGATGAATCAACATGGCAACACCGCGTGCGAGGCGCGGCTCAAGGCAATGGCAAACGACAGCCTGGCCAGATCACCACCCATCAGTGCCACATCGGCGGTTTCCAATGCTACGTCAGTGCCTCTGCGTCACCCATGCCGGAGATCACAACTGACGGTTTGCTGACAGAGTATGGCGGCCAGAACCGCGAGATGAATGACCGGTTACAAGCGCAACGACAGGCCGATTCGGGTCGAAAATCGTCGTCTCAGAGCCTTCTTTTCCGGCCCTATCAGCCGCCGCCACCCTTACTAATACCCAAAATCCCCTCTCCTTAAAAATCAAAAGCTTCCCTTCCGCAGCCGACACCCCGAAAAAGTAAAGCCCCCACCCGAAACCCCTTACCCCACAAGCCTCCCAGCCACCAACAGCCAAGGGTAAATAGCCTATTGAGTCAAAACCTGGGCCTTCGTCCGTCCGCACCTCGTCGAGCGGCGGGTCGGCTTGCGCCGTGGCTTCGAGAGCGCCACAGGCCGAGCAGTTCCTTCTCTCTTGGCAATCCGCATGGCCGCAGCGGGTTTGCGATCGAACGTCCGCGCCTCGGAATAGATCACCCGGCCGCCTCGCTTGAGGCGGATCTGTGCGGTATCCCCTATACTTTTGTCCTTTCGTTCCTGTATCGCGATTGCGCCTATAGGTTATGTCGGTGGGTACATGGCTTTTTTGATGTTACAGCGTAGCACTCGGGTGCCAACACGGGCGAAAATGAGCAAAAACAATGGAAATGAGCTGCTATGTTTTCGCCGCACTCGCCTGTTTTGTAAGGGATTTTGCATGAATTCAACACCCCGCCGCGTCAGCGTCGCGCCGATGATGGATTGGACGGCTTAAAGGCGTGGAACGCCCGCCGTTTGGGCGTTTTGGGGCAGGGCGGTGTTCGGTGTAGCACGGATGTAGCACTTCTTTGCCGGGCGTGCCGTGGCCCAAGTCCTTTGCGAATGAGCGGGTGTGCCTCAGACGAGACGGTTCCGGGCTGTGAACAATGTCGGGTGCATCTGCTGACGAGCGGCGTATATCCGGAGATGGGGCGACCATAAAAAACACCCCAAAGATTGAATTCGCATCCAATTTTCGGGGTGCAGTCTACACATCGAGCCTCTTGTTACTGTGACTGAGGCATACGATTCAGTGGCAGAGTTGGTTGCACTCTTTCACTGCCGCAGCGCGGCGTTCATCGATGTACTTCGCAAGATCCTCCACGTGTACCCCCTTCGCGCTTTTCTGAGAGCCCTCCATTCGGACTAACGGAAGCGCGATATCGCCTGCGCCGATCTTACGCGTCAGTTTCTCGGCGCTCAGGTGAGAGAAGTAGTCTCGGCACACGGCTTCGATGGGGACCACCGCGACGGCACCGTACTGAGCCATTAGAAGAAAAGTGGTGTTCATTGGTTAGCACCTGTGCTGGTTTGCTCGCCTTGAAGCGAGTTGCAATCGGCAGCATGCATGCCTGCATGAGAGCCGGATTGAGGTCAGATTTCGCATCGATGCGTCTCCTCACGCCTTGCTAGAGGATGTTGGCCGCTCTTTGGTCGCCATCCAGAAGTAGCCCGCATCCTGATCCCAGCACTGCTGATGATCCTCAAGCGTTGCTCCAGTCGCGAGTACGGCTTCGTACGCCGCGACGATGGCATCGGCTGGCGAATCTTCAAGAAAGTGCTTGACCGTTTCCGCCTCCGGAACCTTGATGCCACGACTTGCCCAATACCGCTTCTCGTTGAGCTGATGCTCGTCGAAATTCTTGACGATGTACTTCCCGATGTAACTGGCGATCTTATGGCGCAGGTGGGCTTCGCGATTCGGATTGCGTACGTCGACGTTTCCGTTTCCCTCGCCGACGACACGAAGCCATAGCTCCCGCAAGACGCGATAGTTCTGCCGCCCCTTCACCGCGATGTGAAGATGCCAAGCGCCTCGCTTCTGCCGCTCGGCTACAGCGACATATTGGAAGTTCTGAACCTTACCCAAGAGGCGTCGCAGCGAATCGAAATCGCGCTTGATCTTCTCTTTGTCGAGCACGTTTTCCCGATACGTGAGAGTGATCATTCGATCGGCGCCAATCGCCTTGCAGCGTAGCCGAACTTGCTGCTTCGCACGCTTCGCGGCAACCAGTTTGTTGGCTTCGGTGGAATCCGACTCGCCACGCTTGGCTTTCGGCATCAGATGAAGAGATTGCATCTTCATGTACCGGTCAAAACGAATTGCATAAGCCTCCACTTGGCCATCCTCAAAGGCACGGAGGCGGACGATCCATTCACGGCGGAAGGGCGAGTAATTCAAAACGTTGGTGTCATTCATCGCAAACCTCTATCTCTCTGATCAGGGTGCCCCGCGCAATGACTGCTTGGGGGTAGGTGTTCCTGTCGTGCCTGATCTGGCCGGCGATTCCGATGACTTGTACGTTAAGTATTAGTAGTACAAGTCTATGGGCGCACTTCGTGCGCCCGCCGTCCTCGCCCCTGCGGGCGGCGGGCGCTCGCAGTGCTTCCAAACTTCTGTCCGTAACCCTTCGCGTACAAGACGAGCGAGAGCGCGCCATTGAGGCTGAAAGGTTCGGCATGAGAGCCGGGATGCAAAGGAATGAGGTAGTGGCGAACGCGCGAGGTCATACCCGCTGCTCGGTCACGCGGGCCGCGCTGAGCCGCGCGATAACCGCCCGGACTCCGCAAGCACGCATACGCAACCCTCTCTCCGGGTACGGCGCTGACACTCCCGACGCTAGACGTCCTGAAAGACGACCGGCTTAGGGAAGTAAAAACGTCAACGAGCGAACCAACGGATGAGGTTGGGTTACGACGGTGTTACCTGCTGGGTGAGATAGGGAATTTTGGATGATGGCCGCAGTACGACGATGGACACTGCCCGCGATGGGATCTTGGCCGAGCTCTCGTTTAATTGCCCCAGCATACGCTTTTGAGCGCAGATCGACTTCTGGCTTCTGCCGCCGGAAGTGGAGATAGGCCAGTGCGCGCCCATACTGCTATGCACTGAAAAAACTAAATCCAAACGGAAGCCACGTATGGAGGCGTGGCGCGAATGTGGAGTAATTAAAGCAGCGCCTGAACGCACCGTATATGGGGAAATTCCGATTGGGTCGGAGGTGAGGGGAGTGATGGCTTGCATGGCGAATGGCGTGGCGTGGATTTGATACAGCGAGCGCCGTACAGCGCAGCGCTATGAATGCAGCCGAAACATGCGGGGGGCCATGCCGTTGGCAGAGTCAGATGAACTGCTGGGTGATGACTATGCGTCGAGAAAATCAGCCTTCAACTTGTGGCATTCACAGACGAGTTCGACAGTCATTTCGCCAAGCTCCTCGAAGATCGCGAGAAGGAAGCGGTGAGGCATTTCCTTGCCCGCGTCTGTAGTCGTGCATGTCGTGAGCACGAGGATACGTTCGGCGAGAGTGCTGAGCTTGTCTATGGACGAGCGGATGGGGAAAACTGCTGGGGGATTACAGGTCATGTGGGGCACCTCGATCTAGCCAATCTGAGAACCCCGCCACCCGCTGCATTGCGCAGGGGTGGGCGGGCACTGGACTAGGTTGGCGAACCGCTGATGATTCGGATTAGGCGGCACACCCGAAGGTGTCCCAATCCAGGCCCGCCCGTTGACGCAGAGGCGCGGCACAGCGCACACGAAAGCCGCAAACATCGCGGCTGTGTGCCCGAAAACATCTTTCGGGTCGCCAAACCCGGCCGCGTTTGGAGCGCGACGGGAATTAGATTAACGATCCGATTTCGAGGGCACCACGCGGTCGGAGTTGCATTCTAGGTCACTCGCTGCAATTCAGAACATTCCGATGCCTCAATAGGGATTCTTCTTGGTAGACGAGAGGATCTGCGAGCTACCGGGCACCAGAAGCGTAAACAGAGCCAAGTGGCCCCGTTTTACGTGTAAACAGCGGAAGCGGACCGGCCAGGTTGAGATGCTGCATCAATGAATGCCTTCTCACCCGCAATGAATGTCGTCGTTACGGTACCTGGCCGGAGAACTACGCCGCGAAGCGGCGATGTCACCAACAGACAGTCATCCAAATTCAATTCAAACCAATCTGCCCCCTGAAACGCTTCGATTCCGGCGCTAGTGGAAGGAAACTCATACCCCCTGATCAATGCGCTAGTGGGGAGAAGTTCGCTCACTTTCACCACGTAAAAGTGCTCTGCGCCTACGGCCCGAAACGCGGCCCCAATACGGTCGGCGTCTCCATCGAATAGGGCTTTGTCATCGATTTCGATTGCCTTCCACGACATCTGACTCAACACGGCCGAATCAAGTGTCCAATCCGCAGCTAGCAAGCGCCGAAGTGACGTGGCCTCATCTCTATCGATCGTTCGGACTCGCGCGCTTGGTGTCATGCAGGATTCTCCGTCGTGATTCTTGATTCAATCGATATCGACAGTATTCAGGCTGCAGTAGGCTCAGGCTGCAGTAGGGTCACAATTCGGGTGCCAGGCGCCACTGAACAAATGACGGATACGGTGTCCCATTGAGGAACGCCAAGAACACTTCGACAACTTGATCGGCCATGAACCATTCATCTGCGCGCATCGGAATGTGGCCCGCTCCGAAGACCAGGATCGTGCCGTCTGGGCGTACCGGCGAGGGCTTGTCATGGAACGCCCTCCATCGTTTCGCGCCGAATTCGAAGCGCTCAATCATGCAACTGACGCCACCACCGGCTACCTGCACGTAGTTGCCCGAATCATCGGTTAACGACGCATAGGACGACTTTCCGTAGCTTCGCAGCGCTTTGAGCGCACGAGCCACCTGTGCAGGAGTCGGCGCGTCGTTTGCCAGCTTTCGCTCGACGTCGAGTTTCATTGTTGGTTCGTCTCGAATTCTCTCATTAAGACGGGAATCATATCAGTGTGTGGACCGTATATCGAACGACTGCTTTGGGTCGGAACCGCCGTCGCAAAGGCTTCTTTGCGGTGACCTCCCCCGGATACCCGAGCACCTTGAATTAGAAAATTCCGGCTTCAATGTGGGAGATTCGGAACTCGCTCGGAGTGCATGGTGTGGCGAGGGCTGCTTTTGCTGCTATAGCAAGCAGGGCGTCGCTCCCCCAATGGCGGCCGAATGTGGTCGTCGCCTATCGGCCAGAAACGGTCGTTGGACTGGCATGTCCAGATTAGCGACAATCTGGCAACTGCCCAATTTCCACGATTGCAGCAATTTCTGCGATTACCGCAGCCACCCTAGATCGAGACAGAGCAATGCCGGAGAGCAGACAGAGAATTCTCATCTACAAAAGAACCCACACGGGTGACCCCGACGAAAGCGGCCTCTTTGGATGCAATGACTGCATGGGATCGGTGCGGAACTGGAGCTTCAACCACGTAATCGGTATCGGAGGAGTAAGCTCGTGGGCTTGCGACGAAGGAATAGCGAAGAAAGTGAATTGGGTTGGGATAGGCAGGAAAGCGTGCGGCGTCAGTCCCAAAGGGCACACGATATGGGCCTTTGAGCGCTTCATTCTGCTCAACGAGCGCGGGCCCTTGCTTCATTCGGACTACCCGCTGCTTTATGGGCATATGCTGGAAACAAATCGACGTGTCATCATATCTGGCAGTGTGTTCGAAGATATGTATGCGGAACTACTGGCTATCCTGCATCTTGCGAATGACGCGCCCCCCTCGCCAGCGCTGGGAAAATCCGAGACGAAGCAGTCGCATTGCGCTCCACAGGGTCTCTCAACAAAATGTCAGAAATCAAAATTCTCTTCCTGCGCGTAGGAATCGACCGTGGATGCGGCGGTCGGCTATCTCCTATTGAAGCCGATTGCAGCTTTGATTACGTGCCTATTCCTGAAGGGGCGCCAGTACACAATGCCCTCAGGTACGGCGACATCCCGTCGCGCCGGGGCACCACCCTCGCGCAAGTCATTGGCCTAGATGCGCCGGCTCACTACGACCCGGAGTTCGTCACCTACAGCTATGGGGAGCCCAGTCATCCAAAGCGCTCTCAGCTCTTAACCCTGAATCGTGGTGACTATCTTGTTTTCTATGCGGGCTTCCAGGGAGATGGCATTGCGACAGGTACTTGCTGTGTAATCGGCTATTTCGTAGTCCATGCCGTTCATGCGATGAGCCCGGAGCTTCAGTGGCCGCCAGCCATCTCGTCGCACATGAACAATGCCCACTTTCGTCGAGTGCAACGTGAGGACAAGCTAGTGGTAGTCGAGGGCGATAAAGAAAGGTCAAAATTACTCGAACGTGCTATTCCGATATCAGATGGGGTGCAGCAAATAGTGCCTTCGGTCGCAGATACGGTCGGATTCTCCGGTTCTGTCAAGCGTGCGATAGGCAGATGGGTTCCGGCGACGCACGTTGGCGCTACAGTTTCCTGGCTTCAGGCTATGGAGTGAATACTCCCGCGAGCTGGCGTAAGCCGCGCGCCGAGGTTGGGGCATCTGAGACTCCAGCCTGCCGAGGCGCCGATCACGGCGAGCGCCTTGCGGCTCACATCGGCCATCGCATCATAAAAAGCCGCCGTGTAACGGTCGCTGCCCGACCGGCTGCTTTGTAGAGCGATGACGGTCGCTAGAGGGGCGACAGCGCCCCATCGCAAACGTCAGTAATCGGCCACTTCCGGCCATTCACGCATGGGCATGAACGGTCGTTGTCCGCCTGATCGCTGTCGTTCGCGATGCCGCTGGCTTTGACACAATGGCGCGGGGTGGCCCTTGATCGTCCGCCTAGTTCAAACGCCTCCAGACCGAGATCGGCACATCACCATTCGGCCGCGGCACGACGCGGTAGCTCAGTTCGCCGCCTTTAAGCTCATAGCTTCGCTTTTGCTGCTCTCCCTCCCAATTGGGAAAGGATGCCTTCTGGACGTGGAAAGTCAAAGTCCCGCCGACCGGATCGACGCTGATCGTACCGAAGTGCGTGCTGGAACCCATGACAGCGGCTTTGTACTCGGCCGCTGTTCCTGCGCCCTTGTCGCCGGAAGCGAACTGGGGGCGTTCAGTCTTGAAAATTTGCAGCGAATAATGTCCCTGTGCGTCGATGAACAGCAGTCCCGTGGGAGCTGCGCCGTAGTCGCGATCTCGTGAGCCGTCGGGATGCTGGACATCTGCGGCAAGTAAAGTCCAGGTCCCCACCAGCGAAGGCTCGACGGCTATCGCATCGGCGCGTGCGACGGTCGCTAATAACATGCACGCCGAGAATACAGTCCCCAGAATGCCGTGCTTAAAAATAGTTTGGCCATTCATACAGTGAATTTCTCCGAGATTTGGTTCAGAAACCCATTGGCGTCAATGGCTTGACCGGGATATTCGCGGTGTACGCATAGCAATCAAACGCCGCCGTTGATGATAGCGAGATGAGTGTGCAATGAATGCGATAATTCGGCATCGTTACTTCAGAAAAACTGCACCATGCGTCTTCCTAACCTGGATATGGATGCGTTGCGGACACTCTTGGCAACTCAGCAACTGGGAAGTCTGAATCGCGCTGCCGAGCGGGTTGGCCGCTCGCAATCGGCGGTCAGCCAGCAGATGCGCAAGCTTGAGGAACAGGTAGGTCACCCTCTATTCCGGCGACAGGGACGAGGCTTGGTATTGACGGAATCCGGCGATCTGATTCTTTCATATGCACACCGTATTCTTGACCTCAACGACGAAGCCGTTCGGGCAGTCCGGGGAGCATCCGTTGAGGGTGTGGTGCGCTTCGGCCTACCGGGCGATTTTGCCGAGACTTGGCTCCCGGCTACGCTCGGACAATTCAAGAAGACCCATCCGGCGGTTCGCGTAGAGATTGCTGTCGAACGAAACGGCGTGCTGCTCGAACGGCTGGACCGGGATGAACTCGACCTTGTGCTCGTCATGGGCTATGAAAGCCGTCCGGACGCTGAACACCTCGCCACACTGCAAATGGCATGGATCGGGCCAGTCGAGATCGGCGCTGCTCTCAGCTCTGATCTTCCATTGGACCTGGCTTTATACAATCCGCCGTGCTTCTTCCGTCGCGCCGGCATTGAGGCGCTTGATAACGCAAATATCTCCTGGAGATTGGCCTATACGACGGCCAGCCTCCAAAGCCTTTGGTCAGGGGTGGCGGCAGGTCTCGGAATCACATTGAGAACATCGGCCGGCATGCCATCGTCGTTGAGACAACTTGGAGAAAAGGAAGGTCTTCCGCCTTTGCCGAGGGTCGAACTCTGCCTGCACAGCGGGCATCGAGACGTTTCCCCCGCATTGGCACAGTTGAAGCGAGTCGTGATTGAAAATGCGACCGCTAATCTTATCTAGCCAGAGCAATTTCTCACACGAGCGTCTCATCCTAGCCCGATAGCGGACAGTTGATATTGATGCACGAGAGGCAGTTGTGGGTCGAAAGCCGCCATCGCAATGCCGACCTTTTCGACCCAATTCCGCACCACGCCTCAAATCCCCCTACCATAAAATCAACGACTTATCCTCGCGCCGTAACACCCCAAAATAGTTAACGCCCCATCCGCAACCCCATAAGCCTCCCAACCACCCCCACCCAAGGTTAATAGCTTACGAGTCAAATCTTGGCGCTGCGCTTTGTCACGCTCAGGTGCTTGCTGAGTCATGCGTCCATTGCCGGGGCTAGTCTCGCAAGCCAGGGCCAGTCGGCGAATCGATTGCCCGTCTGGCGGATATGCGTGTATCTCTTTAGGCTTGCCCAACTCCGGTGGCCGGTTACGGCGGCCACACGAGGTATCGACAGACCTTGCTCGAACAGCCAGCTAGTGCCCTCATGGCGCAGGTCGTGAAATCTAAAGTCTTCAATTTGTAGAAACTTGCATGCGCGCGTGAACGCTGCGCCGACGGCATCCGTGGTGTGGGGGAAAATTCGGCCTTCCCCTTCGTGTCGGGGTATCGCCGAAAGAATGCGCATGGCTTCTGGGGGAAGGTCGCACCAAACGTCGTTGCCGATTTTCTGACCGGGGTGTTTCATGTCCCGAACCAATATCCGCGATCCCTCCCTATCCAAGTTCGACCACTTGATCGTAACGATCTCCTCTTGACGCCGAGTCGAGAACATAGCGAACGGGACTATGTATTGCATCGGTGCGCTATTCGGATGCCTTTTGCGGATGCCAACGAAATGCTCAAGTAGCAGATCCAGTTCAGCAAAGCTTGCGCGTCTTTCCCTTTTTGCGGACTTGGCCGTATGACCGAGATGAGATAGGACTCGTCGCGCATCCTTCAAGGCTTGCTCAGACAGTGGATAGCCCCAAGCGGGGCGGGCGACATTGACGACTGCCCCGATGTGGGACATATAGTTACTCGCCGTTTGTGGAAGGACATCGAGGCTTTTGGCAAAGTCAACGTAGTCGGTGCTTCCGAGCTCGCTGCAACGCTTTTCGCCGATTGGCGCTCGTGCGACGGCGTTCAGAACTTGGGCCTTCGTGCGTCCGATTTCCTTGATGGACTCGCGGACGTACTTCCCGATGACCTCGCTAAAGAGGGGATCGGCTTGCGCTGCGGCTTCGAGCCCGCCAGGTCGAGCTAACTCCTTCTCTCTTTTGATGATCCACGCCGCCGCAGCTTGCCTGCGGTCAAACGTCCGTGCCTCGGTATACGCCACCCGGCCGTCCCGCTTCAGGCGGATCTGTGCCGTATACCCTATACTTTTGTCCTTTCGTTCCCGTACTGAGATTGTTCCCATAGGTTTTCGTCGGTGCTACACGGCTTTTTTCGGTGCTACACCGTAGCACTTGGGTGCTAAAACGAGCCTAAATGGCGTCTAAAATTGGGAAATCCGGCACTACGCTTTTTGCTGTAATCGACTGTTTTGTAAGAGATTTTCAATGAATTTACCCTCCCGCCGCGTCAGCGTCGCGCCGATGATGGATTGGACGGATTCGAACTGTCGCGTCTTTCATCGTCAGCTTTCGCGCCATACGTGGCTGTATACCGAGATGGTCACGACCGGTGCGCTGCTGCATGGCGACGTCGCGCGCCATCTCGACTTTGATGCCGTGGAGCATCCCGTTGCACTGCAGCTTGGCGGAAGTGAGCCGCAGGATCTCGCGCGCGCCGCGACGCTAGGCGAGCAGTGGGGGTACGACGAGATCAACCTGAACTGCGGTTGCCCGTCGGAGCGTGTGCAGCGCGGTGCGTTCGGCGCTTGTCTGATGGCCGAGCCGGAACTGGTGGCCGACTGTGTGAAAGCGATGCGCGACGTGGTGCAGGTGCCGGTGACGGTCAAACATCGCATCGGGATCGACGACGTCGAGTCGTTCTCGTTCGTCGAGGACTTCGTCGGCAAGATTGCAGAGGCCGGTTGCACGACGTTCATCGTTCATGCGCGCAATGCCATTCTGAAGGGATTGAGTCCGAAGGAGAATCGCGAGATTCCGCCGCTCAAGTACGACTATGCGTATCGTCTCAAGCAAGTCTTCCCGCAACTCGAGATTCTGATTAACGGCGGTGTGAAGACGCTTGATGAAGTCGAACTGCATTTGCAGCATGTCGACGGCGTGATGCTGGGCCGGGAGGCATATCACAATCCCTACGTGCTGGCGCACGTCGACGCGCGCTTCTATGGCGACACGTCGCCGGTGAAATCACGCGAGGAAGTGGAAGACGCGCTGATCGAGTACGCTGCGGCGCAAGTGGAGAAGGGTAAGTATCTTGGCGCGATCACGCGTCATGCTTTGGGGCTGTATCGGGGCGTGCCGGGCGCACGCGGATGGCGTCGTGTGCTGTCCGATCCGAGGCGTTTGAAAGCAGGCATCGGCGCGTTCGAAGAGGCGCGTGCACAGTTGCGTGCGGGTGCGGTTTCCGAGCGAGACGATGCGGAGTCGTTAGCAGCAGCGTGATCTTGAGGCGGCGAACAAACCTGCTTCGCGTGCGTTCGCCGCGTTAGATGACGATGTCGCGCGTCGATCATGCACGAGAGCGGAGAAATATTCCGAAGCGGTGAAAAAAGTGCTTGGCAACGCAATAAAAACATCGCTATAATCTTGTTTCTGTTCAGCAAGCAAGTCAAGTTGCTGATCACGGCGGTGGCCGTAGCTCAGTTGGTAGAGTCCTGGATTGTGATTCCAGTCGTCGTGGGTTCGAGTCCCATCGGTCACCCCAAAATTCCTTGCTTTCCCCGGTAGTAACCACTTCGTTTGTCAACGAAATCCCCGATTTGTCAATTTGCTCACTTCGTCGGTGACGCTTTTCTCACGCGTCTGCGATCATAGTGCCGCATCGTCGTGCCCGGGTCTGCGTGTGCCGCAAAGTCGAACACGTCAGCCTCTCTGCGCTCGAGCTTTTCCGTGATCGCGACTGGTCGGCCGTCGTTAAGCGTGAAGTACGCCGAGTGTCCAGAGATCAGGTATACCGCTCGCTTCTTCAGGTCATCCCATTCCGCGCGTACCGCTGGGTCGAACGTCGCAATCCATGCGAATTGCGCATCTTGCCAAACGCTTCCCCACCCGCTGCGCGTGTAGGCTTGCCCCGTTCGATTTCCAAACAGAGCCATGCCGGGAATGCGGCGACCTTGTTGTGCGCGTTTGACGACCGTGCTCAGCCGAGGTGACCACGCTCGCAACTTCATTACCCTTTCCTCGCCGCGTTTCCGTTTGGCGCTTTCAACGATCACGCCGTCGTCCCGAACTCCTGAACGGTGAAACGGGCGAACCTCAGCCGCACGAAATCCGGTGAGATAGGCGAACATGGCCGCGCACCCCATCGTCTTGAAGGGGAGGTCTTGCCGGATGGCCCACAGGTAAAACCGTGTCACTTGGCTGGCCGTGACGTCGCGACGAACCACATCCGTCTCGTTCAGCATAAGCCCGACAAAAGGATTCACGTCGATCACTCCCCAGCGAACCGCATAGTTGCAGATCGTCTGCATGGCAGCCATGTCCTTGTTTGCGCTCGCCGGCGCACCAGCGGCGGCACGGGCGTCCAGGTATTGATAGCCGTGCAACATCTTGAGCGACGTCGGCGACATACGGCCGAAGAACTTCGTGAGGTTGGCATACCGCGACTTGCGAACGGCAATCCCGTCCTTGCTTTGATCGCGGTAATGTTTCGGGTCGTAGTCCTTCTGAAAGCGGTCGATCATGTCGCCCACCGAGCCGGCCACAATCTGTCCGGCTTGAATGTCCAGTGCGCGACGCTTTGCCGAAGACTCTGCGACACCTATGGCAGCCCTGTCACGAACCGGCGCAGTCGCCAGCGTCTCGCCGCGCCCGTCCGGATACAGGTAGACGAATGACACTTTCGTCACACCGGTTCGCTTATAGAGGCGTGGAACCGACGTCCGCTCCCTACGCGGTGGCGAAGGCTTGGAGATTCGGCGTTTCATCATGCTTTCTATCTTCAATTTCGTGTGCGATGCCCAACTTCTTGTCGCGGTATGCGCGCGCCACTTTGGGCAGCCCGTGGCTGTCGACCACGTAGCGCCAGCGGTGGCTGTCGAGCCATTTCATCATCATCGATCGCTGGTTCGGTTTGCATCCGATCAACTCGGCCAGTTCATGTGCGCTGAGGTAATTGTTCATCGCTCAGTTCTCCCTTGTTGCCAGCCACAAACACCCCTGCCAGTCATCCCAGAACACCTGACAGTCATCCAAGCTCGCGCCCCACGCCTCAGCAGCCTCGAAAGCGGCCACGATGGCCTTTTCGGGTTCGTCGTTAAGGATGTGGGCGATAGGTTGCCGCTCAGGAACCGCGATCCCCTTGCTGGTCCAATAGCGCTTCTCGTTCATCTCGTGTTCGGCAAAGTCCTTCGTGATGTACTTGCTCAGATACGCCGCCAGCTTATGGCGCAACCCTTTTTGCCGGAACGGGTTGGAAACTCGGACATAGCCGTTGTCCTCTCCAACGATTGAAATCCAGATCGCACGCAGCACCCGGTAGTTCTGGCGTCCCTTCACGGCGATGTGCAGATGCCACGCACCGCGCTTCTGGCGCTCGGGAACGGCGACATATTGGAAGTCGTGGAGCTTCGCCAAACGACGCCTGAGCTTGTCAAAATCGCGTTTGAGGCGGTCCTTGTCCTCCATGTTCTCCCGGTACGTCAGCGTGATCATGCGATCCGCGTGCACGGCTTTACAGCGCAATCTGACCTGCTGTTTAGCCCGTTTGGCTGCCACGAGCCGGTTGTCTTCCTTCTTCTCGGATTCGCCGCGCTTCGCTTTGGGCATCATGTGAAGCTGTTGTGCCCGCATATAGCGGTCGAACTGCGTCACTACGATCTCCAGTACCCCGTCTCCGAAGTCCCGGCCACCGATGAGGTACTCGCGACGGAAGGGATAATCACTTACACTCGTTTCAAGCATGGCAACTCCTGATTGTCGTGTTGATGTACAGGCCTCGAACCGTTCCTGCGGTCGGGGCCTTCCTTTTTTCGGGGGGAATGCTCTTGCCTTTGCTGGCGGGCCTTGCCGGGTGTTTGTACGTTAAGTGTTACTGATATAAATATAGGGGCGCGCTTCGCGCGCCCCCGCCGTCCTCGACCCTGCGGGCGGCGGGGGCGGCCGACGCGGCGCCCTTGCTGACATCTGCGCCACTTCACGCACAGCACTGACGGCAAAGCGGTTTTCAGTGAGGGGATGTACGGTTGACGCTGCGGCTTCGGCCGACGTCGGCGGTACTACCCGCTGCTCGGTCTCGCGGGGCGCGCTGAGTCGCGCGTCATCGGCCCCGACTTCGCGTTTCGGCTCGTGGGCACTTTCGGCTCCGGCATCGGCGTCGACACTCCCGACGCTAGGCTCCCTCACTCGCTCGACCTGGAGCATCAACAGGATTTCCGTGTTCGACGTGGCGTCGCTATGACTGTCGAGAAAGCGCGGCAGGAAGGCCAAGCCTGTGCGGTTATCGGTGCTCTTGTTGGTCGTGAGTCCGCCCATGAGGATCACGTCACCGTCATGCAGGCTGATTTCTGTGCTGACTTCTCGGGTGTTGAGCGTTGGCGAGTTGTTCACACCCGTTGTCGTTTTCACGAAGTCACTGATTTGCTGGGTAACTCGCAGATCGATGATTCGGTCTTTGACAGTTGGGGCTAGCTCGAAGATGACGCCTGACGAGTGGTATTCGACCGACTGCACCGGCTCGCCGCCACCGCGCGGATAGCTCACAGACTTGAGGATGGGTACCTTCTGGCCGACAGTGAGACGCCCCCTAGCTCCGGAGCGAATGCGCAGGTTCGGGCTGTTGATGACCTGAAAACGGGTGTCCTTCGCCAGCGCCGAGAAGATTGTGGAGAAGTCGCCCGCCTTGAGACGAATAGCGTTGCCGAACTTGTCTCCGTCGACTGTCACTTCGATCCCGAGTCCTTTCGAGAGCAGATCCAGCGCGAGTTGAAAGGCGGAACCACGTTCGGCGCTGTTGACCACCTCATACGCTGCCGCCCGCACACTGACCTCACCCATTGGGGTATCCAGTTGGGGCAGAAGGCGTTTGAGCGCGTCAATCTCGGTCGGCATGCCGTGAAATACCAGCGTGTCGCCATTTTGATCGATTAGCGATGCGGCAGAACCGGGCGTCACGTCGCCATTGATCCGGGCTTCGGCTGGCGCAGCAATCGAGCGGTTGACGGTGAATTGGCCGCGAAACAAAGGGCTAGCCAGCCGCGAGAGATAGGCGGTGTCGCGGTATTGCGGGTGATAAACGAGCGTATCGCGGTCTGGTTCAACCGCCGGATCGGCCTCTTGACGTTTGAATACGAAATCAACACCTGATCGCGCTTCCACACCGAAGCCGAGCGAGTCGAGAAACAGTTTGAGGAAGGTTTTCAGGTCGCCGTGCTTGGTGTCATAGCGAAACGAGATCAGCCGCTGGTCTTGCAGGACTTCGGGGGCAATGACATATGGCGTTTTGACGGCCTCGCCGTAGAGCAACGTAATGAGTTGCGAAACGCTGACAAGCTGGAAGTCGAATGTGCCCGCCGTCATTCTTCGTTGACGTGAACCAAGCGAGGTGATTTGCGCCTGCCGCCTTTGTTCGGCCTCAAGCAACGGACGAGACGAGTAGTCGAGCGGCGAGTATTCCTCTTGGTCTTTGAATCCGTTGAAGTCGATGGGGGCCGGAACGATTTCGTTTGCCAAACCGGGAAACGACAGCGTGAGCATGCCGAGCAAGAGCGTGAGCCTCATTGCATGCCCCCTGTGTACGTCGACGGCTTGCCACCCGACCAGACGGTGACGCGTTGGTCGTCAATGCTCCCGATTCGGGCGATGCCTTCGAGCAGGAAGGCAGACGGGGATTCCACGCGCAGCCGGCCGTCGTTGTTCACGACGACGACATAGCGGTCGTTGCCGACGCTGTAACTCCCAGCGATACGCCATTCGCCACTGAATGCGGGGCGTTCAGGTCGCATGTGTCCGGGGGCATCCTGCGCAGGGATCGTCTGATTGCCGCTGGACGAAACGGCTTGCGGTGGGGTAGTTCCGGTAATACCGCCAGTGAAGTAGCCAATCAGAAACCGGACGCTGGCAGTGCCCGCAGCGATCATTCCCACGACGGTGAACCAAAGCCGCTTGTTGAGCAGGATGTTTTGCCGCTTGTCGATGGCCCGCTCCTTCCCCTTGCCGCCTGCGTAGGACTGATAGAGGGGGAAGATGGCTTTCTTGTAGTGCTTCGTGAAGATGTCGACGCGATTTGCCTTGGCGATTTTGCTGCCCTCGTACAACTCGATGCGGTAGCTTCGGGTCAGGCCAAGTTCCTTTAACTTCTTCGTCACGAACGTCATTTCCACCACGGCGCGCAACTGGCGGTGCAAGTCGCCGATCGACTGGATCATGAGCGCGACGTCGCAAGCGATGCCCGTCTCCGGATGGACGTAATGCCGGTGCATCCGAAAAAATCGCATATGTTCGGGCTTGAGCTTGTTGCCGACAGACCAGAAATTCCACGCCTCATCAATCGCAACGAGATCGCCCGGCTTCACGATGGACGGAGCATCGGTGGCCGTCTCGTCTGGGAAAAAGCCATCACGTGTGACGTCGTCATTGGTCACGGGGACAATTTCGCCCAGCGTATCGGCATTGCCTTTGTGAACGTCGATGCAGTATTCGCGGATGAGGTCGGGCTGAATGCCATCAATGTTAGTCACGACACGCCGCCCGGCGACGACGGCTGGCACGATGACGCTGCTAACGACCTCATAGCTCTTGCCTGATCCCATCAGGCCCGTGTATGCGTTAATGGCCATCGCTCAGCCCAGCAGTGGAATACGACGAATCACAAACCTATTTCCCATCGCGGCGAGCACGATGGGCAAGCCTTGTGGAACCGCTAGCAATTCGAGCCAATACCAGACCCCGGGAGGGAGGCTGCCGAGTGCGCTAGCCAGGGCGTTCGCGTTGGGTAGCAGGCCGCTGCCTTTGAGCACATCAACGAACTCGGATGTGACGTACCAAAGCCCGAAGAACATGGCGAACTTGATGACCACCGAGCGGAAGACAAACTGCAACGCCGAGTTGAGCCCCGCTAGGAGAATTACGAAGAGATTCGACATAGTGACCTCAGGCAGCAAGAACGATGGTGGCCGCGATCAGCACGAACACGGCGAGCATGATCGACGTGATCATCGGACGGTACTTCTCAGCGAGGTCGCACATGGCATCCATGCGGATTCGTTTGTCAAACAGTTCGAAGGTCGGACGAGGACACTCCGCCGAGTACTTCGGCGTTTTCCAGTCAGTGAAGCCGGGCAGCATCTTCAGGATGGGGTCGAGGATCATTGCCGCCGTTGGAGGTTCTTCGAGCGTTGGTGTTGCAACCAGTGGGGCAGTGCCGAGATCCACCTTGACGGGATTGCCGACGTCGACCGTGGGGCGGTTGATGACGTTCACGTCCTTAACCAGTTGCGGATCTGATGGCGTTTTCGTGTCGGGCCTGATCTTCGATCCTGTCCCAGGATCTGTCGTCGGCTCGACCACTGTTTCCGTCTCTGTTTCGGTGCTGGTCTCCGGCTTGATCTTCTCGCGGATTACGACCTTTCGTTCCTGCGGAAGACTCGCGGGGCGGAATAGATCTTCGATACGGGGAACGGCTTCCGGGTTTGCCTTTGCCCAAGGCTCGACATCGGCAGTCGTCACCGGGTCTACGGTGCTATAGGGCAGTCCCTCATAGTCCGGGCGGGACGCCGCCTGCCGCCATGCGGAGTCCACGATCTTGGCGAGGGTCTCACTACCGATTCGCGCCCCCTGAATATCTTTCGGTACGCCGATATAGGCGCGCTCAAGGCTGTCGTACCAGTTCTGGGCGGTGCTGGGATACTCGCGTTCATAAAGGCGTTCGACGCCTCCTAGGCGCATGCCGCCCCATTTGCCAGACGCACCGAAGGCAAATATGTCTCGACTCTCGTTGATCGTTTTTTTCGATTGTGTGGGGCACTTCGGACCATTAGGAGCCTTGGGATCGCAGGGCAAATATTGCCAATCGACGACATCGATTGTGTAATCGACCATGACTCGAAGAACGTTCCCGTCCATGTCACGTTCCGGGCGTAGCTCGACGGTTCGGAACGCTCGATCACCATCAAAGTGGTGGGACATGAACATCACGAAACGCTTCACTTCCGATAAGCTGGACAAATCCACCGCAGTGTCGCCAAATGAAGCCATTCCGCCCCCCTTGGGAAAGCGACTGCATGGGGCCGTTGGCACACATCCGCTGCGTCGATAGACGCGAAATCCGGCGGCTACGGCCGCGACTCCCCAGTAGTCTGCAAATCCGCTTCCGATCAAGCCTGGATAGGACGCTTGTTCGACGCTCGTTTGTTGTTCACTCGGCACTGTGACGGATACCCGGCCATATCCATCTTGGCCGATCTGAATGCTCCGCTCGCCAGACGTGGGCTCGTCAGACTGCATGTACGCCACCACGGCAGAGCCTGCGGCGACAATCCCCAAGCCCGCGAGGACGGTTAGCCACACTGGGGCGCCAAGCATTGTTAAACCAATGCCAGCCCCAGTTGCAGCGACGTTCAGCGCCGTCAGTTGAGACGACATCGCCGCTTCTGTTGCGGCGAGTCGCGGATCTGAGGCGGCGACGCCACGACGTTTGGCGACCTCACGCATGATGCTTGCGATGGAGCGGTTGAATAGCCAGTTCCCGGCCGCAGGCGGGACGAATGAACTGGCCGTTTGTTGAGAGAGCAACGCAATCATCAATATGACGAGTAACGCTCTTTTCATCATTACCCCCGCAGACCAGTGACAACCGCCCAGCCGCATACGATTCCCCACGCGAAAAACATCAAATTCCAGAGTTCTTGGGATGGCATGGCGTGTCCTTGGCGGTGCGGATGGGCTGACGAATTGCGAAAGGGAAGTGTCTGGAGTCGATAACTGAGGAACGCCTTCAGGTACACGCTTATGACCCGGGGCCACCAGACGACGGTTAGGCTGTGTGCGGCTAGCCGACTCTGCTGGAGACCTCTGGGACCGGTTGTTTCGTTCGTCCACTACCGTGCTGTTGGAGTAGTGCATGGACAAACGCTCCGAGCATTGAGCCGATGAACGAGACAATTAGGCAGAAAACAGAGAATATGAAAATCAGTTCGTCTAACCGAGCTAATTCAACGTACATGGGAGTCTCCAACGATGGTTGATCTGTCACCGATGGTGGAAAACGCTAGGTTTGCGCTCTTCGCTTGGGCAGCAGCAGGGATCTGCGTTGTATGCCTCATCGGATGGTTCTCTTCCCCTGGCAGCTTGCTATTTCCAATAGCCGCCGTTGTGTTCGGCTTGATTTGCTTCGCCTTTGCGTCACAGACAAAGACGAGTGGTGCTGAGTTTGCTGCCGGGAAGCGTCCGGATCGCTTCCCGATATCACCGGCCGTCTATCAAGCGCCGCGGATGAAACGCAACACAACACTTGCGCCCTTGATGCCGACGTAAAGCAGCGCCATGCCTGCAGCGACTGCCGCGATTGCGAGCCCCACTTGGGTGAAGTTGATGGAGTTGCTAATGGCGCTCAAGTCGACGGCACCACTACCACCACCGCCACCTCCCTCAGCGCGAGCGACAGTAGGCACGGCAATCACGGTGGCAGCCACACCGACGCGTGCGCCGATGGTCTTCAGACGTTCAAGCATTTCTTTCATGGTTCTCTCCATTGAGTAATACCGGAGTGCGTCCGGTGCGCTGGCTTATCCCCGGCGTATGAAACCGAGGATTGCGCCTACATGGGCACTCACGACGTACAGTCCGACGACCATCGTGAATGCCAATGTCCAGAAGCCCGCCATTTGTTGAATGTCGAGCGGTGTTCCACTTGTGGGGGATGACGAGGGCAGAGCGGCCGTCACTGCGAATAGCTGGCCGTTCTCGGGCGGACACAGTTGGCGGTCTGTCGGCGTTACCACCGTCGCACTGCGAGCGGGAGTGCAGCTCAGTACGCGAATAGCTTGTTCGTTCACCGTCATCCCCCTCGATTGATGTTGCGCAGGATCTGCCACGCGAACTTTGAGCAGGCCGGTTGCGGTAGCTCGTGCGCTTCGTAAGCAAGATCGAGCGCCCCCGCGAGAACCTGCACGGTTTCGTAAAGCAGCGCGGCGGCTTCGAGCATGCGGCCGAAGCGTTCGGTGTCATCCGCGCGAATGCCGCCAATGCGGGCGATACACATGCAAGTGCCGTCAGTGGCGGTCACAGTGCGGTTGATAAGGTTAGTGGGGGCTGTCATGTCGGGACCTATACGGTTGCGGCGGTCATTGACGCTTGAGCGACTGGCTTATGGCCGAGCGCATGCACGCGGGGAGCAGGTGGCCGTCGTAATCCATGATTCGGGCGACGAGCGTGCGCATGGTTTTGCACACGAATTGGAGGCCGTCGGGACGCGTCCAGATGAAACCCTTACCGGCTTTGATGAGGCGACGCAGAGGCAGCTTGAGGCGCAGTTGACGCCACGGGCGGTAGGTAATCGGGAGAGGGCGAGGCGTACGCCGCTGTTTGATTCGAGCGGGACAGAAGCCGCCGAATAGGTCGAGAGACAGTTGGTGAAGCATCGCAACCCCCAATCCCATCACGGCCGGTCAGCGGTGACGGTGCAAAGAATCTGGCGGGGGGCCGGATAGAACTACAGGTTGTCGTCTTTTAGATAGACGACGTGAGGCTAGGCAAAGCTATGCGGCGGCGGTGGCGGTAGCCTTAGCAGCGGCGCTAGCTTTGGGAGTCGCGGCAGGGCGTGCGTCATTTGCGTAGGGATGCAACGCTACAATGCGCGGGACAAGGTGACAATCCATCGACTGCGTCATGGCGAACTCTGCGAAGTACTCGCCCTTCGGGGTCTCTTTGGCGAACTCGGGAAGAGTGATTGTGCCAACGATGCGCCGAGGGCCATCGCTCGAGTTTGGCCACAGGATGCATTGCGCAGTACGCATGTCGTAAGGACGGCCGGTTTTGCTGGATATGCCTTCACGTCGTACGACGTTGATGATGGAGACCCTCTGCTTTTCGATTGGAGAGGTAGGGTTGGCACCATCTCCGAAGGGCTGCAACGCGACAATGCGCGGGACAAGCTGGCCCTCAAATGATCGTCCGAACGCGAATTCCGCGAGGTATTCGCCCTCGCGCGAATCTTTGAGCACGTCGGGAAGTGTGATCAAGCCGACAACGGAGTCGTCTCCCTCGCTCGTCGTTTGCCAGAGGATGCAATCCGCGATGCGCATGTCGTAAGGACGGCCAGTCTTGCTGGATATGCCTTGACGTCGGGTGACTTCGAGGATGGTGAGCTTTTGTTTGCTGGTCATAGCGTGGCCCTTGGGTAGGTGAAACGTCAATGGTGGACGGCTGAGGGCGGGGCGATTTCGATAGCATCGGCGTTAGATTTCACGCCGTACTTGCGGACACCTGCATCCCATGTGCAACGCATCAGTTCAAGCTCCGCCTCCGACGAACGAGTCCGGGATGGGTCGCGAATAGTCACTATTACGAGGAATTTTCCGTTTCCTAGGTCCTCGCGGCTGATGATGAATTTGGGGTTGCTGGTCACGATAGTGCCTCCCGTTGATATTGCTGATGGGAGCATTTGCTCTCACAAACAAGTATAGGGATCATTTGATCTCATGGATTTGGGATATGTCCGAGATGTTAGACATCGGCAATCGCTTGAGAGATGAGCGCAAGCGTCTGAGCCTGAATCAGGAGGACTTCGCTTCGGTGGGAGGCGTGACTAGGCGTGCGCAGACTACGTACGAGAGCGGGAAGCGAGTTCCTGACGCTCGATATCTAAGTGCCGTTGCAGGTTTGGGTGTGGACGTTCAATACGTGTTGACAGGAGTGCGAGCCGTCGCCGTCGAGAGCAATCTTTCCCCCGACGAGCGGGCTTTACTCGACAACTATCGCCACAGTCCGCGCGAAGACCAAGCCGCACTTCGGAGGATGGGACTTGCTTTGTCGAAACCACCCTCAAGTAAGCAACGAAACGGAACAACCGGCGAAGATTAGGCGTACAGCCAAAATCATTCCCTTCAAAAAAAGGGCATAGCAGGTTTGTTGCCCGCCAACAGAGACAAAGCACGCAAAGATTCTGCGACGGTGTGCTGTCGTTAGCCAGTTTTACAAAAGTGCCCCCCACTTTACTTTTAATGATGGAGACATTCACATGGTCTGGGGGGCGCTCGCTCTATTTTTTATAGTCGTCGTTGCCGCGACACTGTCGATACGCGCTGGGCACAAAGTTCGTGGCACTGGTAGCGCAATTGATGCGTCCGCGTACTACGCGGTAAAGCCGTTAACCGCGACAGAACAAGCATTTTTTCGACTCATCGAAAGCAGTTTGCCCGGCTACGTGATCCTGGCTCAGGTGGACGCAAAAAGGATCGTGCGAACAAAGCGAAGCAAGAACCAGCAGCATTTCAATCGAGTGGCGCAGCTTTCACTGGACTACGTAATATGTCGCCGCGATTTTTCTGTTGTTGCGGCTGTCGAGCTAGACGATCCATCGCATGACCGACAGCGACAAAAAACACGTGACGAGAAGAAGGATGCGATGATGAAGGCCATCGGCGTGCGTCTCATCCGGTTTGACGTCAGACGCTATCCATCCGAATTTGACGTGCGCAAGCAAGTGCTTGGCGAAAACGAGCGGGGGGAAAGTCGGTCGATGGCCGCGTAGCAAAATGCGAGGGTGAGTCTAGAGATAGCGGATAACGGCCCACCGCATTGGATGGGCCGCAACAACGGTTACCGCACCAACCTCGGTTTCCCACCCCGCTTTGCCGCGTGAAGAATGACGTGAGGCCCCATCAACCTATCCGTCGCCACCATTGCTTCCGCAAACGTCTCGAAGTAAATCGCGTGCTCGGGGTCAGACACATGCGCTCGCCTGATTTCTCCCGCTGCCTCGTCCCAAGCGTAACCGAGGTACTTCTTGTATTCGTGGAACCAGACAACATGCCCTTCACGCGTCAACGACTTGGGGAGGTCGAGTTCGCCGTTTCCTCCATCCTTTCCGCCATTGTCGTTTGAATCGCCCATCAAAGTCTCCTTAGATGCCAGTGGATTTAGCCGTGTTTGCGGCTGAATTCATCATCGCAGGAGTGCTGTGCCATGAGTTTCAGTAACTTCCGAATATTCTGAGTGCTCGGTCGGGACTCGACAAACAACTCCCGTTCCCGACATCGGGCTGGGCATGCAATTTGATAACTATTATCAATGATGATAAAATTCCAGCTATTCCAGCCAAGCCCCCTAACGGAGGAAATCATGATTAGCGCTGAACTCGGGCGACAACTTGAGAGCTACATTGCCGAGCTTGTGGTGACGGGCCGTTACGGCTCGAAGAGTGAGGTTTTGCGCGAAGGCGTGCGACTCATTCAGGATCGTGAGACCCAGCTTGCTGCGCTCGATGCCGTCGTTGAGAAGGGCATTGCCGACGCGCAAGCAGGTCGGGGCCAACCGGCCGCCGACGTGTTCGACCGTCTCGAAAAGAAGTATCAGGCAATGGTGAACGACAAGGCATGATCGTTCACTTACTGCCCGAAGCTATCGTCGACCTCGAAGCCATTGGTGACTACATCGCGCGGGACAATCCGCGCCGTGCCGTGACGTTCATTCAGGAGCTGCGAGACAAGTGCTTGAGTCTTGCTGAGATGCCGCTAGCGTTCCCCGTGGTGCCGCGTTATGAGCGTTACGGTATCCGCCATCGCGTCTATGGCAACTACCAAATCTTCTATCGTGTGGTCGAGTCGGACGACCGAATTGACGTCGTCCATATCCTCCACAGCGCTCGCAACTACGCCGCAGTTCTGTTTCCGTGAGCCGATGCCGGTGGGGCACGTAGGGGGAGGATCGCGCTGCCAATCACTCACCCAACCGCGCCTAATACCGGCTCGTAAACTCCTCGCAGAGCCCCGAGTTTTCGTGCTGAATTTTTGCGCAGACTATTGGGGGGTATCTTTGGGACGCACTGGCAAATACGGCTTCAAGCGTTGGCCCCTTTCTGTCGATTTTTTTGTCAACGGGCGGCCGGAAAGCCTTGTCGCACCGTTGCATGTCCAGCTATGAGAATTGACAATCGGGACACCCTAACAGCCTAAAAAACAAAGAAAAATTGCTATTTGCTAACCGGATTGTGATTCCAGTCGTCGTGGGTTCGAGTCCCATCGGTCACCCCAAAATTCCCTTGTAGTTCGTAGCGTTGTTCGCGACAAGTCCTCTCCCGGTCAGGGAAAATTTCCAAGAAATTCATGTGTCGGGCATTAAGCCGGTCACGGCATTTTTGCATCCTCTGAAGCACGCTGCACACTCGCGAATCGGTCGGACAGTTTTGCGCCACCCGTGAGGGGCGCTTCCGACGAGTCTTCAGATCTTATGCAGGTGGCGCTTTACCACTTCACCCGCTTTGATCCGATGATTCGCGAACTGTTCGGCCTTGGACGCCCAACTCTCGATCTCGGCGTAATGTCCTTCATGCCTTGCGCATAACTCGGCGACTTCGGTACTGCTCAGCGATTTGTCAGCGGTGATGACGTCACGCAAGGCGTCGCATGCTTCATGCATCTTGGCTGCGAGATGGGCGCGATGGTCCGGCGTCGTGACGAACATCTTGACCGCAATCGCCTGAATCCCCTCGCTTAACCTCTGCAATCGCTCCTGGGAGGTGATCCCTTCGTTCGCATTGGTCGCAATTTCAAGTAGATTCAGGCCGACTTTAACCTCGTCTTCGTACATAAAACACTCCGGTGAGAATGATCCAGCCAGGTGGATTGGCCGCCTGCGGGCGTGACGTCGTATGAGAGCGATTCATAGCATCCCCTGGCGGGGCCCCCCCCTGAACAAAGACTGACAAAGTTTGATCTATGTCTAATACCGCGTCCGGCGCCTGCCGCCAGTGCGAGCGAGGCCGTCCATAATGAATCCGTCATGTTCACATGACCCTGTCTTCCCGGGTGGTCATGGTGCCCCATGCGACCCGGTTTCAAGACCCACCCCCAGGTGGGTCTTTTTTCGTCTGCGCCGCCCTCCGCCGTGTGCCAGGTGAAACGTGCCGATGTCACTTATTGAATTCGAACGTGCTACGCTTTTTGAAAGCGTAAGGTGTTTTTCGACTTTCAGGGCGCAGCGGAGGTGGCAATGAGTTCCTTTCTGCACGGCGGCATCGGACTCGGAAACGACGGCGAGTTCGTGCGTTTTTACGTCAACGTCGATGGCAGCGTTTTCAACTGCCAGATAGGGCGGGCCGCACTCAATCGTCTCGCAAATGCCGACGCCAGCGGCGAAGCACTCTTCGATCAGTTCATGGATGCCGAAGACGAGATCGTCAAGCTTGCCGCCAACGCGATTGCCAGTGGCGTGCGCACCGAGCCCATCGTCGTCGATGTGCCATGAACCCATGCGAGTCAACCTTTTCGCGCCGAACACGAGCCACCCCGTTCGACATGCCGTTTCCTGCATCCCGCCAACCGGAGTCTGTTATGAACTACGCATCGCATGAGCAGGTCTACGAATACCGCGCAGGTTATCAAGTTCGCGTGCGCGCCTTTCAGAAGGAGTACGCCGGACCCTGGGACTATCTGGTGCAGGTCATCAAACACGGCAAACCGGAGGGGCCGGAGGTGCGATCCCCCGACGGGCATCGCGACAATCGTGTCGACGCCGAGATGGCCGGGCGTAAGGCCGGAGAGCGCATCGTCGACGAGTTGCTTGGCGGCGATTCGTACGAATGACACCAGTCCCGGGGGCAGTCTCAATTCCTCGTCGCAGCACCGGCATGTCGCCGCCATTGACCGTCTGCCGACACCGACGCGAGACCGTCCTCCGCGAGTTTCTCCAGATGCGCCTGCAAGGAGCGCCGAGCGACGGCGTGTCGTGACACGGGCACATCTGCATACACCACCGGTATGAGCGTCTCGATCGTCGTCGGCCCTATCTGCGCAAGCGCATCGAGCGCACGGGCCTCGCGCGCGAGCCGATGCGCAATGAGCCGGGCAATTCGTTGCGCCGGCCGATCCATCACAAAGCCATGCCCAGGGGCGAGCCACTCGGGCGCGAGCGCGGCCAGTTTCGCAAGCGACGCCAGATAGGTCGCCATATGCCCGTCAGGCGGGTTGATGACGACTGTCGAGCCTTGCATGACGTGGTCGCCGGTGAAGACCAGCTCAGCGCCTTCCAATGCATAGCAAAGATGATTGGTTGCATGTCCGGGCGTATGAATCGCGCGCAGGATACGGCCGTCCGGCAACGTCGCCGCGTCGCCGTCTGCCAGCGTCACGTCGGGCACGAAGGCGGTGTCTTGCCCTTCGTCATGACGCGCACGCATGCCATAGGTCGTTGCCCCCGTCCGCGCTTTTAACAGGCGCGCGCCGGGTGAATGATCGCGGTGCGTATGGGTGACGAAAATCTGCCGGATGGGGCCGCGAGCGGCGCGCAGGATCGCGTCGATGTGCGCCGGGTCGTCGGGGCCCGGATCGATCACCGCCCACGCGTTGTCCGGGCTGCCGCCCACTAGATACGTATTCGTGCCGGGGCCAGTCATCATGCCCGGATTCGGCGCGGTCAGACGCAGCGTGCCGGGCATCAGTGTCACCACGCGCCCAGGCACAATCTCGTAGCTGCCCGTGCCTTGTTCGTGCGGATCGGTCAGGGTCAATTCGGCCCAGGCCGGTTCGTCCGGTGTGACCGGCCAGCGACCCCGTTTGCCGCTGGCAAGACGCGGCTGAATGCGCGGTACCCCTTTCAGTGCCGCTGCGGCGGCTATCGCCTGATCCGCAGTGCCCATGCCCTCCAGCCATTGCAGCAGCTTGCGCGTGGGCGGCAGCAGGCGAAGTTGATCGGCATGCGTGAGGGCGTACCGGGGGCGCATCCATCGGTGCGCCGCCGTCTCGATCTGATCGACTTCGACCTGTTGACCCTCGGGAAGCCTCGCCAGAAAGAACCGTGTGTCAAAACGCTTTGCCAAGCCCAGCGGCGTGACCCAATGACTCAGATAGTGCAGACGTTGCGCGGCGAGTTGCACGTCGAACGAGCGGCATAGCGATGCAATATCAACTCGCCCCTCGTGCAGCGCCTCGCGTTCGCCGCGCATGATGCCGAGGCGATGTTGGTCGATGGGGGTGCCAGAGCCATCGTCGGCGAACAACACGCCCGTTTCCTCGAAGCATTCCCGCATGGCGGTCACGTAGTAATCGAGGCCCCCCTCGGGCAGTTGCAGACGCCGACTGGCCGTCGCGTCGTCGAGGGCATCGCACACGAGGTGGCCCAGCCGGTCGCCAGCATCGACTACGCCGCCGGGGAATACGTAGGCATCGGAACTGAAGTCGGTCGCGCGTACGGCACGTCGCAACAGCAAGACTTCCATGCCGCTGGCTCGTTCGCGCAGCACGACGACGCTGGCGGCCATTCGGAGGCTGGGTGGCGCCGGGTGGGCTTCGTTGCGATCGGACATGAGGCGTGCGCACGCAAATCGCGCTGAATCGGGAAGCGTCTAGTTTGCCACCGGAAGGCCCTCGGCGCAGGCGGGGCTACCCCCGATGTGCGGCCTGAGTGGAGTGTGCGGTGTTCGGGGCGGGCAGGGTGAGCCGCGCGTGTCGGGGCGGCGTCATGACGCCGTGCCATTCGCCGCGTGCACCGACACCGTCATGGCGGGCTGGGGGGCGCCGTACTGTGGCGCGGGCATGCGTGCCGCAACGTCCTTCAGCCATTGCATCGTCGCCTCGGGCTGCGTAACGGGCAGCATGTGGCCGCCGTCCACGAGCGTCAACTGCACGCGTTCGCTGGCGAGCGGCATGGTCTCGCCTTGCAGGCGGTAATCGAGGATGCGGTCGCCACGTCCATAGAGGATGTCGACGGGGACCGACAAGGCTGGGTAACGTGCTGCAAGGCTGGGCATGTCGCGTTCGGCGGCGAGGATGTCGACGCTGCCCGCCTCGAAGTTGCCCGGCCGGAAGCCGAGCACGCCGCCGCCGCGAACGAGGAAGTCCTTCGGGGCGTCTTCCGGGCCGAAGACATGGGTGAGCGTCGTGCGGCCCGTCATCATGCCGATAGGCACGGCGAGGGTGCGTCCGACCCAGCGGCGCCAGCGGGCGCTGCGAATGGTCAGGGCGCGAAAGGCCGCAGGCACCTCGGACACCGGCTGCGTCAGCGGTGCGATCAAGGCGAGTGCCCCGACGCGTTGCGGATGATCGAGCGCCAGCGCCAGCGATACCGCCCCGCCCAGCGAGTGTCCTACGACAAGCGGACGTTCAAGCGCGAGGGTGTCGATCAATCGGGCGACGGCGTTCGCCTGCGAGGCAATCGCGCCATCGTGTTGTGCGGCACGCGTCGAGTAGCCGGACCCTGGCCGGTCGACGAGCACGATGCGATGCGTGCGCGCGAGCGCTGCCAGCGGCAAATAGGCGAAATTGCGCAACTGACCGCAAAGGCCGTGAATGAACACGACGGCCGGACCCTGGCCGAAATCCACGTAATGCAGGCGCTCGCCATCGATATCGAGATATTGGCCGTCTGGCGGCACGGCCGCTTCGGCGCGGCGCGCAACGCGATGCGTGAAACGCATCAACACGACCGCAACGGCGGCAAACGCAATGACGAGGCAACCGAACAAATAAGCAATGAGCATGATGGCGTATCGAGCAGCAGGCAACGGGAGTCAGGGTGCATCGTAACAACGCGGGGCGCAAGCGGGTTACAACGTGGCGCGTCACCCATCGCGGCGCGTGCGGGCTAATAACGTGTCGCCGATGCCGCGACGCCCGTCGTATTCGATGTATGCCTGGCCGTGGCCGCGTCCGGCCCGACCGGTCGCGTCGCGCGACGCTCGAAACGCATGGCGCCATCGTCGACGCTGCCCCAGCGCATCAATCGCAGGTCGCGCAGGTAATTCTGATAGAACACCCACGGCTTGCGGCCACCCTGTTTTGGCAGCGCCCCGGCGGCGCGCTGAATGTAGCCCGACGTCAGGCCGATGGCCGGCATCTCGCCATGCTCGCCATCGCGCAACTGCGGCACGCAGGTGTCCGCCCCCTGCGCATTCATATGATTGATGAGACGGCAGACGTATTGCGCGATCAACTCGGCTTTGAGTGTCCACGACGCATTGGTGTAGCCGAAGACCGATGCAAGGTTGGGCACATCGCTGTACATCATGCCCTTGTAGGCGACCGAGTCGGAGAGTGCCACGGGTTTGCCGTCGACCAGCAGACGGGCGCCGCCCATCAACTGCACGCGCAAGCCGGTCGCCGTCACGACGATGTCGGCGTCGAGCGTCTTGCCGCTTTTGAGCGCGAGCCCGTTTGCTGTGAAGGACGCGATCTCGTCAGTCACGATGGCGGCTCGTCCGTCGCGCAACGCCTTGAAGATGTCGCCGCCCGGTGCGAGGCAAAGCCGTTGATCCCACGGTTGATAGCGGGGCGTGAGGTCGCGTTCGACGTCGACATGGCCTTGTGCCTGCCGCGCTGCGCGGCGAATCAGTAAGCGACGAATGGCGTGCGGCCAGCGTCGCGCCGCATTGTAGAAGCCGAGGGCGATGAGCACGTTCTTCGCGCGCACGATGCGGTGCGCCATGCCCGCCGGCAGCCACGCGCGCAAACGTTCGGCGACGCCGTCGCGACTCGGCATCGACAGGATGTAGCTCGGCGAGCGTTGCAGCATGGTGACGTGTGCCGCCGTCGCCGCCATGCTCGGCAGCAGCGTTACCGCCGTGGCGCCGCTGCCGACGATGACCACGCGCTTATCGCGATAGTCGAGATCCTGAGGCCAGTGCTGCGGATGCACGATGGTGCCGGTGAAGGTGTCCATGTCCGGCCACGTCGGTGCGTGTCCGGCATCGTAAGCGTAATACCCGCTGCACATGAAGAGGAAGCGGCACGTGAGCGCCTGCGTGTCCTGACGGCCGTCGGCGTGTGTGCGTTCGATGTCCACCGTCCAGCGCGCGATAGTCGAATCCCAGCGGGCCTCACGAACCTTGTGGCCGTAACGGATCAGGCTGTCGAGCCCCTCTGCGCGAGCGGTGTCCTTGAGATACTCGAGAATCTCGCTGCCATCGGCAATGGCCCGGGGGCTGGCCCAGGGACGGAAGCTGAAGCCGAGCGTGAACATGTCGGAGTCGGAGCGCACGCCGGGATAGCGGAAGAGATCCCATGTGCCGCCGAGCGACTGGCGCGCTTCGAGCATGGCGAATCGCGTGCCCGGACAGCGCTCGCGCAAGAAATGCGCGGCAGCGATGCCGGAGAGTCCTGCGCCGACGATGATGACGTCGAGGTCCGTGCCGACACGGTCGACATCGGTGGCTGTCGTGTTTGCCGTCATGGCGATGGTCTCCGGGCGTTGTCTATTTGGTTGCCGTGGAGCGAGCCGCTGCGTCGTGCGCTTTCGACGAAGGCTTGCGAGCCATGGCAGAGCGCCGGTAGAGCCAGGCCACCACGGTCTGATAGCGCGCGCCGAGCAGACGGGCCAGTTTATCGATGCGGTGCGCGTCGTCGCCGACGAGCACGCGTCGTGCATTACGCTCGACGCCCGCGAGGATCTGCCGTGCAGCGGCGTCCGCACTCGTCGCGTCGATGAGCTTGTTGGCACGCCGGCGGTGCGTGTGGGCGTCCACACCGGTGAGCAGGGTGATGCTGTCGTCGATACGCGAGGTCAGCACAATGTTGGTCGCGACGCCGCCCGGATGCACACACGTACATGAGACGGGCGCGTGCGCCAGTTCCAGCTCCATTCGCAACGCTTCTGTGAAGCCGCGCACGGCGAACTTGCTGGCGTTATAGGCCGATTGGGTCGGCATGGCGATGATGCCGAACAGGCTCGACGTATTGACGATATGCCCTTCGCCGGACGCCATCAGGTGGGGGAGGAACGCCTGCGTGCCATGCACGACGCCCCAGAAGTTGATGTCCATCAGCCATTTGAAATCTTCCTGGCGCATGGTCGCCACCGGCACCGACAACGAAACGCCGGCATTGTTGAAGACGAGGTTGACCTTGCCGTGGGCTGCAGCCGTCTCGTGAGCCCAGGCGAAAACGGCGTCGCGATCTGCGACGTCGAGCCGCTGCGTCGTGACGCGAACGCCCAACGCGCGGCAGGCGGTGGCCGTGTTCGTCACGCTGCTTTCGTCGATATCCGATAACGCGAGATGCGTCCCGCGGCGCGCCAGTTCGAGTGCCAGCGAACGGCCCATGCCCGACCCGGCACCAGTAATGGCTGCCACTTTGTCCGTCAACGTCTTCACCGTGTTTGTCTCCGATTTGTGACGCGTCTACCCACCGTCGGGTGACGGACGTCGCATGATCTGTAATCTTTAATTTGGTGTTGATCGTCACCACTTTAGTTTTACACTCAGGTGATGTCAAATAGCGAAATGGAACAAGGGCTCGAATCGAGAGATGCCGCATCGACGGCATCGCCACCTGCGGGGCCGGGTGTGCCGCCAACGGCGACCGGCGGGCGGCGCTATGGCGGGGTGGGGCAGGCCCAGCGGGAGCAGGCACGCCTTACTGCACTGATCGATGCCGCCACGGAAGTTTTCGGCACGGTCGGATTTCGTCGCGCGACGGTGCGTTCGGTGTGCCGTCTGGCCAAGCTCAACGACCGGTATTTCTATGCGGCGTTCGAGAACCTGGAGCATTTGTTGCGAGCGACGTACGCGCATCATGCGCAAACCTTGCTCGGGCAATTGCAAGCTGCCATTACCGAGAGCGCACCAACGCTCGACGCGCGGCTCGACGCCAGTCTGCACAGTTTTTTCGCGTTTCTGCGCAACCCGCATGCGGCGCGTGTTTTGCTGCTCGAGGTGATGGGTGTGAGTTCCGAGATGGACCAGACCTATCACCGCTATATCTCGGAATTCGCCAAGCTGATCCTGAGCATGGCCAACGTGCCGCCGCTGGCCAGTGAGGATGCGCAAGCGCAGGCGAGAATTGTCGGCGTGGCGCTGGTGGGCGCGATGACCAACGCCGGCACCGCCTGGGTGCTCACGGGCTATCAGGAGAGCGAGGCATGCATGGTGGCGAGTTGCCGCCGTGTGCTGCGAGGTGCGCTTGTTTGACGTTGCCGGCGGCGCAGCGGCGGTCATGCTCGCTACAATACGGCTTTCGCGTACGACGCCAAGTCGCGTCGATGCTTCTGATTTCTTACTCTCCAAAGGTCGAAAATGACCACTATCGGAACACCGCTGTCGCCGAACGCGACGAAGGTCATGCTGTTGGGCGCGGGCGAACTCGGCCGTGAAGTGCTGATCGCATTGCAGCGTCTGGGGGTTGAGACGATTGCCGTGGATCGCTATGACAACGCGCCGGGGCAGCAGGTTGCCCACCACGCCCGCACCATCGCGATGACCGATCCCGAGCAACTCAAAGCGTTGATCGAAGCCGAAAAGCCGGATCTCGTCGTGCCCGAGATCGAAGCCATTGCCACACCGATGCTCGAAGCGCTCGAAGCAGACGGTGTGGTGCGCGTGATCCCGACGGCTCGCGCCGCGCGTCTGACGATGGATCGCGAAGGCATTCGCCGTCTGGCCGCCGAGACGCTGGGGTTGCCGACGAGCCCGTATCGGTTCTGCGATTCGCTAGAGCAATTGCAGGCCGCCATCGACGGCGGCATCGGCTACCCGTGCATCGTCAAGCCGGTGATGAGCAGTTCGGGCAAGGGGCAGAGCAAGATCGACGGCCCTGCCGACGTGAAGGCGGCATGGGATTACGCGATGGCCGGTGGCCGAGTGAGCCATGGTCGCATCATCGTCGAGGGCTTCATCGACTTCGACTACGAAATCACGCTGCTAACCGTGCGTGCGCGTGGTGCCGACGCGCAGATCGAGACGCACTTCTGTGCCCCGATCGGTCACAAGCAGGTGAGCGGCGATTATGTCGAGAGCTGGCAGCCGCATCCGATGTCGTCGGTGGCGCTCGAACGCGCTCGTCTGATCGCGCGCGACGTCACGAACAACCTCGGCGGACAGGGCATCTTTGGTGTCGAGCTGTTCGTGAGGGGGGAAGACGTGTGGTTCAGCGAAGTCAGTCCGCGTCCGCACGACACGGGCATGGTCACGATGATTACCCAATGGCAAAACGAGTTCGAGCTGCATGCGCGCGCCATTCTCGGTCTGCCGGTCAACACCACGTTGAAGACGCCCGGCGCGAGTGCCGTCATTTACGGCGGCGTGGACGCGACAGGCATCGTGTTCGACGACGTGGATCGCGCCCTGCAAGTGCCGCAAACCGACATTCGTCTGTTCGGCAAGCCGGAGAGCTTCGTGAAGCGCCGTATGGGGGTTGCACTGGCGTATGACAACGATCTGGATGTCGCTCGCAGCAACGCGCTCGAAGCCGCCAGTCGTGTGAAGCCGCGAGCGGTCTGAACCGAGGCGGATCACTACGCCAGCATCGCGCAGTACTGCGCATTGAAGCGGTAGATGGGCATCGTGGGCAGCGGCTCACGATGCTTTTTTTATTTTTGCGGTTGCGAAACGCAACTATTAAGTTGTATTGTGCAACTATGTTGAGGTAGATTTCAGCGAAATGCCAATGGGAGCGTTTGCACAGTGAGTCCCGATCCGTCGTTGGTCGAAGCCATTCGCACCGTATCGCGCGAGATGGTCCGGGAGCTGGGTTTCATGGGCGGCAATTTTGCCGGCACCGATCTTTCGCCGTCCGCTGTCCACGCGTTGATCGAGATCGAGCGCGGGGGTATTACGGCGCGCGACCTCGGCGCCCGGCTTCATCTCGAGAAGTCGAGCGTCAGCCGGATGCTGCGCAAGCTGGTGCAGTCCGGCGATGTCGGCGAAGCGGTCTCGGAGCACGATGCCCGTGTGAAGCGGTTGTTCCTGACGCCGGCCGGCAAGAAGCGCGTGGCAGGAATTCACGCGTTTGCTCGCGCGCAGGTGATGGAGGCGCTAGGTCGTCTGGCGCGCGGGCAGGATCGCATCGTACTGGACGGAATGCGGCTTTACACCGCCGCGTTGAAGCAGCGGTGACGAGCGCGTGCCTGGGCGTGTGACGCAGGCCCGGAAACGTTGCCCGGACGAAGTCGTCCTGAAACAACATCTTGAGAGGTCGCCACCATGAACGATTTCCCCTCGCTGACCGAACTTGCCGGGCCGATACCCGTCAGTGTGCCCGCAGGAAGACTCGACGGCCGCGTATGCCTCGTCATGGGTGGCACCAGCGGTATCGGCCGCGCCACGGCCTTGCGCATGGCTCAGGAGGGGGCGCGTGCCGTGATCGCCACTGGACGGCGCAAGGCACTCGGAGACGCGCTGGCGGAGGATATCCGGCGGCTCGGGGCAGAGGGCATGTTCGTCTGCACGGATTTGACGTGCGAAGCGGATATCGTCAGCGCGATAACGCAAACGATGACGCAATTCGGCCGGCTCGACACAGTGTTCAACAACGCCGGTTTCCAGGAGCCGCGCGCGCGATTGGCTGACCAGACCGACGCCGTCTATTCGCAGGTGTTCGACACTAATGTTCGCGCTGTCTTTCACGCGATGCGTCACGAGATTTCCGCGCTTCTCGCCTCCGGTGGCGGCACTATCGTCAACAACACGAGTGTGAGCGGTGTACGCAATCCCAATGCCGGGCTCGCGCTCTATGGCGCCTCCAAGGCGGCGCTCAATTCGCTCACTCGCGCAGCCGCGATGGAATATGCCCCTTCGGGTATTCGCATCAATGCGGTCGCACCCGGGCGTGTGGTGACCGCCATGATGCTCGCCTCGGGCATTGCCGATATGCGCAGCGTTGCGGCGGGTCTTCCGCTCAAGCGAATGGGGCATCCCGAGGAGGTGGCCGCCGCCGTCGTCTGGCTGAGTTCCAGTGAGTCCAGCTATGTCGTCGGACACGTTCTGGCAGCCGATGGCGGCTTTCTTGCGGGCTGAACTGGCGCTGACTCAGGGATTCGGCAAGGTCACCCTCTGCGCGCGGTCATGCGGTGCATCGAAATCCTGCAACGGGCCTTTCGGTGTGCCATTCGCCATCTACCGGTAAGCCCATCGCCACCTCCGGATCGAAAAGTTCAGCATACCTGCAAAAATGAAAAAACCCCGCGTGAGCGGGGTTTTCAGTTCGGGCAGGCCTTGCGGCACTACCCGAGGCGCGTCGATCGCGTTAGCGATCAGCAGCGAAACATCCGTCGCTTACAGCGGCTGGATGTTGCTGGCCTGACGGCCCTTCGGTCCCATCTTCACTTCGAAGCTGACCTTTTGGTTCTCTTGCAGGGACTTGAAACCCTTCGATTGGATTTCCGAGAAGTGAGCGAAGAGATCTTCACCACCTTCGTCCGGCGTAATGAATCCAAAACCCTTGGCGTCGTTAAACCACTTGACGGTACCAGTTGCCATTTCTTAAATCCTTAAAGTTTTCAAATGAGCGAGCGAGAAGCTCAGCGAGCGCATGACATTAAAGCTGATCAGGTACAACCGAGTTGACGCAGAGGGCGACATTAGATGACACAAGACTCGCCATACAACGTTCATGCACCCGTTTTTTTACGGGAAAGGTGGGAAGGTGTCAAGCAGGGAAACTTTAGATTGTTGATCCACGCCAGTTTCAAGCCATTTTTCGCTGCGTTGCGGCATGCATTCGGTACTGCCGGACGACCGGTCTGACTACCCTTGTGGCGGCACGTCCGAGGTCATGTCTTTTCGGTCTGCCAGACGTAACGCAATGCCGGCACTTCAATGCCGGGTGACACCGCAATCGGATGAACCCTACCCGCGCGGCCGCCCAGCCGGTCGTAGAACTGCCGGGCGCGCGTATTACGCGCGAGTACCCAGAGATAAAGTGCAGCGTCGGGATCGAGGGCACTCGCCCAGTTCCTTACCTGATGAAACAAGGCCCGGCCAACGCCCCGGCCTTGCCACGTGGCGGCCACATGGAGGTTATCGAGCAAAATGCCGTCACCGCCGGATAACGCGCACACGAATCCGGCGAGCGGTCCATTCGCCATGTCGGGACACGCTTTCCATATACGCATTGCGGGGTCGTCGGCGCGCATCAAACGGTCGCGCCACAACGCAGCGTGTTCCTGCATGAGATGATCGCGCACATGTTCCGTCGGCAGCATATGCGCATATGTCGCTTGCCAACTCCGCGCATGCAACTCTGCGATAGGTGCAACGTCCTCCATCGTCGCCGGCAGGATGTGGGGCGACGTCATGCTGGCGCTCCCATCGAACGGGAAGCATGCCCGGCAAAATGAGAACCGCCGTCACCGAAAACGGCGAGCGCAAAAATATCATCGAGCGAAGTGATGGAAGGTGTGTCTTGTGGCGTGGACGCAACGCGAGCGCTGGCTTGCCGGGGTGTCATGGACGTGTCACCGCGCTATGCGGTTTGAGTGAAAGAGAACGGTAGAGAGCGTCGCCTTGCTATGCGCGCTAACTTAACGTTCACTATAACGCGGTGCACGACTTCAGGCACGCGAATGCGGATGCCGATGGCTGGCCACTGTCGGGTGTGTCCGGTGCGTCGTTTTGGGCGGCAACGTGTGATGCGCCTTCATGGTTTTCTTCTTGCCGTGCGCCGTCTTGTGTGCGTGAGATTTCTTATGCGCAGACGTCTTCGCCGACGCTTTCGTCGCTGCGCCGTGACGGCGATGCTTCGATGACGAGGCATGCTGCGCTTTGGCGTGATGACGGGACTGGGTGTGGGAGGCGGAAGCGGCGAATGCCGAGGCCGAGAACATCGCAAACGTTGCCAGCGCAAGAGCGACGCCGACGTTGCGCAGGGTGCGCGGGTAGAGCATGGACAACAAGGTCTCCGTAGGTTTGAGTGCCGGCGCCGTCGGCGGGTGTGCCGCGCTGCCGCCCGATCGGGCCGGATCGCACCGTCAGCTTTGTCACTGGCAGTGCGTTCGAGCGGCCGCGATTGTAGGGCTGCAAAAATGACTTGTCGAGATGGTCGGCCGACCGTCCGGATGATGCGCTGGGGGGGCAGCCAACGAATTTGGTGCGCCGCCACATGATCTGCTAATGAACTAGGTATTTTCCCTAGCAACACAAAAAACCCCGCCACGGCTCGATTTCATGGCGGCGAAATTCACTGGCACCACCCTACAATTTGACGGGCGGGTGCCGTTAACGGCCTCATGATCGTCTCCCTTGCAGACGTTATCATGACGGCCTCACCACGGGCTCGGCGAACGCGTTCGATACATTCGTTCCGGCCTGTTACTTGTCCTTCGGCGCCCATGATGGGCGTGATGTCGAAGCGCCAAGGCACGATGCAAGGCAAACACGCTAGGCGGCCGCGAAGTGCCGCGTGTCTCTCGAGACCTTACGTGGCAACCAACCAGGCACCGACGCTCGACTCCTTGCAATCGCTGCTGGCGACCGTCCAGCGCAATGAGCGCTCCCTCAAACGTTTTCAGGACATCGAGTTGGCGCTGATGGGTGCGCCCGACTTCAGTCAGTTTCTGGAAGTGATGCTTAACCGCTTGCGCCACGATTTCGATCTGTCGGGGGTGCGTCTGATGCTCGCCGAGGTCGACGACACGTTGCGCGATCTTATCGACACGGCCGAAGGTATTCGTGCGCTCGACGCGGGTCTTTGCATCGCGCAGGATGCCGGAACGTTCTCTGCCGTGTGTGGCGATGGCCAACTCTGGATCGGCTCGCCGCGTGAGCGCCACGCGTCGCTCTTCGGGCCGCGCGCGCCTGCAAGTGCCGTCGTTATGCCGCTTGCCCGCAACGGCCGCTATCTGGGCGTCATCGCACTGGGCAGCCGCGACGTGCGCCGCTTCTCGCCGGAAATGGCGACCGATTTTCTCGAGCGCTTCGGCGCGGTTGTTGCCGTGTGTCTCGAGAACATGTGGAATCGCGAACGCCTCAAGCGTATCGGCCTGACCGATCCGCTCACCGGGCTGTCGAATCGCCGCTATTTCGATCAGCGTTTGCGTGAAGAAGTGGTGCGCGGCGCACGTTATGGTGCGCCGCTCGCGTGTCTGCTGATCGATATCGACCATTTCAAGCGCGTCAACGATAGCCATGGTCACGCCACCGGCGACCGTGCGTTGCGTGCCGCCAGCGTGTGTATGCGTGCGCAATTGCGAGTGACGGATACCCTCGCCCGTTACGGGGGGGAAGAGTTCGCCGCACTGCTCGTGCAGACGGAACAGAACTGGGCGGGGACGGTTGCCGAGCGAGTCCGTCGCGCTGTGGCGCGGTTGGAAGTTCCGGACGACGACGGTGCGCTCGTGCCGCTCACGATTTCTATTGGCCTGGCGAGTGTGGACCCGCGTGATAGTCACGACCCAGAGACACTTCCGATGCGTTTGCTTGGTGCTGCCGACGCGGCGCTGTACACCGCAAAGCGTTCCGGTCGCGACCGCGTCGTCGTGGCCTCTGCGGCGACGCTGCGTTGAGCGTATCACCGGCGGGCAGCGACAAGCCCGAAATGACGCCGGGGCCTGCTTGCCCTTGTCTTATCGTCCGCTGAACCAGCCGATCAGCAGCGACACCGTCACCACCGAAAGCACCGTCGAAATCAGAATCGCGCGCGAGGCGACAGCGGCTTCGCGTCCGTACAGTTGCGCCAGCATGAACGGCCCCGTGCCAATGGGCAGGGCCGAGAGCAGCAGTGCGCTGTGCGCCCAGATCGTCGGAAGATCGAAGACACGGAACGCCAGAAATGCCGTGACCGCCGGTTGAAAGATGAGCTTGAGTCCGACGAGACGTCCCACCGCGCGTGCAATCCGGGGCTCCTTGGCCGCCCCGGAGCTTTGCGCGAGAAACATGCCGATCGCCACCAGTGCGCACGGACTGGCCGCCCCGCCGAGCAACGTGGTGAAATGCAACACGGGCGCAGGCAGTGCAACACCTGCGGCCGCAAACGCCATGCCGGCGAACGGCGAAACGACGAGCGGATTGCGCACCAGCGCCCGGGCGACGAAGCCCGCCGTGCGACGCCAGTTCGGCGTGGCTTGCAGATCCGTCTCGATGATCGCGATGGAGATGGCGAAGAGCACGGTTGCTGTGAGCAGCATCGCGACGACCACCGCCGGTACGCTGGCCGGACCGAAGGCCACGAGACACAGCGGCAATCCCATGAACCCGGCGTTCGGATAGGCCGCGCCCATGCCTTCGATGCTGGCGTCGGTCAGACGTCCGCGCACTGCGCGATCGAGCATGAAAGACAGCGCGAACGTTGCGGCCATGCCGCCGCCGAATGCGCCCAGAAACCCAGGGTTGACCAATTCCGCCCACGTGATCTGCGCCATCGACTGGAACAGGACGGCAGGCAGCGCGAGATAGACGACAAAGCGGTTGAGCGCGTCGAGCGCGGTCTCGCCGAGCCAGGCACGACGGGCGCACAGATAGCCGACGAAAATCAGCCCGAAGACGGGGAGGGCGGCGGAGATGACGGCTTGCATGATCAGTGCGACGCGGCCAGCCGCGCGAGCCACTCGCGGCGCGCATTGCCGCCATCCGCTTCGGTGTGTTCGCGGGCGGCGGCCTCGGCGCCATCGGCATCCCCAGCCGCGATGCGCGCGACGATTTCCCCGTGTTCGAGCCAGACAACTTCCTGCATCGGCATGGCCCCAAGCGTCGCGGCCATCGCCCGCATGATGTGCGGCCATTGCGGCGCGACCGTCTGCGCGATCAGCGGGTTGCCCGACGCGTCGTGCAACGCCGTGTGGAAAGCCACCTCAATGCGGACCTGACGCGCCACCGGTGTGCCTCGCGTCATCGCCATGCCAGTCGCAACCGCCTCCTGCAGACGTCGCAGTTCCGGTTCGCTCAACGTGCCTTGTGCCATACGTGTGGCCGCGAGCCGTGCGGCGAGACCGTCAAGGGCCGTGCGCACCTGGTAGAGCTGGCGCAGGTGATCGGCGTCGATGGGGGCGACCTCCAGACCCTGACGCCCGCTGTCGCAAACCAGACCGTCGCGTTTGAGCAACTGCAAGGCATGGCTGACGGGCTGACGCGACACGCCTAGCGAATCGGCCAGTTCGGCCTGCCGGATGCGCTCGCCCGGGGGCAGCGTGAGATCCGCAATGGCGTCGCGCAGACGCGAATAGACCTGATCGATCAGTACGGGCGTGCTCGTCAGGGGTTCAAGCGGCGCGAGGGGCCGGTCGGTTGCCGTCGAGTCGGGGGATGCAGCGGGGTTCGACATGGAATTCCGGTGCTCGCCGGTCTTCGTGATATCTGGAATTCCGAATTCTACACTTGCGAACAGACGCTGGCGTGCTTTTTTTGACCCATGGCAGTCGTGAAGGAGGGCGAGGCGGGTGGGGCTTACGTCAGTCGCTCGGATCCAGTTCGGGAGGGGCGACGAATGCGGCGCGCGCGGGTGTCTGAAGCAGGGCCTGAACGGTCGTGCGGGTGCGCTGGAGGCGGCGGGCGAGCGCCCATGCGTCGGCCTCGTGTTCGAATAAACCGACGATCAGGTGCGGTTCCGCGGCAAACCCGTCGGAAAACAAGCCGATATTCTTCGCGATCATCTCGCTCGCCCGCTCCACCGACACAGTGTATTGGCGCGGCGAACGGTATTGATTGATGACGACGGCAAAGGCGCGGGAGAACGCGTCGGACATGCGGGAACCTCCTCTGTCGGCGTCGCGCGAAGTCTCCGATCTTGATCATTGGAACTACGCACTCGGCGTTGCACTTCCGGTGATTGTAGGCGATGGCGAGGCGCGTGTCGGGACAAAAGCGACGCGCGTGCGCATGACCGGCGGCGCGTGCCGGCGGCAGCAAAAAAAAGCCGCCGAGCGGGTCGGCGGCGCAACAGAGAGGGTGACAGCGCAACCGAAGTTGCCGAAGACCAGCATAGGTGGCGGCGATGACAGCGTCGTGACCGTCGTATTTGACGATGGACTCAACGCTTGCGGTGATCGACTGCCGGATCGCGCCGCGAAATTCGGAAAAATTTTCGGGAAAAGCGCTCACCGCGCGCCGCGCGCCAGAGACCTTCCGTTGTTCGATGCGCTCGAACGCGTAGGCCGGCTATACGAGCACGGGCAACGCCTCCATGACAAGGAGTGCAACGAGCGCTCCGGCCACCGCACCGGCCGCGCGCAGGCCGTAGCGCGTGCTGCGGGTCGCGACGGGGATACCGCCAACGAGCAGCGCGCCGGCCACCGCCATCGGCAGGAACAACGTCAAGTCGTAAAGGTTGAAGTGGAATATGGGCATCTTTCTTGTCTCCTCACCTGAATCGCGTTTCCACTATAGGACGGCGGCGGAGGATGCCCAAATTTGGTGCGGCGCAGCATGTTGCTGCGCGGAGAATGATGCTTTGGCGGTATCAGTCTTCTTGACGCACGGCGTGCATCTTGCGGCGTGCGTTCCACATCGCCATGTCTTTGCGAGTGCGTACGCGGTCGCTGACGTTGATGTCTGCGGGCCGGGCGCCCGGGGTAGAGGCGGCAACGTCGTTGGCTTCGCTGCGCGCCTGCACCATCATGACGAGCGTAAGCAGCGAGGCGGCAAGCGCCAGCAAGATCAGCTTCATATGACCCCCGAGGGTGAATCTCTGGTGAATCTGGTCGGTGTTATGCATCGTCGTCTTCGTCCTGACCGGTCCGCCAAAGGGGACCGTGCCGGCGAGGGTGGCGCGATGCTTCTGTGATGCACTGCTGACGGACTACGTTGCCGCAACTGCCTGACGGGAGGGGGGCTTCGGTGCGTCTGACGCTGGCTGAGGCCACGTCTCATATTGCGCGACGCATCATAGCCAGCGATTATGACAACGCGCTGCGGAGATCGAATTCTCACCGGCTGTGTAACGCGTCACCTCACGTCCTTTAACGTATAGCGACGGCTGCGGCGAAAAGTTTAGAAATCCTGACACTTTTTTTTCGACACGGACCCAAAGCGCGATGCCACCGCGTTTCGGTCCGTGCCTCGCCTGCGGCGCGCTTACGGCTGATGCGATGTCGTCGCGCGGACCGCCGGCCTGACCGGCCCGGCGGGCACCGCGCTCAGGCAAGACCATGTCGGCGACGTTGGCCGAAGTGGCGATCGGGATCTCGACGTCCTTGCGCCCTACCGCAACGAGTGCTTTCTTCAGATCGCCGACGAGTGCCGCGTAGTTGGCAGTCATCCGGCGCACACCGACATGCGTTGTACGCCCTGGGCGCCTTGGCGATGTCACGCGCCGTCGCGCGAGGTAAGATAGCTGCCGTATCGCAATGGTGGCCAGATGGCTGGTAGCGATGCCATTACCGGCTTCCCGAACTTTCCCGGATTTCGTCATGCTCGAACTCATTTCAGAACACCGTTGTTTCGGCGGCGCGCAGCGCTTCTATCGTCACGCCTCGACCACCATCGGTCTGCCGATGCGCTTTTCGGTGTTCCTGCCGCCGCAAGTGCGCGACGGCCGTGCGGTGCCCGCGCTGTTTTATCTTGCGGGGCTGACCTGCACGGAAGAGACGTTCATGATCAAGGGCGGCGCACAGTGGCTGGCCGCAGAGCATGGCGTGGCGCTGATTACCCCCGACACCAGCCCGCGCGGTGCGGACGTGCCGGGCGAGGCCGATGCGTGGGATTTCGGCGTCGGCGCAGGCTTCTATCTCGACGCGACGCAGGCGCCATGGTCCAAGAACTATCGCATGTACAGCTATCTTGTCGACGAACTCTACGCATTGGTGACGCAATCGCTGCCCATCGACGCGGAGCACATCGGCATCTTCGGTCACTCGATGGGGGGGCATGGTGCGTTGACGCTAGCGCTGCGCAACCCTGACAAATTCCGCTCGGTGTCGGCGTTTGCGCCGATTGCGGCGCCGATGCGTTGCCCGTGGGGCGAGAAGGCGTTCACCGGGTATCTGGGGACGGATCGAGAAGCGTGGCGAGAGTACGACGCCAGTGAACTGATCGCGAAGGCCGGTCAGATGGTGTTCCCGGGCGGTATTCTGATCGATCAGGGCCTGAACGACCAGTTCCTCGAAGCGCAACTGCACCCGGACATCTTCGAGCAGGCATGCCGCGACGCCGGCCAGCCGCTGACGCTGCGACGTCACAACGGCTACGATCACGGCTACTACTTCATCCAGACCTTCATGGCGGATCATCTGTCACATCACGCCGAGCAACTGCGCACGTATTGATCCGCCCTGCGCCGTACTGCCTGCGCAGTCAGACCGCCCGCGCCTCGTAACGGCGTGGCGGCGTGACGATCTCGTCTTGCGCCCGAACGATTTCCAACTCATAACGGCCAGCGAGATGCGTGGCGCGCAGCACGGCGTCGACTGCGGCAAGCGTGTGCTCGAACGCCGCACGAGCCGTATCGCCCTTGAGCAAGCGCGCGAGGAAGACACCCGAGGTCAGGTCGCCCACGCCCACAGGCTGACGCGAGAACGGATACAGCGGACGGTAGCCATGCCAGGCCTCGTCGTTCGTCACCACCAGCATGTCGAACCGGTCGGCAGGCTTGCCGGCGTATTCCAGATGCTTGACGAGCACCATCTTCGGCCCGCGTGAGAGCAGGGCGCGGCATGCCGCGACGGCATCCTCAAGCGTGTCGATCGGATGCTGCGAGAGTTTTTCCAGCTCGAGATGATTGGGGGCCATGATGTCGGCCGCCGCAGGCATGTGTTCGACGAGATACTGCTCGATGCCCGGCTTGACCTGGCACCCTTTCTCGGGATGCCCCATCACCGGGTCGCACAGGTAGATCGCTGCGGGATTGGCCTGTTTGACGCGCTGCACCGCCGCGAGCACGAAGCCCGCCTGCTCCGGCGCACCGAGATAGCCGGAAAGTACGGCATCGCAATGTCCCAGCTCACCGATGTCGTCGATGCCATCGACGAGCCGCAGGATTTCTTCGCTGGGCAACGCTTGCCCGGTCCATTTGCCGTATTGGGTGTGATTCGAGAACTGCACCGTGTTGATCGGCCAGACATTGACACCAAGACGCCGCATCGGGAACTCGGCGGCGCTGTTACCGGCGTGGCCGAACACGACATGAGACTGGATGCTGAGAATGTTCTTCATATTGATGTGGCGCGCTAAGGCAAAAAGGACAACGCCCGCTAGCGGAACGATCCTGTCGCGAGACGAGAGCGTGCCAGTTGCGGGCGTTGATCGTCAGCGCGGTGTGCAGTCTGTTCTGCTCACCGCACCCGACGTCTGCTGCGTTACTTCTTGGACGAAATGATGGCGTCGGCCACGTTCTTCGGCGCCTCGGCGTAGTGCTTGAATTCCATCGTATAGGTGGCGCGCCCCTGTGTGAGCGAGCGCAACGATGTCGAGTAGCCGAACATTTCCGAGAGTGGCACTTCGGCGCGCACGATCTTGCCGCCGCCCACGATGTCGTCCATGCCCTGCATGATGCCGCGACGCCCTGAGAGGTCGCCCATCACGTTGCCCATGAACTCTTCGGGCGTTTCGACCTCGACGGCCATCATCGGCTCGAGCAGCACCGGATCGGCTTTGCGCATGGCCTCCTTGAAGGCCATCGAACCTGCCATACGGAACGCGTTCTCGTTCGAGTCCACGTCGTGGTATGAGCCGAACGTGAGCGTGACCTTCACGTTGACGACCGGATAGCCGGCCACCACGCCACTGTTGAGTGTCTCGCGAATGCCCTTGTCCACGGCCGGGATGTACTCGCGCGGCACCACGCCACCCTTGATCGCATCGACGAATTCGTACGGCTTTTCCTTGTCCGGTTCGAGCGAGATGACGACGTCGCCGTACTGGCCGCGGCCGCCCGACTGCTTGACGAATTTGCCCTGCACGTCTTCGACTTTCTTGCGCACCGTTTCGCGATAAGCGACTTGCGGCTTGCCGACGGTCGCTTCCACGCCGAACTCCCGGCGCATGCGGTCGACCAGAATTTCGAGGTGCAGCTCGCCCATACCGGAGATGATCGTCTGCCCCGATTCTTCATCGGTTTGCACGCGGAACGACGGATCTTCCTGCGCCAGACGATTGAGCGCGAGGCCCATCTTTTCCTGATCGCCCTTGGTCTTCGGTTCGACGGCCTGCGAAATCACCGGCTCCGGAAATTCCATCTTCTCCAGAATGATGACGTTGTTCGGGTCGCACAGCGTGTCGCCGGTCGTCGCTTCCTTCAGGCCGACGGCGGCGGCGATGTCACCCGCGCGCACTTCCTTGATTTCCTGGCGCGTGTTCGCGTGCATCTGCAGAATGCGGCCCAGTCGCTCTTTCTTGCCCTTGAGCGGGTTGAGCACCGTGCCACCCGACTCGATCACGCCCGAGTACACGCGGAAGAAGATCAACTGGCCGACGAACGGGTCGGTCATGATCTTGAACGCGAGGGCGGCGAACGGCTCGTCATCCGACGGATGGCGCTCGATTTCCTTGTCGTCCTCATCGTGACCGGCAATGGCGGGCACGTCGACGGGCGAGGGCAGGTAATCGATCACGGCGTCGAGCATGGCCTGCACGCCCTTGTTCTTGAAGGCGGTGCCACACAGCATCGGCACGATCTCGCCCGCGACAGTGCGCTTGCGCAATCCCGCCTGGATTTCCGCCTCGGTCAGCGTTTCGCCGCCGAGATACTTCTCGAGCAGCGCCTCATCGGCCTCGGCGGCGGCTTCGATCATCTTCTCGTGCCATTCCTGCGCCGTGTCCTTGAGGTTGGCGGGAATGTCGACATACTCGAACTTCACGCCCTTCGACTCTTCGTCCCAGACGATGCCTTTCATCTTCACGAGATCGACCACGCCCTGGAAATTGTCCTCGGCGCCGATGGGAATCTGGATCGGCACGGCATTGCCGCGCAGACGTTCGTGAATCTGCTTGTAGACACGGAAGAAGTCGGCGCCCACGCGGTCCATCTTGTTGACGAACGCGATGCGCGGCACCTTGTATTTGTTGGCCTGACGCCAGACCGTCTCGGATTGCGGCTGCACACCGCCGACCGAGTCGTAGACCATGCACGCGCCATCGAGCACGCGCATCGACCGCTCGACTTCAATGGTGAAGTCGACGTGGCCCGGCGTGTCGATGATGTTGATGCGATGTTCGGGGTAGTTGCCGGCCATGCCGCGCCAGAAGCAGGTTGTCGCGGCGGACGTGATCGTAATGCCGCGTTCTTGTTCCTGCTCCATCCAGTCCATCGTGGCAGCGCCTTCGTGGACTTCGCCCAGCTTGTGGTTGACGCCCGTGTAGAACAGGATGCGTTCGGTCGTCGTTGTTTTGCCAGCGTCGATGTGAGCGCTGATGCCGATGTTGCGGTAGCGCTCGATGGGGGTCTTTCGGGCCACGGTACACCTCTTTTCCGGACGGTGGGGAGAAAGCATAACAGCAGCCATCATACTCCAATGTTGCAATGCCGCGCAGGCGGCGATATCGCGCGAAAGGCCAGCAAGCATGGGGATTTGCGAGGGGCTGCGGCCCCATGTCACAAGCCTTCTCAACCGTGCGCACCCCCTTCGCAACCCCATGCAATTCGCCGTGCCTCGGCGGGGTTGCCCGCACAGCGGGCATCACACCGTCACGCTGTCACTCGTCAGGCAACCTGGCGCTGACGGGCGAACGCGAGTACGGCCCCGCGCGAACCATTGGCGGCGACGTCCGTGTCGCCATCTTGACTGGACGTGTAGGCGTCTCCCTCCGAGAGCCGGAACACGGCGACGGCTTCGCGCAGTTGACGCGCCTGGTCCTCCAGCGACCCGGCGGCAGCCGTGGCCTCTTCGACGAGTGCAGCATTCTGCTGCGTGACCTGATCCATCTGCATGACGGCCGTGTTGACTTGCTCGATGCCGCCCGACTGCTCGCTCGATGCCGCAGAGATCTCACCCATGATGTCGGTCACGCGCTGCACGGCTTGCACGATTTCCGTCATCGTGCGACCGGCATCGCGCACTTGTGCCGAACCGTCTTCCACCTTGCCGACGGAGGTCTCGATGAGGGTCTTGATCTCCTTCGCTGCGGCTGCGCTGCGCTGGGCGAGCGTGCGAACCTCGCCGGCGACGACGGCGAAACCGCGTCCTTGTTCGCCGGCCCGCGCGGCCTCGACGGCGGCGTTCAGCGCAAGAATGTTCGTCTGGAAGGCGATGCCGTCGATCACCCCGATGATGTCGTTGATCTTTGTCGAGCTGGTGGCAATTTCCTGCATCGATGCGACGGCGCGTTCGACGACGCGTCCGCCTTCGCCTGCGATGTCCGATGCGTTCGACGCCAGTTGCCTTGCCTGGCGGGCGTTGTCGGCATTCTGGCGCACGGTCGCCGTTAGTTGTTCCATCGACGAAGCGGTTTCTTCGAGCGACGCCGCTTGCTCTTCGGTGCGTGCCGACAGATCGGTATTGCCTGAGAGCAATTGCCCCGAAGCCGATGCGATGGCCGCCGTGCCGCTACGCACACGCCGCACGATCTGGTCGAGGCTTTCATTCATGTGTTTGAGCGCTGCCATCAGTTGGCCGGTTTCGTCGCGACTCGTCACGTCGATGCGGCTCGAGAGATCGCCCTGCGCCACGCGTTCGGCCACTTCGACAGCGCGCGCGAGCGGACGCGTGATGCTGCGTGTGACCGACCAGGCGGCGACGATGCCTGCGACGGCCGCCGCAGCGCCAAGGGTGGTGAGCAGCCATTTGGCGAAGACGATGTCGGCGCTCGTGGCGGCACCGGTTTCGTCGACGATCTTTTGCTGGAGCGTGACCAGTTCGACGGCCTCGGCCTGCATGGCGTCGAGTGCGGGCAGGGCGTCCTGCTGTGCGATGCGCAGCGCGGTGTCGCGTTGGTCGGCGCTCAACGCCGAGATCACGCCGCCGCGTGCCTTCAGAAAGGCATCGTTGTGTTGCCGCACGCCGTCGAGCAACTGCTTGCCTTTACCCGACGTCACGTACTTGTCGAGCACTTCCTGCGCCTTGGCGATGCGGGCGAGGTTGGCGTCGATGCGCTCATTGAGCGCGCTGCGTTGGGTGGCGTCCGTGGTGACGATGGCTTCCATCAGGCGGCGGGCATTGCCGCGCACCATGGCGTCAATGCGGTGCGCCGCATCGGCTTTGGCCCACGCGCGGGTGAGTAGTTCTTCGTTGGCACGCTCGATGGCGACGAAACGCACCAGCGTGATGATCAGCATGCTCAACAACAGGATTAGCAACGTACCAAAGCCGATGGACAGCCGGGTTCGGATCTTCAGGTCGGCGATTCGCATAGGTATGACTCCTTTTAGGGATTTGATGCCGGGGCAACACGGATGACGTGTGGCGCATGGCGTTTCGAGGAGTGGTCGCCGGTTTGCCGCAGAGCGCTTCGATACGGCGGGTGAAGCGTGACGCGACGTTGGCTCACGCGCCGGGAACGACACGTGCGAGATGTCCGGCGACGCGTGACGGGGGATTCTATGAAGCCTGTCCGTCTACCTTCGTATACGACGAAAAATACGATAACTGAAGGTATTCCTACACACAGGCGGGATAGACGACGGGATAGGCAGTGCGGCGAATTCCGACAGGAAGGTTAGATAAAGCGCACCGCATAGATCGGAGGCAGGTGCGCCGAGACGCACTCCCATTGTTCGCCGGCGTTGTTGCTGATCCATAGCGCACCGGTCGTCGAGCCCATGGCAAGCGTGCGGCCGGTGGCGTCGATATCCAGCCCGTGGCGATAGATGAGGTCGTAGGACGGTGTCTCCGGCAGCCCGTGCGAGAGCGCGGTGAACGACTCGCCGCCATCGCGCGTGCGAGTGACGACGAGCCGGGCGTCGACCGGAATGCGGCACGCATCGCGCTGTGCCGGCACGAACCACGCCACGTCGGGGTCGTGCGGATCGACCGCAACGGCAAAACCGAAACTCGACGGCGCCGCCTGAATCCGTCGCCAGGACGCGCCGTAATCAAGGGTGCGGAAGATCCCGTTGTGATGCTGTGCCCACAAGGCGTTTGGTGCGTCGTGGCATTGCACGAGGCGGTGAACGTCCTGCGCATTCGGATCGAGGCGTCGTTCGGGCGGCATGTAATCGGCTTCCATGCCGCTGGCCGCCAATGCCCAGGTGTGCCCGTCGTCGCGCGTGCGCCAGACACCGCCGGTCGACACGGCCACCATCACCTGCCGGCTGTTGTGCGGATCGATGCAGATCGAATGAATGCCTGCATGGTCGTAACCGCCCCCCATCCACTCGGCGCGCTCAGGGCGATCCCACAAGCTTTGCACCAGTTCCCAGTGCTGCCCATGGTCGCCGGAGCGAAACAGGCCGCCGGGAATCGTGCCGGCCCACAGGACGCCGGGCGCGTCCGGGCCGGCCGCTTCGAGCGACCAGATCAACTCCACCGAGGGGGCCTGCACGTCGCTGGCAGATGATTCGGACTGCTGCGTTTGCGAGGCGAAGGCGGGCGGGGTGAGTTCGGTCCATTCGTTCGCGTCGCGAGTGCGGCCCCAGAGTTTCACGCCGAAATGTCCGAGATTGAGCGCAGCGTAATCCGTGCCGTCGCGCGCGTCGTGCAACACCATGCTCACCGGCTCGCCGGGAAAGTCGGGAGTGTTCGACATTAATCGCCAGGCAGTGCCCTCACGTTGCCACGTGAATAATCCCTTGCGGGTGGCAACCAGCAGCGTGGCTCCGGTGACATGTTCCACGGTTTTCCTCCTTGATGCGGGCGGGGCTTGTCGGGCGCCCGCCGGTTCATCCCCCCGAGAGCGCTTGCGCCACGTACACGCGGCTGGCGTCCTCGAGCGGGTCGCTCAGCGAGCGACGGTCGCGAATCAGCCATCCATCGACGAAGACGGCGACGTGCGCCCGCAAGCGCCCCTGGTCGTTGAACAGATAGCCACGTAGCTCGGGTGTGTGAGCGACGCATTGGGCGAGCACGTCGCGGACGGTCGGTCCATCGACGGACTGGGCGTCCACGCTGACGTGGCGCTGGATTGCGGGTGCAAAGGTGACGGTCGCCATATCCCGGCCATGCGGATGCCGTGGCGACACACGAATCCGCAATGCGATGAGAACGAGACTTTCAGTGTAGACAATGAGGATGGCTCGCGCAGTGTGCATTGCGGCATCGTTGCGTGGCCGCAGCGCTATGTTCCGCAGGAAATAACGCGCGTTGCGTCCCTATGCGCGATAGCAGGGCCGCAGTCTGGTGTCCTTTGGATGACGATCTGTGAGTGTCTATGCCTTGGAAAGCGTCGTCGCAGGGTGTGGCATCGCATATCGGACACTCCCCATCCCCCATTCACCTCGTTATTGTTCACCATTATCGGAGTGCCCGCGAGCGCAGTGCCGCAGGTAAATCCAAGGAGGGAGCAATGGCAAAAGGCAAAGCAAAAGACATTGGCATGGGGCGTTGGTCCGATGCGGCGATCAAGCGTCAGTGGCGGCTACACCGGGCGGGGGAGGAATCGCAGAAGGAGGATGTGACGGTCAGGCGCCCGCCGGAGATGGCGAAATGCGAGGGCTATTTCTTGTGGAGCGTGCGTCAGGCGGCGTTCGTCGGTCGTCACGACGGCACCCTCAAGGGCGGCGGGCGGCATTACGCGATGTGCACGGCGCAAGCGAAACGGTATGCGAGCGCGGCGCAGGCGAGGGCGGCGGGAGACGCGATCGTGGGTGGCGTGCTGATCATGTACGGCTACGCCGTCAACACCCCGCTCTATGTCGTGGGGCGGTGACGGCAAGCGATGATCTGCGGGGGGTGTTACTTACCCAGTTCGTGACCGACGACACCACCGACGACGGCACCGCCGATGGTACCGGCGGTGCTGCCGCCGGTGGCCTCGTGACCGATGACACCCCCTGCGACTGCGCCGCCGAGCGTGCAACCGAAGATCGACGAGCCTATGGCGAGCGCGGTGATGACAACGAAAATCGACTTCGCCGTTTTCATGATGAATCTCCTGTGGCATGTGCGCGTTGCGCGCGGCGCAGCGACATGAGTCCAGCTTAGATGGCCCGCGTTGCGTGCACTATCGGCCGCGACTGAATCGACTGTAGGAATAGGACGACAGGCCCAAGGGCGGGCAGCGGAATCGACGATAGAAACGACAAGGGCCGCACGATGTGCGGCCCTTGTGAGCATCTGGTGGGGCGTGAGTGACTCGAACACTCGACCTACGGATTAAGAGTCCGCTGCTCTACCAACTGAGCTAACGCCCCTGTGCTACCGGGAGCAAAAAAGACCGCAGGCGATGCAGCCTTTCCTGTCGTACTTGGTGGGGCGTGAGTGACTCGAACACTCGACCTACGGATTAAGAGTCCGCTGCTCTACCAACTGAGCTAACGCCCC
>NZ_KB944423.1:162675-215589 GCF_000389825.1 Pandoraea sp. SD6-2 | reverse complement strand
TTGGTGGGGCGTGAGTGACTCGAACACTCGACCTACGGATTAAGAGTCCGCTGCTCTACCAACTGAGCTAACGCCCCGATGCAACCGGGAATAAAAAAGGCTGCACGGCAAAGCAGCCTTTTTTCAGAATTCGTTTGGTGGGGCGTGAGTGACTCGAACACTCGACCTACGGATTAAGAGTCCGCTGCTCTACCAACTGAGCTAACGCCCCAACGAGACCGAGATAATATCGATTCTTCCGCAGGGGGTCAACCCTAAATGGTGAAAATCCGCAAAAAAGGTCTCAGGCGAGAAGCGGAACCAGCTCGAACGCCAGTACCGCGAGCACGGCGCCGACGACCACGAGCAGCGAGCGCCAGCACATTCGAATGGTGCCCTTGCAGGGCATCGCGCCCACGACGATCGCGCCGAAGACTGCGATCGCAAACATGCTGATGAGTTGGGCGTTGGAAAGGTGGGGCATGATCATGATCGATCTCTCCGCCGTTATCGCATGAGTTAAGACGCGATTCCAGTATAGAAAGCTGCCCTTTCCAAGCAAAGCGGCGCGACAACCGGGATTTCCCCAGTGGCCGCGCCGTGCGTTGTTGCTCTGCGATCTGTCCGATTCAGTCGACTCGAACGCCGCGTATGGACATCAACGTTATTCGGGTAGATCGAGAATCAGGACGATCGTCCATGCGTCTTCGCCTTCGTGATGGTACTGACGCTCCACCACGATGAACGGTTGCTTCTTGTCGCCCTGACCGAGGAACAGCACGTCGCCTTCGGCCGGCATGCATTCGATCGGCGGCAACGCCAGAGGGGTGCCTTTGGGGACGAGCTTTTCGGCCTTCTTCGCCGCGCGCTCGGTCCATTCGATATCGAATTCGATCTGACTCACCGGATGATCCTGTCTATGCAAATTGAAACGGCTGCATGGTAGCACGCAGCTTGCGCGGCACAGGAAAAAAAGCCCGCTCCCTGGGCGGGGAACGGGCGAAGGTCCCATGCGATAACGGGGTACGCATGGCGACAGGAGATGCGCCCGAGGGAAACCGTCGGTGCCCGCCCGGCCAGAGGGGAAGTGAACTGGTCCGCAGGGGTATGACGGTTTGCTGCCCGGTATGGCGTGGGCGCGCGCCTGTCGGCGGGACAATACGAGGTGACGCAACACAGGCAGGCGATGCCGTCCCGCCTGTGTGCGTCACGTCATGCTGCCGGGGTACGGCAACACGACGAGGGGCAATGTGGGCCGACGCGCCACGCAACTATCAGTGGCGAGCGCCGACCCGTGTCGGGGGAGAGAACGGTTGTGCCACCCATGCGAATTGAGTACCTTCTGGATACGCATCGCTAAGGTGAGCGTTGTGTGCAACCGTTGAAGAAAGTCTAAGCGTCTGGCTATTGCGGAAAAACGGCAATCAAGCGAATAGATACTTACGGGATTCGCAACAATGCGCTCTCCCAGAAAAAACGCCACCCGTGAGGTGGCGTTTGCGATGCTGCCGGTGGCGTCGGCGTCGGCGTCGGCGTCGGCGTCGGCGTCGGCGTCGGAGTCGGCGTCGCGTTCAGCGTGTAGCGATGGCGACTGCGGCGCCGGCCATGACCGTGCCGGTCGCGCGATTCAGGCGTCGCACGGCGTGAGCCGAACTGAGCAGCCGACGGGCGCGGGCGGCGAGCACGATGTAGCTGCCGAACACAATCGCGAGCACGGTCAGCGTGACACCCACGACTTCGATATAGCCGAGCGCCGTCACCTTCTGGAGATCAAGCAGGTTGGGCAGCAGGGCGAAGTAGAACACCACGACCTTCGGGTTGCCCATCGTGACGGACAGGCCTCCCAGAAAGAGCCGCCACGATTTCTCACGTGGTGCAGTGGCCATCGGCTCTGTGGGGGCGATGGCCGGGGCGTGCCACATCTTCCATGCGAGATAGAGGAGGTAAGCGGCGCCCGCATATTTGATCGCGAGGAAGACACCCGAGAACGTATGCGCCAGCGCGGCTACGCCGAGCACTGCCAGGGTGAGCCAGACGACGTCTCCGATCGCCACGCCTGCCGAGAACGCGATCGCGCCCTGCATGCCGCGTCCGAGGACGCGCGCGACGATCGCTGCAATGCCCGGGCCTGGTGTGCCCGCGCCAACGAACAGCGCGAGGGCGAAAGTCAGCAAATGTGTCCATTCCATCTCGGCGTCTCCTCGCGTTGATGACGATCAGCGTGATCTGAAAAGGCGGCTCATGCGCCGAGCCAGGGAAGGCCGCGGAAGCACCAGCCGCTCACATGCTTGCGATGGCCTTCGCTATCCTTATCACCTTCGAAGCCTTCGAGAATGTCGAACGACTGGGCGTAACCTGCTTCGAAGGCAACTTTGGCCGCCGCTTTAGAGCGGGCGGCGCTACGGCACAGGAACAGCAGCGGCGTGTTCTTGTCAGGCGTTTGCGAGGCGAGTTGTTCGAGGAAGTGCTCATTGGGCACCCCGCCGGGGTAACGCACCCATTCGACGTTGGCGTACTGACCGTCGGGCACTTGCGGGCGGCCGACCCAATCGAGTTCGGCGCGCGTGCGCACGTCGATCAGACGAACGTTGGCATCGGCGTTGAGCAGCGCCAACGCTTCTTCCGGGGTCACGGCGCCCGCATAAGCGAGCTGGCCGCTGGCGCGGCGTTGGGTGGCTTGATCGAGAATGGCTTTGGCGCTTGTCATATTGCTGTGATCTCGCTAGTCGATGGTTGTCCTTCATTCTAGCGTGCACTTCGCGCGAGATGCGCTTTTGGCGACATTGGAAATCGGCGCGGCGTAGGATGTTCGGCGCATACGCGTTAAACGCGCGATATTTGGCGGTGCATTAGGACGGTGCATTGCGATGCACAATTCCGGTTCGCGACATTCGTCCGATGGCACCTTAAAGGTGCATAATCGATAAATGCACCACTATGGGTCTATTTTGATGTGGCTTGCACCGAAATGGAGAATTTAAGTCCGTGAGCGGGAATTCGGGGCTGGACGCACCAGAATCGATTATTTCCTTAGAAATCAGAGGGAGAGGGTGGGGTAAGGCGAGTTGGCCAGATCTTGGCACGCTTCCTGCTTTACTCAGGCGAATCCGAACACGGAGTTCGTTAAGAGGGTGCGGCGACGCGGGCGATAAGCGCCAGCAGCGCCAGATTGAATCTTTCGGGAGATAGCATGAGCAAATCTGTGGCAGATGTGATTAACCTGGTCAAGGAAGAAGACGTCAAGTTCGTCGACTTCCGCTTTACCGATACGCGCGGCAAAGAGCAACACGTCTCGGTGCCGGTGTCGCACTTCGACGCCGACAAGTTCGAGAGCGGTCACGCTTTCGACGGTTCGTCGATCGCCGGCTGGAAGGGCATCGAAGCCTCGGACATGCTGCTGGTGCCGGACCCCAACACTGCCTATATCGACCCGTTCTATGAAGAAAGCACGCTGGTGCTGACCTGCGACGTGATCGAGCCGGCCGATGGCAAGGGTTACGACCGCGATCCGCGTTCCATCGCCAAGCGCGCTGAAGCCTACCTGAAGAGCACGGGCCTGGGCGACACGGCCTTCTTCGGTCCGGAGCCGGAATTCTTCATTTTCGACTCGGTCCAGTGGAGCACGGACATGTCGGGCACGTTCGTCCGCGTGAGTTCGGAAGAAGCCCCGTGGTCGTCGTCGAAGGACTTCGAAGGTGGCAACACGGGCCATCGTCCGGGCACGAAGGGCGGCTACTTCCCGGTCGCACCGGTCGACACGTTCCAGGACATGCGCTCGGAAATGTGTCTGTTGCTCGAACAACTGGGCGTGCCGGTTGAAGTGCACCACCACGAAGTCGCCGGTCAGGGCCAGAACGAAATCGGCACCAAGTTCTCGACGCTGGTTCAGCGCGCCGACTGGACGCAGATCCTGAAGTACGTCGTGCACAACGTGGCACACAGCTACGGCAAGACGGCCACGTTCATGCCGAAGCCGATCGTGGGCGACAACGGTTCGGGCATGCACATCCACCAGTCGGTCTGGAAGGATGGTCAGAACCTGTTTGCCGGTAACGGCTACGGCGGTCTGTCGGAATTCGCGCTGTACTACATCGGCGGCATCATCAAGCATGCTCGCGCGCTGAACGCCATTACGAACCCGTCGACGAACTCGTACAAGCGTCTCGTGCCGCACTTTGAAGCCCCGGTAAAGCTGGCCTACTCGGCGCGTAACCGTTCGGCCTCGATCCGTATTCCGTACGTTGCCAACCCGAAGGGCCGCCGCATCGAAGCGCGCTTCCCGGACCCGATGGCCAACCCGTACCTGGCCTTCTCGGCCATGCTCATGGCCGGTCTGGATGGCGTGCAGAACAAGATCCACCCGGGCGAAGCTGCAGACAAGAACCTGTACGACCTGCCGCCGGAAGAGGATGCAAAGATCCCGACCGTGTGCTCGAGCCTCGAACAGGCGCTGGAATACCTGAACGAAGACCGCGAGTTCCTGACCCGTGGTGGCGTGTTCACGGACGGCATGCTCGATTCGTACATCGCGCTCAAGACTGAAGAAGCACGTCGTGTGGCAATGACCACGCACCCGCTCGAGTTCGAACTGTATTACTCGCTGTAATCGAATCGCTGCGCAGGGAATGCGCCGGCATGACGGAACGCCAGCGGCCGACCGTCATGCTCGACAAGCAAGGGGGATGGCCGCGGCCGTCCCCCTTTTTTATCCGCAGCGCGTATTCACCTCGTAGCCATCCATGAACCTATCGCCTCGATCCTTGATGAAAAGTGTCCGTGCTGGTGCGAAAGGGCAGACGAAGCGTGCTTCGCATGCCGCTGCCGATGAAGACACCCATGCCACCGAAGTGACGGCTGACGCCACCGGGTTGTCCGGTCACATGTCGGCGCTGCACACGAGTATTGAGCCCTGGGAGGCGAAGCTCGCGGCGACCGGTATCCTGCCCGGTCTCGAAGCGTTGCCGACCGTATTGCTGGTGCTCGAGAAGCACACGATGCGCGTCGTGTTCGCCAACCCGGCCGCAGAGGCGCTGCTTGCGCTCTCGCGCCGTTCGCTGTCGCAGATGACGTGGAACGACGTTTTCGCAAACGGCGAGGTGCTGACCTCGACGATGGCCGACCTGATCGCCAACCACTTTCAGGCGACACGCCTCGATCTGGTGCTTGAACGCACCGCGCAGGAACCGTTGCATACGCACGTGATCGTGGCTGCGCCCGAGTCGGCGCCTGACTTCGTGATCGTCGAGCTGATCGAGAACGAGCAGAAGATCAAGAACGAGCGAGAAGAACGCATCATCGACCAGGCGTTGATGAACAAGCAGCTCATCCGCAATCTGGCGCACGAGATCAAGAACCCGCTGGGCGGGATTCGTGGCGCGGCGCAGTTGCTGGAGTTCGAGCTGGATCAGCGAGAGTTGCGCGAGTACACGCAGGTCATCATCAAGGAGTCCGACAGACTTCAAACGCTGGTCGACCGCCTGCTCGAGCCGCATCGTCACCCCTATATCGCCACGGACGTGAACATCCACGAAGTGTGTGAGCGTGTGCGTTCCGTGGTGCTTGCCGAGTTTCCGCAGGGCTTGTCGATCGAGCGCGACTACGACGTGAGCCTGCCGGATTTTCGCGGCGACAAGGAGCAGCTCATTCAGGCGCTGCTCAACATCGTGCGCAATGGTGCCGAAGCGTTACGCGAGCAAATCGCCCGAGGCGACGCACGTATCGAATTGCGCACGCGCGTGGCGCGAAAGATCACGATCGCCAAGCGATTGCACAAGCTGGCATTGGAATTGCATGTGATCGACAACGGGCCCGGCATTCCCGCCGACATTCGTGATCGCATCTTCTATCCGCTCGTTTCCGGGCGAGAGGGGGGAAGTGGTCTGGGACTGACGTTGGCGCAATCGTTCGTGCAGCGCCACGATGGTCTGATCGAATGCGAAAGCCGGCCCGGACGAACGGATTTCCGAATCCTGCTGCCCCTGGGCTGATATTGCCCTCACGCCGTTGGCCGTAGCACCTGCGGCCGGGCATAGACGTTATACGGTGAACAATGAAGCCGATCTGGATAGTAGACGACGATCAATCGATTCGATGGGTCCTGGAAAAGGCGCTCTCGCGCGCCAACCTGCCGGTGCGCAGTTTTACCGGCCCGCGCGAAGCCAGTGCGGCGCTCGAACACGACTCGCCACAGGTGCTGGTCTCGGACATCCGCATGGCGGGCGGCTCCGGGCTCGAACTGCTGCAAATGGCCAAGCAACGGCATCCCGGACTGCCGGTCATCATCATGACCGCGTTCTCGGATCTCGACAGTGCGGTTGCGGCCTTTCAGGGCGGCGCGTTCGAGTATCTGGCCAAGCCGTTCGACGTGGATCGGGCCGTCGAACTGATTCTGCGCGCGGTCGAAGAGAGCTTGCGCGAAGCGACGGACGACGAGCGCATCACGGAAGAGCCCGAAATCCTCGGGCAGGCCAGTGCGATGCAGGACGTGTTTCGCGCCATCGGACGTCTATCGCATTCGAGCGCGACGGTGCTCATCACAGGCGAATCCGGTTCGGGCAAGGAACTGGTCGCGCGTGCGCTGCACCGGCATTCGCCGCGCGCGTCGGGGCCGTTCATTGCCCTCAATACGGCGGCGATTCCGAAGGATTTGCTGGAATCGGAATTGTTTGGCCACGAGCGCGGGGCTTTCACCGGCGCGCAAGCCACGCGGCGCGGACGCTTCGAGCAGGCCGAAAGCGGCACGCTGTTTCTCGATGAAATCGGCGATATGCCGCTGGATTTGCAAACGCGTCTGTTGCGCGTGCTCTCGGACGGCAATTATTACCGTGTCGGCGGGCATAGCCCGATCAAGGCGAACGTTCGTGTGATCGCGGCCACGCACCAGAATCTGGAAGATCGCGTGCGTCAGGGACTCTTCCGGGAGGATCTGTATCACCGCCTGAACGTGATTCGCCTGCGTTTGCCGTCGTTGCGCGAGCGTAACGAGGATATTCCGCTGCTGATACGTCACTTCCTGCAGAAGAGCGCGCGTGACCTGGGGGTGGAGACGAAGCGCATCAGCGAAGCGGCATTGGCGCATCTGACGCGCTTCCCGTTCCCCGGCAACGTGCGTCAACTGGAAAATCTGAGCAACTGGCTGACTGTCATGGCCCCGGCGCAGACGGTCGAGATCAAGGATCTGCCACCGGAGTTTCAGACACTGACGCCGATATCGATGACCGGCGCGGGCACGTCGGCGGGGGTGCCGGCATATGCTGCCGCGTCGACCACCGCTGTGGCGGCGTCGGTACCCGCGGGTGCCGCAACCGGGTACGGTGGCGTGGGCGCCGGGCCTGCGGCCTCCGGTGTGGCTTCGAGCGTCAATGGTGTGCCTGCGGCGACCGGCGTTGGTGGCGCGTCGGCAGACGTGACGGGGGCCGAGAGCTGGGAGCCGATCTTGCGCCGTGAGGTGGCCCGTTTGCTTCGTTCGGCATCGCCCGACGTGATGGATCAACTGACGCGCCGTTTCGAGACCGCCCTGATCAACGAGGCACTCGATTTCACTCGCGGGCGCAAGGTCGAAGCGGCGAGCCGTCTCGGCATCGGCCGAAACACCATTACGCGCAAGATTCAGGAGTTGGGGCTGGAAACCTGAAGCCAATCGGGTTAGGCTCCCCGGTTCACGGATAACGACAAGGGAGTCGGACCATGGCAAGACGCATCCTGTTGACCGGTGCCACCGGGCAGGTGGGCTGGGAGCTGGCACGTAGCCTGCAAGGCTTGGGCGACGTGCACGCCCCTGGGCGCAACGAGATGGACCTGCTCGACACCGACAGCGTGGTGCGTACGTTACGTGACTTCGCGCCTGACTTGATTGTCAATCCGGCGGCCTACACGGCGGTCGACCGCGCCGAGACGGACGAGGCAGCGGCGTATCAAGTCAACGCCGTCGTGCCGGGCATCATGGCCGAAGAGGCCAAGCGTCTTGGTGCACTTGTCGTGCATTACTCCACCGACTACGTTTTTGACGGGACGTCCTCGACGCCGTATCGCGAGGACGAACCCACCAATCCGCAGAACGCCTACGGCCGCACCAAGCTTGCCGGTGAAACGGCCGTTGCGGCGAGCGGCGCGAATCATCTGGTGCTGCGCACGAGCTGGGTGTATGGGGCGCGCGGTGCGAATTTCCTGCTCACCGTCCAGCGCCTTGCCCGTGAGCGCGACGAGTTACGGATCGTGGCTGACCAACATGGTGCGCCAACGTGGTGCCGGACGATCGCCGAACTGACGTCGCAGGTTCTGGTGCAGGGATTCGGCGAGCGCGGTGTCGACGCGGATTTCTGGCGCGAGCACGGCGGTCTGTATCACTTGACGGCCGCGGGGCAGACGACCTGGCACGGATTCACCGAAGCGATTCTCGATCTGAGCGCGCCGGAAAAGCGGCCTAACGTTGTGGCGATTCCGACTTCTGCCTATCCGCTGCCGGCCAAACGTCCCGCTTACTCAATCCTCGACAACGACAAGCTCGCACGCACCTTCGGCGTTCGGGCGCCTGACTGGCGTGACGCGCTGACGCTCTGTCTCGCCTGAGACAACGGCATCCCCCGACGAGGTCGCGCACTAAATCGGAAATTCCTCAGCGCGCGACACTGAATTCCTTCGGCAACATGGTGGCTTTTTCGCGCATACGCATAAGCGTGTGCCAAGGAGCGACGCATGTTGTCGGTTCAGAACCAGATATCCGGCGGGGAACAAACCTCGGCGGCAGTCCGCGATGTCGAGGGCAGTGCCGTCAGTCGCGGCTCATTATCGTCTTCCGATATCGCAGCGCTCAGTGCGGCACCGCCCGAGGCGCTGCGCCGTGCGATTCTGCGAGCCGACGAAGATGAGCGGCGTGCGATCGCGCAGCAAGTCGCGTGGCTGGTGAACATTCTCCCGTCCTCGCCGGACGCGCTGGGACGATACGCAAGCATTGAGACGCTTGGGGCAACGGCGGATGCCTCGTCGGGGGCGTTGCCGTTTGACAAGGGCGCGCTCAAACAGGCATGGGTCACTCGCTTTTCGCACCTGCTCGATGGCGAGCGTGCCGCAGCGGTGGCGCGCGATCTGGTGAAATGGTGCGGCACGCAGCATTGTCAGACGCCAACGGCTGCGCTATGGCATTGGCTGCCGTCGGCCGACGAGGCCTCGGACGACGTGCTGGCATGTGAGCGCCTGCCCATGCGCGAATGGCCGATCTCTGTGTTGAATACTGCATTGACACTGTCGAATCTGCGCAATGCCAGACTTCCCGATCTGTGGATGCCCAATGCCGATTTGCGCGGCGTGATGGCGCCGGGCGCGCAGTTTTGCGGCGGGCATTTCAATGGTGCTTGGTGGGGCGGGGCATCGTTACCCAAGTCGGGGTTCGCCTGCTCGAAGCAGATCGGTGCGGATTTCGAAGGCGCAAATCTGCGTGGTGGGAATTTTCGGGCGGCGGATCTGAGCGATGCGAGGCTTGTGAACGCCGATCTTCGTGGCGCCGTGATCTTGCACACCGTCATGTGTGGTGCCGACATGAGTGAAGCCAAATGTGCAGGAGTGACATTCACGAAGGCGCGTCTCGACGAGGCTTCTTTCCAACAAGCCACATTGCACGGTGCCCGCTTCGTCGGTGGCAGCGCGCACGGCATGAAACTGGTTGGGGTTAAGGCAAAGCGTTCGCAATGGATGTCGATGGCGATGCGCAAAGCGCAGGCGTTGGGTGCCGATCTTCGCGGGGCCGAATTCCGCCAGTGCACGCTCACCGAATGGGACGCTCGCGGGGCGAAGCTCAACGACGCGTTCTTTGCGTCTTGCGATCTGCGTAATGCCCGGTTTTGCGGCGCGAGTCTGAAACGTCTGCGTATCGGGCCCGATTGCAATCTGGCCGGTACGCGGTGGCAGGACGCCCGAATTCGTCTCGACGTGACATGGCTGCGCAGCTTGACACCGCCGGAACTGGATAACGTCGTGCAGTCGTGGATGACACTTCCGCCCGATCAGCCGACGGCGCGCGCGAATGTCTTCATGCAACTGCTGGTCGCGTTGGGCCGCAAGCCGGGCATGCTCAACATGGGGCACGAAGCGGCGCCGCCTTTGCATCGGCTGCCGGAACATGTGCGGCGCAGCGACTGGCTCGGATGCTTGCTGGCTGCATTGGGCGAGACGGGGGGCATTGGCGAGCATGACGGACTCTCCGAACTGCGTGCTCAATGGTTGAACCAAACGCTTCAGGATTTGACCGACGTCCCCCTATGGCGTGGACGAGCGGAATGGGTCACACCGTCGCTGATGCGGGCGCTGCACGGAGGCTGTGGGCCTGCCTCACAGAAGGCGCCCTGGTCACTCGCCGGGGCAATGTGTCAGACGCTCTACTGGGCGGGTGAGGGCGCGGGTGGTGTCGGCCCGGTGGGCACTCAGGCGTTGCGTGAAGCATGGTTCGATGCGTTGCCGGCACAGGTGCCCATCGCCCTCTCTGCGGACGGGATCAATGCGTCCGACGCGAGTTTTGCCGTGTTGATTCGGGCGGACGGCAACGTCGCGGCGCGACTACCGGTGCATCTGCTGGCCAGACTTCTTGGCTCGCATAACGGTGGTGAGCCGAAGGAAAGTGACGCGCCTTTCGTTCGCGATACGCTGCCGGGTTGGCATTGGCTTGGCACGCGAGTGGTGGTGTGCGATGCCGAGTCGCCCGAGGATTATCTGCCCGGCACCATGGCACAGCTCCCGGGACTGCTGCGAGAGTTCGGATTTCTCGCCGGACTCTGGCCGGTAGAACGTCGTCTGGATGGCTTCGTCAGGCTGATCGGACGTTGGTGTGGGAAGGAAGGCGCGCACCGTGCCAATGCCGCATGTCATGGAACGTGGGACACCGCGCATACCGACGCTACTACTGCCGGTACCGACATCGGTACTCCCGATGATGCGGCACGTGCCTTGTTGAGTGCGACAGACCGGCTGAACGCACTGGTGAGTTCGGCTCGCGCGCCCGGTCATGTGCAATTGCGGCCCGCCGGACATGCCGATATCGAGGACATTTTCCGCGATGTCCCGCTCGTGATGCCTGTTGAGCAGACACCCCTGAGCCCATTGATGACGCGCCGGGTCCGGCTGATTTCCCTCGTGGCCGGACTGAGCTGGCTGGCGACCCAGCCGCAATGGCAGCGGCCTTGGTCGACAGCCAAAGACGAGTCGAGTGCGCTCCGGGGGACGACGACTTCCGCAGATGCCCCTCGCCTGTATCGCTACTACGCGCTGGCGCTGCTTAACGAAACAATGAACGGTGACCCGGCATGGCGTCATCTGCCTCAGGCGATCGCGTTGCGCATGTGCTTGTCGAGCGAAGCGGGTTCGGCGGAATCGTTAGCGGAGCGGTTGGCCGATTGGGTGACATGTCCTGAAATACGTTACCTGCCGGGGCTGGCGCAAGCATGTCGTCACACACTTCCCTGGTTCTGGGCCATTCGGCTGCCGCTTCGGGCCGGCACGATTCGTCAATCCATGATGGTGCGGCGAGGGGCCGCGGGTGCTTCATCCGTCGACCCAAGCGGAGATTGACGGGCCTTTTGCCCGATATTCCGTCGTCAGAACAGGCGTGCTTTCGTGGTAAAAATACGTACACGCAATGCGTTGCTCCTTGTCGGGAGCGGCGTTTCCAGCCGGCTGGATGCGTGGCATTTCTGTAGTTGGCGACATTTGTTGGGTGTTGGCCGCGGATGCCAGCGCGAAGAGGGCCGCCCAAGACGCGGCCCCGCGTGCCGGAATGCGGGGAAGGCCAATGCCTTGTTCCCAAACTATCAAGGGTTTCGTACCCGACAGGCACCATGCACTCGACTTGTATTGCGTCAGGCTATCCGGGGTTCGTGGCAGTCAACCGCCGCGAGCTTGATGCGCATGTTCCACTCTCGTGGCCTTTGTTCGATGCCGACGGCACGCCGTTGCTGGCGGCGGGCGAGCGTTTGCCGTCCGAGGCCGATCTCGATTGGCTCTTCACCATGTTCGCGCCGCACCGGCCGCTGCCCGACGGGGCCACCACGGGCGAGGCGGCAGGCCGCACGGAGGCGGCGAACTCAGCATCGCCGCTGGGAGCGGGGGCGTCGACGGTATATCTCCACGGTTTGCCTGTGCCATTGCCCATCGGCGCGTGGATACAGGTGCGTGTCGCGCCGGAAGCGCAGACTACGCGCGTGCGTGCACGGCTGATCGGCCGGGCGCCCAACGGCATGTTGATCATCACGCCGCCCACGGCGGGGGAGATGCGTTTGCCGGTGACCGCAGGCGATAGGCTCGCCCTCTGGACGTTCCCCGGCGACAACCTGTACGAATTCACCTGCGACGTGCATAGCGTCCATCATGGACCGTTCGACTATTTGTTGGTCTCGCGTCCGTCTCAGGTCCGTGAGACACCGGTGCGTCGCACGCCTCGTGTCGATACGCGGCTGGTCGCGCGACTGTCGCCACTGGACGAAACGACGCGGGCGTCATTTACCCGCATGCTGGCCGATCCGCAGGACACGCCCGAGTGGCTGGTGATGGTGCGAGACATCAGCGCCGATGGGGCGGGGATCCTGGCGAAGGCGCCGTTACCCGATGGTTGCCATCATGTCGCGTTGCAGTTCCGCGTGCCGATCGGTGCGGACGTCGTCCCGATTCTTGGCATGGCGGCGGTGCGCGGCGTCGAGGGGCCGCTTGTCGATGGCACCTGGGCTTACGGGCTGGAATTCATGCAAATGGACACGCGCAACAAGGCGGCGATTCGCTGCTTCGTCTATGAGTCGCGTCTGACGGACCCACGCGCCGGCCAGTAACCTGCCAAGTGACCTGTCAAGGCCTTGCCCGACGAAAAAACGGCACCTGACTCAGGTGCCGTTTTGCATTGCCGAGGGCAAACGAGCACAGGCGCGTTCGTCAGTCCTTGAACGTGGCAACGACCGGGGTGTGATCCGAAGGCTGCTCCCATGTGCGCGGAACGCGGTCGATTTCACAGGCGGTGCAACGCTCTGCCAATGCGGACGATACGAGGATGTGGTCGATGCGCAGGCCGGCATTGCGGCGGAAGGCGCCCATGCGGTAGTCCCACCAACTGAATGTCTTTTCCGGTTGATCGAACATGCGGAACGTGTCGCGCAAGCCAAGCCCTTGCAGACGCGCGAACGCCTGACGTTCTTGCGGCGACACCAGATTCTGGCCTTCCCATTTCGCGGGATCGTGCACGTCGCGGTCTTCGGGCGCGATGTTGTAATCGCCGAGAAGCGCGAGTTTCGGATGCTGCTCCATTTCATCGGAGAGCCAATGGGTGAGGGCGTCGAGCCAGTTCAGCTTGTAGGCGAACTTGTCCGAACCGACCGCCTGTCCGTTCGGGAAGTAGCCGCAGACCACCCGCACGTCTCCGATCGTTGCCGTGATGAGCCGCTGCTGCTCGTCGGCGAAGTTCGGCAAATTCTTGACGAGATCCTTGGCTTCGCCCACTTTCGTGTGGTTGACCAGCAGTGCGACGCCGTTATACGTCTTTTGCCCCGTGAAGTGCGAGGTGTAGCCGAGCGCGGCGATTTCCGTGATCGGGAAATTCTCGTCGGTGAGCTTCAGTTCCTGAAGACAGAGAACGTCGACCGGATTGCTGCGCAGCCAATCCTGTACGTGGCCGAGACGAACCTTTAGCGAGTTGACGTTCCAAGTGGCAAGTTGCATGAAAAATCGTATCTCTTGATTTGGCGAGGGTTGGGTGGGGGCTTCGTTACGCCGGTTTCTAGCGGACTATCCTTGTCTCGCCCGGTAGGCGGATCACGGCGAAACACTATGCCCGCATTGTAGGCGACTATCCTTCGGGCCGCGATTGTCCGACTCACCGCGCAATGCCTTCTGCTGCGATGTCGCAGTCATGTTGACGACAACACGAACCTGTCATTGGGGGGCGACGGTGTCTGAAGGAGTACCATCACTGCGAGCGTTGCAGCTCGAGAGACGGCTGTGCTGTTGTTTTCCGCAGGCTGTGTCCTTGACGATGCCGGAGGTGACGATGGAAAGAACGATTGCGTACCGTGGCTTTGAGATCTACGTAGCGTTGAAGCCTGCCGCGCAGGACACGTTCGACGTATGGTTTCGCGTGGATGGCCCGATCAAGCTGGCAGGCATCGTGGCCCTTGGTACGCCCATCAAGGTTCGCAACGGACCGTTTTCGCGGCGATGGGCTTATCTGGTCGCGGAAATCGCCGGCCAGGCAGCGATCGACGTCATACTCGGCGCCCCGGAGCAGGGGGACTCGTCGTGACGAGTCTCCCGCTTCATGAATTGACGGCGTGCTCTCCCATACGAAGCGAAGCTCACCGCACAGCGATAACGGGTCAATCCGGCTTTGCGGGTGTGGTGTCGCGCCGGTACATGTCGTAGTTTCTGTTCGCGTCGGCCTGACACCGACTACGCATATCGACGGGCTGTTCGTTGCAAAGACTTCTGTGCCACGCCTGTCCTGTGGCGTGCATTTGTTGCGACGAGCAGCCACCAAGCCAGCCAGACACCGCAATGAGGGCGATGGCGAACGAATGTCGCTGTGCGGAACGGCGCAGCGGATTTGTGTTGGGCATCATGTGTCGGTGTTTTCACCGTCTTCGGTGTGAACGGCGGGTTCGTAGCGAAGCAAGTCGCCGGGCTGGCACTGAAGATAGACGCAGATTCGCTCGAGCGTTTCAAAGCGAATGCCCTTGACCTTCCCCTGCTTGAGAAGGGAGAGGTTGGCTTCCGTGATCCCCACGAACTCTGCCAATTCCTTGGACTTGACGTTGCGCTCGGCGAGCATCACGCCCAGCGTGACTCGTATTGGCATGAACCTTCCCTCAGACGAACTGTCGATGCTCGTCCGCGATTTCGGTCGCGTCAACGAGAACCCAGGCGATCACGGCGACGATTCCGGAGAATAGCAATTGCAGCAGCGTGTCCGATCCCACGTTCACGGCGAGGCTCCATGTCCGTTCGGGGCTCAATGCGCTAAGAAGCACACTGAGCGCCGCACCTGCCAAAGGCTGCAGCGCGGCCGATACCGCCATGGCCACGGCAAATGTCCGAAGTGAACGCACGGCCGCGGCAGTGAGCGCCTGATCGTTCGCAAACAACCGGAAGCATTGACGGGCGGCCAGGAGGCCAAAGACCAAGGCGGCGAGCGGCACCATCGAAATCGCAAATCCCCCGACCCGTGACAGCGCGTCAAGCGTTGCGGGGGGCGCGATGCCCAGGCCTGCGTGACGAAAGACGTCTGCAGCGGATGTCGCCGTCCAATAGCGCAGCATGCCAAGTACAAGCAACACGGGAACCGTGAGGCAGGCCCACGCCATCACGTTGCTCAGGCGACGGATTCGCGCGATTCGCCGCAGATGTTCCGGCAGGCCTGCGGAAGCGCCGGGCGGTAGCGTTTTGTTCGTGACCATGGGGAGGTGCAACGCGTTGTTGAGATGAAAATTATTATTTCACGATAATTTATTTTCGTTAAGCGAAATTTTATCGGAGTAAGTCATCGACATCCTCACGCGCCTTACTACGCGCCGGAACATAGACGGATAGGGGCGTCATCGATGGCATCGCGCTATCGAGCCAGGGCCGGGGGGAATCGATAGCCAGTGCGTCAGCGGCGCGCTGGCCACCCAACTGGCCCCCATTTCGGCGAGCCATATCGAGACGCGTTGTGTCGGTGCGAGACGAACAGTTCCGCTATACCCGGCGCATCGGGGAGAAGCCCCTCGGCGGGGCGTGTTGAGGCACTCGTAAAACCTGCCGTTGGCAAGTTGGCGCAGTGTCTTCGATGCCGGGCGGCAGGTTCAGGCTCAGGCCTTGGGCGCCGGTTTGTCGTTTGCATTGCCCGAGGGCAATTGCGGCGCACTGACGAAGTCGTCGAGCGAAAGCCCCTTTTCCTTGAGCAGGGCTTCGAGCACCGGTTGCAGACGGCCAAGACTTTCCTGAACCGCTTCACGTACCGTGTCGACCACCACCTGCGTGCTACGTTCGATCTCGATGTTGATGCGCGTGCCGGCGACTTTGTCTTCGAACGTTGTCATCCGACGTGTCTCAGGAATCAGCCACACTTCGAACCAGCCTTCCTGCCGATTCACTTCCGAGACGGTCAGGCTCGCGCCATTGATCGCGATGTAGCCCTTTGCAAAGATGTACTTGCGGAACGCTTCGGGAATGGCGATGCGCAACACGCGATTGGTGTCCGACGTGCGTACGCTGAGAATTTCCGTCGAGAAGTCGATGTGACCCGAAAGCGGATGGCCGCCGATTTCGGCACCATCCTTTGCCGCGCGCTCGACATTGACCAGCGCGCCGGTGCCGAAGCTGCCGAGCGTGGTGACGTTCAGGCTTTGGAGGATGACGTCGAACGATGCGGCGGTTGGCGAGAGCAGTTGGGTGACCGTCAGGCAGACGCCATCGACCGAGACGCTGGCGCCGAGTGTCAGGTCTTCGCAGAAGCCTTCGGGAAACGCCAACTCGAGGGTGCGCATGCCGTCGCGATCTTCGATGGATGACAGCGTGGCCGTGCCTTGAACAATTCCGGTGAACATCGTGATGTCTAGAGTCGTGGGTTGCTATGCCGCCGTATTCTACTGCCTTGCGCGGGTATGCCGCTCGTCGTGCGGCGTGCTACGATGCCGCCTTTTCACCGGATCGACAGGATCGATATGGGTTTCGAGGGCTGCCTGCTGGCGGAGGACTTCTACTATTGGGCGGAGACGTCGCCCGCGCCGGACGGGCAGTTCCACGGGGTGGTGCATTTCACCGGCTGGCGCGATGTAGATGATGTCATCGAAACGCTGGACCCGCCGCTCACCCACACCACGCCTGACGGCTACCGATGGGCTGGCGATGCGCTCGAAGCCGCTCACGCGCTGGCAAAGGCGCTGGCCGCCGATGGCAGCCTCGGTATCGACCTCTGACTCTCCGGAACCCCCGAATTTGATTCAGCCTGCCTGATGCCTGGCGGGCAGCCCACAACGGACAGCATCATGACCCAGACAAAATTTGAAATTCAGAAACGCAAGGGCCTGAAGATCGACGCCGGTGTGCGTCGTGGCCCGCAAGGCGGCAAGCAGGTCGGTGCGCAAGGCAAACGCAATGCGGCCGGCAGCAAGCTGTTGGGGGCATTGCTCGGTGTCCCGTCGGACAAGACGGACGCTGCCGACACGGCCAGCACAACCCCGAGCGAGACGAAGAAGCAGGACGCCGGCCAGTCCTGAGCGGACACTGGCGCGCGGCTGACACCGCCGCGCTCAGCCCGCTGCGTCAGCCGGGCTATTGACGGGTCATCAGGGAGCCACCTCGCCCGACGGGGCGGGGCGGTCCGCAAATCAGGGCACTATCGCCAGGAATAGGAAGGTGGCGAACAGCACCAGGTGAACGGCCCCTTGCAGCACGGTTGTGCGTCCGGTGCCGAGCGTGATTACGCCGACGAGCAGCGTGACGGCGAGCAACACCATATCTTTCGGTGCCAGACCGAGTTCGATAGGCTGGTCGAGCAGCAACGAGACAGCCGCTACGGTCGGGATGGTCAGTCCGATACTCGCCAGTGCCGAGCCGAGAGCGAGATTCAGACTCGTCTGAAGTTTGTTCGCACGCGCGGCGCGCAGGGCCGCCAGGCCTTCCGGCAACAAGACCAGCGCTGCAATCACGATACCGACGACCGCCTTCGGCGCGCCGGCCACCGCCACGGCATTTTCCACGGCGGGCGAGAGCTTTTTCGCGAGGCCCACGACGGCCAGCAGCGCCACCACCAGCAGCCCCAGACTCAGAATGGCCGTGCGACGCGACGGCGGCGGCACGTGAATCTCTTCGCCCGGCGCTTTCGCGAGGAAGTAGTCGCGATGGCTCACCGTCTGCACGAACACGAACACTATGTACAGCACGAGCGAAATCATGCCTTCGAAGGCCAGTTGCGGCGCTGTGAGCCCTGGGCCCAGCACCGAACTGGTGTAGTTCGGCAGAACCAGCGTGAGCACCGACAAGGCGCACAGCACCGCGAGCGCCGCACTCGCGCCTTCGACATGAAAGCCCTGTGTGTGGTGACGCACGCCGCCGAAAAGCAGGCACAGTCCCACGATCCCCGTCGACACGATCATGATGGCTGCGAACACTGTGTCGCGCGCCAGTCCCGCTTTGTCGGGGCCACCCGAGAGCATCACCGAGACGATCAGCGCCACTTCGATGATGGTCACCGCGACCGCGAGCACGAGTGTGCCGAACGGCTCGCCGACCCTGTGGGCGACGGTTTCGGCGTGATGAACGGCAGAGAACACGGCGCCGGCCAGTGCGACGCCGCATAGCGCAAGCGATGCACCATAAGGCAGGAACCCGGCGACGCCGAGTGCAACGAGGGCCAGGATTGGCATGTACATGGTCCAATGGACCAGCTTGGCGGTCTTTGAGGAGGACATCGTCGGAGACTCCAGAATTCGGGGAACGGATGCGGCTTGAGGTACGGCTGGTCAAGCAACGGCGGGAACGTTGCCCCGGTGAGAATGTTGGGGCGGCGACTCATGGTCGCAGAAAAGTGACACACCGACAACAGAAAGGCGTGGCATCGCCAGCTCGCCGGACGGGGCACACAGGTCTGCGCGAGAGGCGCATGGACAAACGATCTTCCGGGATGACGCTTCTGACGCCGAGCCGGAGGACGTCGGGAAATTCCATAGGACGAATAAGGAATTCGGAAGACGCCGCACTCACGTTGACACACGATGGACGTCAGGCGTAATGTTTCGTTCATTGGTCTTACCACTGAATGGCGTTGTTTGCTGTTGCCGTTCGCCTTTATCGCCGACGCCATGTCCTTCGACCCCATCGTGCAGGTTTCCGTCTCTGAGCAAGTTGCGCAGCGTCTGCTCACGATGATTCGCAGCGGGCTGCTCAAGCCCGGTCAGCAGCTTCCGCCCGAGCGCGATCTCGCGAGCATGCTGGGTGTCGGTCGGCCGGCGGTACGCGAAGCGATTCGGGGGCTCGCGTTGCTTGGCTTGCTGCGTATCCGGCAAGGAGAGGGGACGTTCGTCGGATCGCTCGAGATGCGTGAATTGCTCGAGCCGCTCGAGATGGTCATCGAACTCAATGCGGGCACGCTCGAAGCGCTATTCGATGCGCGGCTGGTTATCGAGCCGGGTGTCGCGGCGCTTGCCGCCATGCATATCGGCGATACAGAGATCGCACGGCTGCACGCGCTCGTCGACGACGAACAGGCGCTCCTGGGCAATCCGGAAACGTTCTCGGCGGCGGATATGGCATTTCACGAGACGATCGTCGACGCCTGCGAGAACCCGTTCCTGCAAAGCATCTCGAACAGCCTCTATGTGCTGGGCAAGAAGAGCCGCCGCGTAACGTCGCAAGTCGAGGGGGTGCTGGCGCGCAGTCTTCAGGACCATCGCCATATTCTCGACGCCTTGGAGGCTCGCGACCCCGAGCAAGCGTCGCAAGCGATGCGGCGCCATCTTTGCCGCGTGCGCGACGCTTATGCGGCGTCGGGCAGCCTGACAAAGGCGGCAGAAGGGACTGCCGACGTCTGATCTGCCCAACGACCGTCAACGTACCCACCCCTATTCCAAACCTATTCGAACCGAATCCACAGGCCCACGAGGAGGCACCCATGACAGGCCGGCTGGCGGGTAAGACCGCCGTCATTACCGCCGCGGCACAGGGCATCGGCCGCGCAAGCGTCGAAGCCTACTTGCGCGAAGGCGCACGTGTGATTGCAACCGATCTGAACGCCGAGACGCTCGCGCAACTCGACGATCATCCCCATCTGCTGCGGCGTCCGCTCGACGTGACCGATGGTGCTGCGGTCACGGCACTTGCCCAGGAACTTGGTGCGATCGACGTGCTGTTCAACTGCGCGGGATTCGTGCATTACGGCTCGATTCTGGAATGCGACGAAGCGGCGTGGGACTTCTCGTTCGATCTGAACGTCAAGAGCATGTACCGGACGACGCGCGCCTTCCTGCCCGCCATGCTGGCCGCAAGGGGTGGGGCGATCATCAACATGTCGTCGGCGGCGTCGAGCGTGAAGGGCGTGGCCAATCGCTGCGTCTACGGCACGAGCAAGGCCGCTGTGATCGGGTTGACGAAGTCGATTGCGGCCGACTTCGTGGCGCGTGGCATTCGCTGCAATGCCATCTGTCCCGGCACGGTGGAATCGCCATCGCTGCGCCAGCGCATCGCAACGCAAGCCGATGCGGCGGGCACGAGCCTCGCGGCAGTGCGCGAGCAGTTCGTGGCGCGTCAGCCGATGGGGCGCGTCGGCTCGCCGGGAGAGATTGCGGCGCTGGCCATCTATCTGGGTTCGGACGAATCCGCCTTTACCACCGGCGCCATCCATCTGATAGACGGTGGCTGGTCCAACTGATTTCGCAAGGAGAATTGCTTTGAAACTGCTGCGTTTTGGCCCGAAGGGCCGGGAAAAGCCGGGCTTGCTCGATGCAGACGGCCAAGTGCGTGACCTCTCCAACGTGCTCGCCGACATTACGCCGGAGACGCTGAGTCCGCAGGGGCTGGCAGCGTTGCGCGCGCTCGATGTGAGGTCGTTGCCGGTGGTGGCCTCGCCGGGACGTCTGGGTGTGCCGTTCTCGGGGCTGGGCAAGTTTCTGGCCGTCGGCCTGAACTATAGCGATCACGCGGCCGAGGCGGGGCTGGCCGTGCCGACCGAGCCGGTGCTCTTCACCAAGTGGGAGAACTGTCTGAACGGACCGAACGATCCCGTGGTATTGCCCAGGAATTCCGTGAAAGGCGACTGGGAGGTCGAGCTGGGTTTCGTCATCGGCACCACGGCACGCTATGTGCCGCTTGAACGGGCGCTTGATTACGTGGCCGGTTATTGCATTGTGAACGATGTGTCCGAGCGCGAGTACCAGATCGAGCGAGGTGGCACGTGGGACAAGGGCAAGGGCTTCGATACGTTCGGACCGGTTGGCCCGTGGCTCGTGACGACCGATGAGATCCGCGATCCGCAGCAACTCGGGCTGTGGCTCGACGTGAACGGCGTGCGCCGTCAGACGGGGAACACGTCGACGATGATCTTCAGCGTGGCGTATCTCGTGCACTACCTGAGCCAGTTCACCACCCTGAAGCCGGGCGATCTGGTGACGACCGGCACGCCCCCGGGCGTGGGCCTGGGTCAGAAGCCGCCGGTGTTCCTCAAGCCGGGAGACGTGATGCGTTTAGGCGTCGATGGTCTGGGCGAGCAAACACAGGAAGTCCACGCCTACGACACGCGCTGGCTCGATTGAGTGCGTGCCAGATTTTCTTCACATCCATCCTGTACGGTGACGAGTGTCGGGCGGCGTTGGCCGCCGTCATGTCAGTCATATACATCACATTCGTCATCGACAGCATTGGGAGCGATCCATCATGCAAGACCTGAGAGGTAAATTCGTTCTGATTACCGGCGCGAGCACCGGTATCGGCGCGGCGGCGGCCAAGGCCTTCGCCGCGCAGGGCGCAAACGTGGCTGTGCACTACAACCGCTCTGCGGACAAGGCGGAAGCGGTGGCCGAGGCGGTACGGGCATACGGCGTGAAAGCGATGACGGTCGCCGCCGATGTGGCGGATACCGGCGCTATCGATGCTGCGGTGGCGCATGTGCTCGATGGTTTCGGGCGCATCGACGTGCTCATCAATAACGCTGGCAGCCTTGTCAAACGCACGCCCTTCACCGAAGTCTCCGATGCCTACTTCGAAGATGTGCTCAACGTCAACGCGCGCTCGGTCGTCGCATTCTCTCGTGCTGTCGTGCCCGCGATGCGCAAGCAGGGCGGTGGTGCGATCGTCAACGTGACGTCCATTGCCGCGCGTCACGGTGGCGGTCCGGGGGCCCTGATCTATGCGGCGGCCAAGGGGTTCGTGAGCACGCTCACGCGCGGTATGGCGAAGGAACTGATGCCGGATCGCATTCGTGTGAACGCCGTGTCGCCGGGTGTCATCATGACGCCGTTCCACGAGCAATTCAGCACCGAGGCGCAGATCGAGGCTTTCCGTCAGAGCATTCCGATGGGACGCCTCGGCGATCCGGACGAGTGCTCCGGCGCATTTCTGTATCTCGCATCGGAGACGTTGGCGAGTTATGTGACCGGGCAGATCATCGAGGTCAACGGCGGGCAGTTGATGCTCTGACGCGGTTCGACGTCAGCCGTAAGGGCGACGCGGGCGATTGCCGCCACGCGTCCGGGCCCGGCGGGTCGCTCGTCTGAGGGCGGCGGCCCGCCGGGACAAATTCCGCGTTTCCCCCGGAAAATTCTGCATCGGCATTGCCGCACGACGCAAAATTGCGTCCAGCACGGCATTGCCGATTCGCTCCGCCGGCAAATGCTGGCACACTTGCTCCATTCGTCTGAATTTGGTCTGCGGCACTTGCGCGCAGGCACAACTATTGAGGGGCAAATGGAACGCTGTCCGTGGAGCGAAGGCTTCGACCAGTATCGCCGGTATCACGACGAGGAATGGGGGGTGCCGCTGCGAGATTCGCGCGCGTTGTTCGAGTTGCTGATGCTCGAGGGGGCGCAGGCCGGATTGTCCTGGTCCACGATTCTCAAGAAGCGCGATACCTACCGCAAGGCGTTCGACGACTTCGATCCGGCGCGCATCGCGGCATATGGCCCGGAGGACGAGGCGCGATTGATGGCGGACGCCGGTATCGTGCGCAACCGTCTCAAGATCAATGGTGTCATCAAGGGTGCCCGCGCCTTTTTGGCGATGGAAGCGGCGGGTACGCGCTTCAGCGAATTCGTGTGGCAGTTCGTTGGCGGTGAGCCGTTGCAGAACCGCTGGGCGGCGCTTAGCGAGGTGCCGGCAACCACGGCCGTCTCCGACGCAATGAGCAAGGCGCTGAAGAAGGCCGGATTCACCTTTGTGGGATCGACCATCTGCTATTCGTTCATGCAGGCAGCGGGGATGGTGAACGATCATCTCGTGGCGTGTCCGCGTCACAAGGCGGTGAAGGCACATGCGTTACCGGGCGGTAAGAGCGGTGTCGCGCAGGGCCGGAAACGCCGTGCGGGGGCGTCGTCGGCTACAATCGCGCCTGACGAATCAGGATCTGCCTAATGTTCAGCTACCGCCACGCCTTTCACGCCGGCAACCATGCCGACGTGCTGAAACACTTCATCGCCGTTGAATGCATCGATTACATGCGCCAGAAAGACACGGCGTTCTGGTACATCGACACGCATGCGGGCGCAGGCGGCTACGCGCTCGACGGCAAGTGGGCCGACAAGACGGGCGAGTTCGAGACCGGCATCGGCCGCCTCTGGACGCGCGACGACCTGCCGCCGCCTCTCGCGGACTACGTCGCGCTCGTGCGCGAATTCAATCCGGACGGCAAACTGCGCTATTACCCCGGCTCGCCATACTTTGCGCTGCAATTGCTGGGCGACCGCGACCGGTTGCGTTTGTTCGAGGCGCACCCGACCGAGCAGGAGGTGTTGCGTGAGAATTTCGAAGCGCAGGGCCGGGCTGTGGCGCGTCGCACGATGATTTTTGGTGCCGACGGTTTTGCGGGCCTCAAGACGATTTTGCCGCCGGCGCCGCGCCGGGCGTTCACGTTGATCGACCCATCGTATGAAGACAAGCGCGATTACACGCGCACGACGCAGACTGTGCAGGAAGGTCTCGATCGTTTCCCGACGGGAATGTATGCCGTGTGGTATCCGCTGGTGCAGCGCCGTGAGGCGTCGCAATTGCCGGAGCGCATGAAGCGTCTCACGATCGACGGACGACCGATCAAGAATTGGGTGCATGCCGCGCTGACCGTTTGCAGTCCGGTGCCGGGTGGCATGGGGTTGCACGGCAGCGGCATGTTCATCGTGAACCCGCCGTACATGTTGCAGGACACCCTCAAGGCGACCCTGCCGTATCTGGTCAAGACGCTTGGTCAGGATAAGGGGGCCCAATTCCTGCTCGAAGGTCGGCAGAACTGAGGCGTTGCATCGAGCGCGCTCGGTGCGCGGCGCTCATTTGCCTGAAGCCGGTGCTTCGTACGGCAGCGACAGAAGCTCTTCCGGCGACAAATAGCGCCATTCGCCCAGCGCGAGATTGCCCATCGGCAGGCCGCCGATGGCGATTCTGACCAGCCCCTCCACCCGATTGCCTGCCGCTGCGACCATCCGTTTGACCTGGTGGTATTTGCCTTGCGTGATCGTCAGGGCGATCTCGTGCGACGAGGGACTCATGACGTCGGTCGCGGCGAGCCTTTCGGTTTCGTCGCGCAGCAAAACGCCCTCGCGCAACGCCTGCAACATCTCCTCGGTGACCGGATGCTTGGTGGTCGCCACGTAGCGTTTGGGTACGTGGCGGCGCGGCGACATCATGGCATGCAGGAACGGCCCGTCGTCGGAGAGCAATAGCATGCCGGTCGTATCCTGATCGAGCCGGCCGGCCGGCTGCACACCACGCACCGCCAGCGGCAGGGGCAGCAGCGAATGCACGCCTTCGTGATGCGTCGGACTGGTGGAGCACTCAAAGCCCTCGGGCTTATTGAGCAGCACGTAGACGTGTTCGCGGTATTCCCACGGTTCGCCGTCAAGCGTGAACTGCAGGCCCAGCGGGTCTACCGTTTCGCGCGGATTGTCGTGCACCACGCCGTCGATGGCGAAAGCACCGGTTTGGATGAGCTTGCGGCACATTTTGCGACTGCCGAAGCCCTGCGATTGCAGTAGGCGATCTAACTCGATGATGCGTTCTCCGTCAGGCCATGTGAATTCAGGCCGCTATTGTAGCGGCCTGGACTCATGTGCCATAGCCTCGACGCCTGACGCTCATGCGCATGGGCGTGTTTGTCGCTTACTCGTCCTGCGTGGCGCCGCTGAAACGGCGGTAGATGAAGCGCGCGGCCCAGTCGAGCAGGAAACCAAGGACGCCGATCACGAGAATGACGGCCGTCAGTTCCGAGTACGCAAGGCGATCGCGCGTGTCGAGGATCAGGTAGCCCAGTCCTGCGTTGACCCCCAGCATTTCTGCCGGTACCAGCACGATCCAGAGAATGCCGATCGCCAGCCGCACGCCGGTGAGCACGTGGGCGGCGATGCCGGGAACGTAGACATGCCAGAGCATTTCCCACCGTGTTGCGGCAAGGCTCTCGCCCAGTTGCACCCAACGGCGATCGATATGGGTCACCCCCGCGGCCGTGCTCATGACCAGTGGCCACAGCGCCGCGAACGCGAGCAGGAAGTACACCGCCGGGTCGCCGACGCCTAGCGACATGACGGCAATCGGCATCCATGACAGTGGCGAGACCATCCGCAGGAACTGCAGCGAAGGCGTGAGCGCTTTATCCAGCCAGCGAATGCGTCCGATCAGAAAGCCCAGCGGAACGCCAAGGACGACGGCCCATGCCAGCCCGACGCCGATACGTCGAAGGCTGGACAACATATGCAGACCCAATTGTTCGTCGCGGATCAGGTCGGGCAGGGCGCTCAGGGCTGCCGCGGGCGAGAACTGTGCGGCGAGCGAGCCGGGCGTGGTGAAGGCCGCGATCCCGAGCCACCAGATCACAACGATGCCGGCCAGTCCCGCCAGGCCGAGCCATGTTTGCCGACCGAAACGTCCGATCGATTCACTCGTCGGCAAGTCGCGGGTTGCTGAGTTCGCCGTGTTCGCGTTCTCGGCGGCACGAGCGGACGCGAGATCAGACAACGATCACCTCCTGACGCGTGAAACCATCCGGCAGACCGAACGCCTTCATGCCGCCCACCGCCGCGATGCTCTTCTTGACGAACCGGTCGTCGACGAGATCGCGCGCAACAAATGCCGGATCGAGCTTCGCGAGGAATTGCGCATTGCCTTCGACCTGCGTCTTCTGCATATGACGCACGAGTGCTTCGGTATAGCTCGGATACGGGTACGGCTGGAAGTCGATACGCTTCTCGTGCCAATCGGCGTGAACGATCGCCTTGTCGGCGATGTAGCGGCCCTGCTCCGACGCGGCCGGCGCCAGCACGCGCTGCAAGACCTGGAACGGATGCGGGGTATAGCGATTTTCGCCTTCCTTCGATAGCAAACGCGCCGCGTCTTCCGGATGCGCCCGCGTCCATGCCTGCGCCTTGACGATGGCATCGACGACCTTCTGTGACCATTCCGGGCGCGACGTCAGATCGCGCTCGTGCATCGTCACCACGCAGCACGCATGGTTCTTCCACACATCGCCGGTAAAGCGAAGCACCTTGCCGACCTTCAGGTTTTCGGCTGCCGCGTTGAACGGTTCGGCCACGATGTAGCCGGCGATCTGCTTGGCGGCGAGTGCCGGCGGCATGTCCGACGGCGCCATGACGATCAGGTTGACCTCGTTGGCCGCAGGCGCACCAGACTTCTTGAGGACGGGCGTGAGGCCGTTGGCGGCGAGCAAGCCTTGCAGCACGACATTGTGAATGGAATACCAGAACGGCACGGCCACTGTCTTGCCGCCAAGGTCGCTGAACTTGTTAATGTCGTTCGTCACGGTGATCGCGCTGCCGTTGACGTGATTCCATGCCACCACCTTGGCTTGGGCCTGACTGCCGTACCGGGCCCACACCGTCATCGGGGAGAGCAGGTGAACGACGTTGACCTGTCCCGAGAGGAAGGCTTCGATCAACTGGGCCCAACTGCGCAGCAGTGTTGGCTTTTCCGCCTTGATGCCAGCCTGCTCGAAATAGCCGTTGTTGTGAGCGACCAGTAGTGGCGTGGCGTCGGTAATCGGCAGATAGCCGATGCGCAACGGCGCGTCCGGTTCGGCGGCGGCGCGTGCGGCGGCTGAAGCCAGCAGCGGTGCGGCACCGGCCACGGTCATCATCGAAGCGAGTTTGAGCCATTCACGGCGGGAAATTTGGCACATGGTCTGGGAATCCCCGTAGGTAGGACGGTGTGGTCTATTGTGTTTTATGCGTCGTCGCATCGCGGGACATCGCATGTTGCAACGCTTGCAGTATTTCGATGCGCAATGTGCCCAACGCTTGCACTTGCGCTTCACGCGGCGATGGCAGGTCCACTCGCCATTGCGCCAGCGTGCGGCCCTGATTGCCGAGCAGCACGATGCGATCGGAGACGAGCAACGCTTCGTCGATATCGTGTGTCACGAGGACGGTAGCGGCGCCAGTGTCCCGAACGACGGTGACAAGCAGGCGCTGCATGTCGGCGCGTGTCACTTCGTCGAGCGCGCCGAACGGCTCATCGAGCAGCAGCGCGCGAGGTTGACGTGCGAGACAACGGGCAAGTGCGACGCGCTGCGCCATGCCGCCGGAGAGCTGGCGGGGATGCAGTTGATGGGCATGTGAAAGTCCCACTTCGGCCAGCGCAGCATCGATTCGCGCACGTCGCGTTTCGCGCGAGAGTACCGGCTGTCGCGCGAAGGTCAGCCCGAAGGCAACGTTGCGTTCAACGGACAGCCAGGGCAGCAGGCATGGGTCTTGAAACGCCAGCGCAATGTCTGGCCGAGGGCCGGACAGCGGCGAGCCATCCACCTCGACCGTACCGTCACTCGGGGGGAGAAGGCCTGCGGCAATGCGCAGCAGTGTCGATTTGCCGGAGCCGCTGGGCCCGAGGACGGAAACGAGTTCGCCGGGGGCGACAGACAGGTCGACGCCTCGCAGGATTGCCCGGTTGCCGTATGACAGACCGATGCTGCGCAGCGTCAGAAAGGACGGCGCGCGCGAGTCATCCTCGCGCGCGGTGGCGATGAACGTGTCGGTATGCGCGCGTTGCGTCGCCGTAGGTTGGGTCATGAAGCCGTTCCGGTCTTGAGTTGTTGCGCGCGTTGTGCCGCGAGCTGGTTCTTCAGTTGCACGAGGCTCGGTGTGACGATGGGAACAAAGGCGGCCTCGCGCTGACGTCGTGCCACGCCCGACAAGCCGCGCAGATACCCGTGTCCGCCTCCCGTTTGGACTTCCAGCGTAGCAGCGCCATGGACGACGTCCGCGAGGGCAATGCGCAGTTCGAACAGACGCGCGGGTGTTTCGACGAACTCGCCTTGTGCGACCCCCGCCTTCAGGCGAGCCTTGAGTGTATCAAGTTGCTCTGACAGCGCGGTGACCTCATCGGCTACGGCGGCACGGGCGCTCGGCCCAGCGTCGTTGGTGCCCGCGAGACTTCGCCGTGCGAGGCCCAGCGACATGCCACATTGCAGCCCGAGGAATGCCGGGCGCACACGCACGAGCCACGCCGGCGCGTTGTCGGTGATGCGTTCGTCGTCGGTGAGCAGTGTGTCTGTCATTCGCAACGCCGCCGTATTGGTGCCGCGCAAGCCGATCAAATCCAGATCGTCGCTGCGTGTGACACCCGGCGCATCGTGCGCGATGGCGAAGATCGATGGCGGGCCACCTGCTTCGTGATCCGCTGCCGCTGCGGCGACGAACCCCTGCTTGCGCAGGTTGGTGATCCACGGCAGCGCGCCGGTCACGTGCCACGCCGTTTTGCCGATCGCGCCATGCTCGCCCGGCGCTTGCGTCGCGCGGATCTGCAGTGGTTCGATGGCGGAAAGGAATTTCATGGCGTTCGATAATCCCGTCGCGCCTGCGAGTTCGCCTGAAAGCAGGGCAGGCAGGAGACGCTCGCGCAGCCCCTGATTCGGGCTTTGCAACAGATATTCGATGAACGTGCGTTGTCCCCACAGGACGAAGGCTGCCGCAAAGGAGTGTTGCGCAACATCGGCGACACTGTCGATCGCGTCGCCAATCGTGCCGCCAGCCCCACCCAGCTCGGCCGGCACGCCAATGCGCAGCAGGCCGGCCGTGGCCAGTTGCGGTAAGACGTCGCCGCAGAGCGTGGCATCCGTGTCGAGCGTTTCGGCGTGGGTGTCGAGCCAGGCCGCGAGCGCGGGGGCGCTTGCGGCAAGTCCGCGCAGGCTGGCGTGTGTGCTCATGCGGCTTGTTCCTTGGGCTCCCAGCGGTATGCCGCCAGTTGCGGATTCAATTCGTTTTGCGAAAGATTGTTCGCGAAGTTGCATAGTGTAGCCAATGACACGCCGAGCACTACCTCGAGCGCTGCGGCGTCGTCGAAGCCGGCCGACTTGAAATCGGCGAATTCCGCGTCCGACACGGCGCCACGCGTCGCAATCACGGCGCGCGTGAATACGGCCACGGCGTCGAGCTTGGCGTCAGACAGTCTGTTTTGGTCGCGAATGTCATTGACGAGGGCCTCGGGCAATTGCGCCTTCTTCAGCGCAACGGCAGTGTGGCCTGCGACGCAGAAGCCGCAGCCATGAATGCCGGCTGCCGTGATCTGCACGACTTCACGCTCGGCGAGCGTCAGGCTGGCGCGGCCGTTGATTGCACCCACGCTCAGGTACGTTTCGAGCGCCGTCGGGGCGTTGGCGAGCGACGCCACCAGATTCGGCAGGAATCCGTTTGCCGCTAGCGATTTTTCCAGAAACGGACGGCTCGCCTCCGGGGCGGTCTCAAGGGTATGCAATGGCAGTCGGCTCATATCGGGCTCCTTACAGTCGAGCCTACATTGTGCGCAGGCGCGGCCGAATGCTCAATGCGCGCGTGTCTGGAAATTCTGCGGATTTGTCTCGGCGTGCCTCGGAGATGTCTCAATGCACGCCGTGCCGCTGCCGCAAGCGTGCGGCATGGCATCGGCAGACGAGGCCGGCTCGCGGGTCAGTGCAGCGCGTGGGGAGCGGCAGGCATGAGGGCCGAGTGTGTCGGGGCGGCGTCTGGCGCGGCACTGCGGGTGGCCTGACGTCGCCATGCGCCCGGCTGGATTCCCGTTACCCGTTTGAAGGCCTGTGCGAAGGCCGATTCCGATTGGTAGCCGACGTGTTCCGCAGCTTCGGGCAACGAGACGCCCTCGCGAAGCAATGCTGCTGCGGTCTTCATTCGAACCAGCGTGACGAATTGTGCCGGCGGTTGGCCGCCAATCTCGGCGAACTGCTTGCAAAAGCGCGCCCGCGACATGTGGACGAACTCGGCCATCGCATCCGTCGTCCACCGCTCGCCCGGCGACTCGATGATCGCCGCAGCCAAGCGCCCGAAGGCGTCGCGTCGCATCAAACGCCACATGCCCGGAGCAACGTCTTCGGCATGCACGGCTTCACGTAATGCGTAGTAAAAGAGGAGGTCGGTCAGGCGCGCCAGCAGCGGTGATGGCGTCTCGCCGGGGCGGCGCGCCTCCGCCTGAATCAGCGAGAAGATCTGCGTCATCCCCTCGATACGCCCGTTAGCGCGACGCGCCACGATCGGGTTCGGCAACATGCCCAGTACCAACGCGTCGAGGTCGGTACGGAATTCGAAAAAGCCGCAGGCCAGAGAGACGGACGACGGGGCGGTTGCGTGAGGGCGTGGTTGTGTTGGCAGCGGTGTCATCTCGCCGGCGCGTGCCGACAGGTCCGCAGGAGGTGCCGCATCCGGCGACAGGCAGTGCGGCACGTCGGATAGCAGGAAGACAGCGTCGCCCGCGCCGAGCAGGATCGTACGTGCCATCTGCCCACCCTCGGCACCTATGTGCAAATAGCATCCGCCTTCCAATAGCACATGGAAACTCGCCCGTTGATGACCCGCCGTCGACGCCTGATAAACGCCGCAATACTCGCCCACGTGAAAGAGCGTGCTCTTCAACTCAAGCCCAGCCAACAACCAATCGGCAACCCGATCCGGATGTCCTGAGTTCTCTTCGGAAAAGCCCTGTTGGCTCTCTCGCCGCTTTCTCGCGTCCTGCGTCTCGTCCCGCATCGCTACCCACCCGTATATGCCAATCCCTCAGCAAAACGACCATCCTCCCCATGCACATAACGTTGGGCAACTATTTTTTCGTTGGATGCTTATTACGAGGGTGGGGTGGTGACGGGGGATGGAAACCGAACCTTCGATAAGGCCCGGATCGGTGGTGGTGCCAGCCCCCATACGGCGCCTGCGGCACCGAGAGGACTCGGTCACGTTCCGCGACCCCGGCATCGCTTGCAAGCGATGCCTTTCGAGTCCCCACGCAATGTGCGCAGGCACATTGCTTTCTGGGCAGATATGAAAAAAGCCGACGATCTTTCGATCGTCGGCTTTTTTGGAATTTTTTGGTGCCCAGAAGAGGACTCGAACCTCCACGGTGTTACCCGCTAGTACCTGAAACTAGTGCGTCTACCAATTCCGCCATCTGGGCCCCGTCAGCTTGCTAACTGCTTGCTCGCTGCGAAGAAACAAGATTATGCCGAGAGGGAAGTGGGCTGTCAACAGGTTTGCGCCGGAATTTCAAAAATCTTTCTTGCGCCCGCACAACCCCCACAGCCCCTCAACTCGCTACGCCGCTCGCCCCATATGCTCCAACCGAATCATATCGATCAAGTGACGCAATCCCGGTAACGTCTGACGCCGGCTCGGGTAATACATCGACAACGGCGGCCCATCCACCGCCCAATCCATCAGTACCGCCTCCAACGTGCCATCGGACAATTCCGCCGACACGTTGCGCTCCAACACATAGCCCAACCCCAAGCCACCCACCGCCGCAGCGATCACGCCATCGCTCTCGTTAATGCTCAGCGCACCCGGCACATCCAATTCCAACGCCGTTGACCCATTGCCCAATTCCCATTTGTACAACGTGTTGTCGCCTAATCGCATCCGGATGCAATTGTGCGACATCAAATCCTGTGGCACTTTCGGTCGTCCATGCCGCGCAAAGTAGGCCGGCGCCCCCACCACGATCCACTTCAGCGCGGGCGTCAACGGCGTCGCAATCATGTCGCCCGGCACCGTGTCGCCATAACGCATCCCCGCGTCAAAACCCTCCGCCACAATATCCAGCATCCGGTCATCCACCGTGACATCGAGTTCAATGTCCGGATACGACGCCACGAATCGGGGGAGGATCGGGTCGAGCAGCAAGCGCGCCGCATCGCGCGGTACGTTCAGGCGCAATCGTCCGGCAGGTGATGCGCGATAACGATCCAGCGCGCCAATCGCCGATGCAATCTGCTCAAGGCCCTGTTCCAATTCCTTCGCCAAAGCCGCGCCCGCCGCCGTCGGCGACACTGACCGGCTCGTGCGATTCAGCAATTTCACGCCCAGGCGCGCTTCCAGATTGCGCATCGCGTGACTCAGGGCCGAGGTCGTCACGCCCAACTCGGTGGCGGCCTCCCGGAAGCTCTGCCGGCGGCAGATCGTGACAAAAACATTCAAATCGGCAAGCTCGCCGCGAGTGAAGGCAGGCATGAAATTCCCAACAAGTATCAAGCAACAAAATCCAGAAACACCCGACAAGCCCAACGTATTAAGCATACGTTGAGCATTATTCATTTTTTTGTGAGGTAAATTTTACCGACTTCCTTTTGATTCTGTAGCGACGCCACGGGCGGCGTGACGGAAACGCTACACATTCTCAGTATCGGTAAACCGGTGAGCCGTATCGTGCTTGGTACCTGGGCCATTGGCCGGCCGATGCGGGAGGGCTCGGACGATGCCGAATAGATTGCCACGATTCATCGCGCCATCGATCGCAGCATCAACCTGATTGATACCGCGCTTGTGTATTGGGCGGGGCGCTCGGAAGAGGGGGGGGCGCTGGAAGGGCTGCGCGAGACTGGTCGGATCCGTGAAATCGGCGTGAACAACTTTTGCAACATCCTATGGGTGACTGATTGGGGCGATTCCGTGGGAACCGCCCCATCTTTTTGTCGTTCAATGGACGGCCAATCAGGCGTCCACGAAAATCACCTGTCCAGTAATGAAGCTGTCGACCGATCGCTCGAATGCCTTGCCAACCAACGCACCCGGCACCGGCTGATAGCCCGGCATCATCTCGCCATACATTCCCCACGCTTCCTCGATCACCGTCGGATTGACCGCGTTGATCCGAATACCGCGCGGCAATTCAAATGCAACGCATTTCACGAACGTGTCGATCGCACCGCTGGTGGTGGCATCGGCAATGGCCAGCGGCATGGGTTTGATGTTGAGAATGCCGGAGATCAGCGTGAAAGAACCGCCGCTCTCGATGTAATCGAGACCCACTTTCACCACGTTCATCTGACCAACCAGCTTGCTCTGGATCGTGGCTTGCCACTGATCGTCGGTCATGGATTCGAACGGGGCGTATTCGCAATGGCCCGCAGCGCTGATGACGGCGTCGAATTTGCCCGCGGCTTTGTACAGTGCCGCGATCGATGCCTTATCGGTGATGTCGACTTGATAGTCGCATCCGTTGCCGGAACGGCTGGCTGTGATCACTTTGTGCTTGCCAAGGCCCTTTATGGCTGCTTTGCCAATGTTGCCGCTGGCGCCGATGACGATGATGGTTTTCATTGCGCTTACCTCTGTTCATGAATAAGAGAGGCCATCTTAGAAATCAGGCGGTGCGGTGTAAATCATCTGCCGGTTGTATGCGTTACAAGGATTTGTTGTGGATAAAATCGATTTAAAACACATGCGCATCTTTCTGCAATTGGTGCGCGAGAAAAGTGCATCGAGGGTGGCGCACGATGCCGGGATTTCGCAACAAGCCGTCAGCGGGTATTTGAGGCGGCTTCGCGATGCCTTTCCTCGCGAGATCTTTCTGCGGCATAGCAGTGGGCTCGAGCCGACGGAGTTTGCACTCGGTATCGCGCGGAAGTTCGAGCAGATCGTGGCGGATGTGGATGATGTTTTTCAGGCGGAGGTGTTTGATCCACGTTCTCTGAATCGCTGGGTTACCGTTATCGCCAATGAATATGCTCAACTGTCGATTGTCCCGAAGCTTCTCGCGAAAATTCGGCAACTCGCGCCGGATTTGAAAGTGCGGATTGTGGATTTTGACCGGCGCTCGCACGCGAAAAGACTTGCCGACGGCGATGTTGAGTTGGCGATCGGATTTTCAACGTTTGTCGACGATTCGCTCCCGCGCATCTCGCTGATCGATGAGCACTATTGCTGCGTCGCAGGCGAGAGGTCCGAGATTGCACGGGCAGTTCGGAGTCCGGTGGATTTGGCAGGGTTCGCTTATGTCGATTTCGCAGATAGTGCCAGCTATTCGGGGAACGCTGTCGAGAGGTTTCTGGCCGCGAATGATGTGCCCCTGCGTACGCCCGTCGCCACGCTCGCCTGCTACACGTCGCTGCGGCCATTCCTCGAACACAACGATGTCGTCGCCTTCGTTCCCTCCGCCGTCGCCTCCGCCTGTCAATTCAAACGCATTGAATTCGAGGTGAAACCCGACTCCTTTTCCGTCGTCGTCGCATGGCACCGGCGTACGTCAGGAAGCGCGCTAGGGCAGTGGCTTCGGGATCTGGTCAGGGAATGTGTGGGGGGCGCCTCTTCAACACCGAACCTTCGATAAGGCCCGGATCGGTGGTGGTGCCAGCCCCCGTACGGCGCCTGCGGCACCGAGAGGACTCGGTCACGTTCCGCGACCCCGGCATCGCTTGCAAGCGATGCCTTTCGAGTCCCCACGCAATGTGCGCAGGCACATTGCTTTCTGGGCAGATATGAAAAAAGCCGACGATCTTTCGATCGTCGGCTTTTTTGAAATTTTTTGGTGCCCAGAAGAGGACTCGAACCTCCACGGTGTTACCCGCTAGTACCTGAAACTAGTGCGTCTACCAATTCCGCCATCTGGGCCCCGTCAGCTCGCTTACTACCCGCTCGCTGCGAAGAAATGAGATTATGCGTACAGTGTGCGGCGGTGTCAACACTTCTGGCGGGAAAATTTTCATTTCCCTCGTGCGCTCTCAGCCTCACGCTCAAATTCCGCACAGGTAGAAGTTTTCGCGAGGTTTGCCGTATGATTGTCTCTGACCGTGCGACGCCGCTATCCGCGCTACGCACAACCACCACGGACCGTCGGGCGCATGGTGCGCCACTCGGCCGGACTCAACCGGCACAGTAACGCTACCGACCTTTGAGCAAATATCCCTATCCGATCCCGAGCCGCGAAGAAATCCTCGGTGTCCTGCGCACCGCCGACTCCGCGCTGTCTGCCAACGATATCGCCGAAGCCCTGGCCATCAAAAAGCAGGAACGCGAGGGCTTCTTCAAGCGCCTCGCCGCGATGGAACGCGATGACCAGATTCGCCTCGATCGCCGCGGCTATTATCAACTGACTCACCCTTCGAACTTCATCGCCGGTCGTGTCATCGGCCACCGCGACGGCTATGGCTTTGCCGTGCGCGACGATGACGGCGATGACCTCTTCCTCCCCAACGAGGAGATGAAGAAGGTCATGCATAACGATCGCGTCCTCCTGCGCATCGCCGGCTACGATCGCCGCGGCCGCCCGGAAGGTCACATCGTCGAAGTGGTCAGCCGTGCCAACACCCACGTCATCGGCCGCCTCCTTAACGAGAACGGCGTGATGGTTGTCGCCCCCGAAGACAAACGCATCGGCCACGACATCCTCATCCCGCCCCGCGCCCAAGGCAAAGCCAAGGTCGGGCAGGTCGTCTCCGTCGAACTCACCGATTACCCCAGCCGCTACAGCCAGCCCATCGGCCGTGTCTCGGAAGTTCTCGGCGATATCGACGACCCCGGCATGGAAATCGAGATCGCCGTACGTAAATACGGCGTTCCCCACCAGTTTTCTGCCGAAGCACTCGCGGCCGCCGGCGCTCTGCCCGACGACGTTCGCGCCCCCGATTTGCGCCACCGCATCGATCTGCGCGATGTCCCCCTCGTCACCATCGACGGCGAGGACGCCCGCGACTTCGACGATGCCGTCTACTGCGAACCCGCCAAAATCGGCCGCGCTAACGGCTTCCGTCTGATCGTTGCGATTGCCGACGTCTCGCACTACGTCACCCCCGGTGGCCCGCTCGACGCCGACGCCCTCACACGGAGCACCTCGGTCTACTTCCCGCGACGCGTCATCCCGATGCTCCCGGAAAAGCTCTCGAACGGCCTGTGCTCGCTCAACCCCGAAGTGGATCGCTGTGTCCTCGTGTGCGACGCCCTCGTCGCCCTTAACGGGGAAGTGAAGGCGTATCAGTTCTATCAGGCCGTCATTCACTCGGCCGCGCGCCTGACCTACACGGAAGTCGCTGCCGTTCTCGGCAACACCAAGGGTGCCGAGGCCCAACGCCGAGCCGCACTGCTGCCGCACCTGCAAAACCTGTACGACCTGTACAAGGTGCTGGCCAAAGCCCGCAAGTCGCGCGGCGCTATCGAGTTCGACTCGACCGAGACCTACATCGTCTGTAACGCGCAAGGCAAGATCGAACAGATCCTGCCCCGCACACGCAACGACGCCCACCGTCTCATCGAGGAGTGCATGCTCACGGCCAACGTGTGCGCTGCCGATTTCCTCAAGCGTCACAAACAGGCGGGTCTGTACCGTATTCACGCGGGCCCCTCCGGCGAGCGGCTTCAAGTGCTGCGCACGTTCCTCAAAACCCTCGGGCTCTCGCTCGGCGGCGGCGACGAGCCCGCGACGTCCGATTATGCGGAACTGATGACGCAGATCGAATCCCGTCCCGATGCGCCCATGCTTCAGACCATGCTTCTGCGCTCGATGCAGCAGGCGGTCTACAGCCCGGACAACATTGGTCACTTCGGTCTCGCCTATCCGGCCTACACGCACTTCACCAGCCCGATTCGCCGCTACCCGGACCTGCTCACGCACCGCGCCATCAAGGCAATCCTGGTGGGTAAGAAGTACGAGCCGGAGATCCCTGGCGGTGTCGAGCTGACGACCGGTCTGTCACCGCACGCGCGCAAGTTGCAGAAGGACGACGACGCGGCCAAGGCCAAGAAGCCCGCCAGCGCGAAGAAGCGCGACGCGATCTGGGACGAACTCGGCCTGCATTGCTCTGCGAACGAGCGCCGTGCCGACGAAGCCTCGCGCGATGTCGAAGCCTGGCTCAAGTGCTACTTCATGCGTGACAAGCTGGGTGAAGAGTACGGTGGCACGGTCAGCGCCGTGACGTCGTTCGGCATCTTCGTGCAACTCGACGATCTGTTTATCGAAGGCCTCGTGCACGTCACGGAACTGGGCAGCGATTACTTCCAGTTCGACGAAGTCCGGCACGAACTGCGCGGCGAGCGGACCGGTATCCGCTACCGCCTCACCGACCGCGTTCGCGTGCAAGTGAGCCGCGTGGATCTGGACGCGCGCAAGATCGACTTCCGCCTAGTGCGCGAGCCGAACGCCCGCACGCTCGCCAAGACGTCAGGCCGTGTCGAACGCGGTGGCGCCCCGGTGCCGGCACCCGCCGCCGGTACGCCCGGCTTGGCCGGTTCGGCGAGTGCCGGCCCGACCATCCGGCAGTTGCCCAAGGGCGGTGCGCTGCTCAACGGCGTACAACTGGCGCCGCCGGCAGGCAAGCGTCCGGCGAAGCCGAAATCGGCGAAAGTGAAAGACGCGCGTGCCGAGCGCGGCGCAGCGCCGCCGATCAAACGCGCGGGGGGCGGCAACGCGCCCGCGAAGCGTCCGGGAGGTCCGGCGAAGAAGCAGCGTCGTTGATTCGCGCCTCGCGTTGCGGTCGATGCCGCGGGTATCGATGCGCGGCGTGTTGCGCGGTTTGCAGTAAGATGGGCGCCTTGTGCCGGTAGCAAACGGCATCTGATGCCCGCGATGGATTGCGGCGGCGGTGGCCCATGCGGGCTCCGCCGCCGTCGTGCTTTGTGCGGCGGCAGTTGCGAACGGCCGCGCGGGCACACGCTATTTTGAGGATGTGAAATGAGTCAATTGAAACTGCTGTTCGGTTTTCACGCCGTGACTGCGCGTCTGCGTCACGATGCGAGCAGCGTCGAAGAAATCTACTATGACCCGAGCCGCCGCGATCGCCGCATGACGGACTTCCTGAAGCATGTGGAGTCGGTCAAGGGCGCACCGGGTGTGAAGATCAAGGTCATTCAGGCCGACGGCAAACGTCTCGACGGCATGGCCGGATCGTCGCGCCACCAGGGCGTCGTCGCGCGAGCTCAGGAAGTGTCGCTGGCGCTCAATCTCGACGAACTGCTCGATGGCATTTCCGGGCCGCCGCTGCTACTGGTACTCGATGGCGTGACCGATCCGCACAACCTTGGCGCGTGCCTGCGCGTTGCGGACGGGGCAGGGGCACATGCGGTGATCGCACCGAAGGACCGTGCCGTCGGCCTGAACGCGACGGCGGCCAAGGTCGCCAGCGGCGCGGCCGAGACGGTGCCGTACATCATGGTGACCAATCTCTCGCGCACGCTGCGCGAATTGCAGGAGCGTGGCATCTGGGTCGTCGGCACCTCCGACGACGCGCCCGCCGACATCTACGGCACCAAGCTCACTGGGCCGATGGCGATTGTCATGGGCGCCGAAGGCGAGGGCATGCGCCGGCTGGTGCGCGAGACTTGCGACGAGTTGATGAGCATTCCAATGGCCGGCGGCTGCGAAAGCCTGAACGTCTCGGTAGCGAGTGCCGTATGCCTATATGAAGCGGTGCGCCAGCGAGCAGTGGCAGCGGCGGGCGCGAAGTAGGCGAAGCGATGCCCGGCGTGCGATCGCCGGGCAGGTTCCTGCGTCCGCTTACCGTGCAGCTTCGATCAGACCTTCGAGTTTGACGGCATCGGCGGCAAATGCGCGGATACCTTCTGCGAGCTTTTCGGTGGCCATCGCGTCGTCGTTGAGCGCGAAGCGGAACGACGGTTCGTCCGTTCTCACGCGATCGATGTTTGCGGCACGGGCGTCTTTGGCATCGAGTTGGCGGCGCACCTCGCCTTCCGTTGTGCGGAGTTGTTCTAGCAGCGCAGGGCTGATCGTCAGCAGGTCGCAGCCTGCGAGTGCCAGAATCTGCCCGGTCGAGCGGAAGCTCGCACCCATGACTTCCGTGTCGTAGCCAAAGTGCTTGTAGTAGCGGTAGATGGCGGCAACCGAGCGCACACCGGGGTCGTTTTCCCCCGCATTGTCCGCTTCCATCCAGTTCGCGCCTGCCGACTTCTTGTACCAGTCGTAGATTCGGCCGACGAACGGCGAAATCAGTCGTGCGCCTGCTTCGGCACAGGCGGCCGCTTGCACCAGCGAGAAGAGCAACGTCATGTTGCAGCGAATCTTGTCGCGCTCGAGGATCTCGGCGGCGCGAATGCCTTCCCACGTTGACGCAATCTTGATGAGCACGCGATCGCGCTCGATGCCTTGTGCTTCGTACATCGCGATGAGCTTGCGTGCGCGGGCGACCGTGCCTGCGGTATCGAACGACAGGCGTGCGTCGACTTCAGTCGATACGCGACCGGGCACGATGTCGAGAATCTCGCGTCCGAAAGCAATCAGCAGACGGTCGATGATCTCGTCGGTGGATTCGGTGCGGTGTTCGCTCACGACGCGCGTGAGAATCGGACGGTAAGCATCCTTCTGGACGGCGCCGAGAATCAGAGAGGGATTGGTGGTGGCGTCCTGGGGCTTATAGGCGTCCATCGCCTGAAAGTCGCCGGTGTCGGCCACGACGATGGTATGGCGTTTGAGCTGATCGAGCTGATTCATGAGAGCGCCCCTGCGAGAAATGCACTGCGTGACATGAAGTCCGGGATACGTCCGGGCGACGAAAAAAGGCGCGGCACGCCCGACTCCGGTAAACTTCCGACTTTACCAAACTTTGCCGGAAATCCCCATGACCCAAGACGAACTCAAGCGCCTGGTCGGCCAGGCGGCTGCCGACTATGTGAACAAGCACGTGCCCGAGGGCAGTGTGATTGGCGTGGGCACAGGGTCCACGGCCAACTGCTTTATCGACGCGCTCGCGGCTCACAAAAACCGTTATCGCGGCGCTGTTTCCAGCTCCGAAGCCAGTACTGAGCGTTTGCGCAAGTATGGCATTGAAGTGTTCGACCTCAATCAGATCGAAAGCCTGCCCGTCTACGTCGACGGTGCCGACGAGATCAATACGCTCGGTCACATGATCAAGGGCGGCGGCGGAGCGCTCACGCGCGAGAAGATCGTCGCATCGGTGGCCAAAGAATTCGTCTGCATCGTCGATGCATCGAAAGAAGTGGCCGTGCTCGGCGTTTTCCCGCTGCCGGTCGAAGTGATTCCGATGGCGCAGGCCAGCGTTGCTCGCGCACTGACTGCGCTTGGCGGCGAGCCGCAGGCGCGTGTGCGTGCCGACGGCAGCCCGTATATGACCGATAACGGCTGTGCGATTCTCGACGTCCATGGCTTGCAGATTCTGGACCCGGTGGCGTTCGAGGCGCAGGTCAACCAGATTCCGGGCGTAGTGACGGTGGGTCTTTTCGCGCAACGTGGCGCGGATATCACGTTGATGGGTACGCCGGAAGGGGTGCGTACCATCGATTACAAAAACTGATTCCGGGAGGGCAGGATGGCTGGATCGCGTCGTCTTCCCGAAACCTGGTTCCGTCGGGGCCTGTGGTTGATCGCCGTGTTGTTTGCGGCGTTCCTGATTGGTCTTGGCGGGCTCGTTGTCGACAAGCTGCCGGGGGTCGCGCCTGCGCCGACACTCGACTCGTTCGTTGATCGTGCGCAGGCTGAGCGCGCTGACGCTGCGATCAAGCAGGCGCAGACGCAACGCGAAGACGTGGAGAGTGGGCTCGAGACGGCGCGGTTGCAGCTCAAGGCGCGAAGCACGGCGTATCGCAATGCTCGTGAGTCGTTCAACGATTGGGTGGCTACGCGTACGGCGACGGCGCAGGCCAGTCAGGATGCGGAGCTTGTTTCGCGCACGCGTGCGCTCGACGTGCTGAAAGCGGCTGAACGCGATGCTCAGACGCAGGTTGACGCGTTAGAGGCGAAACAGCTTGAAGCGCAGCGGGCGGTTCAAACGGCGCGTGTGGCGCGAGAGGCGCTGAACGTGGCGGCGGGTGAACAGTTGGTGGTGGTTCAGCGTTCGCAGGAATTGAAGGTCTTCGGCATTCGATTGGCGTTAACGATGCCGTTGTTGGCGGTGGCGGGATGGCTTTTCGTGCGGCAGCGTAGGAGTACGTGGTGGCCGTTCGTGTGGGGCTTCGTCTTCTTTGCGTTGTTTGCGTTCTTTGTGGAGTTGGTGCCGTATCTGCCGGACTACGGTGGCTATGTACGTTATCTGGTCGGCATTGTCTTGACGGTGTTGATAGGGCGTTACGCGATCGTATCGTTGCAGAGATATCTGGCGAGGCAGAAGGCGGAAGAGCAGTTGCCGGACGAAGAGCGGCGCAAGACGTTGTCATATGATTTGGCGCAGGCGCGTTTGGCGAAGTCGGTGTGTCCGGGGTGTGAGCGTCCGGTGAAATTGGACGATGCTGAGCGTGACTTCTGCGTGCATTGCGGCATTTGCTTATTTGATCATTGCGGCACATGTACGACGCGAAAAAATGCGTTTGCGCATTTCTGCCACCACTGCGGTGCGCGATCGACGGGAACGAGTGTGGAGGGTAGCCAAATAAAGGCGACCTGAGAGACCTGAAGAAAGAGAAAAGGAAAGAAAAAAGGGCACACGAAGCGATTCGTGCGCCCTTTTTTGCTGCCTGGTGGGACGGGGTCGTAAGTGGAGACGGATCGGGGCCCCTTTCTGCAGCGAGTTGGGTTTATGTCTGAGAGGCGGAAAGGGGCGCCGATCCGTCTGGAGGGCGGCGTTAAGAAGGGGAGGCCGATTACTGGGAGCGATTACTCGGAGGGTGGCGGCACATACCCTTGAGCGACGTCGGCACCGTCACCGAAGAAATACTTTTCCGTTTGCTTGACGAGATACTGACGGGCGCGCGGATCGGCCATATTGAGGCGATTCTCGTTGATCAGCATGGTTTGTTGCTTGAGCCATCCGGCCCAGGCTTCTTTCGAGACGCTTTCCCAGAGGCGTTTGCCGAGTTCGCCGGGCATGGGGGGGAAATCGAGACCTTCGGCTTCTTTACCGAGCTTGATGCATTGAACCATGCGGGCCATGGGGGAACTCCTTCGTAATCTTGGTGTGGCGTGACAGGGAGGCCGTGCGCTGGCGGTCGTCTACCGGAGGGTTTGACGGGGGCGCGCATCTGGGTGATGCGCCGCGGCCGATGAACGAATATGGGGGCAGGGGGGGCGAGACTCAAGGGAAGAAAACCTTGGAAGAATCGCGCAACCTGCCGGCCTGTGGTTACAGTTTCTTGATGAGCACGAGTGAGCGGCGTTGCCAGTTGTACAGGCGGCGGCGGTCGGCGGGTAGATCGTCGACACCGGCCTTGACGAAGCCGCGCTTGAGGAACCAGTGTTCGGTGCGGGTGGTGAGCACGAACAGGCGTTCCAGGCCACGGGCGCGGGCGCGTTGCTCGATGTGTTTGAGCAGGCGTTCGCCGTCCCCCGAGCCTTGGGCTTCCGGGTCGACTGTCAGGCAGGCCATCTCGCCGATGCGTTCGGTTGGATAGGGGTAGAGTGCGGCGCAGCCGAAGAGGCGTCCATCGTGCTCGATGACCGAGAAGTGATCGATGTCGCGTTCCAGTTGGTGGCGTCCGCGTCGTACCAGTGTGCCGTCCGACTCGAGTGGTTCGATGAGTTGCAGGATACCGCCGACGTCGTCGATGGTGGCTTCGCGCAGGCTTTCCAGGTTCTCGTACGAGATCATGGTGCCCACGCCATCGTGCGAGAAGAGTTCGAGCAGCATGCTGCCGTCGAGGGCGAAGGGCACGATGTGCGCGCGGCCGACGCCTGCGCGGCAGGCGCGCGTGGCGTATTTCAGGTAGAAGGCCGAGTCGCGGTCGAGCGTGCCTTGCGACTGAAGGCGCTGGGCGTCTTCTAGCGTCAGTTCGTGTTGCAGCTCGTTGTATTCGTTCTGAACGCCGGGCGTCTCGGTGATGAAAATCAGCTTGTCGGCGCGCAGAGCGATGGCGGCCGACGACGCGACGTCTTCCATCGTCAGGTTGAACGATTGGCCAGTGGGCGAGAAGCCGAGTGGCGAGAGCAGTACGATCTTGCCGTTCGTGAGCGACAGGCGGATCGATTCGGCGTCCACCTTACGTACGACGCCCGTGTGCTGGAAGTCTACGCCGTCGACAATGCCGACCGGGCGCCCCGTGACGAAGTTGCCCGACACGACGCTGATACGCGCATTGCCCATCGGCGTGTTCGGCAGGCCTTGACTGATCGAAGCCTCGATATCCAGGCGCAGTTCACCGGCTGCTTCCTTCACCGCTTCGAGCGCGGCGGCGTCGGTAATACGCATCTGCTGGGCGAAGTGCGATTCGATATGTCGCAGGCGCATCTGCTCTTCGACCTGGGGTCGTGAGCCGTGCACCAGCACGATGTGCATGCCCATGGCACACAGCAGCGCAACATCTTGAATCAGCGAGTCGAGCCCGCCGGCGGCGACAAGCTCGCCGCCGAAGGCAACCACGAAGGTCTTGTCGCGAAACGCATGGATATAGGGGGCGACCGATCGCAGCCAGTCCACGAACTGGGCTTGGTGGGCGGTCTCGTCGTCTTGCAGAGTGGGGTCAGGTTCGGTCAGCATGGGTGTACGTGCGCAAACATGCGCAGATTATATAATGCGCGCCCATGGCAAGTGATGAACGAAATCGACAATCTCAGCCCCCGAAGCCGAAAGTGACGGCGCCGGGGCACACGCGTGCCGAATCCACGGCCACGGCGTCAACCCAGAAGGCCGCCAAGGGCGCGCCCAAACCCCCACGTGCCGACAGCGCCCGTGGCCAGAACCCCGCGGGCGGGCGTCGTCTGACGCCCGCTGAGCGCGAAGCGCGCGACGCCGAACGTCTGGCCGCCCGGCAGGCGGCTGCCAACCGCGTCACCGAAATCAACTTCCCCGAGGCGCTGCCGGTCTCCGGCCGTCGCGAGGAGATCGCACGCGCCATCGCCGGCCATCAGGTCGTGATCGTGAGCGGCGAGACCGGCTCGGGCAAGACCACCCAGCTTCCCAAAATATGTCTGGCGCTCGGGCGCGGACTCGGCGCCGGCGGCACCGGCCTGATCGGCCACACCCAGCCGCGCCGCATCGCCGCGTCCGCCACCGCGCGCCGGATCGCCGACGAACTGAATACGCCGCTCGGCGAGATCGTCGGCTTCAAGGTGCGCTTCAACGACACCCTGTCGAGCGGCGCGTCGGTCAAATTGATGACAGACGGCATTCTGCTCGCCGAGACGCAGACCGATCCGCTGTTGCGCGCGTACGACACCATCATCATCGACGAGGCGCACGAGCGCAGTCTGAACATCGACTTCCTGCTCGGCTACCTCAAGCAACTGCTGCCGCGGCGCCCGGACCTCAAGGTCATCATCACGTCGGCCACCATCGACGCGGACCGCTTCGCCCGGCATTTCGGCACAGGGGAAGGCGACGACCTGCGCCCGGCGCCCGTCATCGAGGTGAGCGGCCGCCTGTATCCCGTGGAAGTGCGCTACCGGCCGATTCAGGACGATGCGCGCATCGCCAACGCCGAAGGGCGCGAGGGCAGCCGCGCCAGCGCCCGTGACCGCGAACGCGATCTGATGGACGGCATCGTCGACGCCGTCGACGAACTGTGCCGCGAAGGCTCGGGCGACGTGCTCGTGTTCCTGCCCGGCGAGCGTGAAATCCGCGAAGCGGCCGAGGCACTGCGCAAGCACCACCCGCCACATACCGAAATCCTGCCGCTCTTCGCACGTCTGTCGGCAACCGATCAGGAGCGCGTGTTCAAGCCCTCCAACGCGCGTCGCATCGTGCTCGCCACCAACGTGGCGGAAACGTCGCTCACCGTGCCGGGCATCCGTTACGTGGTCGATGCAGGGACCGCGCGCGTCAAACGCTATTCGTATCGGAACAAAGTCGAGCAACTGCAAATCGAGTCGATTTCGCAGGCGGCCGCCAACCAGCGGGCAGGGCGCTGCGGCCGCGTGGCCGACGGCATTTGCATTCGTCTGTATGACGAGACGGACTTTCAGTCGCGGGCGCGTTTCACCGACCCGGAAATTTTGCGCTCGTCGCTCGCCGCCGTCATTCTGCGCATGCAGTCGCTGCGGCTCGCGAAGGTCGAGGAATTCCCGTTCATCGAACCGCCGCCCGGCCGTGCCATTGCCGACGGCTATCAACTGCTGAACGAACTGGGCGCCGTCGACGATACCAACCAGCTCACGCCGCTTGGGCGCGAACTGGCGCGTCTGCCGCTCGACCCCCGTGTGGGCCGCATGATCCTCGCCGCGCGCGATCACCAGTCGCTGAGCGAAGTCCTCATCATCGCCAGCGCGCTGGCCGTGCAAGACCCGCGCGACCGGCCCATCGAGGCACAGGACGCCGCCGACAATGCCCATCGCAAGTTCGCCGACGAGAAGTCCGAATTCCTCTCGTGGCTCAAGATATGGCAGTGGTTCGACGAGGCGATCGCCCATAAGAAGTCGAACCGTCTGCTGGCGCAGGCCTGCCGCGACAACTTCCTGTCGCAGTTGCGCCTGCGCGAATGGCGCGACGTTCACAGCCAGTTGCTTACCGTCGTGCGAGAGCAGGGCTGGCGCATCAACGAATCCGAGGCGACCTACGAACAGTTGCATCTGGCGCTGCTGGCAGGCTTGCTGGGTAACATCGGCTGCAAGGCCGACGACGATCCGCACTTCCTCGGCGCGCACGGTATCAAGTTCCATATCTGGCCGGGTTCATCGCTTGTAAAGAAGGCCGGGCGATGGGTAATGGCCGGAGAGCTCGTCGAGACGAGCCGTCTTTACGCGCGGTGCATCGCGCGTGTCGAACCGGAATGGATCGAGCGCGTGGGCAAGCACCTCGTGAAGACCTCGCTCTCCGACGCGCATTGGGAGAAGAAGGCCGCGCAAGTCACCGCGTACGAACGCGGCACGCTCTACGGGCTGACCATCTACGCGCGCCGCCGCATGAACTTCGGCCCGCGCGACCCGCGCCGCGCCCGTGAAATCTTCCTGCGCAGCGCGCTCGTGGAAGGCGAATGGGAGACGAAGCTGCCGTTTTTCGCCCACAACCGCAAGCTGATTGCCGATATCGAGCAGCTTGAGCACAAGTCGCGCCGCCAGGACGTGCTCGTCGACGACGAACTCATCTACGCGTTCTACGACGCCAGCGTACCCGAAGGCCTCTACGACGGCGCGAGCTTCGAACACTGGTATCGCGAGACCGCCAAGGGCACACCGAAGTTGCTGTACCTCGTGCGCGACGATCTGATGCGTCACGAGGCTGCCGGTGTCACGACGGATCTGTTCCCGAAGAAGACGATCGTCGCGGGCATCGAGATGGCGCTCACGTACCACTTCGAACCGGGCTCGCCGCGCGACGGCGTGACACTCGCCGTGCCGCTCTACGCCCTCAATCAGGTCGACGCGCGCCGCTGCGAGTGGCTGGTGCCGGGCATGCTCAAGGAAAAGGCGCATCTGCTGATGAAGTCGCTGCCGCAGAAACTGCGGCGTCATTTCGTCCCGTTGCCGGAATACGCCGCAGGCTTCCTTGATCGTGCGACATTCGGGCAGGGGGCGCTGCTCGATGCCCTCATGGCCGACGCTCGCGAGTTGACCGGCGTCATGCTCAAGTCGAGCGACTTCAAGCTCGAAATGCTGCCGGCTCACTTGTCCATGAACTTCAAGGTCATCGACGAGCACGGGCGGCAACTCGGCATGGGGCGCAACCTTGCCCAACTGCGCGCCGAACTCGGCCAGCAGGCGCAGCGCACTTTCCAGCAATTAGCCGCGAAAAGCGGCGCGACGCCGACCGGCGGTGCGACTGTCGATGCGCAGACGCGTGGTGCGTCGGTCCCGGCAACGTCTGCGGCAGGTCGCGGTACTGGAAAGGGCGATGCAAGGGGGGATGCCAAGGGCGGGGGCAGGGCGGCAACGCAGGCCGCACAGGCGTCTGTGGCGGCCGCCGTCGAGCCGGGCCGCTACGACAACCTGACGACATGGAGCTTCGGCGAGTTGCCGGAGATGCTTGAAATTCGTCGCGGCGGTCAGACGCTGTTCGGCTACCCGGCGCTGGTCGATCGCGGCGATCACTGCGATCTCGAGGTGTTCGACGATCCGGACGAGGCGCAGCGTCAGCATCGCGCCGGTCTGCGCCGGCTCTTCGCGATCCAGTTGCGCGAGCAGGTGAAGTATCTGGAGAAGAACATCCCGGGCTTGCAGCAGATGGCGATGCAGTACATGAGTCTGGGCACGCAGGAGGAACTGCGCGAGCAGATCGTCGATCTGGCGCTCGATCGCGCGTGTCTCCAGTTGCCGTGGCCGAGCGAGAACGCGTCGTTCGTGGCACGCAAGGACGAGGGGCGAGGGCGCCTCACGCTGCTCGCGCAGGAGATCGCGCGTCTGGCCGGGCAAATTCTCACCGAGTACGCCGCGTTGCATAAGAAGCTGGCGCAAGCCAAACCGTTCGCGCAGGCGTATGCGGACATGACGGCGCAATTGCAGCGGCTGATCGGCAAGCGGTTCCTGATCGACACGCCCTACGCGCAACTGGCGCACTTCCCGCGCTACCTCAAAGCGATGGCCGGGCGCATCGACAAGCTCAAGGCCGACCCGGCGCGTGACGCGCGTGCCATGAGCGAACTCGGGCCGTTGCTGCAGAACTGGCAGCGGGCGACATCGCAACGCCGCGATCAAGGCGATGCGAGGCTCGAAGAGTTCCGCTGGCTGCTCGAGGAGCTACGTGTCTCGCTGTTCGCTCAGGAACTGCGCACGCCCATGCCGGTATCGGTCAAGCGTCTGCATAAGGTCTGGGAGGCGTTGCAACGCTGACATGGCCCAGGCAGGCGCGTCGCCCAGCGACCGGGGCGAATGCCGCGCCGTTGGGATCGTGGCGTCCGGAGCCCTCCTCGGGACGCCATTCCCGCAGGCAATCCGGCCGCCGGTTTGCGTTACATCAGGAAGTGCTGAAAAAGCGTTTCGTCAGATCAAAAAAGGTGTGCCGCAGGCGCACTGACGAGGCGTTCCCGGCCTTACAATAGCGAGACTTTTTCGAAGCCTCATCTCTGCATGCTTCGTCACCGTTTCAGCCACTTTTCTGCCCATTTTTTTCTCCCGAGAGACTCTGTAATGCGCAAACTTCTGATCGCTGCCAGTCTGGCTGCCTCCCTGGGGCTGGCTGCGCTTGCCGGACCGGCCAGAGCCGCCGCGCCGGTACCCGAGAATGTCGTGGTCGTGCTCAATTCGGCCGATGCCAGCGTCAGCCTCATTGACAAGGCTACGCAGAAGGTCATCCAGACGTTCCCGGTCGGGAAGGAGCCGCACCACTTGATGGCCACCCCTGACAATCAATCGCTCATCGTGGCGAATTCGGTGGGCAACAATCTGGTCTTCCTCGATCCGAAGACGGGGCAGATTCAGCGCAAGATCGAGAACATCGAAGACCCGTACCAGATCGGCTTCTCGCCCGACAAAAAGTGGTTCGTCGCCAACGCGCTGCGTCTGGATCGGGTCGACGTGTACCGCTTCGACGGCAAGAACCTGACCGTGGCGCAGCGTATCCCGCTCAAGAAAATGCCAAGCCATCTGGTCTTCACGCAGGACAGCAAGACGGTGTTCATCTCGTTGCAGGAGTCGAACGAGATCGCCGCCATCGATCTGGCCACCCAGAAGGTGCTGTGGACGATGAAGGTGGGCGACAGCCCGGCCGGGGTGTGGCTTACGCCCGGCGACAAGTACCTGCTCGTGGGCATGACGGGGGCGGACTATGCCGCCGTGGTCGACTGGCGTAACCAGAAGGTCATCAAGACGATTCCGACGGGCAAGGGCGCGCATAACTTCCGCTCGCTCGCCGACGGCAAGCACGTGCTGATTTCGAACCGGGTGTCGAGCACGATCAGCATCATCGATCAGGATGCGCTCACGAACGTGGGCAACATCACCGGATTGCTGCCGGGACCGGACGACATGGAGCTTTCGGCGGACCGGAAGACCCTGTGGGTGACGTTCCGCTGGGCACGCAAGGTGGGCATCATCGACCTGGCGCAACGCAAGCTGATCAACACCATTCCGGTAGGACGCTCCCCGCACGGGATCTATTTCTACGACCGTGCGCCGGTGCTGTAACATCAAAGCATCGCCGCCAAGGCCCTACTGACCGGGCGTCCTCACGACGCCTGGCCCCGCGACATGTTCGATTCGCTGGTCGACGGTTTCTCCACCGCCTTCTCGGCGGTGCAGACCGAGATCTACATCCGCATCGTGCAGCCGGTGCTGTTTGCCACCGGAACGATGCCGTTCGCCGACGACGCCTTCGACGGTGTTCAGTTTTTCCTGATCGGCGTGATCCAGATCGTGCTCATGCTTGTGCTGCTGCGTCCGCTCGAGGCGCTCGCGCCCGCCGAACAGTGGCGCGAGCGCCGTGCCGTGCGTGTGGACGTGATCTACACGCTCGTGCACCGGCTCGGGCTCTTCAATCTGGTGTTCTTCTTCGCGTTCCGCCCGTGCTTCGACAATCTCCAGTCGTGGTTGCGTCTGGCCGGTTTCGTGAATCTGAACGTCGAGGATCTGTGGCCGCCGGTGACCGGACATGCCTTTGCGAGTTTCCTGATCTATCTGCTGATACTCGACTTCGCAGGGTATTGGTATCACCGCGGGGAACACACGTTGCGCTGGGGGTGGGCGCTGCATGCGGTGCATCACAGCCAGCGGCAGATGTCGCTCTGGACCGATAACCGCAATCATCTGCTCGACGATCTCGTCAAGGCGGCGTTTTTCGCGACCCTCGCCATTCTCATCGGCGTGAGTCCGGTGCAATTCGTGCTGCTCGTGGCGGTCTCGGAATGGCTGCAGAGCCTTCAGCATGCGAATACGCGATTGCGTTTCGGCTGGCTCGGCGAGCGATTGCTCGTGAGCCCGGCATTTCACAGGCGTCACCACGCGATCGGTGCCGGCCATGAGGGCCGCCATCGTGGCTGTAACTTCGGCGTGCTGTTCCCCTGGTGGGACATGCTGCTCGGCACCGCCGACTTTTCGCACGCGGGTGTCGCCACCGGCATTCGCGACCAACTCCCGCCACCGGCGGGCCGTCTGGCCGACTATGGCGAGGGCTTCTGGGCCCAGCAATGGCTCGGTTTGCGGCGCCTGTGGGCGAGCGTGCTGCCACGCCGCCCCGGCGCTTCTGATTCCGCTTCTCGTACCGACGGCACCGACCGTACCGAATCTGCATGAACGATATTCTTCGCGCGCTTGGCCGCGCGCTCGTGAGCCTGTTGCATCCGCGCATGTTGTGGCTCACCGCAATGCCCTTCATCGTCTCCGGCCTGATCTGGGGCGCCGTGATCTGGTTCGGCTGGGAGCCGTTTACCGACTTCCTGCGCGTCTGGCTCGAGCAATGGCAATTCACCCAGTGGATCTACCGCTTCTTCGGCTATTTCGGGGTGGACAGCGTGCGCATGGCGCTTGCACCGTTCATTCTCGTGGCGCTGCTTGTCCCCCTGATCGTGGTGACGGCGTTGCTGCTGATCGCGGGATGGTCGATGCCGGCGGTCTTGCGTCACCTCTCGCGCCGCCACTTCATTCATCTGGAGGCGCGGCAGGGCGGCTCGTTCTGGGGCAGTCTCGGGCAGTCGCTCGGTGCGACGGTGGTTTTTCTCATCGCGGCACTCGTGACGCTGCCGCTGTGGCTCGTGCCGCCATTCTTCGCCATCGTGCCGCCGTTGTTGTGGGGCTGGCTGACGTATCGCGTGATGACGTACGACGCGCTGGCGTATCACGCCAGTGCCGAGGAGCGGCGCCGGATTGTACGCGAGCGGCGTTTGCCGCTGCTCGTGATCGGGGTGGCGACGGGGCTGCTCGGTTCGCTGCCGACGCTCTTGTGGGTCTCGTCCGTCATCATGATCGTGCTGTTCCCGGTCATTGCGTTGCTGGCAATCTGGCTCTACGTCGTGATCTTCGTGTTCTCGGCGCTGTGGTTCGCACACTACTGTCTGCGTGCGTTGTCACGATTGCGCGCGGAAGAGGCCGCCCGGCATGGGCCGACGCTCGCCGTCACCGTGTTGCCCGACTCGGGCACGCCGTCGTCCGAGAGCGAAGACCTGCCGCCTGCGCTGTCGCCGCCGGTACCGCCGCTGCCGGGAACCGGACCGGGGCCATCGAACGGTTCACCGTGAAAGTGGCACAATCGCTTCACTGCGCGCTGCCGCCGGGCGGCGCCGCGCGATTCCCCCCAAGGCTCTGACGACAAGACAAAGGAAGCATCATGGCGGTAGGCATCATCATCATTGGCGACGAGATCCTCTCGGGACGTCGTCAGGACAAACATCTGCCCAAGATCATCGAGTTGCTCGCCGAGCGCGGCATGCAATTGGACTGGGCCGAGTACGTGGGCGACGATCCGGCGCGCATCACGGCCACGCTGCGCCGCAGTTTCGCCAGCGACGATATTGTTTTCGTGACCGGCGGCATTGGTGCCACCCCCGACGATCACACGCGCCAGTGCGCGGCGGCGGCGCTGGGCGTGCCGCTCGTGCTCACCCCGGAAGCCGAAGCGCTCATCATGGAGCGCATTGCCGACACCAGCCCCGATGGCCGTGCCGACATGAGCCAGCCGGACAACCGGCATCGTCTCAAAATGGGCGAGTTTCCGGTGGGGGCGCGCGTGCTGCCGAACCCATACAACAAAATTCCCGGTTTCTCCGTCGCGCAGCACCACTTCATGCCCGGTTTCCCGGTTATGGCGTGGCCGATGATGGCCTGGGTGCTCGATAGGGACTACGCAGCGCTGCATCATCTGACGAAACACGCTGAGCGATCGGTGCTGGTCTTCGGCTTGGCCGAGTCGACGCTGACGCCGCTCATGGAGGCCATCGAGGCCGAGTACCACGGCGTCAAGGTGTTCAGCCTGCCCAGCGTGGGCGACCCGCAGCGTGGAGAGATTTATGCGCGCCGCCACATCGATCTGGGCGTGAAGGGCGATCCGTCGCTGGTTGGGGCCGCTTTCGAGCGCCTGATCGCCGGGGTGGATGCGCTGGGCGGCGAGATCGTTGATCCGGCCGAGGCCGTTGTGCCGCCGGAGGGAGCGGCGCCGTCGGCGACGTGACTGGCCAGCACTGAAGCGACTGGCGCGATTGACACGACGATAGCGGCGCTTGCCTGTGATGGGGCAAGCGCCGTTTTTTTTGACGGATGACGTGGAAGAGGCTGGCGTGCGCGCCGCTCAGAACGGCGCAAGCACAAGCTTGCCGATGGTGCGTCCGCCTTCGAGCTGCGCGTGCGCGCGACGCAGGTTCGCCGCGTTGATCGGTCCCATAATTTTACCGACCGTCGTGCGCAGCGTGCCGGCGTCGACGAGCCGTGCAACTTCGGTCAGCAGCTTGTGCTGCGCAATCATGTCCGGCGTTTCGTACATCGCACGCGTGAACATGAATTCCCAGACGAACGTGGCGCTCTTGCTCTTGAGCAGACCGATTTCGAGCGGCCCCGCGTTCTCGACGATCGAGCAGATCTTGCCTTGCGGGGCCACGGCTTCGGCCATGGCCGGGAAGTGGGCGTCGGTGTCGTTCAGGCACAACACGAAATCCACCTGGGGCACGCCGGCCGCCTTCAATTGCGCGGGGATGTCCTGGTAATGATCGATCACGTGCTGCGCGCCGAGCTGACGGCACCAGTCGGCCGATTCGGGGCGCGACGCGCTCGCCACGATGGTCAGTCGAGCCAGACGGCGTGCGAGCTGAATGGCGATGGAGCCAACGCCGCCGGCGCCCCCGACGATCAGGATCGACTTGCCTTCGTCACTGCCGTCAGGGGCGATGCCGAGGCGATCGAAAAGGGCTTCCCACGCGGTGATCGTCGTGAGCGGCAGCGCCGCTGCGTTCACGAAATCGAGCGACGCGGGCATGTGGCCGACGATGCGCTCGTCCACGAGATGGAACTCGCTGTTCGCGCCGGGACGGGTGATGCTGCCTGCGTAATAGACCGGATCGCCGACCTTGAAAAGGGTGACGTCAGGGCCGACGGCGGCAACGGTGCCTGCAGCGTCCCAGCCGAGTACGCGCGGCGTGGCTTCGACCTTGTCTTTCGGTGCGCGAACCTTGGTGTCGACGGGGTTCACGGAAATGGCTTCGACCTTGACCAGCAAGTCACGTCCGGCCGCTACAGGCATGGGCAGTTCGATGTCTTCGAGCGATTTGGGGTCGTTGATGGGCAGGTAACGGGTCAATCCGATGGCTTTCATCTGCGTTCTCCTTAAGTTGCGGCGCGCTGTGCAAGGGGGGGGGGGGG
>NZ_KB944423.1:0-162316 GCF_000389825.1 Pandoraea sp. SD6-2 | reverse complement strand
GGGGGGGGGGGGGGGGGCGACGACGCACGTAGTGCGATAGCGAGAGACTACGGCTGGTCGATTACTTTGAGAATCCTGATAATACGGAAAAGATTTTTTGGAAAATCCATTAAATGGCATTGGACCTCGATACGGTGGCGTTGTTCGTGCGCGTGGCGGCGCTCGGTAATGTCTCAGCGGCAGGGCGCGAGCGAGGGCTATCGCCGGCCACCGCGAGTACGCGGCTGGTGCAATTGGAAGGGGCGCTGGGCACGCGCCTGCTGCACCGTACGACGCGGCGCGTCGCATTGACGCAGGAAGGGGAAATCTTCCTGCTCCAGGCGCAGGCGCTGCTTGCCGTCGAGGCTCAGGCACTGGCGAGCGTCGGGCAGGGACGGGCGGCGCCTCAGGGGCGTTTGCGGGTGTCGTGCTCGTCGTCGTTCGGCCGCCAGCATGTCTCGCCAGCGTTGCCCGAATTCCTTGAGGCCTATCCAGGTATTTCGCTCGACTTCCGGCTGACGGATCGCGTCGTCGACCTCATTGAGGAGGGCGTGGATCTTGCCATTCGCGTGGGTGCGTTGCGCGATTCGACGCTGGTGGCCCGCAAGCTCGCCACGAATCGGCGCACGTTGTGCGCATCGCCTGCGTATCTCGCGGCGCGGGGGGCGCCGAAGCACCCCAGCGACCTCGCCGGGCACGACTGTCTGATTCTCGGCGATCAGCGCGATTGGCGGTTCGTCACGCCGGGCGGCACGCGGGTTGTGCGTGTGAGCGGGCGTCTCGCGTCGGATAACGGCGAGGTGTTGCGCGATGCCGTTCTGGCGGGGCTGGGTATTGCGCTCAAGTCGACATGGGACATCGGCGCCCACTTGCAGCGCGGCGAGCTGGTGCCGGTGCTGCCGGCATACCCGCTGGCAGAGGAAGTCGCGATCTGGGCCGTCTACCCGAGTCGGGTGTTCGTGCCGCCGAAGACCCATGCACTGATCGAATTCCTGCAAGCACGCTTTGGCCCAACGCCGTATTGGGATGGGGATGCTGCCGATGCCTCGCCGGCGTTGACCCGGCCGCAGTGACGGTGCGTCAGTGCAGTCGATGGTTGCGGGGCTGCTGCGTGCGGGGTTCCTCGTGACCGATGGCCGGGCTGGCGTGATGCAGCACGAGCCGCCAGCCGTCGGCTTCCTTCAGATAGACGTTGGTGGCGAGCACAAAGGCGTAACGTGCCTCAGGATGGACTTCGACCTGAATCTGTTCGAGCACGTTATGAACGGCGCACAACGGATTGCGAGCGACCTGAAGATGGCTTACCGTCAATTGCATTCCGCCGTTCGCGAGGATCTGGCGCCAACTCGTGCGAACGGCCGCCGGGCCGACATGCCTTGGCCCCGAGGGGTGAATGCAGACGATCTCCTCGTCTTCCGACCAGACATCCATCAGCGTATCGGTGTCGCCGGCGCGCAGCGCTTCGTAATACGCATGCTCGGCGTCTTCCGGGCTCAGGAAAATGGCAGCGGGCATAACGGCAGCCTCCGTCGGAGTGATGCGCCGGGCTTGCGGGTATGCCGCCCGGCGAACGCGCCGATTATGGAGGGTTTGCCCGAGCTTGTCGAACACCCGGACGATGGCGGCGCCTGTGAGCGACTCTTGATCTGGCGCAAGGCAATGCCGGCCCGGTGCCGGTAGCTTATCGGTAATGCAGGAAAGCGAAAGCCAGCGCGGGCGGCGGCTTAGGGCGGGAGGCGCGCGGGGACGCGTGGGGCGCCCCCGGTTGCCGGTCTCAGCAGGGCGCGCCCGCGAGTTCGCGCAGTGCGATGGCGTCGACGATCTTAACGTGACGCTGACGGATTTCGATCATGCCGTTCTGGGCGAACCGCGAGAACAGCCGGCTGACGGTTTCCAGCTTGAGGCCGAGGAAACTGCCGATTTCCTCGCGGCTCATGCGCAGCACGAATTCGTTGGCTGCATAGCCGCGGGCGGCCAGCCGCTCGGAAAGGTTGATCAGAAAGACGGCCAGACGCTCTTCGGCGCGCATCGTGCCGAGCGCGAGCAGTTGCTGGTGCTCGTTGCGGATTTCCTGGCTCATCAGGCGGTGAAGCTGGCGTTGCAGCGACGGCACCTGACGCGATAGCGTCTCCAGTTCGCCGAAGCGAGCGATGCACAACTCGCTGTCTTCGAGCGCAATGGCGGTGCTCGGGTGACGGCTGTCGGCCACAGCGTCCAGGCCGATCAACTCGCCCTGAAGGTGGAAACCGACGACCTGTTCGCGGCCGTCGGGTGCGGTAACGCAGCTTTTCAGCGAGCCGAAGCGAATGCCGTAGACTGCGTTCAGATCATCGTTGGCGTGATAAAGCACTTCGCCCTTCTTGAGGCGACGGCGCTCGCTCACGAGTGAGTCCAGTCGTTCCAGTTCGGGTTCCGGAATGCCGACGGGCAGGCAGAACTGCCCCAGCGAACACGTGGAACAACGGGGCTGAGCGATGGGAGTTCGACCGATCTCGGTGGTCATGGAGGCCCCTGAAGTTATTTCGCGAGTTTACCATGGGGGCGTCGACCTATCGTTTTCCTTACCAAGACGTCAGGGTTTCGACGAAGCTTTACGGGCGCGAGTGTTTCAGTAATAATTGCGCACATACCGGACGTCCGTCTCGCCGTACCATCGGCCTGGGCGTTTTCCCGGCAGGTCGTTCGAAGCATCCAGGTTGCGCCGCCGTCACTACGACCGAACACAAACGGGCGCGCACTTATGCGAAGCGGGTTACGACCGCTTCTCGTGTTCCAAGCATCCATTTATTCCTGATACCGGGTCGCCAAGCCCCCGGTTTGCTTAGTCGCACATGAATACCCAAGAGGCGAAACTCGTCCTCGAGACCGCGTTGATTTGCGCGCAGGAGCCGCTCAAGGTCGGCGATCTGCGCAAGCTTTTCAATGACGCCGTGTCTGGTGACACGGTGCGCGCGCTGCTCGAGGAAATCCGCGTGCAATGGGATGGCCGAGGTGTGGAATTGGTGGCATTGGCCACCGGCTGGCGTTTCCAGAGCCGTCCGCGCATGCGTGAATACCTTGATCGCCTCAATCCGGAGAAGCCGCCGAAGTATTCGCGCGCCGTGATGGAGACGCTGGCGATCATTGCATATCGTCAACCTGTCACGCGAGGCGACATCGAAGAGATTCGCGGCGTGACGGTCAATACGCAGATCATCAAGCAGCTCGAAGACCGTGGCTGGATTGAGGTGATTGGTCATCGCGACGTGCCGGGACGCCCCGGCCTGTACGCCACGACCAAGGACTTCCTCGATGATCTGGGGTTGCGGGCGCTCGATGCGCTGCCGCCGCTGGAAGATCCCGCGGCACAGGCGCAGATCGATCTGCTCGCGCAGCAGAACATCGAATTCGGTGAGCGTGCCGAGGCCGAGGGCGAGGCGGGTGACGAGGCGACGTCCGACGACGCGCCCGTCGCCGATGCCGACGCGCTGGCGCGTCTGGCGCAAACGCGTGCCGATGAGTTGCCGCTTGCCCAAGGGTTGCCGGAAGGTCAGCGCCCGTTGGTGTCGACCGAAGAGGAATTGACGCAAGACGCCTTGCTCGATGCCGTGATGGCGGAAGGCGAAGGTATGCGCGAGGTGTCGCTCGAGGTGCTGGCGCAGGCGTCGAGCGAAATGACGTCAGACGTTGAGGAACTCGCGGACATTGCGCACGTCAGTGAGCAGGTCGATGCACCACACGGCGACGCTTCCGGCGACGACGGTGCGCGGGATGCCGCGAAAGCAGCATTCGATACCGATCTGCCGGAGGATGACATTGCCGGCCTGTCGGAAGACGTTGTGCAGGACGAGGAATATTCCGAAGAATCAGAGTCTGCGGTGTCGGTCGGCGACGATCCACCGCAAGATACGCAGGACGTAGCGACGCAGGCGGCAGATTCCGCGGCGTCGGTCACGCAGGAGGTTTCCCCGCACGCTGTCGACTCGGCAGCGAACGAAGCCGCCGCCGGACAGCCCATGTCCGGTGCGATGGATGACGACGAGAACGACGGGGACGACAAGAATCTCGTCACTGGTACCTGAAGGCACCGGCGCCTGGCGCCGGGAACACCCGCGGGACCGTTAGCGATAAGAACGAAGTCGCGGCAAGCATTTGCCGCGCATTCATGGTGCGAACACGGATCAGGGCAGCCACTAATGCCTGCCCACGACGATCCCGTTTTCCAATGAGGTTGTGTTGAAACAAAACGAAGAATCCCAGGACCTGCACGCACGCGATGCCGGTGCCGAAGCACGCGCGCCGGAAGGCGAGGGCGGCGACGACAAGACATCGCGCCGCGGTTTGCGCCGTGGTCCGCGCAGTCTGATTGCCCGCCGTCGTGCGGCTCAGCAAGCCAAGCGCGAAGGCGAGGACGGCGGTGCGGGTGAGTCCGCGCCGGACGCCGCGCAAGGCGCACCACTTGACGACGCACCGCAGGGGCCCGCAGCGGGCGCTGACGGTGCGCCGTCGGCTGCTCAGGGGCGTCCTCCTCGCAATGGCGCACGCAAGCCGCGCGGCGGCAAGCGTGACGGTGCCTCACAGGCGTCGCAGCCGGCGCAGGCCGGTGGCGGTGCTGGCAACGTCGCTGCGCCGGCCGGCAAGGCACCGCAAGGGGCCAAGGGGCGTGGCCGCAAGGGGGCGCCCGGCGCCGGTGGCGCCCGAGGCAACGCCGGTGGCAAGGGCGGCGACGACGATCTGTTTTCGTTCGTCACGTCGGGGGGCTTCGACAGTGAGGAGTCCGATGGCGACGCCAAGGCAGCCGCCAAGCGTGGCCGCCGTCCGGCAGATCGCCGTGTGCTGTCGCCGGACGACGAGGCACCGAAGCTGCACAAGGTGCTTGCCGAAGCCGGCATGGGCTCGCGTCGCGAGATGGAAGAGCTGATTCTCGCCGGGCGTGTGTCCGTCAATGCAGAGCCGGCCCACATCGGTCAACGCATTCTGCCCACCGACCTGGTTCGCATCAACGGCAAGCTCGTCAAGCGTCGCATCACGAGCAAGCCGCCGCGCGTGCTGCTGTATCACAAACCAGCGGGCGAAATCGTCAGCCATGCCGATCCGGAGGGGCGCGCGTCGGTGTTCGACCGCCTGCCGCCGATGAAGACGGCCAAGTGGCTCGCCGTCGGCCGTCTGGACTTCAACACGGAAGGTCTGCTGATTCTCACGACGTCCGGCGATCTGGCGAACCGATTCATGCATCCGCGTTACGAAATCGAGCGTGAATACGCCGTGCGTACCGTGGGGCAACTGAGCGAAGCCTCGCGCCAGCAACTGCTGCACGGCATCAAGCTGGATGACGGCGAGGCCAACTTCCTGCGTCTGAAGGATGGGGGCGGCGAAGGCTCGAATCACTGGTATCACGTGGCGCTGGCCGAAGGCCGGAACCGCGAAGTGCGCCGTATGTTCGACGCGGCGGGGCTGATGGTGAGTCGTTTGATCCGTACGCGCTACGGCCCGTTGACGCTCCCGCGCGGTCTCAAGCGCGGTCGTTACGAAGAACTGGATGACGCACAGGTTCGCTCGCTGTTTTCGGCTGTCGGCATGAAGATGCCGGGCCTGAGCCCGGACGAGAAGCCAAAGGGCGCTCGCGGCGGCAAGGCTGGCGCACCGAAGGAGTCGCGTCGTCAGCCGGACCCGATGCAGACCGCTCTGGGGGTTTTCAGTCGCGAGCCGGGGCAGTCGCGCCGTCCCCGCGCCAATCCGCTGACGGCATTCGTTGGCCCGAGCGGCGGCTATCCGGGACAGACGCCTTCGCCGCGCGGTGAAGGGCGACGCTTCGGCGGTGGCGGCTCGACGGGCGGCGGTGGTTTCGGCGGCCAGTCGCGCAGCGGTAACGGTAATGGCAATGCCAATGGCAATCGTAGCCGTGGCGGCAACCGGACGGGCGGCGGTGGCGGCGGTAACAGCGGTGGTGGCAACCAAGGCAACCGAGGCAATCGCGGCGGTAACCGTTCGCGTTGAGGCTGCCCGAACGTCACGATGTGGACGGCCGGCGAAGAATGGGGTGGCGAGCGATTGGCCGCCCCCATTTTGCAGCGCAGCAACGTTGCATTGATGCCCGTCAGGCGGGCTTTGGGGGCACCAAGCGTTGCAAATCGGCCCAAAACCATATAAAATCAATGAATAAGCTGGTTTGCGTGCCGCGCGATCTGTTGCGGCGCGCACCTCATGCGCAATGAGGCTGTAAGAAATGGGCGTTTCGCCCATTTTTTTTTGCCGCGAGCGTTTTACGCGCGGCCGATGCCGCCGCGTCGGGGAGTGGGTGTGCCAACACAGGTACGCCGGCCCGGACAGTCGAGGCAGGTATCGTGCGACGTCCCATGCGGGGCGCGCAGACATGTCGGGCGCTGCTAATGCGCGCGAGTTTTTCTAGGGTGAGCAAAGTTGCAATTGCCAGAACTGATCGAGACCACGGTCGAAGGCCTGGGTTACGAGCTGGTCGATCTTGAGCGCGCCGGCGGCGGTTTGCTGCGCGTCTACATCGACAAGCCGGAAGGCATCACGATCGATGACTGCGAGACAGTGAGCCGTCAGCTCTCGCATGTCCTGATGGTCGAGAACGTCAACTACGACCGACTCGAAATATCGTCGCCGGGGCTGGATCGTCCGCTGCGCAAGCTGCGTGACTTCGAGCGTTTTGCCGGTGCGGAAGTAAGTCTTACGTTGCGTGTGCCGCTCGAAGGCCGCAAGCAGTTCCGCGGCATCTTGCAGGCACCGCAAGGCGAAAACTTGAGCCTGGAGTTCGAAGGCAAGGGCGGCCCGGCGCTGCTCGATTTCACCCTCGCGGATATTGACCGTGCGCGCCTTGTGCCGCAGATTGATTTTAGGAGTCGCAAACGATGAGTCGCGAAGTATTGCTGTTGGTCGATGCGCTCGCGCGCGAAAAGAACGTCGACAAGGATGTCGTGTTCGGCGCGCTTGAAGCAGCATTGGCTTCGGCCACCAAGAAGCGCTACACCGAAGACGTCGACATTCGCGTGCACATCGACCGCGAGTCGGGCGAGCACGAGAGCTTCCGCCGTTGGCTGGTCGTGCCGGACGAAGCCGGTCTGCAAGAGCCGGACAAGCAGATCCTGCTGTTCGAAGCCAAAGAAGAAAACCCGTCGATCGAAATCGACGAGTTCATCGAAGAACCGGTGGAATCGCTGGAGTTCGGTCGTATCGGTGCGCAGGCGGCCAAGCAGGTCATTCTGCAGCGCATTCGCGATGCCGAGCGTGAGCAGATCCTGTCGGACTTCCTCGAGCGCGGCGAAAAGATCATGACCGGTACGGTCAAGCGTCTCGACAAGGGCAACCTGATCGTCGAGTCGGGCCGTGTCGAAGCGCTGCTGCGTCGCGATCAACTGATTCCGAAAGAAAACCTCCGTATCGGTGACCGCGTTCGCGCTTACATCGTGAAGGTCGACCGCACGGCGCGCGGCCCGCAAATCGAACTCTCGCGCACGGCGCCGGAATTCCTGATCGAGCTGTTCGGCATGGAAGTGCCGGAAATCGAGCAAGGTCTGCTGGAGATCAAGTCGGCCGCTCGTGATCCGGGCGTACGCGCCAAGATCGCCGTGGTGGCTTACGACAAGCGCATCGATCCGATTGGCACTTGCGTGGGCATTCGCGGCACGCGTGTGCAGGCCGTGCGTAACGAACTGGGCGGTGAGAACGTCGATATCGTGCTGTGGTCGGAAGACCCGGCGCAATTCGTGATCGGCGCCCTCGCGCCGGCGGCGGTGCAGTCGATCGTCGTGGACGAAGAAAAGCACAGCATGGATGTCGTCGTCGACGAGAACGAACTGGCCGTGGCGATTGGTCGCAGCGGTCAGAACGTGCGTCTCGCGTCGGAACTGACCGGCTGGCAAATCAACATCATGACGCCGGATGAATCGGCAGAGAAGCAGAACGAAGAACGCGGCACGCTGCGTACGTTGTTCATGCAGCGTCTCGATGTGGATGAAGAAGTGGCGGACATCCTGATCGAGGAAGGTTTCTCGAGTCTGGAAGAGATCGCCTACGTGCCCCTTAACGAAATGCTCGAAATCGAAGCATTCGACGAGGACACGGTGCACGAGCTGCGCAATCGTTCACGCGACGCACTGCTGACGCAGGCGATTGCCACCGAGGAAAAGGTCGAAGGTGTTGCACTCGACCTCAAGAGCCTCGATGGCATGACGCCCGAGTTGCTGGCCAAGCTGGCCGAGCATGAAATTCAGACGCGCGATGATCTGGCCGAGCTGGCTGTCGACGAACTGACCGAGATGACCGGCGTCGACGAAGAAGCTGCGAAGGCACTGATCATGAAAGCGCGAGAGCACTGGTTCCAATGATGACCTGCCCCGGCATGCATATGGAACAGTGAACTTTGAAGTTAACCGCAAGGCGCCTGGCCTTGCTTGAAGAGGTTTGAATGGCGAGCATCAACGTAGCCCAATTTGCTGCAGAACTGAAAATGCCGGCCGGCGTGTTGCTGGAGCAACTCAAAGCCGCCGGCGTGGACAAACTCAGCGCCGACGATTCGCTGACGGAAGCCGACAAGGCCCGTCTGTTGGAACACCTGCGCCGGTCCCACGGCGCGGGTGACGGCGACAAAAAGAAGATTACTCTGACGCGTCGCCAGACCTCGGAAATCAAGCAAGCCGACGCGACCGGCAAGGCGCGCACGATTCAAGTCGAAGTGCGCAAAAAGCGCACCTTCGTCAAGCGTGACGAGGTTGCGGAAGGCGCGGATAACGCGGCGGCCGCTGCCGCCGAAGACGAAGCGCTTCGTCAGCGTGAGGAAGACGCACGCCGCGAAGCGGAGCGTCTGGCGGCGGAAGCAGCCGAACTGAAGCGTCGACAGGAACAACTGGAGCGCGAAGAGGCCGAGCGTCGCGAGCGCGAAGAGAAGGAAGCTGCCGAGCGCCGTGCGCGAGAGGAAGCGGAGCGCGCAGCGGCAGCAGCCAAGGCAGCCGAAGAGCAGAAGGCGAAAGCCGAAGCCAAGGCCGGTGTGGAAGCCGAAAAGGTGCCGAGCGTTGACGCCGAAGCCGCCACCAAGGCAGACGCCGAGAAGGCTGAAAAGGCCGAGCAGGCCGAGAAGGCGGCAGCGGCCAAGGCTGACGTCGAGCGCGAGCAGGCCCGCAAGGCCAGTGAGGAAGCCCGCGCGGCCGCCGAAAAGGCGAGCGCGGCTGCTGACAAGGCGCGTGCCGAAGAGGAAGCCATTCGCAAGCGTCGTGCTGCGGCGGAAGCCGAAGCGCGTGCGATTCGCGAAATGATGAATGCACCGCGTCGCGTGCTGAAGGCACCGGAGCCGGCACCTGCTGCCGCTGTCGCGCCGAAGGCCGAAGCGAAGGGTACGCTGCACAAGCCGGCCAAGCCGGAAGGTGCCGCGAGCGCCAAGCCGGCAGACAAGAAGCCGGCCGCAGCCCCCGCGTCGACGACGGCTGGTGCAGCTGATAAGAAGGACAAGAAGGCCGGCGCCTGGCAGAAGGATGCCGATAACCGCAACAAACGTGGCGGCATGAAGACGCGTGGCGACGCGAGCGGCGGTTCGGATGGTTGGCGCGGCGGTGGCCGTGGCGGCCGTCGCGGCGACCGTCATTCGCAGGATGGTCAGGCATTCCAGGCGCCGACCGAGCCGGTGGTGCGTGACGTCCATGTGCCGGAAACCATCAGCGTTGCCGATCTCGCACACAAGATGTCGGTCAAGGCCGCAGAAGTCATCAAGCTGATGATGAAGATGGGTCAGATGGTGACCATCAATCAGGTGCTGGATCAGGAAACGGCAATGATCGTGGTGGAGGAGCTTGGCCACCGTGCGATCGCTGCGAAGCTGGACGATCCGGAAACGCTGCTGGAACTGGGCAACGAAGCGAAGGAAGTCGAATCGCTCCCGCGTCCGCCGGTGGTGACCGTGATGGGTCACGTCGACCACGGCAAGACCTCGCTGCTGGACTACATCCGTCGCGCCAAGGTGGCGGCGGGCGAAGCCGGCGGTATTACGCAGCACATCGGTGCGTATCACGTCGACACGCCGCGCGGCACGGTGACGTTCCTCGATACGCCGGGTCACGAGGCCTTTACGGCCATGCGTGCTCGTGGCGCACAGGCAACGGACATCGTGATTCTGGTGGTCGCAGCGGACGACGGTGTGATGCCGCAGACGAAGGAAGCAATCGCTCACGCGAAGTCGGCCGGTGTGCCGATCGTGGTGGCGATCAACAAGATCGATAAACCGGAAGCCAACCCGGACCGCGTGAAGCAGGAACTGGTGGCCGAGGGTGTGGTGCCGGAAGAGTACGGTGGCGATTCGCCGTTCGTGCCGGTGTCCGCCAAGACGGGTGCGGGTATCGACGACCTGCTCGAGAACGTGCTGTTGCAGGCCGAAGTGCTGGAGCTGAAGGCGCCGGTGGATGCGCCGGCCAAGGGTATCGTGATCGAAGCGAAGCTGGACAAGGGTAAGGGCCCGGTGGCAACGATTCTGGTGCAGTCGGGTACGCTCAATCGCGGCGACATGGTGCTGGCCGGTCAGGCTTACGGCCGTGTGCGCGCCATGCTGGATGAAACCGGCAAGAGCGCGAAGGAAGCCGGTCCGTCGATCCCTGTGGAAATTCAGGGCCTGTCGGAAGTGCCGGGGGCCGGTGAAGAAGTGCTGGTGGTTCAGGACGAACGCAAGGCACGCGAAATCGCACTGTTCCGTCAAGGCAAGTTCCGCGACGTGAAGCTGGCCAAGCAACAGGCCGCGAAGCTCGAGAACCTGCTGGAGCAGATGACCGAAGGCGAAGTGAAGACGCTGCCGTTGATCATCAAGGCTGACGTGCAGGGTTCGCAGGAAGCGCTGGCGCAATCGCTCAACAAGCTCTCGACGCCGGAAGTGCGCGTGCAGATCGTGCACGCAGCGGTGGGGGGCATCAGCGAAAGCGACGTCAACCTGGCAACGGCTTCGAAGGCGGTCATCATCGGCTTCAATACGCGTGCGGATGCACTGGCACGCAAGTTGGCCGAGTCGAACGGTATCGACATTCGTTACTACAACATCATCTATGACGCAGTGGATGAGGTGAAGGCGGCGATGTCGGGCATGCTGGCGCCGGAGAAGAAGGAAGTGATCACGGGTCTCATCGACGTGCGCCAGACGTTCAGCGTGCCGAAGATCGGGAAGGTCGCCGGCTGTATGGTGCTCGACGGCTTCGTCAAGCGTTCGTCGCACGTGCGTGTGCTGCGCGACAACGTGGTCATCTTCACGGGCGAGCTGGATTCGCTCAAGCGCTTCAAGGATGACGTGAAGGAAGTCAAGTCCGGCTTCGAGTGCGGTCTGTCGGTGAAGAACTTCAACGACATCACGGAAGGCGACCAACTGGAAGCGTTCGAAATCACGGAAGTTGCGCGCTCGCTGTAACGCGATTTGCACAACGGATGTGGAATGGCCCACCAAGCCGGGAAACCGGTGGCGTGGGCCATTGCATTATTAGCGAGTATGTTATGGCAAAGAAACGTGGCGTTCCGGGTCGGAATCTTCGTATCAACGACCAGATCCAGCGCGATCTGTCGGAGTTGATTCAACGCGAAGTGAAGGACCCGCGTATTGGTCTGGTCACGCTGCAAAGCGTGGAAGTGACGCCGGACTATGCGCATGCGAAGGTGTATTACACGACGCTGACCGGCGATCCGAAGGCGACCGGTGAGGCGCTCAACGAGGCGGCCGGTTATCTGCGCAATCTGCTGTTTAAGCGCTTGCACATCCATACGGTGCCGACGCTGCACTTCCACTTCGATCAGTCGATCGAGCGCGCCATCGAAATGTCGCGACTGATCGACACCGCCAACGCTACGCGCGCGAAAGAAGAAGCGGGTGAAGGCGGCGTGCAAGACAGCGACAAGGAAGACGACGGCAAGTAAGCTGTCGATTGACGACGCAGCCTGCCGGGCTGGCTGATAGCGAGCCCGGTGATTTAGCGATGCCTGCGCATTCGTGAAGAGTGCCAGGGGTCGATTCCGACAAGAATCTCTCAAGCAATCCCCGCATCATGACGGACCCGCGTTCGCAGGCACCCCGCCAAAAACTCCCCCGTTTCGCCCTCGATGGCGTGCTGCTGCTGGACAAGCCGCTGGGCCTCTCGTCCAACGACGCGCTGATCAAGGCCAAGCGCCTGTTGCAGGCGTTGAAGGCGGGGCATACGGGCACGCTCGACCCCCTGGCGACCGGTTTGTTGCCGCTGTGCTTCGGCGAGGCGACGAAGTTCTCGCAGGATTTGCTCGAAGCCGACAAGACATACGAGGCACGTGTGCGTCTGGGCGAGACCACGACGACGGGCGACGCCGAAGGGGAGGTGCTGCTGACACGTCCCGTGACGGTGGACGAAGCGGCGATTCGCGCGGTGCTGCCGCGCTTCACCGGGTCCATCTCCCAAGTGCCGCCGATGTACTCGGCGCTCAAGCGCGATGGAAAACCGTTGTATGAATATGCGCGTGCTGGGCAGACCCTTGAGCGTGAAGCGCGCGACGTCACGATCCATCTGCTGGAAATGACGGCGTGCTCGTTACCCGACGCTGCCGAGTTCACCTTCCGCGTGACATGCAGCAAAGGCACTTATGTGCGCACGCTGGCAGAAGACATCGGCGAAGCGCTGGGCTGCGGGGCGCATTTGCGCGCGCTGCGACGCACGGCGGTTGGCCCGCTCACGCTGGAAGGGGCCGTCACGCTCGACGATCTGGCGGCGATCGATCACGCGCAGCGCGTTGAGAAGCTGGCGCCGGTCGATGCGCTCCTGAAGACGCTGCCGACAGTCTGGCTCGACGAAGCGCTCGCGAAGCGCTTCGCTCATGGGCAACGGCTGCGTCTGGACGAGACCCGCTGTCCTCAGCCCTTGCGCGCGTGCGCCGCTGCACACCATGACATCGAAGTGAAGGTCTACGCCGAAGCCGTTGGCGACGCCGCCGGTCGTTTGCTGGGGGTCGCGCGGCTGGATGGCGAGGCGTTGCTCACACCGCAGCGCCTTATGAAAACACAGTAAGCGGTTGTGCTGACGACGGTGCGTTTGCGCGCATCGCCGTCACGCTCACCACTGACGGTTCGTCGTTCTCAGTTCGAGACGTTTTCGGGTTTGAGTTCGACGATGGCGTCCAGCGCTGCCTTGACGTCCATCGCGTACTTCGCCAACGCCTTTTGCTCCTCCGTCTTTGGCTCGAAGGACGGCACACCGACCGGGTGATTGCTTTCGTCGACGGCGACAAACACCATCAGGCAGTCGGTCGTCTGACGCAGCTCGCCCCACTTGGGGTCGCCCGCGTGCACCGACACATGGATGTGCATGCTGGTGCGCCCCGTCGCCACGATACGTGCGCGCAGTTCCACGAGATTACCCACCAGAATCGGACGGCGGAAGCGGATGTTGCCGACGCTGACCGTCACGCAATAGCGGCCCGACCACGTGGCTGCGCATGCGTACGCCACTTCGTCGATCCACTTCATGAGGGAGCCCCCGTGCACCTTGCCACCGAAATTGACAGCGGCCGGCTCGGCCAGAAAGCGGAAAGTGATTTCGGAGCGTTCGCTTTGATTCTGCGGGGTATTCATGATGTTTGTGCTTGCGGGCTGAAGGTTCTTTCTTTCCCGGCCACCGTCCGGTTTTGGGGCGGTGAGATGGGAAAAGCGCCATGATACTGCGATTGCGCAAGGTATGCCGGTACCTCGAGCAGGTAGCCATTCACGTCGATTCACGGTGGTTTGGCCGGTATGACGGCCGTTTGCCAATGCCGAGAGTATGCCAAGGGTGCAAGCGCCTGCCGTGGCCGATAAAAAAAACCCGCTAAACATCAGCGGGGTTCAAGAAGTGCCCAGCAATACAGAGCAGGGCCGGGCACTCGGGGGGAAGTCTTGGCTTGGCTTCAGTGGGCGCCGGCCGCGGCGTCTGTGCCGCCACCGCCCTTCATCGGGCGCGTAATCCACACCATCGCGATCATCAGCACGAACAGCAGTGCCGAGATCCAGAAAATGTCGTTGGCGCCGAGCATGGCCGACTGCTGTGTGACCAGCCGGTCGATATAACCGTTAGCCTGTGGCGTCGTCATGCCGAGCTGGTTGAGGCTTTGCACCGAGTCATTAAACGTTGAGTCGTATGGCGTCAGATGCTCGGTCAACTGTGCATGGTGCAGCGTGATCCGGTTGTCCCACATGGTCGTCGCAATCGACGTGCCCACCGCGCCGCAGGTAATCCGCACGAAGTTGGACAGCCCCGCCGCTGCCGGAATGCGGTGCGCCGGCAACCCCGACAAAATGATGGCCGTGAGCGGGATGAAGAACATCGACATCGGTACGCCCTGCAGGAACGTCGGGATCATCAGCGTGCGCGTATCGACAAGCGTGTTGAAGTGCGAGCGCATCAGGAACACCAGTGCAAACAACAGGAACGAGACTGTCACGACCCAGCGGGCATCGAGCCTTGGCAGCGTCTTGCCGATGACCGGCGACAAGATGATGGCGAACAGACCCACCGGCGCCATCACCAGACCCGCCTCCGTGGCCGTATAGCCGAGGTAGATCTGCAACCACTGCGGCAGGATCACGAGATTGCCGAAGAACAGGCCGTAGCCCACCGAGATGGCCACCACGCCGCCGGTGAAGTTGACCCGCTTGAAGAGCGTCAGATCGACCACCGGATGCTTCTCGGTAATCTCCCAGATGACGAAGAAGCAGAACGACACCAGTGCCACGAGCGCAAGCACGACAATGGTCGACGAATTGAACCAGTCGAGTTCCTTGCCTTTGTCTAGCATCACTTGCAACGAGCCGACCCACAACACCAGCAAGGCCAACCCGACCGTATCGATCGGTTTGCGCTGCGTGGGCGTTTCGCGCTTGGCGTAAATCAGCCACGTGACATACGCGGCGGCAATGCCGACCGGAATGTTGATGTAGAAGATCCACGGCCAACGGTAGTTATCGGAGATCCAGCCGCCGAGAATCGGGCCCATCACCGGTGCGACCAGCGTTGTCATGCCCCATAACGCCAGCGCCATCGAACTCTTTGCGGGGGGATAGCTCGAGAGCAGCAGCGATTGCGAGAGCGGGATCATCGGCCCGGCCACGGCGCCTTGCAACACACGGGCCGCGAGCAGGATCTCGAGCGTGGGCGCCATGCCGCACAGCCACGAGGCCAGCACGAACAGCAGGATCGATGTGATGAACAGTCGCACCGCGCCGAACCGTTCGGTGAGCCAGCCCGTGAGCGGCACCGAAATGGCGTTGGCGACGGCAAACGACGTAATCACCCATGTGCCCTGGCTCGATGAGACACCCAGGTCGCCGGAAATGGCGGGAATCGATACGTTGGCAATCGATGTGTCGAGCACGTTCATGAACGTGGCGAGCGACAACGCGATGGTGCCGAGTACCAACTGGCCCCCCGACAGGGGGCCAGGAGCGTGTTGATTTGCCATGAGATATCAAAGGGGGTGGGGGGCACCCCCCTCCGCTTTACAGGGGACGTGCGCGAGCCGGCTGATTGCGCGTGTCGTTGGCGCCACCGCTGCCAGCGGCAGCTCCGGCACCCGCGTTTTCGGTAATGATCTTGGCGACGATGTCGTCGGCGTCGTGGCCGACCTTGTCGTACACGTCGGTCGAATACACCGGCAGCGCGGGCGCTTCACCCAGCGCCTTGCCGTCCGTGTCACGCACGTTGACCTTGACCTGCATCGACAGACCGACGCGCAGCGGATGCTGTTGCAACTGCTTCGCATCGAGCGCGATACGCACCGGCAGACGTTGCACGACCTTGATCCAGTTACCCGTGGCGTTCTGCGCCGGCAGCAACGAGAAGGCGCTACCCGTGCCTGCGGAGAAGCCCGCGACGGTGCCCTTGTACTCGACCGACGAACCGTACACGTCGGCCGTGAGCGTCACCGGCTGTCCCACGCGCATGTGCGCGATCTGCACTTCCTTGAAGTTGGCGTCGACCCAGACTTGGTTGAGCGGCACCAGCGCCATGAGCGGGGCACCCGTCGCCACGCGCTGGCCAACCTGCACCGAGCGCTTGGCCACGTAGCCGTCGACCGGGGCGGGGATCGAAGTGCGGGCGTAGTCGAGATACGCGGCGCGCACCTGGGCTGCGGCCTGCTGCACGTTCGGATGCGTGGTCACCGAGGTCTTGTCGGTGAGCGCCTTGTTCGACACCAATTGTGCACGCGCCTGTTCGAGCCCGGCTTGTGCCGACTTCACGGCGTCCTGGGCGTGGGCCAGTTCTTCGCGCGACACGGCGCCCGTTGCAATTGCCATTTCACGACGCTTCACGTCGGCCTGTGCCTTGGCCAGTTCCGATTCGCGCATTGCCACGGTGGCGGCATAGGCGTCGTTGTTCACGAAATAGGTGCGTACCTGACGCACGGTCTGCGCCAGATTCGCTTCGGACTTCAGCAACGCCACGCGAGCGTCGGTCTGGTCCAGCGTGACCAGCGGCTGACCAGCCTTGACCATCTGCGTGTCGTCGACCTTCACGCCGGTCACGGTGCCGGCCACCTGCGGCGTGATCTGCACCACGTTGCCCGCGACATACGCATCGTCGGTATCTTCGTAATAGCGCGCATACAGCGCGTAGTAGGCACCGTAGCCGATGGCTGCAATGGCAATCACGGCCGTCAGCGTCAGCATCATGCGGCGGCGCTTGCCATTGCCCTGGGCCGGCTGAGCAGGTGCTTGTTGTTGGTTCTCGCTCATCATTTGCTCCGTACTAATCTCTTAATGTGCTTTGACGTTGTCTGTTCTGTCTTGCGCGACGTGTAGCTGTCTGCCGGTCAGTGCGTCTGTGCGGCATCGGCTTGGGCATCTGCCGGGCGTTCCTGACCCACGACGAGGCCCGATGCCTGAGCATCGAAACCACCGCCCAATGCCTTGATCAGGCCAATCTGCTGGTCGCGCCGTGCGCTGTCGATATTCACGCGTGCCTGTTCCTGCGCAAGCAGTGACGACTCGGCTGTGAGTACGGTCAACTGCGGCGTGAGACCGGCCTTGTAACGATCGATGGCCAGGTCGTAGGCGCGTTGTGCGGCGTCCTGCGCCACGCGCTGCGACACCATCTGCTTGTCGGCAGAGCGGATCGACGACATGCGATCGGCGATGTCGCCAAGCGCTCTGTTAAGCGTCGAGTCGTAGTTCGCCACTGCACTTTCATACGCGGCGTACTGGCCCTTCAGGTTCGCGCGCAAACGGCCGCCGTCGAATATCGGCAGCGAAATCACGGGGCCGGCCTGAATGCTCTGGCTGCTCGGATCGATCAGCTTGCCCAGCCCGAAGGTGGAGAAGCCGAACGCGGCGTTGAGGTTCACGTCCGGATAGAAACGTGCCTTCGCGACGTCCACGCCCTTGAGCTGCGCTTCCACCCCCCAGCGTGCCGAGACGATGTCGGGGCGACGGCCGAGCAGTGCGAGCGGCAGGTTGTCGGGTAGAGCGGGCGTAGGCAACTGGGCCAGTTTGGGCGGTGCAATTTCCAGACCGCGATCCGGCCCCTTGCCGAGCAACACGCCGAGTTGATGGCGCGTAAGCAGGATCTGGCCGTCGAGTTGGGCGATTTGCGTCTGAATGTCGGCGGTGTTGCTGTCAGCCTGCTTCTGCTCGACCTGCGTATCGAGACCAGCACGAACGCGATCTGCTGTGAGCTTGCCGAGGTTCTGGCGTTGTTTGCTCACGCGATCGAGAACGTCGTGCAGTGCGTATTGCTGCGCGAGCTGGTTGTACGAGCGCGCGACGGCCGTGGCCAGCGCGAGCCGCACTTCCTGATCTTCGGCTTCTTCGGCCCGCTCGGCCGACGTGGCTTGCGCACGTGCCGAACGGTTCTTGCCCCACAGATCGAGTTCCCACGACAACGAAGCGGTCAGATCGCCCTGCGTGAACCATGCACCGCCGAAGCCTGCCGGGTAGATCGTGTTTTCGGTGAATTTCGAGCGGTTGATGTCGCCCGAGAAGCCGACCGACGGCAGCAACGCTGCGGCGGCCCCTTCGGTCTGCGCTTGCGCTGCCTTCAACCGGGCGGCCGCCATGGCCAGATCGGGGTTGCCCGCGAGGGCTTCGTCGATCAGAGAGACGAGTTGCGGATCGCCAAAGCGCTGCGCCCAGTCGGTACCCGGCCATTGGCCACCCTCGGAGGGTAGGCTGCGCTGAGTTTGATACTGATCGGGCGTGCTGATCTGCTTGTCGCTGTGGATGCCGGCGAAATTCGCACAACCCGCGAAGCCCAGTGTGACAGCCGCGAGACAGAGGGCGGAAATCGCTGAGCGGGCCCGCAGATGCGGGAGGAACGGTGAGGCCGCTTTCATCGCAAAACCTTTACGAGTGAAGTCTTGTACTGACGATAATCGGGAATTGGGCATTGACGAGGGCGTGAAATAGTGGACTCGTCATGTTTTTTGGGAGGCAAATCGGAACGGCTTTCACCGTCACCCCGACTCGCCGTTGGCGATGACTCGCCGCAACAGGCTTTTCAGAAAACCCACTTCCTCCACGGAAAAACCTTGCAACAGATGGTCGGCGGCGCGCACGAAAATGTCGGGCATCCGATCGGCCATTGCGTATCCGGCCTCGGTCGCACTCAGGTTCACCGTGCGGCGATCCATCTTGCTGCGCTCACGCATCAGCAGTCCGTGTGCTTCAAGCCGGTCGAGCAGGCGGGTGACCGCGCTCGCGTCTATACAGTAGTCACGCGCCAGATCGGCCGCCGTCTTACTCTTGCCTGTGGCGACCTTGTAAAGCATGGTCGCCTGCGTGCTCGTCAGGCCGTACTGCGACGTTTCCTTCGTCAACTCGGCCAGAATCAACTGACGCACCCGGGCAACGAGATACCCGAGGGAATCGTCGATGTCATAGGCGTTGCGGGGAGGGTCGCTCTGGGGCGCGCCCGGCTGCGGCGTCGGCGCGGTAGCGGAGGGGGTGACGGGCGGTTCGGCCATTTTCGTGTTGCTGCAATAGTTGACTAGTCACGATTATAGCGTCCGCTTAATAAATTTCAAGGCCATGCAATAGTTGACTAGGCAATTATTTTGCTGGAGGGGTCGATGCTTTGTGTTGGATTGGTGCGTGGCGACAAGAATTAGCGGGAGAAGATGGGGGAGCGTGGGGAAGCGGTTCATGACGACGGCGCCTGAAAGTCGTCCGCCGTTGTTGCATTGCAGAAAGGCCATGACGCGAGACATGCGCAAGTGGTAGAATCGCGGATTCTCCAAAGGCTTTTTTCGAGCACCTCTTTCATGACCCGCGCTCTCCGTAATATCGCCATCATCGCGCACGTCGACCACGGCAAAACCACGCTCGTCGACCAGTTGCTGCGCCAGTCGGGCACTTTCCGCGAAAACCAGCAAGTCGCTGAACGCGTGATGGACTCGAACGACATCGAAAAAGAGCGCGGCATCACGATCCTCGCCAAAAACTGCGCCGTCGAATACGAAGGCACGCACATCAACATCGTCGATACCCCGGGACACGCGGACTTCGGCGGTGAAGTGGAACGCGTGCTTTCGATGGTCGACAGCGTGCTGTTGCTCGTCGACGCCGTTGAAGGCCCGATGCCGCAAACGCGCTTTGTGACCCGCAAGGCACTTGCCCTCGGTCTGAAGCCGATCGTCGTGGTCAACAAGATCGACCGTCCGGGCGCACGTCCGGACTGGGTGATCAACCAGACGTTCGATCTGATGGACAAGCTCGGCGCAACCGACGAGCAGCTCGACTTCCCGATCGTCTACGCGTCGGCGCTGAACGGTTTCGCCAGCCTCGACTCCGATGTGCGCGAAGGCACCATGCGCCCGCTGTTCGAGGCGATTCTCGAGCACGTGCCGGTCCGCGAAGCGGATGTCGACGGTCCGCTGCAACTGCAGATCAGCTCGCTCGACTACTCGACGTTCGTTGGCCGTATCGGTGTCGGCCGTATCACGCGTGGCCGCATCAAGCCGGGCCAGCAAGTGGTGATGCGCTTCGGCCCGGAGGGCGAAGTGCTCAAGCGCAAGATCAATCAGGTGCTGACGTTCCGGGGCCTGGAGCGCGTGATGTCGCCGGAAGGTGCGGAAGCGGGCGACATCGTGCTGATCAACGGCATTGAAGACGTGGGTATCGGCGCAACGATTTGCGACGTCGACACGCCGGAAGCCCTGCCGTTGCTGACGGTGGACGAGCCGACGCTGACCATGAACTTCTGCGTCAACACGTCGCCGCTGGCCGGCCGTGAAGGCAAGTTCGTGACGAGCCGTCAGATCCGCGATCGTCTGCACAAGGAACTGAATCACAACGTGGCGCTGCGCGTGAAAGACACGGCGGAAGACTCCGTCTTCGAAGTGTCGGGCCGTGGCGAGCTGCACCTGACGATTCTCATCGAGAACATGCGTCGCGAAGGCTATGAACTGGCCGTGTCGCGTCCGCGCGTGGTGCTCAAGGAAATCGACGGCGTGAAGCACGAGCCGTACGAAATGCTGACCATCGACCTGGAAGACGAGCACCAGGGCGCGGTCATGGAAGAAATCGGCCGCCGCAAGGGCGAAATGCTGGACATGGTGTCGGATGGTCGTGGCCGTACGCGCCTCGAGTACCGCATTCCGGCTCGCGGCCTGATCGGTTTCCAGGGCGAGTTCCTGTCGATGACCCGTGGTACGGGCCTGATGAGCCACATTTTCGACGCTTACGCACCGCTTAAGGATGGTACGTTGGGTGAGCGCCGCAACGGCGTGCTGATCTCGCAAGACGACGGTGCCGCCGTGGCCTACGCGCTGTGGAAGCTGCAAGATCGCGGCCGTATGTTCGTGTCGCCGGGCGACGCGCTGTACGAAGGCATGATCATCGGTATCCATAGCCGTGACAACGACCTCGTGGTCAACCCGATCAAGGGCAAGCAACTCACGAACGTGCGGGCGTCGGGTACCGACGAAGCCGTGCGTCTGGTGCCGCCGATCGCGATGAGCCTCGAATACGCTGTCGAGTTCATCGATGACGACGAACTGGTCGAAGTCACGCCGCAGACGATTCGACTGCGCAAGCGCTACCTCGTGGAACACGAGCGTAAGCGCGCATCGCGTGAGCAGAAGTAACGCCGGCGATGGCGTCACAGCGTAGCGGATGAACGTCTGCTGCGCCTCGATGCCAGTCTGTTGGAAAGAAAGCCGGTGCTTCGCACCGGCTTTTTTCGTTGTGGTTTTCGACATGCGGCGCGCGGTGCCTGCATGCTGTCGAAAGCCCCCGAGAGGTCGCGTCGCGCGCGCGACCGTTCCGTTGATATTGCTGAAGCACTCGCCAGACATGACCGAATTTGTTCGAACCGAAATCCGCGGCCGCATCGGCTTCATTACCCTGACCCGCCCAAAGGCGCTCAACGCGCTCTCGCACGACATGATTCGCGCGATGGCGTCGGCACTCGGCGCATGGCGTGACGATTCCAGGGTGCTGGGCGTTGTTTTGCAAGGCGAAGGCGAGAAGGGCTTATGTGCGGGCGGCGACATTCGATATTTCCACGAGGCCGTGAGCGCAGGGCGCACCGACATCATGGATTTCTTCACGGACGAGTACACGCTGAATTACACGATCGCCACGTACCCGAAGCCCTATATTGCACTGATGGACGGCGTGGTGATGGGCGGCGGCATGGGGATTTCGCAGGGCGCAGCGTTGCGAATCGTCACTGAGGCAACGCGCATGGCGATGCCGGAGACAGCCATCGGTCTGTTCCCGGACGTTGGCGGCGGGAGCTTCCTTGCTAACCTCGCGGGGCATCTCGGCGAGTACCTTGGCGCGACCGGTATTGTGTTTGGTGCGGTCGACGCCTGTGAAATCGGTCTGGCCGACGCGGTTGTTCCGCGGGCCTCATTGCCGGCGCTGTGCGAATTGCTGGCAAACGGCGAGTGGCAAGATGGCGACGCCGTACTCAACGCGGCACGCATGTTCGCCCGTGAAGCGCTGCCGCCGGCCGGTCTGGCGCCAGGTAAGCTCGCGCCGCTGCGCGATGTGATCGACAGTCACTTCAGGCTGCCGGACATGCCGGCCATTCTGAGGGCGCTCAAGCGCGAAGCGCGCTGTGAATATTCGGGCTGGGCAGAGGAGACGGAACACCTTCTGCGCAGCAAGCGCTCGCCGTTGATGGTTTGCGTCACGTTGGAGCAGGTGCGTCGTGCGCGCAAGCTGTCGCTGGCTGATGAACTTCGTGAGGAATGGCTGATGATGCGCAGCGTCTTCAATCTCGACGGCCGTACCGGCGCGGAGAGTGTCGAAGGCATTCGCGCATTGGTTGTCGACAAGGACCACGCGCCGCGTTGGCAGCATGCCGACATTGAGTCGGTGAAACCGGCAGACGTCGCGCGCTTCTTCGACGGGGATCGCCTCGGCGCCGACAATCCGCTACGCCAACTCGGCAAGTCAGGGCCCGTCGAGCGACGCAGTTGCGGGTGAGTCTGGGCGCTTATACCGCAGCGAGGCAGAACTGCTCGCCGACCGCCTGATCGAGTTTGCGGCAGATGTCGGCGATGCTGCCCACCATCACGATGTGCGATACGTCGCGATATACACGGACTTCGTGATCCGCTGGTGTCACTTGCGCATCGCGATGTTGAAGTTCGCGCACGTTGCGCGATGCCTTGATGGCCTTTCCGGACGGACATGCGCGGCGCGTTGCCGACGCCACGGCGGCCGCGAGTGTGCGGGGCAGGACGGTGCTGCGTGCGCGTGCGGGCACCGTGTAGGAGCGGGCAATGGCGGGGGCGGAAGCGAACGGGCCAGACAGGGCCGAGAGTCCGTACACGGCTGACAGCCGAGCTTGCGAAGTGGCTCGCACGCGCGATTGACCGAAAGACGTACGCAGCAAACCAAAGAGTCGAGCCATGATGCGATCCTTTTTCCAATGTGGGTCTGAGGGACGCGTCCTGCCGCGTATTTCGCAAATTGCGGGCGCAGCAGGGCACGGGCGCCGGACCCAGCCCGGCGCAATCGGAAATGCAAATCTTCAGGGAGTGGGGCGCTGCGCTACAACGCGCAGTCCCCGGAGTCGCGCTTAGAGATCGTTGTTGCGGATCAGGCCGACCGCAATGCCCTCGAGCGCAAAGTCGCCGCTACCTTCATTGACGTTGATGTTTTCGAAATCCGGGTTCTCGGCGATCAGCTCGACGCCGCCCGGCACGCGGTGAAAGCGTTTGACGGTTACGTCGTCGCCAAGGCGTGCCACGACGATCTGGCCCTCGCGCGCATCGGCAGCCTTCTGTACGGCCAGCAGATCGCCATCGAGAATGCCTGCATCGCGCATCGACATCCCGCGCACCTTCAGCAAGTAGTCGGGCTGGCGCGCGAACATGTTCGGGTCGCACTGGAAGTTGCGCTCAATGTGTTCCTGCGCAAGGATCGGGCTGCCCGCAGCCACGCGTCCGACGAGGGGCAGCGACAACTGCATCAGGCCCATGTGCGGCAACGTGAACTGGTGTACACCACCCGCTTCGTCCAGACGCTTGAGGCGGATGCCACGCGATTGGCCCGCAGCCAATTCGATCACTCCTTTGCGCGCTAGCGCCCGCAGGTGCTCCTCCGCGGCATTGGCGGAAGAGAAGCCGAGTTCGGCGGCGATTTCAGCGCGTGTCGGCGGAAAACCGGTGCGCTCGATCGCTTGTCGGACCAGTTCGTAGACCTGCTGTTGACGGGCGGTAAGTTTGATCATGGCATCACTGTATGGAAGCACAGGTGGCTGTATTTTTGTACAGTGTTTGTAAAAACGCAAGGGAAAACTTCATGTAGTGCGTGAAGTTTCCGCCACATCTCCCCGACTTCGCGCCGCACGTCGCCAGTGCCATGGGCCGCTGGGCATCGGAAGCGCCGCGCAGTAGATTGACGTGCGCCGCTGCAACGGGGCCGCCAGACGCTATCGGTCATCACCGCCTGTCACTTATGCGAACCCCTGAGGAGACAAGGGAGCGAGCGCGCTGAAGGCCGCTGCGGCTGAGCCGATATACGGTTGGGTAACCAAAGTCTTCCTTCAGCATCATTTCGCCAATCCTTATTCCGGCATAAACAAACGAAAAAATATTATTTTTAATTATTTAGCGCCCCTCATAGACTGGCCTCCTACACACGAGAAGCAAACAAGGAGTGCAAGTCATGAGCAAAGCAGCACGGGGATGGAAAGCTAAGAAGCTGGTGGTGGCACTGGGCGGCCTGGCACTGGCCGCCGGCATGACGATTCAGGCGCAGGCCGCGAGCCTTTCGTTGCTCAATGTCTCGTATGACCCGACGCGTGAGCTGTACGCCGACTACAACAAGGCTTTCGAAGCCCATTACAAGCAGACCACCGGCGACACGGTGACGGTGAAGGCCTCGCACGGCGGCTCGGGCAAGCAGGCCCGTACCGTGCTCGATGGCGCGCCTGCCGACGTCGTCACGCTCGGCATCTCTGCCGACATCGACGAACTGGCTCAGGCCGGCCTCGTGAACAAGGATTGGCAAAAGCGTCTGCCTGACAACGCTACGCCGTACACCTCGACGATCGTGTTGCTGGTGCGCAAGGGCAATCCGAAGGGGATCAAGGACTGGGGCGATCTCGTCAAGCCGGGCATCAGCGTCGTGACGCCGAACCCGAAGACGTCGGCGGGCGCTCGCTGGAACTACCTTGCCGCATGGCTCTACGCGCTCAAGCAACCGGGCGGCAATGAGCAAAAGGCGCAGGATTTCGTCAAAGCGCTCTACAAGAACGTGGGCGTGCTCGACTCGGGCGCTCGTGGTGCCACCACGACCTTCGTGGAGCGTGGTATCGGCGACGTGCTGATCGCGTGGGAAAACGAAGCGCTGCTCTCGGTGAAGGATCTCGGTCCGGACAAGTTCGACATCGTGGTGCCGTCGTCGTCGATTCTGACGGAGCCGCCGGTGGCCGTGGTCGACAAGAACGTCGACAAGCATGGCACCCGCAAGGCTGCCGAAGCCTATCTGCAATGGCTGTATTCGCCGCAAGGTCAGGAAATCGCCGCGAAGCACTTCTATCGTCCGCGCTCGCCGGAGATCGCGAAGAAATACGCGTCGCAATATCCGAAGCTCAAGCTCTACACTGTCGACGCCGATCTGGGCGGCTGGACGAAGACGCAGGCCAAGCACTTTGCGGACGGCGGCATCTTCGACCAGATCTATACCAAGAAGTAACGCTACGACGAAAGGGACCCTCGCATGAGTACCGCACTGTTTCCCCTCTGGCGCAAGCCGAGTGCCTTGCCGGGCTTTGGCCTGACGATGGGCTACACCGTCGCATACCTGAGCCTTGTGGTGCTGGTGCCGTTGCTGATGGTCTTCATCAAGGCAAGCTCGCTCGACTGGACGAGCTTCGTCACCGCTGTGAGTTCGCCGCGCGTGCTGGCGTCGTACCGCCTCACGTTCGGCATCTCGCTGGCGGCCGCCATCCTCAATGCCGTATTCGGTTTCATTCTGGCGTGGGTGCTGGTGCGTTACACCTTCCCAGGCCGGCGATTCGTCGATGCGCTGATCGACCTGCCATTCGCCTTGCCCACGTCCGTGGCGGGCATCGTGCTGGCGGCGATCTACGCGCCGAACGGCTGGATCGGACGCTGGTTCGAACCGCTCGGCATCAAGATCGCCTTTACGCCGCTGGGCATTTTCGTGGCGCTGACGTTCATCGGACTGCCGTTTGTGGTGCGCACGCTCCAGCCGGTGCTCGAAGAGTTCGAGCGTGAGCAGGAAGAGGCGGCGGCGTGCTTGGGCGCCACACGCTGGCAGACGCTGCGTCACGTGATTCTTCCGGCCGTGCTGCCTGCGCTGCTGACTGGCTTCGCGCTGGCCTTCGCGCGCGCCGTGGGCGAGTACGGCTCGGTCATCTTCATCGCCGGCAACATCCCGATGGTCTCGGAGATCACGTCGCTGCTGATCGTGACCAAGCTCGAACAGTTCGACTATGCGGGCGCTGCGGCACTGGCCGTGGTGATGCTGGTGATCTCGTTCGTGTTGCTGCTGCTTATCAATATCCTGCAATGGTGGCTGCAACGCCGTCATTCGGGCCGGCGCGCCAGCGGCGTGTGATTCAGGAAAACGAGAGAGAACGTTTCGACCATGTCAGATTCACTCGCACTGTCACGCACCTTGCCGCATGCGGCCAAGGCGCGTAACGCCGATCCGACCGACGAGCCCGCGCTGGTCAAGGCCGTGCTGATTGGCGTCGCGCTGCTGTTCTTCGCCTTGTTTCTGGTGTTGCCGCTCGCGTCGGTATTCGTTACCGCCCTGGGCAAGGGATTCGCTGCTTACTGGGACGGCCTGACGAACGACGACGCGCTCTCGGCCATTCGCCTCACGGTGCTGATCGCCGTCATCGCCGTGCCGCTCAATCTGGTGTTCGGTGTGGCGGCGTCGTGGGCGATTGCGCGCTTCGACTTCAAGGGCAAGAGCGTGCTGACCACGCTCATCGATTTGCCGTTTTCGGTTTCGCCGGTGATCGCCGGGATGACGTTCTTGCTGATCTTCGGCCGTCAAGGGCCGATTTGGGACTTTCTCGACGCCCACAACCTGAAGATCGTGTTCGCGCTGCCCGGACTGGTGCTCGCGACGGTGTTCGTCACGTTCCCGTTCGTGGCGCGCGAATTGATCCCGCTCATGCAGGCACAGGGCAGTGAGGAAGAGGAAGCCGCTCGTGTGCTCGGCGCCACCGGCTGGCAGGTGTTTATGCGCGTGACGCTGCCGAAGATCAAATGGGGGCTGCTGTATGGCGTGATTCTGTGTAATGCCCGCGCCATGGGCGAGTTCGGTGCGGTGTCGGTCGTCTCCGGCCATATTCGCGGCGAGACGAACACGCTGCCGCTGCATGTGGAAATTGAATACAACGACTACCACACGGTGGGGGCATTTGCGGCAGCGTCGATTCTCGCGTTGCTCGCGCTCGCCACGCTGGCCCTGAAGCTGTGGGCCGAACGCAAGCTGGCGCAGGACAAGGCCGCGCGTCGCGAAGATGCCGTGGCGGCCTGAGCGGACATCGCATCGAGGAACAAGACAATGAGTATCCAGGTACAACAGGTTTCGAAGCGGTTCGGCAATTTCGCGGCGCTCGACGAAGTAAGTCTCGAATTCCCCACGGGCGAGCTGGTCGCGCTGCTCGGGCCGTCCGGCTGCGGCAAGACCACATTGCTGCGCATCGTTGCCGGGCTGGAGTTTGCAGACGCCGGTCGCGTCGTTCTGAACGGCGAGGATGTCGCCTCGGTTGGCACGCGCGAGCGTCAGGTCGGCTTCGTGTTTCAGCATTACGCGCTGTTCCGTCACATGACGGTGTTCGAGAACGTAGCGTTCGGGCTGCGCGTGAAGTCGCGCCGCGAACGTCTTTCGGATGCGCAGATTCGCAACAAGGTGCACGAATTGCTCGGTCTCGTGCAGCTCGACTGGCTGGCTGACCATTACCCGGCAGAACTCTCGGGCGGACAGCGCCAGCGTATTGCACTGGCGCGGGCGCTGGCCGTCGAGCCGAAGGTGCTGCTGCTCGACGAGCCGTTCGGTGCGCTCGACGCCAAGGTGCGCAAGGAGTTGCGTAGCTGGCTGCGACGTCTGCACGACGAACTGCACATCACGACGATCTTCGTCACGCATGATCAGGAAGAGGCGCTCGAAGTCGCCGACCGCATCGTGCTGATGAATCGCGGTAAGGTCGAGCAGATCGGCGCACCGCAAGACGTCTACGACACGCCGCAGAGCGCGTTCGTCTATGAGTTTCTCGGCACCGCGAACCGGTTGCCGGGGGAACTGCGCACGCACGATTTCATTGCAGACGCCGGCGCGTATCGCGTGACGGTGCACAAAGACGATTTGCCGGCTGTGCCGCAGGATGGCCGTGCGATTGCGTACGTGCGTCCGCACGATCTCGCGCTGCTGCCGGCGCACGATGGTGGCCCGGGTATTAACGTGGCCGTGCGCCGCGCGATTCCGCTGGGCGGCACCGTGCGCGTGGAACTCGCCGCACCGGGCGATGCGGTATGGGAGGCGGAACTCACGCGCTCGGGCTGGCAGGCGCTCGGCGCCGATGCTGGCGCCCCGCTGCGGGCAGTGCCGCGTCAGTTGCGGGTGTTCTCCGCACACGCGTGAGCCGCACGGCGGTGTCGCATGACAGCATCGAACGACAGACCACAACAAGTTGAAGCCATTGGGTACACATCGTTGACGTTTTGAGACGTCACGGACAGACAAAGCAACAAGGCGGAGTTACATCATGAATTTCCAGCAGTTGCGCTATGTGCGCGAAGCCGTTCGGCAGAACCTCAACCTGACGGAGGCGGCGAGTGCGCTGTACACGTCGCAGTCGGGCGTGAGCAAGCAGATCAAGGATCTCGAAGACGAACTCGGGGTGGATGTGTTCGTGCGTCGCGGCAAGCGTCTCACGGGACTGACCGAGCCCGGCAAAGCGGTGCTGCAACTGATCGAGCGCATGTTGCTCGACGCCGAGAACCTGCGCCGCGTGGCGCGTCAGTTCGCGGATCAGGACAGCGGTCATCTCGTGGTGGCGACGACGCACACGCAAGCGCGCTATGCGCTGCCGCAGGTCATCAAGCAGTTCACGAGCGTGTATCCGAAGGTGCATCTGGCGCTGCGCCAGGGCAGCCCGCGTCAGATCGCGCAGATGGTCATCGACGGCGAAGCCGACATTGGCATCACGACCGAGGCGCTCGACCGCTTTCCCGATATCGTCACGTTCCCGTGCTATTCGTGGCATCACGTGGCTGTCGTGCCGAAGGATCACCCGCTGGTCGGGCGTGAAAGCGTGACGCTCGCGGACATTGCCGAATACCCGATCATCACCTACGACGGCGACTTCACGGGCCGCTCGCACGTGGACAAGGCATTCTCCGATCAGGGACTGGTGCCGGACATCGTGTTGACGGCACTGGATACCGACGTAATCAAGACGTACGTCGAATTGGGACTGGGCGTGGGGATCGTGGCGGCGATGGCTGTCGATCCGCGCAAGGATCAGGATCTGGCGGTGCTCGAACTCGACAACGCATTCGAGCCGAGCACCACGCGGATCGGCTTGCGCCGCGGTGCGTTCCTGCGCTCGTATGCTTACCGTTTCATTGAAATGCTGGCCCCGGCGCTCAAGGAGCAGGAAATTTCGACGCAACTGCGAGAAGCGCTGGAATTCGCGGCCTGACGCGGCGGAGCGCGACATTTCCGGGGGGCGGGCAGGGCGGCGCACATTTTCAGGCGTTGTCCGGCACATCCCCGTCGTTCGGACGTGGTTTGGCCATGGATCCCGCCCGCTGAGGCGGGATCGATATTTTCAGCGATTGGGAAGCCGGGCAGTATTGGATACAATCGTTGACATGACTTTGACCTCATTCAACCCCATCCCTCATTACACCGTGTCCTCGGGCGATCTGCCGCGCATTGCGCTGCTCGCCACGGGCGGCACGATCGCGGGCAGCGCGGCCGATGCGACGCGCACCGCCGGTTATCAGGCCGGGGCGCTCGGTGTGCAGGACCTGCTTGCCGCTGTCCCGGCGCTGGGCACTGTCGCGCACATCCACGCCGAGCAAGTCGCCCAGATCGACAGCAAGGACATGAGTGTGGCGCTCTGGCAGAAGCTTGCCGCCCGCGTGAACGCCTTGCTTTCGCAGCCCGATGTGGCAGGGGCGGTGATTACCCACGGTACCGATACGCTGGAAGAGACTGCGTATTACCTGCACCTGACCATCAATAGCCGCAAGCCGGTGGTGTTGACGGCGGCGATGCGGCCCGCAACGGCGCTCTCCGCCGACGGACCGCTCAACCTGCTCAATGCCGTGCGCGTGGCTACCGACCCGATTTCATCGGGCCGTGGCGTGATGGTCGCCATCAACAACCAGATTCACTGCGCACGCGACGTCATCAAAACGAGCACCTACAAGGTCGACGCCTTCCACTCGCCGGAAATCGGCGTGCTGGGCTGGGTGCAGGACGAGCGGGTGGCGTTCCAACGTGCGGCGTTGCAGTACCACACCGTCGAGAGCGAGTTTGTCGGACTCTCGGGCGAGTTGCCCGCCGTCGAAGTGGTCTCGAGTTATGCGGGTGTGTCGCGGATCGCCGTCGACGCCCTGGTGGAAGCCGGCGTGCAGGGCATCGTGGTCGCAGGCACGGGCAACGGCTCGCTGCATTCATTGCTGCAACAGGCGCTGGCCGAGGCCGTGCAGCGCGGCGTGACGGTCGTACGCGCCGCACGCGTGGGCAGCGGACATGTCATGCACAACGGCGCGGCACCCGACGATCAGTATGGCTTCGTGAGCGCGGGCAACCTGCATCCGTTCAAGGCGCGTGTTTTGCTGATGCTGGCGTTGCAGGCAGGTGTGCCGCGCGAGCGCATGCAGAGCCTGTTCGCCGAGTATTGACCCGCAGCATCCGATCGTCTGGGGCAAAAAAAACGGCGCCGGCCGTTCATTCGAACGACTTGCGCCGTGACGCCCGGCCTCCGCCAGTGCGCGCCGTATCTCCCTGATTGCCTGACGTTGCCTGCGCGGCGGTGAATTACGCCACGGTATGGTTGGCGAGCATTTCCAGCGCACGCACCATGCCCGAGTGATCCCACGCGGCGCCACCGTTGGCGGCACAGGCGTTGAACAGCTCCTGGCACGTGGCTGTGTTCGGCAGCGAAACGCCGAGGGCCTTGGCGCTCTGGAGTGCCAGATTCAGATCCTTCTGATGCAATGCGATGCGGAAGCCCGGCTCGAAGTTGCGCTTGACCATGCGCTCGCCGTGCACTTCGAGAATACGCGACGATGCGAAGCCGCCCATCAGGGCCTCTCGCACCTTGGCAGGGTCGGCACCGGCCTTCGAGGCGAACAGCAGGGCTTCGCCCACGGCTTCGATCGTCAGCGCGACCACGATCTGGTTGGCGACCTTGCAGGTCTGGCCGGCACCGCTCTCGCCCACGAGCGTGATGTTCTTGCCCATCAATTCGAAGAACGGCTTCACGTCGTCGAACGCCGCTTGTGAACCGCCGACCATGATCGACAGCGAGGCAGCCTTCGCGCCGACTTCGCCGCCCGAGACCGGTGCGTCGAGGTATTCGGCGCCCAGCGCCTTGATCTTCTTGGCGTATTCCTTCGTTTCGATCGGCGAGATGGAACTCATGTCGACGACGATCTTGCCGGCCGAAAGGCCTTCGGCCAGTCCATCCTGACCGAACAGCACAGCACCCACGTCCGGGGTGTCCGGCACCATCACGAAGACGATGTCGGCACGCTTGGCGACTTCCTTGGCCGACGTACAGACCGTGGCCTGAGCGTCAATCAGGTCTTGCGGGGGCGTGCGGCGCTCGTACAGGAACAGCTTGTGACCGGCGTTTTGCAGATGCTTCGCCATCGGCGCGCCCATGATGCCCAGACCAATGAAACCGAGTTGTGCCATTTTGAGACTCCTTGTTGCCAAAGTTTGATGTGTGATTCGCTGACGCCCGGACGAGCGGGGCGATGGCGCGCAAGCGCGTCCCCCCGTGCTCCGGCCGCATGCCCCCTGCATGCGGCCGGCGGGGCCCTTCCTCGTCGAAACCCGGTCAGCCGGCGTGCCGCTTCATCGTCGTGCAGCTACGCCGTTGTGTCGTCTGCACGACGCCGGGGGAGGCGCAGTGCAGGGTGAACGGGGGCGTTTCGAAAATCAGGCGGCTTCGCGCAAACCCGCTGCCTTGAACCAGCCGAGACCGTCGGTCGTGGTGGTCGCGGGTTTGTACTCGCAGCCGATCCAGCCGTGGTAGCCAATGCGATCGAGGAACGCGAACAGGTAGGCGTAGTTGATCTCGCCCGTGCCCGGCTCGTTGCGGCCCGGGTTGTCTGCGAGTTGCACGTGAGCGATGCGCGCCAGATTCGTCTCGATGGTCTTGGCGAGTTCGCCTTCCATGCGCTGCATGTGATAGATGTCGTACTGCAAGAACAGGTTGTCCGAGGCGACAGCGTCGAAGATATCCAGCGCCTGTTTCGTGCGGTTCACGAAGAAGCCGGGAATGTCATACGTGTTGATCGGTTCAACCAGCAGGCGGATGCCTTCGGCCTTGAGCGCTGCGGCGGCGAAGCGAAGGTTTTCCACAAGCGTTTCCTGGGCAGCTTGCGTCGACAGGTCGGCGCCTTGCTTGCCCACGAGGCAGTTCAATTGCTTCACGCCCAGCGCCTTGGCGTAGGTGATCGCTTCGCCCACACCGTCGCGGAATTCGGCAACGCGATCCGGGAAGATGGCGATGCCGCGCTCACCGGCTTCCCAGTTGCCGGCCGGCAGGTTGTGCAGCACGAGGTCAAGCTGATACTGGTTCAGCTTGTCGGCGATCTGGTCGCGGTGAAACGAATAGGGGAACAGAAACTCCACGCCGCGAAAGCCCGCTGCGGCGGCCGCCTTGAAGCGGTCGAGGAACGGCACCTCGTTGAACAGCATGGTCAGGTTGGCGGCAAATTTCGGCATTGCGCTGACTCCTCTCTCTTTTTTAGGGGGTGGTTTCGACGATTTCGATGCAAGGGTGTTGCCGGGTTGCGGGGCGCGCACTTTGGCCGTTCACGGGCGCTAGCCGAAAGCGGAGGGGACGCACGCGCCCCGCAATCCTGTTGCAGATCTGGCTGGCTTCGGCTTATGCCGTCACTGCATTGTCTTCTTCCACGACGTCGACGATTTCTTCGAACTCATTGACGTTGTCGATCTCGGTGCCCATCGCGATGTTGGTCACGCGCTCGAGAATCACTTCCACGATCACCGGCACGGAGAACTCGGCCATCAGCTTGCGAGCCTGAGCAAACGCGGGCTGGATGTCATTCGGCTGGAACACGCGAATCGCCTTCACGCCGAGCCCTTCGGCCACCTTCACGTGATCGACGCCATAACCGTTCACTTCCGGCGAGTTCACGTTCTCGAACGCGAGCTGTACGCAGTAGTCCATATCGAAGTTGCGCTGTGCCTGACGGATCAGACCCAGATACGAGTTGTTCACGACCACGTGGATGTACGGCACCTTGAACTGCGCTGCCACGGCCAGCTCTTCGATCATGAACTGGAAGTCGTAGTCGCCCGAGATCGCCACCACGTCCGACGACGGCGATGCCACCTTCGCGCCGATTGCCGCCGGCACCGTCCAGCCCAGCGGGCCTGCCTGGCCGCAGTTGATCCAGTGACGCGGCTTGTTCACGTGCAGGAATTGTGCGGCTGCAATCTGCGACAGACCGATGGTCGAGACGTAGCGCACGTCGCGACCGAAGAACGCGTTCATTTCCTGATACACGCGCTGTGGCTTGATCGGCACCTGATCGAAGTCCGTGCGGCGCAGCATGGTGCGCTTGCGCTTCTGGCAGTCGGCCACCCACTGCGAGCGGTCCGGCAGACGGCCGGCAGCTTTCAGTTCCCTGGCAACTTCCACGAACAGTTTGAGGGCAGCCTTGGCATCGGAGACGATGCCGTAATCCGGACCGAACACGCGCCCGATTTGCGTCGGCTCGATATCGACGTGCACGAACTTGCGGCCCTTGGTGAAGACATCGACGCTGCCAGTGTGGCGGTTGGCCCAGCGGTTGCCGATGCCCATCACGAAGTCGGAGGCCAGCATGGTCGCGTTACCGAAGCGATGCGAGGTTTGCAGGCCGACCATGCCGGCCATGAGCGGATGGTCGTCGGCGATGGTGCCCCAGCCCATGAGCGTGGGCACGACCGGCACGTTCACCGTCTCGGCGAACTCGACGAGCAGATCGGCGGCGTCGGCATTGATCACGCCACCGCCCGAGACGATCAACGGACGCTCCGAAGCGACCAGCATCTGAATCGCCTTTTCGATCTGCGCACGCGAAGCCGCAGGCTTGTACACGGGCAGTGGCTCATACGTCTCCGGATCGAAGTCGATCTCGGCGACCTGCACGTCGAACGGCAGGTCGATGAGCACCGGCCCCGGACGGCCCGAACGCATCAGGTGGAACGCCTGCTGAAACACGCGCGGCACGAGGGCAGGCTCGCGCACCGTCACCGCCCACTTGGTGACCGGCTTGGCGATCGACTCGATGTCGACGGCCTGGAAATCTTCCTTGTACAGGCGGGCGCGCGGCGCCTGACCCGTGATGCACAGGATGGGGATCGAATCGGCCCATGCGGAGTAGAGACCCGTGATCATGTCGGTGCCTGCCGGGCCCGACGTGCCGATGCACACGCCGATGTTGCCGGCTTCAGCGCGCGTATAGCCTTCGGCCATGTGCGACGCACCTTCGACGTGGCGGGCAAGTACGTGCTCGACGCTGCCGGCCTTGCGCATCGCCGAATAGAACGGGTTGATGGCGGCGCCCGGCACGCCGAATGCGGTCGTGATGCCTTCCTTCTCCAGCACTCGGACGGCGGCCTCTACGGCGGTCATCTTGGCCATGTGACTCCTCCAATGGGTAATGAATAATGACGTTGGAGCTCACTTTAAGCCGGTACGATTTGTTTGATAAGATCACAAAAGATCGTTTTTTTAAGAACAAAAAGTATCGAATGGAGGCGTGATGGACCGTTACAAACAGATCGAAACCTTCGTGCATGTAGCTGAAGCGGGCAGTCTGGCAGCCGCAGCGCTAAAGGAAGGTGTCTCGCCGGTGATTCTTGGGCGGCGCATCGATGCCCTCGAAAAACGGCTTGGCATCAAGCTGATGTACCGGTCCACGCGCCGGCTGGCGCTCTCGGAGGAGGGCGGCGCTTTTCTCGAGCGCTGCAAGCAGTTGCTCGGCGACTGGGAGATGGCGGAGAACGAGATCAGCGCGGGACGCCATGCCGTCTCGGGGCATTTGATCGTGTCGGCGCCTGCGGCGTTCGGTCGCAAGCATGTGGCCCCGCACGCGCCGGCGTTTCTGCGCCTGCATCCGGAGGTTCAGATTTCGTTCAATCTGACCGACCGGGTGGTCGACATCGTGCGCGAGGGGTACGACATGGGCATTCGCATCGGCGGCTCCGTCGACCCGAACTTCGTGGCCGTGAAACTCGCGCAGAACCGGCGCGTGGTGTGCGGCACGCCGGCATATTTCGCGCGGCATGGCCGCCCTAAGACGCTGGAAGACCTGGCCAAGCACAATTGCCTTGCGTTTAACCTGCAAGGCGGCCAGCAACGCGGCTGGTACTTCAAGCGGCAGGGCAAGCTCGTGACGATTCGCGTGGCGGGCAGTCTGGACTGCAACGACGGCGAGTTGCTGCACCGCTGGGCGTTGGAAGGGCTGGGGCTGGGCTGGCGCTCGACGTGGGAAATCCAGCGCGAACTGCTCTCGGGAGCGCTGGAGACCGTGCTCGACGAATACGCGCTGCCCGACTACGACATTCTCGCCGTGTACCCGCAACAGCGCTTCCAGCCCGCCCGGGTGCGTCTTTTCATCGAGCAGTTGCGGCAGATCTACGCCCGTCCGAACTACTGGCTGGAGAATGCCTGAGGCAGGGCTGACGGTACCCGGGAGCGGGCGCCGGGACGCAAGTCGGACGGCACCGATAGGGTGGGAGTTGATGATCGACATGAATTCCGCTAGAATCGCGGGTTCTGCAACCTTGCTGCACTGGTTCTGACGCCCAGGCGGCTTTGTCCATAAGGAGCTCTATATGCGTCATTATGAAATCGTATTTATCGTTCACCCCGATCAGAGCGAGCAAGTGCCTGCGATGATCGAGCGCTACAAGGGCATGGTGACGGCCAAGGCTGGTCAGATCCATCGCGTCGAAGACTGGGGCCGTCGTCAACTGGCCTACATGATCGAAAAGCTGGCTAAGGCTCACTACGTCTGCATGAACATCGAGTGCGACCAGGAAACCCTGGACGAGCTGGAACACGCATTCAAGTTCAACGACGCCGTTCTGCGCCACCTCGTGGTTCGCATGAAGAAGGCCGAGACCACGCCGTCGCCGATGATGAAGGAAGTGGCCCGCGAAGAAGCCAAGAAGGCTGCCGCCGTGCCCGCGACCGAAGCTGTTGCTTCGTAATTAGCGCACCGGAACGCATCAGGGTGCCAACGGAAACATCGACCGCGTGAATCGTTTACGGCTAGAGGCCAGCATCGTCGAAATCGGCACGCTGCGCTATACCCCAGCCGGACTTCCTGTGATCGATGTCACGCTGGCCCATGCGGGAACTGTTGAGGAGGCGAGCGTCGCTCGTCAGGTCGAGTTCTCGATGCCAGCCGTTGCGATCGGTCCCATCAGTGCCAAAGTCATGGCGTTGGGACTCGAGAAGCCAGCCCAGTGGGCAGGTTTTCTGGCAAAAAAGCATCGCAATAGCCGCACCCTGGTGTTTCACATCACAGCATTGCAAGAATTTGAAAAGGATTGTTGAACATGCCGCGTCCTAACGGTAAAAACAAGAAGTTTGATCGTCGCCGCCAACAGCAAAACCCGCTGTTCAAGCGCAAGAAGTTCTGCCGCTTCACCGTCGCTGGTGTCGAGCAGATCGATTACAAGGATGTCGAAACGCTGAAGGACTTCATCGGCGACAACGGCAAGATCACCCCGGCTCGCCTGACGGGCACCAAGGCGCACTACCAGCGCCAACTCGATACGGCCATCAAGCGCGCGCGTTTCCTGGCGCTGCTGCCGTACACCGATCTGCACGGTGCTTAATCGCCAGTCGACGAAGGAGAATAGATAATGCAAGTGATTCTGCTGGAAAAGGTCGTCAACCTGGGTAACCTGGGCGACATCGTGAAGGTCAAGGATGGTTTCGCACGTAACTTCCTGATCCCGACCAAGAAGGCCCGCCGCGCCACCAAGGACGCGATCGCCGAATTCGAAGTTCGCCGCGCCGAACTGGAAAAGGCTGCCGCCGAGAAGCTGGCTGCTGCACAAGCCGAAGGCGAAAAGCTGAGCGGTCTGACCGTGCAAATCTCGCAGAAGGCCGGTGTTGACGGCCGTCTGTTCGGTTCGGTCACCAACTTCGACATCGCCGAAGCCCTGGGCACCCAAGGTTTCAAGGTCGAGAAGATGCAAGTGCGTATGCCGAATGGCCCGCTCAAGACCGTGGGTGACTTCCCGGTCCAGGTGGCGCTGCACACTGACGTCATCATCGACGTGAACGTGTCGGTGCTGGGCGAGCACGCCTAAGTCGTATCCGCGTCAGCTTCCCGACGCGAATAAAAGACGGAAGCCGGTCCGCCGGCTTCCGTTTTTTTATGCCTGTCTGTTCTGTTTTGCGGGTCGCCGGGATTATCCGGCTGCCGGTCATGCGCTGATCTACGCCGACCGCCTTCCGGTTGCGCTCCCTTCCACGTTCGTTACGTTCGATAGCTCCACCTTATGCTGCCTCCAGGGAAACTGCTGAACAAACCGCGCTCGGAAAAATCGTCGCGCAAGCGGGATTTTGCCGGGGGGGACCGCGATCGCGGGGACGGTATAATGCCCGGCATGAACGCGCCCGATCCCCAGCTCGATTCACTCAAAGTGCCGCCGCACTCTATCGAGGCGGAGCAATCCGTGCTTGGTGGGTTGCTGCTCGATAACAGCGCGTGGGATCGTATCGGCGACTTTCTGGCCGACTCGGATTTCTACCGCTACGATCACCGGATCATCTATCAGCATATCGGCCGCCTGATCGCCGGCGACCGTCCTGCCGACGTCATCACCGTTTTCGAATCGCTCACCTCTGCCGGTAAAGGCGAGGACGTGGGCGGGCTCGCGTATCTGAACGCGCTGGCGCAGAACACCCCGAGTGCGGCGAACATCCGCCGTTACGCAGAGATCGTGCGTGACCGGGCCGTGCTGCGCAAGCTCGTCACGGTGGCCGACGAGATCGCGTCCGACGCTTTCAACCCGCAAGGCAAGGAAGTGCGCCAGATGCTCGACGAGGCGGAGGCGAAGGTCTTCGCCATTGCCGAAGAGGGGTCGCGCAGCACGAGTGGTTTCCTTGAGTTGCAGCCGCTGCTCACGCAAGTGGTCGAGCGCATTGACGAGTTGTATCACCGCGAAGGCGGCAGCGACATCACCGGGATTCCCACGGGGTTCGTCGATCTTGATCGCATGACCTCGGGCTTCAATGGCGGCGATCTGATCATCGTGGCCGGCCGTCCGTCGATGGGTAAAACGACCTTCTCGATGAACATCGGCGAGCATATCGCCGTGGAAGAAGGGCTGCCCGTCGCCGTGTTCTCGATGGAAATGCCGGGCACGCAGTTGGCCATGCGTATGCTGGGGTCGGTGGGGCGTCTCGATCAGCATCGGTTGCGTACCGGTAAGCTGGTCGATGAAGACTGGCCGAAGCTCACGCACGCGATGCAGAAAATGAACGAGACGCAGTTGTTCGTCGACGAGACGCCTGCGCTCAACCCGATGGAACTGCGTGCGCGCGCGCGCCGTCTGGCACGTCAGTGCGGCAAGCTCGGCCTGATCATCATCGATTACCTTCAGCTGATGAGCGGCTCGGGCGGCGGTGAAAACCGCGCGACCGAAATTTCCGAAATCTCGCGTTCGCTCAAGGGCCTCGCCAAAGAGTTGAACGTGCCGGTGATTGCGCTCTCGCAGCTCAACCGTAGTCTCGAACAACGCCCGAACAAACGGCCGGTTATGTCGGATTTGCGTGAATCGGGCGCTATCGAACAGGATGCCGACATCATTCTGTTCATCTACCGCGACGAAGTGTATAACCCCGATACGCCTGACAAGGGCACCGCCGAGATCATCATCGCGAAGCAGCGTAACGGTCCTATCGGCCACGTGCGTCTGGCGTTTATCGGCGCCTACACCAAGTTCGACAATCTGGCGGGTCCCCAGTACTGACGCATTGATTTCCGCCCATTAGTGCGGGTGTGCGGTGACGCGCGCCCGCAACGAGGTAGAATGTGACGTTTTTGTGTCGACCCGTCCCCTATCAATACCCGGAGTTTTCCAATAATGTTCGGTCGCTTCATGCCCACCGAGGGCAAGTTCTTTGAGCTGTTCAACCAGCATGCAGCGTGCATGGTTGCCGGCAGTCGCGAGCTGTCCGCCATGCTCAACGATCTGCCCAATGCCGAGGCACGTACCGTTGCTGTGCAGAACAACGAAAAGAAAGCGGATCGCATCACGCACGAGACCATCGATCTGATGCACAAGACGTTCATCACGCCTTTCGACCGCGATGAGATCCATAAGTTGATCAGCACGATGGACGACATCCTGGATCTGATGGAAGACGTGGCGACGGCCGTGTGGATGTACGACGTCAAGAGTGTGCCGAGCGAAGCCCGTACGTTGGGCGAGATCTGTGTGAAATGCTGCGAGCGTGTGCAAAGTACCGTGGCGCTGCTCAACGATATGGATCGTGCCCGCGAGATTCTGAAGCTCTGCGAAGAAATCGACGGGCTTGAATCGGAGGCCGATCGCCTGCTGCGCGCGTCGCTGTCGAAGTTGTTCCGCGAAGAATCCGACGTGAAAGAGCTGATCAAGCAAAAGGCGGTGTCTGAATTGCTCGAATCGGTGACCGATAAGTGCGAGGACGTTGCCAACATCATCGAAGGCATTGTGCTGGAAAACGCCTGAGCGGAGACTTTCGATGGCAACGCTGCACATCAGCCTTTGGCTGATCGGACTATTGGTCGCTCTGGCGCTCTTGTTCGACTTCATGAACGGCTTTCACGACGCCGCCAACTCGATCGCCACGGTGGTCTCGACGGGCGTGCTCAAGCCGCATCAGGCGGTGGCTTTCGCCGCCATGTTCAACATCATTGCATTGTTCGTCTTTCATCTGAAAGTCGCGGCGACGGTGGGCAAGGGCACGGTTCACCCCGAGATCGTCGATCACTATGTGATCTTCGGCGCTCTCGTGGGCGCTATCGCATGGAACATCATCACCTGGTACTACGGCATTCCGTCGAGTTCGTCGCACGCCCTGATCGGTGGTCTGGTCGGCGCGGCGGTGGCCAAGGCGGGCACGGGGTCGCTCGTCGCGAGTGGTCTGCTGCAAACCGTGGCATTTATTTTTATCTCGCCGCTGCTTGGTTTCGTGCTCGGCTCGTTCTTCATGCTCCTGGTGTCGTGGCTGTTCTTCCGAACGCCACCCGCGCGCGTGGACCGCTGGTTCCGTCGCCTGCAACTGGTCTCGGCCGGTATGTACAGCCTGGGGCACGGGGGTAACGACGCGCAGAAAACCATCGGTATCATCTGGATGTTGCTGATTGCTGCCGGCATGTGGCCGCAGGAAGCGTCGGAACCGCCGTTGTGGGTGATCGTGGGCTGCTATCTGGCGATCGGTCTGGGCACCATGTTCGGTGGCTGGCGTATCGTGCGTACGATGGGGCAGAAGATCACCAAGCTCAAGCCGGTGGGGGGCTTCTGCGCCGAAACGGGCGGGGCGTTCACGCTGTTCTTCGCCTCGTGGCTCGGCGTGCCGGTCTCGACCACGCACACGATTACCGGGGCCATCGTAGGTGTCGGCGCCACGCGCAAGCTCTCGGCCGTGCGTTGGGGCGTGGCAGGCAACATCGTCTGGGCATGGGTGTTGACGATCCCGGCCTCGGCGTTCATTGCCGCTATCGCCTGGTGGGTGGGCAAACAGATTCTGTAATGTCTTTTCCGCAGTTATGCCGTCGTCATGGCGGCGAACTTGCCCGGAAACATGAAAAAAGCGGCTTCGGCCGCTTTTTTTATTTTCGCTTCGTGCCTCGCGTTGCACGAGCGCATTGACGCGCGATATGGCCTTCATCGAGAAAATCAATTTCAATAGTCAATTGCGATTGATTATCATTTTTTATAGCGTTTTATCGAACCCCGTTGGAGGCTAATATGAACACACTGATTCATCATTCCCTGCGCAGCCGTCCACTCGCCGCGCTCATGGGCGTGGCAATCAATATCGGCGGCGCCGCGACACTGCTCGCGCATCTGCGCTGACCCACATTACATTGGTCACACGGAGAGCGTATGCAACGCGACGCATTCGAGCGAGAACTGGCCCTGGAGGGTTTTACGGAGCTGGTGAAGGTAACGAGAGAGGCGGGCAATCTCGACGTGCATGCGCATCCCTTTGAGGCGAAGGCGCTGATTCTTTTCGGCGAGATCGCCATTCGCATCGGCGACAACGAGCGCGTGTATCACGAGGGCGATGTCTTCCATCTGAGGGCCAACGAAGCGCATGCCGAGCATTATGGCCCGGCGGGTGTGCAATATCTCGTTGGCCGCAAGACCCTACATTGAGCCGTTGGCGAAGCGGGCAATCGGATCGTCGTCCTGCGCGGGTGGCGTGACGAGGTTGGCGGTGCGGCTCGGTGGCGACACCTGTGGTGTTTCCATCGGCGACGGCGTAGCGGCCGTGAGCGGCCGGTTCGGTGCGGTGTTCATCGGTGCGATCGGCACATTAGCCAGCGGTGCTGCCGCAGGCGCTTGCGCAACCGTCGCCGGGGCCGAGCGATTGACGTAGGTCGTGTTGCCTGCGGGCGCCTTGTTGGCGGCCACGCGTCGAACGCCGTCGATCCGGCGTGCCCAGTACGGCACGTAGAGACTCTCCAGACGGACAGTGCCCCCCGTATTCGGGGCGTGCACGAACTTTCCCTGACCGACGTAGATGCCCACGTGCGAATGGGCGCGTCCCGTGGTGTTGAAGAAGATGAGATCGCCCGAGGCGAGATCGTCGCGCTCGAGTGGGGTGCCGACACCGCTCATATCGGCCGTCGTACGCGGCAGATTCACACCGGCGGCACGCGCCACCACATAGCGTACGAGACCGCTGCAATCGAAACCGGAATCGGGGGTATTGCCGCCGTAGCGGTACGGAATGCCAACAAGGCTCATCGCTTCGAGCGTGATTTCCTCCTGACCTGCGCTGCGCTCGGGCCCCACCGTGCGGTTGCCATAGTTCGCAGTGCCACCTTGTCTGACCGATGGGCCTGACGAGCACGCCGCCACCAGCAGCGTGAGGGTCAACGCGCCTGCGCACCGCCATAGCGCGTTCGGCAGTGCTGCCGGCAGCGCTGCGTGGCGAGCAACAAAGCGAGGAGTGCAGGGAGGGCGCTGAATTCGCATGCGCCGAGTTTACGACGCTTGCCGGGCAAATGCATCGCAAAAGTGCCGAAATACGGGCGTTCTGTGGCATTGATGTCACAAATGCGTCGATTCCCAGGCGATTTTGTCATCGACACACCGTGCCGCCTGTATCGAGCACAATAAAAAACGGCGCCCGAAGGCGCCGTTGCGATGAGCGTTGAATGCTCGTCATTGGCCCGAAGACGTCAGAGAATTTCCGCCGCGTAATCGGCCAGACGCGAGCGTTCGCCGCGCGCGAGCGTGACGTGTCCGCTGTGACCCCAGCCCTTGAAGCGATCCACCACGTAGGTGAGGCCCGAGCTGCCTTCGGTCAGGTAAGGCGTATCGATCTGCGCGATGTTGCCCAGACAGACCAGCTTGGTGCCGGGACCCGCGCGCGTGACGAGGGTCTTCATCTGCTTCGGCGTCAGATTCTGCGCCTCGTCGATGATGACGAACTTGTTCACGAACGTGCGCCCGCGCATGAAGTTCATGCTCTTGACCTTAAGTCGCGAGCGAATCAGTTCCTGCGTAGCCGCGCGGCCCCATTCACCTGCGGAGTCGTCCGTCTTTTGCAGCACTTCGAGGTTGTCGTCGAATGCGCCCATCCACGGTTGCATCTTCTCTTCCTCGGTACCCGGCAGGAAGCCGATATCTTCACCGACGGGCACGGTCGCGCGCGTGATGATGATTTCGTTGTAGCGCTTCTCGTCGAGCGTTTGTGCCAGGCCTGCAGCGAGGGCGAGCAGCGTCTTGCCGGTACCGGCCTGACCGAGCAGCGTGATGAAGTCCACTTCGGGATTCATCAGCAGATTCAGCGCAAAGTTCTGCTCGCGGTTGCGTGCCGTGATGCCCCACACATTGTTCTTGTGGTGCCCATAATCGCGCAGCGTTTGCAGTAGCGCCGTCTTGCCGTTGATCTCGCGAACCTGTGCGTAGAAGGGGGCCTCACCGTTGTTCGTCTCCAGATAGACGAACTGGTTGATGAGGAAATTCATGCACAGCGGCCCGGTAATGCGATAGAACGTGGTGCCGGTACGGTTGTCCTGCCAGCTCTCCATGCCCTTGCCGTGCTTGGTCCAGAAGTCCGGCGGCAGAGCCATCACACCCGAGTACAGCAGATCGCTGTCCTCGAGCACCTTGTCGTTGAAATAGTCTTCCGCAGGCAGGCCAAGCGCATGCGCCTTGACGCGCATGTTGATGTCCTTCGACACCAGCACAACCTGACGATCGCGGAATTTGTCCTGCAGTGCGCGCACGACGCCGAGAATCTGATTGTCGGCTTTGCCTTGCGGTAATCCTTCGAGCGGCGGCACTTCGTGCAGATCGGTCTGGAAATACAGGCGGCCCGTGGCGTCCTTGTTGCCGAGCCGGGAGAGGGGAATGCCCTCGGCCATCGACTTCGTGCCGCTTTCCGCGACCAGTCCATCAAGGGTACGGCTCACCTGACGCGCGTTGCGCGCCACTTCCGACATGCCTTTCTTGTGGTTGTCCAGCTCCTCCAACGTCATCATTGGCAGATAGACGTCGTGCTCTTCGAAGCGGAACAGGCTGCTCGGGTCGTGCATGAGCACATTCGTGTCGAGCACGAAGAGCTTGGCGGGTTCCAGATCCTTGTTGCGGGCACGCTTCGAACCACCGTTCGTCGCCGTCGACTTCACGGCCTTGAGAGACGGGGTTGCGCCGGTCGAGTCGGCTGCCGGAGGCGATTGGGGCGAGCGTGCTGCGGGCGACGGCTGTGGTGCAGTCTGCGTCACCGGACCTGTTTTCGGGACGACCTTCAATTCGGCCGTGCCTGCTGCACCGGACGTCTCGCCCAGTGCATGTTGTTCAGATGAGGGGATCGGTTTCTTGGCCTCCGTGCGCGAAGGTTTGAGGCGAGTGGGGAATTGTTCCGGGGCAAGCAGCGTGCCCGGTTTGGTCGGCGCCGATGGCAATGGCATAGATTTCCCGTTCAAGAAAACACAACACTACTCGGCCAGGACAGACAGCGATACCACACGTCCCGGCAACAAAAAAGCCGCCTGCCCGGACGCACCGGAGAGGCGGCTTGGCTGAAGGCGCCGCCGTGGCAACGCCTGCAATAGTCTCGTTCAATGCGCTTGATCATTACGGCCGACTATAACGTCTCTTGCCGGACTTGTATAGCGTCGAATGCTCTCGACGACGGCCGCTATCGACCTGTTCGCAACACCCTTACAGATAGCGCCCGTCCCGGTTCAATGGCGATGCCCGGCGCCCATTTGTCCCCGAGCATCGCACGTGCCGGCGGGTGTTCAGAGCGCCTGTACGGCAGCCAGGACATCCGCAACGTGATCGGGCACGCGCACGCCACGCCACTCCTGGCGCAACACGCCTTTTTCGTCGATCAGGAAGGTGCTGCGCTCGATACCCAAATGCTCTTTGCCATACAGTTTTTTCAACTTGATGACACCGAACAGCTTGCAGACGGCTTCGTCACCGTCCGAGATCAGCGCAAAAGGCAGTTCGAGCTTTCGCTGGAAATTCTCATGCGATCGAAGGCTGTCGCGCGACACGCCGACGATCTGCGCGCCGGCAGCCCGGAACTGATCATAGCTGTCGCGGAAATTCATGCCTTCCGTCGTGCAGCCGGGGGTGTTGTCCTTCGGGTAGAAGTAGATCACCACCTTCTGGCCGCGATGCGCCTTGAGCGAAAAATCGCCGCCGGTGGCCGGTGCGGTGAAATCGGGCACGGGAGTGTCGATGGCTACCGTCACTATGGTCTCCTTGGGTGGCCTTTCAAGGCCGAAACGGGGAAGCAGGTCGAGGCGGGTTCAGGCAACGGCCTGCCCCTCGAGAATCAGATCGCCTGAGCGGCCCGGAATTTCGCCCCACACGACGGGATGCGCCGGCAGCGAGGCGAGATCGAGCGTCTCGTAGTACTGGCCCATCGTCACCAGATCGTGCCCTTGACGACGCCATCCGGCCAGCAATTGACGGAACAACGGGGCCAGTTTTTGGCCCTCAAGCTCTGCGTGAAGCGTGAACACGTGATGTTGCGCCGGATCGCGGGTCAGGGCAAGCAGGTGCTCGGCCACGCCGTTGATATCGCGGCCGTCGATACCGAGCAACTCATCTACAGTGGGCAGCGTCGTCGGCATTTGCACGTGTTTCAGGCGCACGCCATCGACGATCGGGTAGTGCGGCGCCGTACCACGCCCGTCCGACGCATATTTCATGCCCCAGGCGTCGATCTGCCGGAAGGCGTCATTGTTCATCTGCCAGCCGGCCGCGCCGTGCGTGAGCGGCGGTGCGCCGAAGATCTGCGTGAAACGTGCATAGGCCTGCGACATCTGCCGCTGCGTCCAGGCGGCGTCGCGCGTGCGCACGTTGTCTTGCCAGTAGGTGTGGTCCCACGTGTGGATGCCGGTCTCGTGTCCGGCGTCCTGAACGGTGCGCATGACGCTGGCCGCGCGCAGCCCGATGTCCGGGCCAGGGAGCAGGGTGCCGTACATGAGCGTCTTGAAGCCGTAGTGTTCGACGACCGAAGTGCGCGAGACCTTCTTCAGAAAGCCGGGGCGGAAGACGCGCTTGAGCGCCCAGCCGGTGTGATCCGGCCCGAGGCTGAACAGGAACGTCGCTTGTGCCTCGTGCTCGGCCAGTGCCGCAAGCAGATTGGGCACGCCTTCACGCGTACCGCGCAGCGTGTCGACGTCGATCTTCAGGACAATCTTGGCCATAGCCGCCCTCAGGTGGGGGATCGCGCAGACTTCGCGCCATCTCCCGAATGTCGAATGAAAAATGTCGAGTCAAAAACGCCCGATGCGCCGAGGGCGCACCGGGCGTGCAGTGCAATGTCTTACCCGCAACCGAGTGGCGGCGGGCCAGAGCTTTGCACCTTGGCTCGTAACTCGGTTACTCGCCTTCGACCAGACGGCGAGCTTCGGCAACGTGGCTACGATACGCTTCGAAAATCTTGCGCAGTGCGTCGTCCATCGAGGTGGTCGGTGCCCAGCCGAGTTCCTGCATGGTGTTCTCGATCTTTGGCACGCGGTTCTGCACGTCCTGATAGCCGTTGCCGTAGTACGCGCCCGACGAGGTTTCGACAAGCTGAACCTTCTTGGCCGTGTCGGCGTACTCGGGGTATTCGGCGGCCAGCTTGAGCATCATGTTGGCCAACTCGCGCACCGAGAAGTTGTTCGTCGGGTTGCCGATGTTGTAGATCTTGCCGCTGGCAATGTTGTTCTTGTTGTCGATGATGCGTACCAGCGCGTCGATACCGTCGTCAATATCGGTAAAGGCGCGCTTCTGGTGGCCGCCGTCGACCAGACTGATGTTCTCGCCACGAGCGATGTGGCCGAGGAACTGCGTGACCACGCGCGACGAACCTTCCTTCGGCGTGTAGATCGAGTCGAGACCTGCGCCGATCCAGTTGAACGGACGGAACAGCGAGAAGTTCAGGCCTTCCTGCATGCCGTAGCCCCAGATCACACGATCCATGAGCTGCTTCGAGCAGGCGTAAATCCAACGCGGCTTGTTGATCGGGCCATAGATCAGCGGCGAGTTTTCCGGATCGAATTCGCCGTCGGTGCACATGCCGTAGACCTCGGAGGTCGACGGGAACACCAGATGCTTGCCGTACTTCACGGCCGAGCGCACGATCGGCAGGTTCGCCTCGAAGTCGAGTTCGAACACGCGCAGCGGGGCCTTCACGTAGGTGGCCGGCGTGGCGATGGCCACCAGCGGCAGGATCACGTCACACTTGCGGACGTGGTACTCGACCCATTCCTTGTTGATCGTGATGTCGCCTTCGAAGAAGTGCATGCGCTCGTGGTTGATCAGATCGCCCAGGCGATCCGTGAGCATGTCCATGCCATAAACTTCCCAGTCGGTCGTCTCCAGGATGCGCTTCGACAGGTGGTGGCCGATGAACCCGTTGACACCGAGAATCAGGACTTTTTTCATATTACGGTCAGTGATTGAGCTGGGAAAACTGTTCCGGCGTGACAGGCTTGCCGTCCAGCAATAGTTCATGAATGACGATGGCATTTGCGTCGCCGCAAACGCCAAGGAGCGCATTATCCACTACTTGCAGTCCGCAGGGCAAACCGGAGGGAGCCGGCGAGCGTGACAGACGGGCGCGCGTGACGACCCAGCGGTGGTCCGCTGCGTCGGTAAATGCGCCGGGATAGGGCGGCGCAACGGCGCGAATCAGGTTATAGACATCTTGTGCCGGCTTCGACCAGTCGATACGGCCGTCTTCCGGCTTGCGTCCGCCGAAGTAGCTGCCCGCGCTCAGATCGTTGAGATGACGCGGTGCCGTGCCGGCGATCAGGCCGGGCAGGCAGCGCCAGAGCGTCTGCTCGGCCGCGACCGTCACTTTCTCGAACACTTCGCCGGCCGTGTCATCCGGCAGGATCGGCACCGCCGTCTGGTCGATGATCGCCCCGGCGTCGGGCTTGGCGGCCATTTCGTGCAGTGTGGCGCCCGTTTCTATTTCGCCCTTCAAAACCGCCCAATTCACCGGTACGCGGCCACGATACTTCGGCAGCAACGAACCGTGCATGTTGAAGGCGCCTCGAGGGGCGACTTCGAGCACCGCCGGGGGAATCATGTGGCGGTAGTAGAACGAGAAGATGAAATCCGGCGCAATGGCACGAATTTGCTCGGCAAGCGCGGGATCGGCGGGATCGTCGGGGGTGACGACCGGGATGCCGTGCTCGGCGGCGACACTGGCGACACTGCCGAACCAGATGTTCTCGTTCGGATTGTCCTGATGCGTGACGACGAGTGCGACGTCGACGCCGCGCGCGAGCAGCACCCGAAGGCAGCGCACGCCAACGTTGTGATAGGCGAAAACGACGGCTTTGGCGCTCATGAGGCGTGCGATCCCAGTTCCGTCGCGCCGGTGGTCCGGCTGGCGCTTGAGGGGCCGCCGGCGGCGTTCTCCGAACGGCCCGACGGGTGTTCTTCAAGCACCGCCTGAACCAGATAGCGCGGGCGCTGACGAACCTGCTGATAAATGCGGCCGATGTATTCGCCGAGCAGACCCATGCCGAACAGAATCACGCCAAGCAGGCAGAACGTGACGGCGAACAGCGTGAACACCCCCTGGACTTCCGAGCCGAAGAGGAAGCGGCGGGCGATCAGCACAATGAACAACAGGCCGGAGGCGGCGGACAGTGTGATGCCTACGCCCGAGAGCCATTGCAGCGGCACCACCGAGAAGCCGGTGACGAGGTCGAAATTCAGACGAATCAGGCTATAGAGCGAATACTTCGACTCGCCCGCAAAGCGTTCCTCGTGAGCCACATCCACTTCCGTGGGGTTTTGCGCGAACGTGTAGGCCAGCGCCGGAATGAACGTGTTGATCTCGCGGCACTGATTGACCGTGTCGACGATGTGACGGCTGTAGCCGCGCAGCATGCAGCCCTGATCGGTCATGCGAATACGCGTGATGCGCTCGCGCAGGCGGTTCATGGCACGCGACGCATGGCGGCGGAACCATGTGTCCTGACGGTTCATGCGCACCGTACCGACATAGTCGTGACCTGCGGCCAACTGCTCGACGAGCTTGCCGATTTCTTCGGGCGGATTCTGCAGATCGGCGTCGAGCGTGATGACCCACTCGCCGCGCGTGTGCTCGAAGCCGGCCAGAATGGCCATGTGTTGTCCATAGTTGCCGTTGAACAGCACAACGCGCGTCACATCCGGACGCGCGCGGTACTGCTCGGCGAGCAGCGCGGCAGAACGGTCGCGGCTGCCGTCGTTGACGAACACCACTTCGTAAGTCACGCCCAGTTGGTCGAGCGCCGGGTACAGCCGGTCGAAGAGGGCGGCAAGTCCTGCCTCTTCGTTATAAACCGGGATGACGACGGAGAGTTGTGGACAATTCATTTTTGATGATCAGCGCAAATGGCATTAACGGCTTCGCAGACGCGCGCAACGTCGGCATGGGTCATGGCCGGGAACAGCGGCAACGTCAAGAGCGTGCGGCCGAGGCGTTCCGTATGCGGGAACTGCCCCTCATGGAAGCCGAGTGAACGATACATTGTAAACAGGTGGATAGCAGGGTAGTGGACGCCGCTGCCGATACCGCGCGCCTTGAGTTTTTCCATGACGCCGGCACGGGTGATCGTGAGCCGCTCCAGCGGCAACTCGACCTGGAACATATGCCAGTTCGAGTTCGTGAAGTCGGCATGCGGCAGACCGAGGCCCAACGCCACTGCGGGGCCTCCCGCGAGCGTATCGAAGTACAGGCGGACCAGTTCCTTGCGACGCGCGTTGAATGCCGCCAGGTGCGGCATCTGACCGAGGCCGACGCGGGCGGCGACATCCGTCAGGTTGAACTTGCCGCCGAGCACGTCGACGTCCATGCCGTCGAAGCCGGTGCGGGTCACGCCCTGCAGGCGGTACTTCTCGGCCAGACGTGCCTCGTCCTCATTGTTGAAGACGAGGGCGCCGCCTTCGATGGACGTCAGATTCTTATTGGCGTGGAAGCTGAACGACACGAGATCGCCCAGGGCGCCGATGCGCTCGCCGCGCCACGTCGATCCCATCGCTTGCGCGGCATCTTCGATCACGCGCAGGTTGTGACGGCGTGCAATGTCGTACAGCCGGTCCATATCGACCGGCAGTCCGGCGAGATAGACGGGGATAATGGCGCGCGTCTTGGGCGTGATCGCCTTTTCGAGCAGATCGAGGTCGATGTTGCGCGTGACCGGATCGACGTCGACAAACACGGGCGTCGCGCCGACTTCCAGAATCACGTTGGCCGTAGCGACCCACGACAGCGACGTGGTGATGACTTCGTCGCCGCCTTGGACGCCGGCGAGGCGCAGGCCGATCTCGAGCGTCGCGGTGCCGGAGTTGAAGGCGCGCACAGGGCGTCCGCCAAAAAACTCGGACAGCGCTTTCTCGAAGGCCTGCACTTGCGGGCCCGAGGTGATCCAGCCGGAACGCAGCACCTCGGCGACGCCAGCAATGGTGGCGTCGTCGATGCTCGGCCGCGTGAACGGCAGGAACGGTTGATTCGATTGGGAGGTTGCCGAGTCGCTCATGATGTAAGACAAAGCCTCAGGTAAGCATTGGGGGATGCGTCAGCACTTGATGCGGCGCACGCGTCGATTCCATCGGCTCACAGCCTTAGCTGCGCGCCAGAATATAAACACCGATCAGAATGATGCCGATAGCCACGACACGTTGCATCGACAGCGTCTCGCCAAACAGGTACCAGGCGGCGACCGCGTTCACGACATAACCGAGCGAGAGCATCGGATAGGCGATCGAGACTTCGACGCGCGAGAGCGCCAGAATCCAGACGACCACGCTAATGGCATAGCAGACGAGCCCACCCATGATCGGTACTTGTGTGGCGAGCTTGATGCCGATGGGGACGATATTGGCGCGCGTGAATTCGAGCGCGCCAATCGAGCCGGCACCGGCCTTGAGCAACAACTGGGCGCACGCGTTGAGCAGCACGCCCGTGAGAATAAGGGAAAACGTAGCGAGATTCATGGAACGTTTGTGAACGTTTGTGAACAATTATGGATGTTGCAAATTGGCTGGCGCTTAGCCCTGCTAAGCCTCCGGCCTCGTAATGCTGCCGCTGTGCGGCGCGAATGATCGGGGAAGCAAGTCAATCGACGGGCAAGCGCGCTATTTTACGTTGTCTCCCGGCTGCGGTTTCGAGATCACTATGCGGCGACTGTCACGCGCGATGATGTGCATCGGCAGATGTTGCGCTTCGAGCTGACCGAACGTGCCCGGGTCGACCAGCGCGAGGGCTTTGGGGTCGGCCCGCCAGCGGGCGTAGAAGTCATCAAGCGTCGGCAGCCACTTCTGCGGCTCCTGCGTCACGCCGAATTCGAGTTCGTCCGGATGCTGCACCATGATCATCGTGCGGCCGAGGTAATACGGCATGGTGTGATCGAGCACATTCACGGAATAGAAAGGCACGTTCGGCCCGAGACGCTGCATCTCCGACTCGATCGCCGGCACGAGCAGTACGCCCGAGCTTTGGCGGCCGAACACTTCATGCCCCATGCCGCCGACCATCACAAGCAGCAGCATGGCGCCGGCAAAGGTGAGCAGGGCGCGACGTGCGCTGTGCCGCGCCAGCCGCCAGGCCACGAGGGTTCCCGCCAGACCGATGCCGAGTGCGAAGTACAACCAGATCTGGAAGGCTTTGTACAACTCGTTCGGGTTGCGCACGCTGCCTGCGCGCCCCACGAAGATGGCCACCATGACCAGCGCTGCGATCAGGAAGATCGCGTAACCGGCCAGATGCAGGCGTACCGTTTCGCGGCGCAACTGTGCCAGATACAGGCCGAAGAGCAGGGCCATGGCGGGTGCGATGGGCAGCAGATACGAAATCAGCTTCGAGTGCGAGGCGCTGAAGAACGCAAAGATGAACAGCGACCACACCCAGAGCATCAGCGCCGGGGCAAAGCCGTTGGGCTGGCGCGGCATGCGCAGCGTGGCGCGCACGGTACCCGGCAGCACCGACAACCAGGGCAGGAAGCCGACGATGAACACGGGGACGAAGTACCACGGCGCGCCATCGCGATTGTGGCCCGCCATCGCGAAGCGGCGGAAGTGCTCGTTGATGAAGAAGAAGTCGAAGAATTCCGGATTGTGAATCTGCACGAGCACGAACCACGGGGCCGCAATCGCAAAGAAGACGATCAGGCCGCTGCCCAGATACAGGCGCCGCCACAAGGCCCAGTCGCGTGCGACGAACGTGTAGATGACGAGCACGCCGCCCGGCAGCACGATGCCGACCAGCCCCTTGCTCAGCACGGCGAGCGCCATGGCCGCCCAGCACAGCCACATCCAGCCGCGCACGGCGGCGCGCGCCAGCCCTGGGCGCTGGGCCAGCAGCAGTGCGCACAGTGAAAGGCCCATAAAGAACGACAGGCCCATGTCGAGCACGTTGAAGTGCCCGAGCAGCGACCACAGCGGCGCGCAGGCCAGCGCTGCGGCGGCGAACAGGCCGACACGCGCATTGAACACCCGGCGGCCGGTGAAGCCAACCATCAGCACACCGGCAAAGCCGGTGAGCGCTGTCCACAGCCGGGCTTGCCATTCGCCGAGTCCGAAGGCGACAAAGGTGAGCGCGTTCATCCAGGTTTGCAGCGGCGGCTTCTCGAAATATTTGTAGCCGTTGTAGCGCGGCGTAATCCAGTCGCCGGTGACCCACATTTCGCGTGCCATTTCCGCATAACGCCCTTCGTCGCTCGCAATCAGATGGCGATAATCGAGCGCGCCGAACCACACAAGCGCGAACGCCACAAGAAGCAGCCAGAAAGCAGCGGGGGACAGCGGATAGGACGAGGGGGGCGCGTTGGAGGCGTTGGACGCTGAGAGCGGAGGTGGAGCGAGGGGTTCGGCCGATAGGCCGGAGGCGAGCGGGCGGCGGCTCACTCAGCCGCCTCGGTCTCGATGAGCAGCGCGAGCACGACCCGGCGTCCTTCGCTCATCAGAATGTTGTAGGTGCGGCAGGCCGCCTGGGTGTCCATGGAGTCCACGCCGATACGGGTGCTGGTGAGCGTGCTGGTCAGCCGGGGATGGGCGAAGCGCAGGCGATTGCCGCTGCCGAAGATGACGACCTCGGGGTCGAGGGCGCGCAGCTTTTCGAAATGGGACGGATCGAGCGCGTCGAAGCGCGACACCGGCCAGGCCTGAATCTCGCCCTCGGGCGCAATGATCACACTTTGTTCGTGACGAACCTTGTTCACCTCGACGTAGCCGGGGCCGTAGCCGGTGACAGTGTTCAATGCTTGCGACGGGTCTTGATGCAGTTTCACTTTCGGAGATTCCCTACCCATGGGGTTAACCAATGGTTATCCAGTGGTCGACGAGCGTCGGCGGGTCGTGCAACGGTCGGGCATCTTGCCTCGCGTGGCGCAAACCGTCAATGATGCATTGCCGAACTCTGTCATAATTGGCTAAATTATAGCTTTTTGCCGTACGCAGCACGGCAAAACCGTTGCAGTGCGGCATTTGCCACGCCGAAACCGGGGGGGACGCGGTGTCATGTGCGCTTCGCGCACACGCTTGCGGACCGCCGGTCCGCCGTGCGTCCCGCCTGCTGCCGGCCCGTTCGGACGCTGCGCCGCCCGTCAAGACCACTACCGCCGTGAAACCGATCCTCAAATCGCAGAAATTGCAGAATGTCTGTTACGACATTCGTGGGCCCGTGCTCGAACATGCCAAGCGCATGGAAGACGAAGGTCATCGCATCATCAAGCTGAACATCGGTAATCTCGCGCCGTTCGGCTTCGAGCCGCCCGACGAGATCGTGCAGGACATGATCCGTAATCTGCCGAATTCGGCCGGTTATTCGGATTCGCGGGGCGTGTTCGCGGCGCGCAAGGCGATCATGCACTACTGCCAGCAAAAGCGCATCAAAGATGTGCGGCTCGACGACATCTACCTCGGCAACGGGGCGTCGGAGCTGATCGTGATGGCCATGCAGGCGTTGCTCAACGACGGCGACGAAGTCCTGGTACCTGCCCCCGATTACCCGCTCTGGACGGCTGCGGTCAGCTTGTCGGGCGGCACGCCGGTGCATTACCTCTGCGACGAGCAAGCCGACTGGCAGCCCGATCTGGCGGATATCCGCAAGAAGATCACCCCGAATACGCGGGCGATCGTCCTCATCAACCCGAACAACCCGACCGGGGCGCTGTATTCGGACGAACTCCTCAAGGATATCGTCTCGCTCGCCCGCGAGCACAAGCTCATCATTTACGCCGACGAGATTTACGACAAGATCGTCTACGACGGCGCAGAGCACACCTCGATCGCGTCGCTTTCCGAGGATGTCCTCACCATTACGTTCAACGGCCTGTCCAAGAGCTATCGCGCTTGCGGCTATCGCTCAGGCTGGATGGTGGTGTCGGGCGACAAGCGTCCGGCGCGCGACTACATCGAAGGGCTGAACATTCTGGCCTCGATGCGTCTGTGCCCGAATGTGCCGGGCCAGTACGCCATTCAGACGGCGCTGGGCGGCTATCAGAGCATCAATGACCTGATCGTGCCGGGCGGGCGCCTGTACGAGCAGCGCGAGATCGCCCACCGTATGCTCACCGACATTCCCGGTGTGACCTGCGTGAAGCCGAAGGCGGCGCTGTACTTGTTCCCGCGTCTCGATCCTGCGGTGTATCCCATCGCCAACGATCAGGACTTCATCCTCCAGTTGCTGCTCGAAGAGAAGGTCCTGCTGGTGCAGGGCAGCGGCTTCAACTGGATGCATCCCGACCATTTCCGCGTGGTGTTCCTGCCTCACGAGGGCGACCTGGAAGACGCCATCAGTCGCATTGCCCGCTTCCTGGACGGTTATCGCCGTCGCCACGGCAAGTGATGCGCGCCAACCGATTTCGACTTTTGAGTAAAACTGCATGAAACCGATCAAATTGGGCCTGCTCGGCCTTGGCACGGTGGGCTTCGGTGCCTTCCAGGTACTCGCTCGCAACCAGGAAGAAATTCAACGTCGCGCCGGCCGGGGCATCGAGATTACGAAGGTCGCGGTGCGCAACGTCGAACGCGCCCGCGGCCTCGTCGGCGATGCGGCCGTCGTGACGGGCGATCCGTTTGAGGTGGTCAACGACCCGGACATCGACGTCGTGGTCGAAACCATCGGCGGCTACGACCTCACCAAGGAATTGGTGCTCAAGGCGATCGAGAACGGCAAGCACGTGGTCACGGCCAACAAGGCGCTGCTGGCCGTCTATGGCAACGAGATCTTCGCCGCCGCGCGCAAGGCCAACGTGATGGTCGCTTTCGAAGCGGCAGTCGCCGGGGGGATCCCCATCATCAAGGCGCTGCGCGAAGGCCTGACCGCCAACCGCATCCAGTGGATCGCCGGCATCATCAACGGCACCACGAACTTCATTCTTTCGGAGATGCGCGACAAGGGCATCGACTTCGACGTGGCGCTGGCCGACGCGCAGCGTCTGGGCTACGCAGAAGCCGATCCGACCTTCGACATCGAAGGTGTGGACGCCGCGCACAAGCTCACGCTCATGAGCGCGATCGCTTTCGGCGTGCCGGTGCAGTTCGATCGCGCGTATATCGAAGGCATTACCAAACTGTCGGCACTCGACATCAAGTATGCGGAAGAGCTGGGCTATCGCATCAAGTTGCTGGGTATCACGCGTCACGTGGAGGCGGGCATCGAGCTGCGCGTGCACCCGACGCTGATTCCGGCCAAACGTCTCATCGCGAACGTGGAAGGGGCCATGAACGCCGTGCTGGTGCAGGGTGACGCCGTGGGCGCCACGCTGTATTACGGCAAGGGAGCAGGCGCCGAGCCGACCGCCTCGGCCGTGGTGGCCGACATCGTCGACGTGACGCGTCTGCAAACGGCCGATCCGGAGCATCGCGTGCCGCATCTGGCCTTCCAGCACGACGCGCTGTCGAATACGCCGGTGCTGCCGATCGACGAAGTCACCACGAGCTACTACCTGCGCTTGCGCGTGGTCGACCGTGCTGGCGTGATGGCGGCGCTCACGCGCATCCTCGCCGACCTGGATATTTCCATCGATGCGCTGCTGCAAAAGGAATCGCGCGAAGGCGAGCACCAGACCGACATCATCCTCCTGACGCACCAGACCCAGGAGAAGCACATCAACTCGGCGATCGCAAAGATCGAGGCCATGGAAACGGTGCTCTCGAAGGTCACGCGCATCCGTATGGAAGCGTTGAGCTGAGCGCCTGGGCGCCGGCGTCTGGCCACATGAACCGATACGACAGGACACGACCCACATGAAATACATCTCCACGCGCGGCGCGGGCCTGACCTCGGGCGAGCCGCAATCGTTTTCCAGCATTCTGCTCGGCGGTCTGGCACCGGATGGTGGCCTGTATCTGCCGACGCAATACCCGCAAGTGACTGCCGACGAGTTGCGCGCCTGGCGACAGTTGTCGTACGCCGATCTGGCCGCCAAGGTGCTGACCAAGTTCGCGGGCGATATTCCGGCTGAAACGCTGGCGGACCTGACGAAGCGCACGTACACCGCCGAGGTGTACTGCAACGTGCGTCCGGGGGAGGACGCCGCCGAGATCACGCCGCTGCTGCCGCTAGGTGTCGAGAAGGACTCGCAACTCTCGCTGCTGGCGCTCTCGAACGGCCCGACGCTCGCGTTCAAAGACATGGCCATGCAGTTGCTGGGCAACCTGTTCGAGTACGCACTGGCGCAGCATGGCGACGCGCTCAACATTCTCGGCGCGACGTCGGGTGACACGGGCAGCGCGGCCGAGTACGCCATGCGCGGCAAGGAAGGCATTCGCGTCTTCATGCTCTCGCCTGCGGGCAAGATGAGCGCGTTCCAGACGGCACAGATGTACAGCCTGCAAGACCCGAACATCTTCAACCTCTCGGTCGAAGGCGTATTCGACGATGCGCAGGATATCGTCAAGGCGGTCTCGAACGATCATGCCTACAAGGCGCGCTACAAGATCGGCACGGTCAATTCGATCAACTGGGCGCGTGTCGTGGCGCAGGTCGTGTACTACTTCAAGGGGTATTTCGCGGCCACGGGCGGCAAGGCAGGGCAGGACGGCGAAGTGTCGTTCACGGTGCCGTCGGGCAACTTCGGCAACGTTTGCGCGGGCCATATCGCGCGCATGATGGGCCTGCCGATCCGCAAGCTGGTCGTGGCGACGAACGAGAACGACGTGCTCGACGAATTCTTCCGCACGGGCCGTTACCGCGTGCGCAAATCCGCCGAAACGTTCCACACGAGCAGCCCGAGCATGGACATCTCGAAGGCATCGAATTTCGAGCGATTCCTGTTCGATCTGCTGGGTCGCGATGCCACGGCGACCGCCGGGCTGCTGTCGAAAGTGGAGCGCGAAGGCGGCTTCGATCTGTCGGGTACCGAGGCGTTTGCCCGAGTGGCGCAGTTCGGTTTCGTTTCAGGCCGCAGCACGCACGCCGATCGCGTGACGACGATTCAGGACGTGGCCAAGCGCTACGGCGTGGTCATCGATACGCACACGGCCGATGGCGTAAAGGTGGCTCGCGAAGCCCTCGAGCCCGGTGTGCCGATGGTGGTGCTCGAGACCGCGCAGCCCGCGAAGTTTGCCGAGACGATTCGCGAGGCGTTGCATCGTGAGCCGCCGCGGCCTGCCGGGTTCGAGCAGCTCGAATCGCTGCCGCAACGTTTCGAGACCGTGCCGAACGACGTGGCTCGCGTGAAGGCCTACATCGCGGAGCACACCGGCCTGTAAGCCGGCGATTGCTCTGTCCTCTGACTTCCGGGCCATTCGTCATGCTGAGTACACAAGAAGCGCTTGATGCCGTGCTGGCGGCCGCCCGCCCGCTCGATCGGAGTGAGACGGTCGACACGCTGGCGGCCAACGGCCGCGTGCTGGCGGCCGACGTGATCGCCACCCTCGACGTGCCCCCCATGGACACGAGTGCCATGGACGGTTACGCGGTGCGGGTGGCCGATTTGCCGGGGGGCGAGACGGTGTTGCCGGTCTCGCAACGCATTCCGGCGGGGCAGGCGCCCGAGCCGCTCGCCGGCGGTACGGCGGCGCGCATCTTCACGGGGGCGCCGGTGCCGCAAGGTGCCGATGCCGTCGTTATGCAAGAGCAGTGCGAGGCTCGCGGCGATGGTTCGGTCGTCATTCGTCATACCCCGGCCGAAGGTGAATTCGTCAATCGGCAAGGGGCGGATATTCGGCGCGACAGCGTTGTGCTCGCCGCAGGCATGCGGCTGCGGGCGCCTGCGCTGGGGCTGGCTGCCTCCATCGGTATGGCGAAGCTGCAAGTCGCACGCCGCCTGCGTGTGGCGGTGTTCTTCACCGGTGACGAACTGACGATGCCCGGCGAGACGTTGCGCGCGGGCAGCATCTACAACTCCAACCGCTTCGTGCTGCGTAGCCTGTTGGAGAATCTGGGTTGCGAGATGACCGATTACGGCATCGTCCCGGACAATCTGGCTGCCACGCGGGCGATTCTGCGCGACGCCGCACGTGCCAACGACCTGATCCTCACGTCCGGCGGTGTGTCGGTGGGGGAGGAAGATCACGTCAAACCGGCGGTGGAGGCCGAGGGCCGCCTCAGTCTGTGGCAGATCGCCCTCAAGCCGGGCAAGCCGCTGGCGTACGGTGAAGTCAATCGTGCGGGCGGCGAGACGGCGCACTTCATCGGCTTGCCGGGCAATCCGGTGTCGAGCTTCGTGACATTCCTGCTGTTCGTGCGTCCGTTCATCTTGCGATTGCAGGGTGTCACGGACGTGGCGCCGCGTCGCATCGCCATGCGCGCCGATTTCACGCAGACGAAGGCGGATCGCCGCAACGAGTTCGTGCGCGCCCGGATCAATGCTCAGGGCGGCCTTGACGCCTTTCCCAACCAGAGTTCGGCGGTCCTCACGTCGACCGTGTGGGGCGACGGCCTCATCGACAATCCCCCGGGCCATCGCATCGAAGCCGGGCAGACAGTGGCGTTCCTGCCGTTCTCCGACCTCCTATATTGAGAGACAGGCCCGTTGCATTTGCGGTGGGCCAGCCAGACTATGCAGATCGATCTTCGCTTTTTCGCCAGCGTCCGTGAGGCGCTGAATGTCGCTGAGGAGCGCGTCGAGGTTCCGGCCGGGATTGCCACGGTGGGAGACGTGCGTCAGTGGCTGTGCGGTCGCGGCCCGGTCTGGGCCGAGACGCTGGGGGCGCAGCGCTCGCTGCGCATGGCGCTAAACCATACGATGGTGCCGGCCGCCACGCGCCTGACCGAGGGGTGCGAAGTCGCGTTCTTCCCGCCCGTCACGGGCGGTTGAGCCGCAATCGCTTACCCGCCATAGCGAAACACTGAACAAGGAGACACCGCCACCATGCCGATTCGCGTACAGACGGAGGATTTCGACCTGTCGGAGGAGATTCGCCAACTGCGCGCGGGCGATCTGCGTGTGGGGGCTGTGGCGAGCTTTGTCGGCACGGTGCGTGATCTGAACGACGGCAAGGATGTTTCGCGCATGACCCTCGAGCACTATCCGGGCATGACGGAGAAGGCGCTGGAGGCGATCGTCGTGCAGGCCCGCGAGCGTTGGCGCCTGTTCGACGCGCTGGTGATCCACCGCTACGGCGATCTGGGGCCGGGCGATCAGATCGTGCTGGTCGCTGTCACGTCGGCCCATCGGGGGGATGCCTTCGCCGCGTGCGAGTTCATCATGGACTATCTGAAGACCGAGGCGCCGTTCTGGAAGAAGGAATCGACGCCGCAGGGCGAGCGCTGGGTCGATGCGCGCGAGACCGATACTGCTGCGCGGGACCGCTGGGTGACGGCCGAAACGTCTGGCTCGGCGGAAAATCGCTGATTTTCTGTTTTTTGCTAAAAAACGTCGGCAAACGTTCGGAATTTTCGCCGATCAGGTCATGCGAGTCATGCGTGGGGCTGCGTCGGTCTTGCCTGCTTCACGCTGTCGAGTAGCGCCTTCTGCGCCGGGGGCAGCGTGTACTCCCATCCGAACAGATTCAATTGAAGGCTCTCCGCGATACGGATGGCCGGCTCCGCAAAGGCGAAGGCGGCCTGCGGCTCGAACAGGTTATCCAGCGTATCGAAGAATAGGGCGAGCCAGCGGCTGAAATGCGCTCCGCTCAGGTGACCAAAGGGCTGGTGAGCCTGCGTCACGTTGCCGCGGTACCGTTTTGCGCCGAGCACGATGCTGGACCAGAACCCCACCATTTTTTCCAGATGCATGTCCCAGCGGCCTTCGAGCGCTTGCCGGAAAACCGGCCCGAGCATGTCGTCGTCGCGAATCCGCCCGTAGAACGTGTGGACGAGCAGGCGCACGGCATCTTCGTCAATCTCCGCGAGGCGCTTTTCGGGCCATTCGCCGGGTGTTTGGTGGGATGTTTCAGCAGGCATTGGGGGGAATCACCGGGGTGGGCGCCCGCGCCACTTCTCGTGTTTCGGCGCCGGAACGACGCATGGTGCGGCACGCTAAAAGTGGCTATTATGAGCTTCAAACCTGGGCGTGTCCTGCGGTTGTTTCACGCTGCCGAACCCTCCCGTCGCAAGCCCTGATACCGGCTTTCACCGGCGTGGCGCGAAATGTCAATCGTCGCGCTGTAATGCCCCTTGAAACCCCAGGGGATTGTCCGCACATCCGATCCAGAAAGATTTCTAACCGGAGCACTAGATGCGACAAGACAAATTCACCACGCAGTTCCTGGAAGCGCTGGCTGATGCCCAAAGCATGGCAGTCGGTCGCGATCAGCAGTACATCGAGCCGCTGCATCTTCTCGCGGCGCTGATCGCAGAGCCCGAGGGCGCTGCGCGCTCGTTGCTGCAACGCGCAGGCGTGCAGGTCCAGCCGTTGGCGCATGACGTCGAGACGGCCATTGCGAAGCTGCCGCAGGTGCAGGGCACCGACGGCAACGTGCAGGTCAGCCGAGAACTCGCGGGCCTGCTTAATCAGGCCGACAAGGAAGCGCAGAAACATGACGATAGCTATATCGCCACCGAAATGTTCCTGCTGGCGCTCGCCGACGACAAGGGCGAAACGGGCAAGCTCGCCCGCGCTCGTGGCCTGACGCGCAAGTCGCTGGAAGCGGCCATTCAGGGCGTGCGCGGCGGGCAGTCCGTGAACAGCCAGGAAGCCGAAGGCCAACGCGAAGCCCTCAAGAAATACACGCTTGATCTGACCGAACGCGCTGCCCTCGGCAAGCTCGACCCGGTGATCGGCCGCGACGACGAAATCCGCCGCACGATCCAGATTCTGCAACGCCGTACGAAGAACAACCCGGTACTCATCGGTGAGCCGGGCGTGGGCAAGACCGCCATCGTGGAAGGCCTCGCTCAGCGTATCGTCAACGGCGAAGTGCCGGAGTCGCTCAAAAACAAGCGCGTGCTCGCCCTCGACATGGCGGGGCTGCTCGCCGGCGCGAAATTCCGCGGCGAGTTCGAAGAGCGCCTGAAGAGCGTGCTGAGCGACATTGCCAAGGACGAAGGCCGCACGATTCTGTTCATCGACGAGATTCATACGATGGTCGGTGCCGGCAAGGCCGAAGGCGCGATGGACGCCGGCAACATGCTCAAGCCCGCGCTCGCGCGTGGCGAACTGCATTGCATCGGCGCGACCACGCTCGACGAATACCGCAAGTACATCGAGAAGGACGCCGCTCTGGAGCGTCGTTTCCAGAAGGTGCTTGTCGACGAGCCGAGCGTCGAGGCAACCATCGCCATTCTGCGCGGCTTGCAGGAAAAGTACGAACTGCACCACGGCGTGGAGATCACCGACCCGGCCATCGTGGCGGCGGCTGAACTCAGCCAGCGTTACATTACCGACCGGTTCCTGCCGGACAAGGCCATCGATCTGATCGACGAGGCGGCCTCGAAGATCAAGATGGAAATCGATTCGAAGCCGGAAGTGATGGACAAGCTCGACCGTCGTCTGATCCAGTTGAAGATCGAGCGTGAAGCCGTCAAGAAGGAAACCGACGAAGCGTCGCAAAAGCGCCTGGGGTTGATCGAGGAAGAGATTTCACGCCTGGAGCGTGAGTACGCCGACCTCGAAGAAATCTGGACGGCCGAAAAGGCTGCCGTGCAAGGCAGCGCTCAGGTCAAGGAAGAGATTGACCGGGTGCGTGCCGAGATCACGAAGCTGCAACGCGAGGGCAAGCTCGACAAGGTGGCCGAGCTGCAATACGGCAAGCTGCCGCAGCTCGAAGCGCAGTTGAAGGATGCCGCTGCCGCAGAGGCGGCGGGCCAGCAGGCGCATCCGCGTCTGTTGCGCACGCAGGTGGGCACTGAAGAAATCGCCGAAGTGGTCTCGCGAGCCACGGGCATCCCGGTCTCGAAGATGATGCAAGGCGAGCGCGAAAAGCTGCTCAATATGGAAGCCAAGCTGCATGAGCGCGTGGTGGGGCAGGACGAGGCGATTACCGCCGTGGCCGACGCCATCCGCCGTTCGCGTGCGGGGCTTGCGGACCCGAACCGTCCGTATGGGTCGTTCCTGTTCCTCGGGCCGACCGGTGTGGGCAAGACCGAGCTTTGCAAGGCGCTGGCGATGTTCCTGTTCGATTCGGATGATCACCTCATCCGTATCGACATGAGCGAGTTTATGGAGAAGCACAGCGTGGCGCGTCTGATCGGTGCGCCTCCGGGCTATGTCGGTTACGAAGAGGGTGGCTACCTGACGGAAGCCGTGCGTCGCAAGCCGTACAGCGTGATCCTGCTCGACGAAGTCGAAAAGGCTCATCCGGACGTATTCAATGTGCTGCTGCAAGTGCTTGACGATGGCCGGATGACCGACGGGCAGGGCCGTACCGTGGACTTCAAGAACACGGTGATCGTGATGACGTCGAACCTCGGTTCGTCGATGATCCAGTCGATGGTCGGCGAGCCTCAGGAGCGGATCAAGGACGCGGTGTGGACGGAGATCAAGGATCACTTCCGTCCGGAGTTCCTGAACCGGATCGACGAAGTCGTGGTGTTCCACGGGCTCGACCAGAAGCATATCGAGTCGATTGCCACGATCCAGATCGAGATCCTGCGTCAACGTCTGGCCAAGCTGGACATGACGCTCGAGGTCAGCAAGGCGGCACTCATGCACGTGGCGCGCGAAGGCTTCGACCCGGTGTTCGGGGCACGGCCGCTCAAGCGGGCGATTCAGCAGGAGATCGAGAACCCGGTCGCCAAGCTGGTGCTCTCAGGCAAGTTCGGGCCGAAGGACACCATTCCGGTCGACTGGCGCGACGGGCGCTTCACCTTCGAGGGCGAAAGCGCTCCGCAGGTGAGCAACGAGACCGAAGCCACCGCCGGGTAAGCCTGAGTAGGACAAACCTGATCGATCCCCGTGCTCCGAGAGGAGCGCGGGGATTTTTTTGTCTATTTTTTTACGCGTGACACCTGGCATCGTCGTGTCACAATCATCGGCGAAAATGCGCGGCCGCAGCACGTCACCGCGCGATGCCCGCCGCCCGTCGCTTGCCGTTCGCGCCGGCCGTTCGCCGTTGGCGGCGTGTTGACGCCATTCGTCGCAAGACGGCTGCGTGCGTCGGGACAGGTTTTTATCGTAGCGCCATGATCCGTACACAGCGAGGACGTCATGGCGACGATGGTGGGAATGCACTTGGGGGCTGCGGTAGCGGCCGTACTGTTGGGCGTCGGTATTCTGCTCATGCGACGCGGCACATCGCGGCACCGTTGGGTCGGCCGGTTGTGGGTGGCGGCGATGGCCGTGACGGCAGCGACGAGCTTCGGGATCCGTGAACTCGGCGGGGGCCATCTGTCGTGGCTGCACGCACTCTCGGCTTACGTGCTGACCGGTCTGGTGCTGGCGGTGGTGGCGATACGGCGGGGTAACGTGAGCGCACATCGCCGGCAGATGCTGGGCCTGTACGCCGGGCTAGTGATCGCCGGCGGCGCTGCCGTCCTGATGCCGGGGCGGGTGCTCAACAGCGCGCTGACGCAGATGTGGCACCATGAGGCAACCGCCGCGCCGGGGGGCGCAGGTGGGGCGAGCGGCACCGAAACGTCGGTCACCCGCAACGGCAGGAACAGCGATAAGCAAGCAGGGGCACTAAAACAAACGCAAAGGGCGCCAGAAGCCGGGCCAGGCTCGCTCGCCATGACAGGCGGGGCAGGCGCATGAAACGCATGTCGACGATGAGACAACCGCAATCCGTTGAGCGCGCACACGCAGGCCCCGTCAAAGTGACGAGAGGCCTGTGGCCGACGTTTTTTCGCGAACTCGTGGGTGTGGGGCTCTTCAACACGGTCATCGCCCTGATCCTCTTTTTTGTCGGTTTCGGTGGCACCTTCGTACAGAATTTCGTTTTCAGTCAGTGCATCGGCATTTCCATCACCGCGTTTGTCGACGGTGGACGGCGCGCGATCTGGCGTGACGGCGCGCCGGCGACGGCGCCGTTCCTGCTGCTCGTGGCGTTCGGTTGTGCGGCCGGGCTCGTGTCAGGCATCGCCATCGGTACCGCGCTGCTGGGACTGCCGATCTCGATGTGGCGGCCGTTGAACGGACACTCGCTGCCCATCGTGCTGCTCATCGCGTTGCTTGCCACCGGCATCGGCACGTATCACGGGTGGTCGCGCGCGCGGCTGTCGCAGTTGCGCGAAGCGACGGCGCAGCAGGCGCTGCGCGAGGCGGCGGCGGAAAAGGCACTCGTCCACGCACAATTGCAGACACTGCAGGCGCAACTGGAGCCGCACTTTCTGTTCAATGTGCTCGCCAATCTGGACTCGCTCATCGCGAGCGATCCGGCGCGCGCACGGACCTTGCTCGGGCATCTCAACCGGTTCTTGCGCGCGTCGCTCGCGGCCACACGGGCCAAGGTCACGACGTTGGCCGACGAATTCACGCTGCTCGAAGCCTTGATGGCGATCCAGCAAGTGCGCTTCGGCGAACGGCTGCGTTACACGCTCGATTTGCCCGAGGATTGCCGCACGTTGCAGGTGCCCCCGATGCTGGTGCAACCGCTTGTCGAGAACGCGGTCAAGCATGGTGTAGAACCGCTTGCAGGCGGCGCTTCGGTGGATGTCAGCGCCCGGCGCGAGCGTTCGGCGAACGGCGAATGGCAAGTGGTGGTGCGCGTGGCGGATGACGGCGCGGGCTTTCGTGCCGCCGTGCGAAGCAATGTGCCCGAGCCTGCGGGGGGCGTCGGCCTGACGAATATTCGAGAGCGCCTGCGGGTGCTCTATGGCGACACTGCGCGCCTCACGCTCACCGAGAGCGTGCCGCGAGGCGTTGTCGCAACGTTGCGTTTGCCTGTGGGGTTCTCCGGGCCGCAAACGGTGCCAACGGCATAGGTTTCCAGTCCCAGAGAGTGCAGTGCATGACATCCCCCGTTGCCCTGATTGCCGAAGATGAACCTTTGCTCGCCGACGCGTTGCGCACCATGCTTGCGCAGACGTGGCCCGGGTTGCATGTGCTGCCCGTAGCACCGGACGGGACGTCGGCGATTGCCGCCATCGCGCAGACACAGCCGGATGTCGTTTTTCTCGATATCTCCATGCCTGGCGCGACCGGACTCGACGTCGCTCGCGCATGCGCGCGGCTGGCCCGGCCGCCGCAGATCGTGTTCGTGACGGCGTTCGATCGGTTCGCGCTCGACGCGTTCGACGCGGCCGCCGTTGACTATCTGCTCAAACCGGTGGAGCCCGATCGTCTGGCGCGCACGGTGGCACGGGTGCGCGAACGTCTGGCCATGCCGGACAGCAACGCGCTTTCGCAACTGCTGACGACATTGCGCACGCATCTGGAGGCGGGAGCCCAGTCAGGGCAGCAGGACGGCGCGCCGGAGCCACGTATCGCCCCGCCCACGGATACCCGCGAGTATCTGCGGTTTGTCCGGGCCTCGGTGCACGACGAGATTCGCCTCGTCCCCGTCGAGGATGTGTGCTTTTTCGAGGCCGCCGACAAGTACGTCGTGGTGGCGACGACCGATGGCGATCTGCTGATCCGCACGAGTCTGCGTGAATTGATGCCGCAACTCGATCCGTCGCGCTTCTGGCAGGTGCATCGCAGTACGGTGGTCAACGTTGCCGAAGTCGTGAGCGCACAGCACACGCCGTTGGGCCGTCTCACACTCAAGCTCAAGCGTCGCAAGGATCGCGTGGCGGTCAGTCGTCAGTACGCGCATCTGTTCCGGCAGATGTAGCGTCGGGAACGGTGGCGAAGAACTCGCTGGGGGTGCGTCCGAAGGTGCGTTTGAACATCGCGGAAAACGCACTCTGACTTCGATAGCCCAATTCCCTGGCGATGCGGGCGAGCGGATATCCCTTCGATGCGAGCGGAATCGCCCGTGCCAACACAACATGCTGGCGCCATTGCACGAAACTCATATTGAGTTCCTGCCGGAACAGCCGTCCGATGGTACGCGGGCTGGCGCCTGCGTAGCGGGCCCATTGATCGAGTGTCCAGGCGCGCGCCGGATCGACCAGCATCGCGTTGCATAGGGTGAGCAACCGCTTGTCGCGCGGTAGCGGCACCTCCAGGGGCAACGGTGACGCACGCCGCAACTCGTCAAGAATCAAACCCCCCAGTAGTTGCTCGCGGGGGGCATCAAGGGTGTCCTCGGGCACGTCGATGGCCGCGATCAACTCGCGCAGCAACGGCGACACCTCCACGACTCGGCAATGATCGAGTCCCGCCGGGATGACGTCCGGATGGACGTAAAGCGTGCGCAGGTACGAAGGTTCGTTGACTTGCAGGCTGTGCACGACATTCGGCGGAATCCAGATCGCGCGCGATGGCGGTACGATCCACGCCGCATCGGCGACCGCAATCTGAATGACACCTCGTGGCGTGTACGCGACCTGAGCCCAGGCATGCTGATGGTCGGGCACGCGGATGCCGTCGCCCAACGGCCGTGCGCGCAGCCGCACCGGGCGCGCCTGGGTCGGCATGAATGCCGTGGGCAAAACATACGGTCCGGGGTCGACCGGTGATGACGTGGCGGCATCGGCGCCCGGTGGCTCGGCATCCAACAGGCCGGGTGACACGGGCATGAGGTTGGGCATGGCGTAATCGCGACAATTTGAGTTTCATAAGTGTAAATCAGCCGCGCATGGGCGTTAGGGTCTCTCGGTTTCCATCGGTCGCTCAAGGGCGCGTGCCACAGCTTTCCGGGCGGCAAAGACGCTATGATCCAAGTCAGTATGCGGCGGACGCCGCTATATGCAGCCACAGGCGGTTATCGGCGGCTATCGGCGGCTATAAATGGCCCGACGCCTTTTCCTTCGTTCCCTGACGTTCTTCTGATCTAACGTCAGCCAATTCCGATCTGGATGTTCGTGATGACAACGGTAACGCGTGAGATGTGCGACGCCCATGACGCCTCGGACGAGGCAATCTATGCCTTCGTCTATGGCACGCTGCGTGCGGGAGAAATCAACGACATGATGCGAGCGGCCGCACGTCACGGCATTGCGGCGCCGGTCTACGTCGGCAGCGCGTCACTCGGTGGGCGGCTGTATGATTTCGGACACTATCCGGGCATGGTGCTCGCTGAAGCGGGCCAACATGTGACCGGTGACATTTACCGGATTCCGGCGGCACTGATCCCCGTGCTCGACGAGATCGAGGCGGTCTATCCGGGCGAGGCGGGGTTGTTCGTTCGGGAGATGCACGACGTCGCGTGCGACGGCGCGACGTATGCATGCATCGTTTATCCAGTGAGCGAATCGGCGGTCAGTCAGTTGCCGCAGATTTCAGGAGGCGATTGGGTTGCCTACCGTCGCGAGCGCGATGCCAACGCCGCCTGACCTGAGGTCTTTGCGCCACCAGCGTTGACGTAGTTGCCCCGCGCGCGCTATCTGCCGATGGCGAGTTGCCGAAGCATCGACATCGGAAAGCCGAACGGATTCAGCGAGGTCGCTACGTCGTAATGGTCGATGCCGTCTGCGCGTTTGAGCAGACGCGCGAGACCGACTGTCAACGGCAGCACCAGCCATTGCAGCGCGCACTTGAAGACGAACTCGAGTCCGGCCATTCGGGCCATCGCGTCGATGTCGAGCACATAGGCGAATGCCACCGCCACAAACACGACCGTGTCGAGCATGGCGGCCAGCGCGTTGCCCATCATGAGGCGCACGCTCGCCAGCCGGCCGTGCATGGCCACCTTCATGCGAGCGAGGGTGGCGGCGTTCGCAAACTCCCCCACGAGGCACGCGGAGACCGACGCGAGGAACATGTGGGCAATGGCCCCGAACCAGTGGCGTTGCACCTCGTCGGTGAAGCCGGTCTGTGCTGCCCAGGCGGCATCGGTCGGCAGGCACGACATCAGCCATAGAAATCCGATCATCACTAGATTGGCCGAGAGACCGCTCCAGATCACGATACGGCTGATGCGGTAGCCGTAGACCTCCGTGAGCACCGACGAAAACAGATACGCGAACGGGAAGCTGATCAGCGCGGCGGAGAACGTCAGCCGGAGCGGCTCGTCCCCGATCGACCAGGGCAGCGTGACTTCACACACGCGCGCACCGAGCGCATTCGAGATCAGAAGGAAGCTCACGAAGGCAATCGCGAGCACGATCACGGCCGGCGTGATGCGTGTGGCCTGGCGCGAAGGGGGAGTGGTACAGGCGGGTGGCGTAGAGGCGGTATCGGTCATTGCAATCATTGGCGAACGGTGCGGACGTTGGAAATGGCAATGGCATGCGTGGCACGTACGGGGTTGATATCGATGCCGTGACGTCGCGTGAAGCGTGCGCCGACGGCCAGTCTTGTCGGGGCGCATTGGGCGAGCACGTCGGCGAAGAGCTGGTCGACACATTGTTCGATCAGCATGGCGCTATCGCGGTACGAGAGAATGTAGGCCAATAGCGAATGCCGACAAATCGGCTCTCCCGTGTAGTCGAACCAGACGGTTCCGTAGTCGATGCCATCGGTCAGCGGACATCGCACGCTCAGCAGGTCGGAGGTCAGGCACTCGTGAAGCGGCGATGCAGGTGAGGTGTCGGCGTGACGGGCATGGCGCAGGAGGTCGGCCTGTACGCCGCCGCGCACTACGCTGACCGGTGCCAGATCGAGGCTCAGCGCGCCGGGCCCGCATGCAGTGGTCGTGCGCACGGCTTGCCTCACGGGTGTCGTGCGCACGAGGACATAGGCTTGCAGGCCGCGCGATAACTCGCCCGCCAAGTGCGCTTCGACCGCGTCGGCCGATTCGAAGCATTGGTCGCGCAGTGTGAGGAAGTAGCGTTGCGCGTCCGACATTTCCAGTGTGTACGGAGAATCGCACGGGATCAGGAGTTCCACGACAGCGATCTGCGGCCGCTCATGCATGTCCAGCCACGTGACTTCGTAGTGATTCCAGAGGTCGTACCCGCGTGGCGTCACAACCGGCAGCGGACCAGTCGAAGGGGTTCGATGCGGCAAGCGCATGCGGGGTATTGGATGGATGCCAGCAGACTTGGGGGCGGGCGGCGCGGCGGCGCTATGGTGCCCCCTCAGCGGGGATAAAGAGCGCAAATCGTGATGCAGCATGGGTTGTGGGATCTCCGATGGGCGGCCGATCACCATATCGCGCAATGTCCTTCTGGTTCAATGCGTGGATTCTGAAAATGGGCCGGAGGGCGATCCGTGAGATCTCGCCGTCCGGTTTGACGATGGGCTGGCGGGTGCGCGTGCCGCCATGTCCGAATATGACCAGCGTGCCGGACATCGATGTGGGACGATTCACGCGTTCCCATGTTTCCGGCGGCCGGTCGCGCCGCCTTTTCGACCATGCGCTCATCTGACATTGCCCGTTTACTGACGCTCGCCGCCATCTGGGGCGCGAGCTTTCTTTTCATGCGCATCATCGTGCCCGCACTCGGGCCATTGCCTACGGCCTTCCTGCGCGTCACCTTCGGTGCCGTGGGGCTGGCGGTGATTCTGCTGGCGTTGCGGGTTCGCTGGGAGTTCAAGGGGCTGCTTGGGGCGTCGATGGTGCTCGGCGTGATCAACTCCGGCATTCCGTTCGTGATGTACTGCCTGGCCGCCCGTGTGCTGCCTGCCGGTTACTCTGCCATCCTCAACGCGACGACACCTCTCATGGGCGTCATCATCGGCGCCCTGTTTTTCCATGATCGCCTGACGGGGGCCAAGGCGCTGGGCGTGTTGCTCGGTCTGGTCGGGGTGGCCGTGCTGACGCGCACCGGCCCGGTCACGATGTCCGGGCCGGTGGTCATGGGGGCGCTGGCGTGTCTCGTCGCGACGTCCTGCTACGGTTTGGCGGGCTATCTGACCAAGCGCTGGATCACCGATCGAGGTGGCCTCGACGCCAAGCTCGTGGCGTTCGGCAGCCAACTGGGCGCCGCCATCGTGCTGCTGCCGTTCTTCGGCTACGTATCGGCGACGTCTGGCATTCCCGGCCCGGCCACGGGCGGTGTCTGGGCTGCAATGGCGGCGCTCGGCTTCCTGTGCAGTGCAGTGGCCTATATGTTGTTCTTCCGCCTGATTGCGGATCTCGGCCCGCTGCGCTCGCTGACCGTAACTTTCCTGATTCCGCCGTTCGGCGTGCTGTGGGGCGCCTTGTTCCTGAATGAGGCGGTCACGATGGCGCATTTCTTCGGCGGCTGTTTCATCGCGCTCGCGGTGTGGCTCGTGTGCAAGCCACCAAAGGCCGTGCCATCCACCCGTCGCGTGGCGTCATGACCTGAGCGCCGGGCAATTCTGCCCGCATGGAGGGCACCCCGATCCAAGCCGGTAACCACTGTTACCGGCTTTTTTCATGATGCGGAATGCCTTTGCGGTGCGTAAAAATTTGCGCTGCTTGGCACAACGCCGCAATTTCAGGAAGGGAAATATCGTTTCACATCAAGAAATTAACCTCATATCTATTTGATTTTAATGAATAAAAAATATTATTTAAGATGCTAATTTTCTCTGTTGCATCGCATGAGAAATGCCTACACTCTTATACAAGACCTGCCGATTTGGAAACGCCGAGAGTGGTCAACCGCAGTTTCGGCAACGACAAAGCAGCAAAGCGTCACCCCTCTTTATTTGTATTGAGAAACTAGGAGAGATCATCATGGCGACTCGTCAAGAGCAAGTGAAACAACTCGAGCAGGACTGGGCGAACAATCCGCGCTGGAAGGGTATCAAGCGTGGCTATTCGGCCGAAGACGTGGTGCGTCTGCGCGGCTCTATCCAGCCGGAACAAACGCTTGCCCGTCGCGGTTCGGAGCGCCTGTGGAGCATGATCAACGACGAGCCGTTCGTGAACGCGCTTGGCGCACTGACGGGCAATCAGGCCATGCAGCAGGTCAAGGCCGGCCTCAAGGCCATCTACCTGTCGGGCTGGCAGGTCGCCGGCGACGCGAACCTCGCAGGCGAAATGTACCCCGACCAGTCGCTGTATCCGGCCAACTCGGTGCCGCAGGTCGTGCGTCGCATCAACAACACCTTCACCCGTGCCGATCAGATTCAATGGTCGGAAGGCAAGAACCCGGGCGATGAAGGCTATATCGATTACTTCGCGCCGATCGTGGCCGATGCGGAAGCCGGCTTCGGCGGCGTGCTCAACGCCTTCGAACTGATGAAGGCAATGATCGAAGCGGGCGCCGGCGGCGTGCACTTCGAAGACCAACTCGCCTCGGTCAAGAAGTGCGGCCACATGGGGGGCAAGGTGCTCGTGCCGACGCGCGAAGCCGTGGCCAAGCTCGTGGCGGCGCGTCTGGCTGCCGACGTGCTCGGCGTGCCGACCGTCCTGATCGCGCGTACCGATGCGGAAGCGGCAGATCTGATTACCGCCGACGTCGATCCGACCGACCAGCCGTTCTGCACCGGCGAGCGCACCGTCGAGGGCTTCTACCGTACGCGCAATGGCCTGGATCAGGCAATCGCACGCGGTCTGGCCTACGCACCGTACGCCGATCTGGTGTGGTGTGAGACCGGCAAGCCGGATCTTGAATTCGCCAAGCGATTTGCCGAGGGCATCCACAAGCACTTCCCGGGCAAGATGCTTTCGTACAACTGCTCGCCGTCGTTCAACTGGAAGAAGAACCTCGACGACGCCACCATCGCCAAGTTCCAGAAGGAACTCGGTGCCATGGGCTACAAGTTCCAGTTCATCACGCTGGCCGGCTTCCACAGCCTGAACTACTCGATGTTCAACCTGGCGCACGGCTACGCCCGCCGTCAGATGAGCGCCTTCGTGGAGTTGCAGGAAGCGGAATTCGCCGCTGCCGACAAGGGCTTCACGGCAGTCAAGCACCAGCGCGAAGTGGGTACGGGCTACTTCGACGCCGTCACGCAGACGATTGAGCGCGACGCATCGACCACGGCCCTGAAGGGTTCGACGGAGGACGAACAGTTCTTCGACGAAAAGAAGGCACAGGTCAAGATAGCCTGACAGGGCTAAGGGAGGGCGCGGCGCGCCCGCCTGCAACGATGCGCGTGGGGGCACATCGTCGTGGGCGGAACGCCGCCGCGTCATGACCGCGCGTCCGGCTTATCCGGCCGGGGGCAGTCCTGACTGTGGTCCCGTCGCGGTGAGGGCTGCAATGCACGCCTGAACGAGAAAGGGCCCGTGAGCTTATCCCGCTCACGGGCCTTTTTTCATGAGTTGCCAGGTTGGCGCAGACGGATCACCGATAGACGAGTACGGGGATCTTCGAGTGCACGAGAACGCGCTGCGTCTCGCTGCCCAGCAACAGGCTGGTGAGTCCACGGCGTCCATGCGAGGCCATCAGGATAACGTCGCACCTGTGGCGTTCTGCTGCGTCAATGATGCCCAGATAGGGCGCAGGGAAAGTGGAGCTGTCGCGATCGAACGGCACACCCGCTGCTGCAGCGGCTTCGGCCAGCTTATCGAGGTGGGCGCAGGCTTCTTCGGCAATGCGCTCGCTGAACGTGGCAGGCGCTTCCAGCACGTACTCGCTGAAGGGGGAGTAAGGATACTCGGCGAGGCAGCAATAGCCCGTCACTCTCGCGCCGAGCGCACGCGCCAGTTCGAGTCCGCCAGTCACGGCCTTTTGAGATAGCTCCGAGCCGTCGGTCGGAATGAGGATGTGGGTAAATAACATATGACCTCCCGCAGTTGGCGTTGCTGAACACGCGTTCACAGGCTCGCGCAGGTATTACACGGTCTTGCACCCAGTCTGCTGTTCCGGCGATCTCGACACTTTTTCGGGTGTCGACATCTGCATCGCCAGCAAACCCTTCACTTCGATTCTATGGCTTTGGCGCGGCGCAACAACGGGGGCAAACCCGGTAGTGCTCGTCTGCGTGACGCCGCCCACCCGTGCAGTCAAGCCCGATCGGGGTGCCTCTGCACCCCGCACGCACTATAGGCGTGCGAATGCCGAAATTTCGGTACCCCAAACATGCGGCCCCCCTCCGCTTCATCCTCGTGTCGATGCGGGATGGGGAGTGCACGCAATAAGCGTTACTCACGCTACACTGAACTTCGACGTATTTGTCCCCGTCCTACTCATCCATGTTTTCACCGTCCGCGTCGCACGTAACTTGGATGACGCGCCGGCCAACGTTCACGTGAGGATGCCGATGTCAGCCGATTTTCCCGATGATGCTGTCCACAACATGCGGAACGATCCGCAGACGCAGACACTCGGCCCGAGACGTGCGCCCGGCAGGATCATAGAGACGCGCCCGGACACACTACGCGGTTTATATCCGCCTATCGAGCCCTACGAGAGTGGGATGCTCGATGTCGGTAACGGACATCGTATTTATTGGGAGCGGTGCGGCAATCCGCTAGGCAAGCCGGTGGTGTTTCTGCATGGCGGCCCTGGGGGCGGTTGTTCGCCGGAGCACCGGCGATTGTTCGATCCGGCCAGGTACTGCATCACACTGTTCGACCAACGTGGTTGCGGACGTTCGATCCCGCATGCGAGCCTTGAGCACAACACCACATGGGATCTGGTGGATGACATCGAGCGGTTGCGAGTCAAATTCGGATACGAACAATGGCAGGTGTTTGGCGGCTCGTGGGGCAGCACGCTGGCGTTGGCCTACGCGCAAGCGCATGTGAATCGTGCGAGCGAACTGATCGTGCGAGGCATTTTTACGGTGCGTCGCGAAGAATTGCAGTGGTACTACCAGACGGGCGCCTCGTGGCTGTTCCCGGATCGTTGGGAGGCGTTTCTGGCGCCGATTCCGCTCGAAGAGCGCGGCGATCTGATGCGCGCCTATCGGAAGCGGCTGATTCATCCCGACGAGGCGGTCAGAATTGAGGCGGCCCGTGCGTGGAGCATGTGGGAGGGCAGCACGATCACACTGCTGCCGGACGACCAGCTCGCAGAGGCCTTTGGCGACCCGCATTACGCGATTGCGTTTGCCCGCATCGAGAACCACTACTTCGTGCACGATGGTTTTCTCACGCCGAATCAATTGATCGACGGTGCGCACCGTTTGCGCGACGTTCCGGGGGTGATCGTTCAGGGCCGTTACGACATGGCGACACCTGCGCATACCGCATGGGCGTTGCACAAGGCATGGCCGGAGGCGGATTTCTATTGGGCGCCGGACGCCGGACATGCGTTTAGTGAGCCCACCATCCTGCATTGGCTGATCGAGGCGACGGACCGGTTCGCGTCGGCGTCCTGATTCAGACGCACAAAAGAGAAAACCCCGGCGTCGACGATTGATGTCGACATCCGGGGTTTTCAGACATTCGGGCAGGACTCGTCAATGACTCGTCCTGCCGGTGTCAGGCTATTCAGTCGCTACGACGCTTGCTGAAGCCGCTGCCGCCGTTGCGATTGCCGAAGCCACGGTCCTGACGCGGTGCGTCGAAGCTGCGGCTGCCACGATCCTGACGGTTGCCGTCGGCCGGACGCGGCGAGCGACGCTCGAAGCGGTCGGTCGCGCTGCCGTTCGAGAAGCCATTGCCACCGTTGCCGCCTTCACCTTGCTGGTAGCCACTGCTTTCACGGCGCTCGAACGGGGCACCGGCCGGCTTGGCGCCGCCGAAGCGTTGGCCGCCCTGATAGCCGCCATTGCCGCCATTACCGCTGTTGTTACCGTAACGCGGGGCGCTGCTGTTGCTCCAGCGGCTGTTGCCGCCGCCTTGACCATGACGCGGACCGCCACGGCCTTGACCCGGACGCTTGCTGCCAGCACCACTGCCACCCTTCGGCGGCGAGCGACGCGGTTCGAAACCGGCCACTACGTTCACCGGCAGCGGTTCACGCGTGTAGCGTTCGATGCGGCGCACGGCACCGATTTCACCGTGTGCGGCGAGGCTCACGGCCACGCCACGACGGCCGGCACGGCCCGTACGGCCAATGCGGTGGACGTAATCTTCTGCGAACTTCGGCAAATCGTAGTTGAACACGTGCGTGATGCCCGGCACGTCGATGCCACGTGCTGCCACGTCGGTCGCCACCAGCACGCGCACACGGCGCTCGCGCAATGCGCGCAGCGTACGGTTACGCACGCCTTGCGGCATGTCGCCGTGCAGTGCAGCGCTGTCGAAACCGGCTTGCTCGAGTTGGTCGGCGATCAAGTCGGCGTCGCGCTTGGTCGACGTGAACACGATGGCCTGATCGAGCGCGTCGTTGCCGAGCAAGTGCGTGAGCAGGCGATCCTTGTGGGCGCGGTCGTCCACATAATGGAGCGTTTGCTCGATGTTGGCGTTGGTGCGTTGTTCGCTGCCGCGCGTGATCTCGATGGTTTCCGGATCACGCAGCAGACGACGCGTGATTTCTCCCATGCGGCCGTCGATCGTTGCCGAGAACAGCAACGTCTGACGCGATTCGGGCGTAGCGTCGACGATGGTCTGGATGTCGTCGATGAAACCCATGTCCAGCATGCGGTCGGCTTCGTCGAGCACCAGCATCATCAGTTGCGACAGATCGATCTTGCCGCTCGAGATGTGATCGAGCAGACGGCCCGGCGTTGCCACAATGATTTCGGGCTGCTTGGCCAGCATTTCGAGCTGACGCGGGTAGGGCATGCCACCCAGAATGCTGACCGTACGCAGACGGCGCAGTTGCTTGCCGTACGTATCGGCAGCCGTCGAGACCTGTTGCGCCAGTTCGCGCGTCGGCGTGAGCACGAGCAGCAGCGGTTGAGCCGCCACGCGGCGCACGCGCTGGCCCTTGCGGGGCTTTTCGCCCGGGGCGGCCGGCTGGTTGCGCGGATGGGCGGCCGGAGCGCGGCTGCCCAACTCGCCGCTTGCTTGCATTTCGGCGAAGCGGTGGATAGCGGGCAGCATGAAGGCGGCCGTCTTGCCCGAACCCGTCGGGCTCGACACGAGCAGATCGCGACCGGCAAGCGCAGCGGGGATTGCGCGCTGCTGAACCGGCGTCGGGCTGGTGTAGCCTGCGGTGATAAGGGCCGTCAGAATTGCCGGGTTCAGGCCGAGTTCGGCGAACGAGGGCTGACCGTCGGTGCTGACTGCCGGCGTGGCGTCAACAACAATAGCGGCGGTGTTTTCTTCAGACGTAGGGAAATACGTCTGCGCGAGCGCAGACATTTTGGAATGCTGTTCCATGAATCCTCTTGCGGATTGAAAGGTGATGTCGGGGCGTTGGCGCCAATCGGCAAACCCAATTCGTCGCAAGCAGGAAGCAAATCGCGGATGGGGCAGAAAGCGGATCGAAATCCGTATCGTAAGCCAGGGACGGCGGCGGGTCGTTCCATCAGGAACGCCAGTACCGGCAAGAACTACAGCGGCTTATCACAGGATTGGGGCAAAACGCAGTTTTTCGTCGCCTGACGAGGTATTTCATAGAACCCCGCGAAGCGAAGCGCGGATTATACCTGTTTTTTTGGAAAAGTGCACGTTCGGATTTTCACGGGGTCGCGGGAGTCCCTTGGGCATGCATTTCAGGGGAGTACCGCAGTGGCTGCCGTCAGCTTTGGCGCGGGTTGCCGTCGATCCCGCTAGGTTGCTTGTCGCGCGCCCGATTACAATAGCGCCATGTCTTCGATTACGCTTCTCGCTCTGGATACCTCGACCGAGTTTTGTTCGGTCGCCTTGTATCGTCACGATCCCGCCAGTGGGGCGCCGGCCCTTGTGTTCGAGCGTCATCTCGATACCGGCCCCGTCTCCAGTACCCATATTCTTCCGGCTGTGCGCGATGTCTTGCGCGAGGCTGGTGTGACGCTTGCCGAATGCGATGCGATCGCCTTTGGCGCCGGCCCTGGCTCGTTTACCGGGCTGCGCACCGCGTGTGGCGTTGCACAGGGGTTGGCCTTTGGGGCCAAACTGCCCGTCGTGCCGGTGGGCACGTTACTGGCTTGTGCCGAAGCGGCGCGCGCTTTGCGCGTCGACACGCAGCGGGTTCTTGTCGCGCTCGATGCGCGGATGAACGAGGCTTACTGGGCCGACTATGCCTGGGACGCCGCGGCCGAAGACTGGCGCGAAGCGCAATCGCCGTCGCTCGACGCCGCCGAACAGGTGCGTGCCCCCGACGCCGCTTTCGTCGTCGCCGGTAATGCGGTGCTGGCGTTTGGCGAGCGTTTGCAGGCAAGCGTGCAGGCGCAGGCCGTGTTGGTCGATGCCATGCCGCGTGCGCGTTACGTCGCGACGCTGGCGGCGCGCGCCTTCGCTCGAGGCGAGGCGATTCCTGCCGATCAGGCCATGCCGTTCTACCTCCGTAACAAGGTGGCGCAGACGACGGCCGAGCGCGAGGCCATCAAGCAGGCGGCGGTGCAGGGCGCCGGCAAGGAGACGCCCTGATGCGCCAGACCGGTCCGAATCATTTTTCACCGATGACGTTGGCTGATCTCGATGAGGTTGTCGCCGTCGAGGTGCGCGCATACCCGTTTCCGTGGACGCGGCAGAATTTCGCCGATTCGATGGATGCCGGGCATCAGGGGGTCTGCCTGCGCGCGGTCGATGGCTCGTTGCTGGGCTATTTCCTGTTGATGCCGGTCGTCGACGAGTCGCATTTGCTCAACGTGTGCGTCGTGCCGGAAATGCAGGGTAACGGTCTGGGTGTGCAGTTGCTCGAAGAGGTGGTGCGCGTGTCGCGTGAGCAGGGTATGGGCGGGGTGTTGCTGGAAGTGCGCCCGTCGAATATGCGGGCGTTGCGCATCTATGAGCGTTTCGGTTTCGAGCAGATCGGCCGGCGCAAGGGATATTATCCGGCGAGTGGGCGTCGTGAAGACGCCATTGTGATGCGCCTGTCGTGGGAGACCGATCGTGCCGTGGCCTAAAGCGATTCTGGAAGAGTTTGGGCTGTGGCCGGTGTGGATGTCGCACGATGCCGTGGCCAGGGCGGCGGTGGTGACTGCCGAAGACGGCGATGTGGCAACGCTCGCCGAACCGGTGGCCCTTCGGGGCGGTCTGCCGGCTGACGATATGCCGCCATGGGATGTGTCGCCGTCCGTCGCGCAGGGCAGCGTGCGTGCCGCTGCGCGTGCTGCGAGCCTGGATGAGGCGCCGGCTGCACCTGTCACGCGTATAGCGCCTGTCCGCGCGGAAGTCGCGCGAGGGTCGCCCCAGAGCGGCGGTGCCAACCGTCGCATGGCCGATCTGCCGCCCGACGACATCCCGATGTGGCTAGATAGCGATGGTAACGGCGACGGCGATGCTGCCGCCGACGCCGCATTGTGGTCGATCGTGCGCGATGCGGGCGAGACCGGCGCGCCGTCACGCCCTGCATTGCCGGGCGTCGAGACGCTGGACTGGGAGGCGCTGACCGAGCGTGTCGCCAATTGCCGCTTGTGCGGCTTGTGCGAGAAGCGTACGCAGACGGTCTTCGGCGTAGGTGACCGCGAGGCCGATTGGCTGCTCGTGGGCGAAGCGCCGGGCCAGCAGGAAGACTTGCAGGGCGAGCCGTTCGTCGGTCAGGCAGGCAAACTGCTCGACAACATGTTGCGAGCCTCGGCGTTGCGGCGCGGTGAGAGCGTCTATATCGCGAATGTGCTCAAGTGCCGTCCACCGAACAATCGCGACCCGGAGGCGGACGAAGTCGCGAACTGCGAGCCATACCTGAAGCGTCAGGTCGCGCTGCTCAAACCGCGAGTGATCGTGGTGATGGGGCGCTTCGCGGCGCAAAGTATCCTGCGCACACAAGCGAGCATTGCCAGCCTGCGCGGGCGTGTGCATGAGTATGAAGGGGTGCCGGTGATCGTGACGTACCATCCGGCCTATCTATTACGCAGTCTGCCCGACAAGGCCAAAGCCTGGACGGATTGGTGCCTGGCGCGGGCTACCTACGAGGCAGTGTGCGAATCGACTCCGGCCAACAAGCCTACGGCGAACTGATCGAAACGCTACGCGAGGCGCCGGTGCGCGACCTCGCGTGGCTATTGCTGTCTGCCGACCTTCTCAGTGCTACCCGTTTTCCGGCGGCACTCGCCCATTTCGATAGTGTGCAGGCGGCGGCCGATGTGGCGCCCGACGACCCTGCCATTTCCGTATCCGGCATCTTGCCGGGGACACTGCCGAGTGTCTCGGAACCGGTCTTCCACTCCCGACTCCTGCACGATTGGCTGCAGGCTTGCGATGCGAATCCCGAGCCGTTGCGCGAATTTCTTGCGCGTGGCGAAACCAGCCGGCTGGGGCGTTATGCGGAGCAACTGCTGCATTTCGCGCTAATGCACAGCCCTCGGTTCGATCTGCTTGCCGCGGGTTTGCAAGTGCGCGATTCGCGGCGGGGCAACATGACGCTCGGCGAGTGCGACTTCCTGCTGACGCGTCGCGCCGACCACCAATTGCTTCATTGGGAACTGGCGGTAAAGCTGTACTTGTTCGTGCCGCCGGCGCTCCCGGCGCCGGTGCTCGACGAACGCGCCGCCCAGTTTCATTGGCTGGGGCCGAATCTGGCCGATAGTCTGGCCGACAAGGTCGCGCGCTTGCTCGGTCATCAACTGCGCCTGACGACACTCGAAGCTGCGCGCAGCGCGTTGCCTGCCGCCGGGCCATGGCTGCCGCAGGTGTATCTCAAGGGGTGGTTATTCCATCCGCTCACGCAACGCGGGCAGGTGCCGCAGGTGGCGTCTGAATCGCACGGTCGAGGCTGGTGGGCGACGCTCGACGAATGGTGGGCGCATGCGCAGTCGACGTCTCACGACGCCGTGGCGTCGGGCGAGCGGCGCTGGGCCATGTTGCCGCGGGCACGTTGGCTTGCGCCTGCCCGTGTGGACGACTCGGCCGCTTTATCGCTTGCTGCGATACATGTGCGCATCGAGACGCACTGGCGCGAACGTGGTATCGCCGAGCCATTGTTGATCGTCTCGTTGTCGCAGCGAGCGGGCAAGGAGGGGTGGTTCGAGTGCGAACGAGGATTTATCGTGCCGGACTACTGGGCGCCGCGCGCTCGCCATCGTATCGAGGAATTGAGCGAGCGGGCCGGTGCGGCGGCGCGTCGTGCGCTTGCGCGCAGTGTGGACGACGGCGCGCCGTCAATCTGATTCGGTGCCCGAGCGGGCGCCTCAATCCTTGGGCCAGACCGCGTGGAAGTGATGGACGGGGCCGATGCCGCGACCGATATGAAGCGCGTCGCTGGCGGCGAGTGCACCATTGAGATACGCCTTGGCGTCGCGCACGGTGTCCGACCAGTTGTCGCGACGGGGACGCAACGCGGCCAGTGCGGCGGAGAGCGTGCAGCCCGTGCCGTGCGTGTTGTGAGCGGCGATGCGCGGTGCGCTGAATCGTTCGACGCCTGCGGCGCTCACGAGCCAGTCCGGGCTCAGATCGCCGGCGAGATGGCCTCCCTTGACCAGTACATTGCGGGCACCGAGCGTGCGCAGCGCTTGCGCCTGTTGCTCCATCTCGCTTTCGTCGGTAGCGGGCGCGACACCGAGTAGCGCGGCGGCTTCCGGCAGATTCGGGGTAATCAGGTCCGCCAGCGGCAGCAGTTCATCGCGCAGCGCGGCAACGGCATCCGGTTGCAGTAACGCGTGACCGCTCTTCGAAATCATCACGGTATCGAGCACGACGAAGCGCGGTTTGTATCGCCGCAATCCGGCGGCCACCGCGCGCACGACCTCGGCGTTGGCCAGCATGCCGAGCTTGACCGCATCGACTTCGAGGTCCTGAAACACGGCGTCCATCTGGGCGGTGACAAAGCTCGCCGGCGGTGTGTGGATACCGGTCACGCCTTGCGTATTCTGCGCGGTGAGGGCGGTAATCACGCTCGCGCCGTATGCGCCGAGCGCGGAAAACGCCTTGAGGTCGGCTTGGATGCCTGCGCCACCGCTGGAGTCGGAGCCGGCGATGGTGAGGGCAATGGGTACGGGCGAATGACGCAAATTCATATCAATGCTTGACTTCGCCAATGAGCGAGACCGAATCGAATTCGCGCTGATTGGCCTGATGACGCTTCATGACAAGCCACATCGTGCCCGACACAAACACACCAAACAGAATGATGACGACCCCGACCGGCACGTTGAACCAGATCAGCAGTGCATAGAGGCACAGCATGATAAGTACGGACAGGTTCTCGTTGAAGTTCTGCACGGCGATGGAGTGGCCGGCCGAGAGCAGCACGTGGCCGCGATGCTGGAGCAGGGCGTTCATCGGCACCACGAAGAAACCTGCGAGTGCACCGACGATGATGAGGAAGATGTACGCGACGATCAGGTAGAGCGGCACTTTCCACTCGGTGCCGTACGGCAGCAGATCCTTCGAGAAGAACGCCATCGCCATCACCGCGAGGCCCATGGCGATGCCGACGGGCAACACCGAGAGAGAGCGCTTGAGCGGAATACGCGAGGCCGCCAGGATGGCGCCGACGGCGACGCCCACGGCCGATACGGCTTGCAGAATGGCACCTTCGGACAGCGACATGCCGAGCGCTTTTTCGGCCCAGCGCAGCACGATGAACTGCAAGGTTGCGCCTGCGCCCCAGAACAGTGTGGTGACGGCGAGCGAGATCTGGCCCAGCTTGTCGCGCCAGAGCGTGACGAAGCAGTCGGCAAAATCGGAGACGAGTTTGATCGGATTGCGTTCCTGACGCGCATAACGTGCGCCCGTGTCCGGAATGCGCAGATTGAACAGCGCGGCAATCACATAAATGGCCATGATGACGACCATCGCGGCCATCGCCGGCGAGCTGATCACCTCAGGAGTGCGCTGGAGAATCCACTCCGATATATGCGGACTGATCAGTGTGCCGCCGAGCACTGTGCCGAGAATGATCGAGCTGACGGTGAGGCCTTCGATCCATCCATTCGCGGCGACCAATCTCTCGGCGGGGAGTAGCTCCGTGAGAATGCCGTACTTCGCGGGCGAGTATGCCGCCGCGCCGAAGCCCACTACGCCATACGCTAAGAGAGGGTGCGAGCCGAACAGCATCAGCAGACAGCCTGCGACCTTGATCGAGTTGCTGATGAACATGACCTTGCCCTTGGGCATCGAGTCGGCGAAGGCGCCCACGTAAGCGGCAAGAATGACGTACGAGAGAACGAAGAAGAGTTTGAGCAGCGGCGTCATCCACTGCGGGGAATGCAAATCTTTGAGGAGTGCGATTGCGGCGATGAGCAATGCATTGTCGGCCAGCGACGAAAAAAACTGCGCGGCCATGATGGTATAAAAGCCTTTCTTCATCGGTACTTGAGTCGATCCCGTGCGGCGTAAAACTTGCGTGTCTCGGTTGTCGGAATCCGCGGTGCCCGCAAGGGGCTCCCACACGGGAAGAAACCGGGCTTAAACACAGGGGTATCTGCGCACATCAGTCGCTCAAATGTCGCTAATCGACCGTATATTCGGTCTTGCAGCCCCCGTGCCGGGCGCCCGTTCGCCCTCGGTCTGAGACCGATATTGTCATCGGGAAAAAGATTTCAGCAAAACAAGTTGTGCGCACGGCTTTATAACACGAAAATATGCCGATGCGTTATGCCGCCAGCCTGTCCTGGCGAGCTTCTCCTCTGATTCTGTATCCGCCCATGCCTCGTCCAATCAAAGTCTCGATTCATACTGCAGCCCTTGCCCATAATCTCGATGTCGCCCGTCGCCATGCCCCGAACGCCAAGGTGTGGGCGGTGGTCAAGGCCAACGCCTACGGGCACGGCATCGATAACGCATTTCCCGGATTGCGCGACACCGACGGCTTCGGCCTGCTCGATCTCGACGAAGCCGTGCGTCTGCGCGAACTCGGCTGGGCCGGCCCCATTCTGCTGCTCGAGGGCTTCTTCAAGCCCGAGGATCTGGCGATCGTCGACGAGTACGGTTTGACGACTACCGTGCATAGCGACGAACAGTTGCGCATGCTGGAGATGGCGCGTCTGAAGAAGCCGCTCAACGTGCAGCTCAAGATGAATTCCGGCATGAACCGCCTCGGCTTCTCTCCCGAGCGCTATCGCGCCGCATGGGAGCGTGCTCGTGCAATTCCCGGCGTGAGCCAGATCGTGCTGATGACCCACTTCTCCGATGCCGACGGCGCGCGCGGCATTCAGTATCAGATGGAAGCGTTCGAGCGCGGCGCCCGCGATGTGCCGGGTGAGCGCAGCCTTGCCAATTCCGCCGCCACGCTGTGCTATCCGGAGACGCATGGCGCGTGGGTCCGTCCCGGCATCATGCTCTATGGCTCCTCGCCGAAGGGGCTCGAGGTCCCGGCGGCGACGTTCGATCTGCAACCGACGATGACGCTCGAAACCGAGTTGATCGGTATTCAGGAGATTCCGGCGGGCGGCACGGTGGGCTATGGCAGTATCTTTACCGCCGAGACGCCGATGCGCGTGGGCACGGTCGCTTGCGGCTATGCCGACGGCTATCCGCGTGTCGCCCCCACTGGCACGCCGATCCTTGTCGACGGTGTGCGCACCCGCACGCTGGGCCGCGTGTCGATGGATATGCTGTCCGTCGATCTCACGCCGGTGCCGCAGGCGCGCGTGGGCTCGTCCGTGACGCTCTGGGGGCGTGGACTGAGCATCGACGAGGTTGCGGCCTCGGCAGGCACGCTCGGCTATGAGCTGATGTGCGCCGTGGCGCGTCGCGTGCCCGTGCACGCGAACTGAGCGTCGCCACAGGATTTCCATGGCCAAAGCCAAGACTGTCTACATCTGTACCGAATGCGGCGGACAGACACCCAAGTGGGCGGGGCAATGCCCCAACTGCAACGGCTGGAATACGCTCGTCGAGTCGGTGGCGGAAACGACGACGGGTCATCGTTATCAATCGCTCGCCAAGAGCACGCCGGTACTTAAGCTGGCGCACATCGAAGCGGCCGACGTGCCGCGCTTCTCCAGCGGCGTGAGCGAGTTTGACCGCGTGCTGGGCGGAGGGCTCGTGGCCGGCGGTGTGGTGCTGATCGGCGGCGATCCCGGCATCGGCAAGTCGACCTTGCTGCTCCAATCGCTTGCACATCTGGCGCGCGAGCGGCGTGCACTGTATGTCAGCGGCGAAGAGTCGGGCGCGCAGATTGCTTTGCGGGCGCAACGGCTCGGCCTTGGCGCGGCGGGAGAGGGCGGTGGCGAACTGGACCTGCTCGCGGAAATTCAGCTCGAAAAGATTCTAGGCGCGATCGAGTCCGAAAAGCCCGACGTCGTGGTGATCGATTCGATTCAGACGGTCTATTCCGAAGCGCTCAGCTCCGCCCCCGGTTCGGTGGCGCAGGTGCGCGAATGCGCGGCGCAGCTCACGCGAACCGCGAAGCAGAGCGGCGTGACCGTCATCATGGTCGGCCACGTGACGAAGGAAGGCAGCCTCGCGGGGCCGCGCGTGCTTGAGCACATTGTCGACACGGTGCTGTATTTCGAGGGAGATACGCACTCGTCGTATCGGCTGGTACGGGCGTTCAAGAATCGCTTCGGTGCCGTCAACGAGTTGGGTGTGTTTGCGATGACCGAGAAGGGGTTGCGCGGCGTAGCGAATCCGTCGGCGTTGTTCCTCTCGCAGCATGAACAGAGCGTGCCCGGTTCCTGCGTGCTCGTCACACAAGAGGGCACGCGGCCACTGCTCGTTGAGGTACAGGCGCTGGTCGATACCGCGCAGGTGCCCAACCCGCGGCGGCTGGCGGTAGGACTTGAGCAGAACCGTCTGGCGATGTTGTTGGCGGTGATGCATCGCCATGCGGGCATTGCGTGCTTCGATCAGGACGTGTTCCTGAATGCCGTTGGCGGTGTGAAGATCACCGAACCGGCGGCGGATCTGGCGGTGTTGCTGGCCATTCATTCGTCGCTGCGCAACAAGGCGCTCCCGCGCGGCATCGTGGCGTTCGGCGAAGTCGGGCTGGCGGGGGAGATCCGTCCTAGTCCGCGTGGTCAGGATCGTCTCAAGGAAGCCGCCAAACTCGGCTTTTCCATTGCGATCATCCCGAAAGCGAACGCGCCGAAACAGCCCATCGACGGCCTCGAAGTGCACGCCGTCGACCGGCTGGAGCACGCGATTTCGGTGGTCGCGGGGTTGTAAGCGCGCACGGCTAGCATGAAAAAAGCCCGGTCGGATCGACCGGGCTTTTCCTTTGGCGTCGCGGCATGGACTGCGTCGTGTGGCCGCTGCCGCTATCGGATCAAGCGATCTGCTCGAGGGCTTCCTGGGCTTCGAGCCATTCGGCTTCCACGTCCGAGAGCTTTGCCGTGACGTCGGCCTGTTGCTTGAGGCTATCGGTCAGCAAGGCCTTCCTGGCGTCTTCATAGGTGCTGCTGTCCGCGAGGATAGCGTCGAGCCGGGCTTTTTCGTCCGAGAGCTTCGCGATGGACTGCTCCAGCTTCTCGATCTTCCTTTGCAGCGGCTTGCGCAGTTGTGACAGCCGCTGACGTTCCTGCGCCTCGGCCCGCTTCTGATCCTTGCGGTTGACGCCGTCGGCACCGTCGCTACCTTCGCCATTGCCGCTGCTGGCGTCTCGTGCTGCCGCACGTTGGTCGGCTGCGTGTTGCAGCAACCAATCGCGGTAGTCATCGAGATCGCCGTCAAACGGCTGCACTTCGCCGCCGGCCACCAGCAGAAACTGATCCGTGGTCGCGCGCAGCAAGTGCCGATCGTGCGAGACGAGAATCAGCGTGCCGTCGAACTGGGCGAGCGCCATCGTGAGGGCATGGCGCGTCTCGAGATCCAGATGGTTGGTCGGTTCATCGAGCAACAGCAGGTTCGGCTTGCGCCAGATGATGAGCGCCAGCGCCAGACGCGCCTTCTCGCCACCGGAGAACGGCGCAATCGACGACGTCGCCATATCGCCGCGGAAGTTGAATCCGCCAAGAAAGTCGCGCAATTCCTGTTCGCGCGTGTCGGGGGCGAGGCGTTGCAAATGCTGCAACGGAGAATCGTCATGGCGCAGGGTTTCGACCTGGTGCTGGGCGAAATAGCCGATCTGCAAGCCCTTGCCGGTCTTCACCTCACCCGCCAGTGGCGCAAGCGTGCCGGCGAGTGTTTTGATGAGCGTCGATTTGCCCTGACCGTTGGCGCCCAGCAGGCCGATACGCTGTTCGTTCTGCACCGACATCGTGACATGCGGGAGGATGACCTTCTCGCTGCCGTCTTCGAGCGGATAGCCGCAACGCACCGCATCAAGCACGAGCATCGGGTTCGGCGCGCTGTCGGCCGGACGGAACTCGAACGTAAACGGCGACGCGATATGCGCGGGCGCGATGCGCTCCATCTTTTCGAGCGCCTTCATTCGGCTCTGCGCCTGACGCGCCTTCGTTGCCTTGGCCTTGAAGCGCGTGATGAACGATTCAAGGTGCGCAATCGTCTTCTGCTGCTTGTCGAACGCGCTTTGTTGCAGCACCAGTTGCTGGCCGCGCAGAATCTCGAACTGGCTGTAGTTGCCGCCGTAACGCTTGATCTGTTGATTCTCGATATGCAGTGTGACGTTGCAGACTTCGTCGAGAAACTCGCGATCGTGTGAGATCACGATCAGCGTGCCGGGGTATCGCTTGAGCCAGTCTTCGAGCCAGACGATGGCGTCGAGATCCAGGTGATTGGTCGGTTCGTCGAGCAGCAATAGATCGGACGGGCACATGAGCGCCTGCGCCAGATTCAGGCGCATGCGCCATCCGCCCGAGAAACTGGCGACAGGCAACTGCGTTTGCGCAAGCGTGAAGCCGAGTCCGAGCAGCAGGGCTTCGCCACGGGCGGGGGCCGTGTAGCCGTCTGCGTCGGCGAAGGCGGCGTGCGCCTCGGCTTGCGCGTGACCGTCATGCGCAGCTTCGGCGGCCGCGATGGTTGCTTCGATCTCGCGCAGCCGCGTGTCGCCGTCGAGCACATAGTCGAGGGCAGTGCGCTCGACGGCGGGCGTCTCCTGCATCACGTGGGCGACGCGCCAGCTGCTGGGCACGAAGACATCGCCGCCATCGGCGTGCAACTGACCGCGCAGCAACGCGAAGAGGGTGGATTTACCCGCGCCGTTGGCGCCGACGAGGCCAACGCGCTCGCCTGGATTGAGCGTTACGGAGGTGTCCTCGAAGAGCGGCTTGGTGCCGCGTGCGAGGGTGAGATGTTCGAATCGGATCACGAAAAAGGCCGAAGGGAAAGCGGGTCAGTTCGTCCTGGGTCCGCGTGGCGAGCCGGGTATCGCCGACCCAACGGGGAGCGAACGAGCCGTGCATCGAAACCGTGGTGCGGGGGGACGGCAAAACCGGCATTTTACCGGTCTGAGCGCATGAAAGCGATGCGCACCCCGCCGCGCCTACAGAATTGGGGCGAAAAGCCGCGCCAGACGCATCACAATCTGACGCCATCTCGGAATCTTCCGGAAATCGTCCTTGTTCAGCAGGGCGCCCTGCTCGAAGTCGTGCGCCAGCATGTACGCGACGTCGTCGGCGAAGGCGCGGTCAACGGTGAGCAGCATGATTTCGAAGTTGAGACGGAACGACCGGTTGTCGAGATTGGCGCTGCCGACGGCGGCTGCGCTGTCATCGATCAGCACGACTTTCTGGTGAAGGAAGCCATGTTGATAGCGATAGACGTGGATGCCGCTGCGCGCGGCCTCGAACGCGTACGAGGTGGTCGCCTCGAACACGACATAGTGATCAGCCCGATCCGGGATCAGAATGCGCACGTCTACGCCGCGCAGCACCGCCAGACGCAACGCGGAGAACACGGCTTCATCGGGCACGAAGTAGGGCGTGGTGAGCCAGACTCGCTTCTGTGCGGCGTTGATGGCGGTGACAAAGAAGAGGGACGACGTCTCCAATCGGTCAGCAGGGCCGCTCGGCACGACCTGACAGTGCATGTCTTCGCCGGAGGCGGCTGGCAGGCGGTTGAGTTCCGGTACCGTACCCGTGCTCCAGTGCCAGTCTTCGGCAAATGCGCGCTGGATACCCACCACCGCAGGTCCACGCACGGAGATATGCGTATCGCGCCATGGGGCCAACGGCGGTTTCTCGCCGAGATACTCGACCCCGACGTTGTGTCCGCCGATAAACGCTTCGTTGCCGTCGATCACCACGATCTTGCGGTGATTGCGAAAGTTGAGCTGAAAGCGGTTGACGAAAATGCCGCGTTTCGCAGCCGCGAACTCGTGCACCGTCACACCGCCCAGGCGCAGCTTCTCGCAATAGCTGCTCGGCAGATCGTGGCTGCCGATACGATCGTAGAGGAAGTACACCTTCACGCCCGTCGCGGCGCGCGCGAGCAGACGCGCGGACAAGGCGCGTCCGAGCGCGTCGTCCTTGACGATGAAGAACTGAACGACGACGTAGTCACGCGCGCGATCGATAGCGGCAAAGATGGCGTCGAACGTGGCCCGGCCGTTCACCAGCAGACGCACCCGATTGCCCGCCACGAACGACATCCCCGTCATGGCGGTAAGCGCGGCAAACTCCGGGTGCGCTTCCATCGCGACGGGCGGCTCACCGCTCCACTGCGTTTCGCCCATGCGTGATTGCAGCGCCTCGTTGCGCGCACGGCGCGCCTCGACATAGCCGATGAATTTCGACCGGCCAAGGAACAGATAGGGGATGAGGGTGAGGTAGGGTATCGTCACGAGCGATACTGCCCATGCCACCGCGCCTTGCGACGTCCGTACCGTTAGAACGGCATGGATGGCGGCGATGGCTCCCATCACGTGAAGACAGGCGACGGCAAAGCCGACGTCGAGCAAATTGAACGCCATGACGGACTACCTTCCTCCATGCCGAGAGTCGCGCGGACCCGGGAACCCGAGTGTAACCGGGGTACGTGGACTTAGACGAGGGCTCGCGGCAAAACGCGAGCCCCGAGGGAGTTACTGCATTACGGCAGATCGGCTGCCTGCACCAGGAAGACCATATCGTCGCCGGCACTCGTCGCCAGCCACGTCATCGGCAGATCCGGGAACGCCGCCTCGACGAAGTGACGTTCGTTACCGACTTCCACGACCAAAACGCCGTCATCGGTCAGATGCTCTCGGGCACCGGCAATGATGCGGCGAACCACATCCATGCCGTCGTCGCCGCCGGCCAATGCCAGACGTGGCTCGTGACGGTATTCGGCCGGCAGTGCCTGCATCGAACCTTCGTTGACGTACGGCGGATTGGTGAGAATGACTTCGTAGCGCTTGCCCTGTGGCAGCGGCGCATAGAGATCGCCCAGATGGAGCGCGATGCGGTCGTCGAGACCGTAGTCGGCCACATTGATCTTGGCCACGGCCAATGCGTCTGGGGAAATGTCGACCGCATCGATCTGCGCCGCCGGGAAGGCTTCGGCGGCGAGGATCGCAAGGCAGCCGGAGCCGGTGCACAACTCGAGCACGTCCGCGACGTCTTCGGCGTGATCGACCCATGGCTGCAAGGCGTCTTCGAGCAACTCGCCCACGAACGAACGCGGCACGATGACGCGTTCGTCTACATAGAACCGGCGGCCATGCATCCACGCTTCATTCGTGATGTACGACGCCGGCACGCGCTCGCCTGCGCGACGGTTGATGACTGACAGCACGCGCTCGATTTCCTCGGGCAGCAAACGCGCGTCGAGAAACGGGTCGAGCGTATCGATGGGCAGGTGCAGCGTATGCAGCAGGAGATAGGCGGCCTCGTCGTAAGCCGTGGCCGTGCCATGCCCGAAGGCCAGTTCGGCCTCGGTAAAGCGCGAGACGGCGTAGCGCAGCAGATCGCGCAGCGTCCGGAACGGGTGGGGTGCCTGAGTCGTCATGATGATTACCTCGCGCGCCTTAGGCCACCAGGCGCTTCAACACGCCGCGGTAGATGTTCTTAAGCGGCTCGATATCGGCCACGGCAATGTGTTCGTCGATCTTGTGAATGCTGGCATTGCACGGACCGAATTCGATGACCTGCGGGCAAATGCGGGCGATGAAGCGCCCGTCCGACGTGCCGCCTGTGGTCGAAAGCTCGGTCTGAAGCCCCGTTTCCTCGTGGATCGCGCTAGAGAGGGCTTCCGACAGATCGCCGCGCGGCGTGAGGAAAGGCTGGCCACTGATCGACCAGTCGAGCGTGTAGGTCAGGCCATGACGGTCGAGTAGTTCGTGCACGCGCTGCTGGAGACCCTCGGACGTGCTGGCCGTCGAGAAGCGGAAGTTGAACATCACCGTCAACTCGCCGGGGATGATGTTGGTTGCCCCGGTGCCTGCGTGAATGTTCGAGATTTGCCACGTGGTGGGCGGGAAATAGTCGTTGCCGTTGTCCCAGACCGTCTGCGTCAGTTCGGCGAGTGCCGGCGCGAACAAATGCGTCGGGTTCTTGGCGAGATGCGGATAGGCGATATGACCTTGGACCCCCTTGATCACGAGCTTGCCCGACATCGACCCGCGGCGGCCGTTTTTGACCATGTCGCCCAACTGCTGGCTCGACGTCGGCTCACCGACCACGCAGTAGTCCAGGCGCTCGCGGCGCGCTGTGAGCGCTTCAACAACCTTCACGGTGCCGTCGGTGGCCGGGCCTTCTTCGTCGCTCGTCAGCAGAAAGCCGATGGCGCCGGTGTGATTCGGATGCTGGGTGACGAATTCCTCCGAAGCGACCACAAATGCCGCGAGCGACGTCTTCATGTCGGCGGCGCCGCGACCGTAGAGCATGCCGTTACGATGCGTCGGTGCAAACGGATCGGAATGCCATTGTTCGAGCGGGCCGGTCGGCACCACGTCCGTGTGGCCGGCGAAGACGAGCAGTTTGCCCTCGGTGCCACGCGTGCCGCGCTTGACCGCCCACAGGTTGGTCACGCCGTTTGATGCGATGGTCTCGCACGCGAAGCCGATCGCTTCGAGGCGGCGCGCCAGAATGGCTTGGCAGTCACGGTCTTCGGGCGTCACCGAGTGACGGGCGATCAGTTGCTCGGTAAGCGCCAGCGTGGCGCCTTGGGAGGAAGTCATGAAATCAGAATCGTGAGGCGTAACTGTCGGGCGTGAAGCCCACGGAAACCTTGCCGTCGGCCACCAGCACAGGGCGTTTGATGAGCGACGGGTTTTCGATCATCAGGGTGCGGGCGACCGACTCGTCGGCCGCCGCAGCCTGTTGCTCCGGCGAGAGCTTGCGCCACGTTGTGCCCTTGCGGTTGAGCAATGTGGTGAGGGGTACCTGGGCGAGCCAGTTACCCAGCAGTGCGTCGTTCACGCCCGCCTTTTTGAAGTCGTGGAAGTCGTACGCCACGCCGCGCTCGTCGAGCCACACGCGCGCCTTCTTCACGGTATCGCAGTTGGGAATGCCATACAGCACTGCCGTCATCGCCAGAACTCCTGATGTCGCGATTACAAAAGAACGAGGCGCAACATCGCAGTCAGGACTGCGACTGCGCCTCGTCGGTGCCGCGTGGACTTATTCGCCGCGCAGCAGGTCGTTGATTGCCGTTTTGGCGCGCGTTTGCGCGTCGACCTTCTTCACGATCACGGCGCAGTACAGGCTGTACTTGCCGTCCTTCGACGGCAGGTTGCCCGGCACGACGACCGAACCGGCCGGCACACGGCCGTAATGCACTTCACCCGTTTCGCGGTCGTAGATCTTGGTCGACTGACCCAGATACACGCCCATCGAGATCACCGAGTTTTCTTCGACGATCACACCTTCCACGACTTCCGAGCGCGCGCCGATGAAGCAGTTGTCTTCGATGATGACCGGATTGGCTTGCAGCGGCTCGAGCACGCCGCCGATACCGACGCCACCCGAGAGGTGAACGTTCTTGCCGATCTGTGCGCACGAACCGACGGTGGCCCACGTGTCGACCATCGTGCCTTCGTCAACGTAGGCGCCGATGTTCGTGTACGACGGCATCAGCACGACGTTCTTGCCGATGAACGAGCCGCGGCGTGCCACTGCCGGGGGCACCACGCGGAAGCCGCCGCGCGCGAAGTCTTCTGCGGTGTAGCTGGCGAACTTGCTCGGCACCTTGTCGTAGAACTGGCTGAAGCCGCCGGCGGGCATCACGGCGTTGTCTTCGAGGCGGAACGACAGCAGCACGGCCTTCTTGATCCACTGGTTCACGATCCACTGGCCGTCTTGCTTCTGGGCCACGCGCAGGGTGCCCTTGTCCAGCTCGGCGATGACGTGGGCGACAGCCTCACGCACGTCGGCAGGTGCCGACTTGGCCGAAATCTCGGCACGGTTTTCCCAGGCTTGGTCGATGGTGGTTTGCAGTTGTTGCGACATGGCGAGAATCAGTTGCAGTAAGGATTAAAGGGATTGGCAGAACTGCACGATGCGCTGGGCGCCTTCGGTGCATTCGTCCACATCGGCCACGAGGGCGATGCGCACATAGTGCTCGCCCGGGTTGGCGCCGTGCGCCGCGCGGCCGAGGTACGACCCGGGCAGTACGGCCACATTGTATTGCGCCAGCAATTGGCGTGTGAATTCCGTGTCGGACAGGCCGGTTTTCGCGTCAACCTTGGCCCACAGGTAGAAGCCCGCGTCCGGCAGGCGCACGTCGAGCACTTCGGCGAGCATCGGCGTGACGGTCTGGAATTTCTTCAGGTACTTGCTGCGGTTCAGGCGCACGTGGGCTTCGTCGTTCCACGCCGCGACACTCGCCGCCTGCACGGCCGGGCTCATCGCGCAGCCATGGTACGTGCGGTACAGCAGGAATTTCTTCAGAATGGCGGCGTCGCCGGCCACGAAGCCCGAGCGCATGCCGGGCACGTTCGAACGCTTCGACAGGCTGGAGAACACCACCAGACGCTCGAAACCACGACCCAGTTGGTGGGCTGCCGCAAGACCGCCCAGCGGTGCGCGCTCTTCGTCGAAATAGATCTCGGAATAGCACTCGTCGGACGCAATCACAAAACCGTACTGGTCCGAGAGTTCGAACAGACGCTTCCACTCGGCAAGACCCAGCACGGCACCGGTCGGATTGCCGGGCGAGCAGAGATAAACGAGCTGGACATCGCGCCAGACATCCGCCGGCACGCTATCGTAATTCGGGGCGAAGTTGCGCGCCGGATCGCTATCGACATAGTAGGGCGTGGCGCCGGCAAGCAGCGTTGCCCCTTCGTAGATCTGATAGAACGGGTTCGGGCACAGCACCCGTGCACCGGGCTTACCGCCGTCGACCACCGCCTGTGCGAACGAGAAGAGTGCCTCGCGCGAGCCCGTGACCGGCAACACTTCGGTGGCCGGATTCACGTTGGGCAGCGCGTAGCGGCGCGCCAGCCACTGGGCAATCGCCGCGCGCAGCGGTTCGCCGCCCGCCGTGGCGGGGTAGTTCGAGAGGCCGCCCAGCCCTTCGATCAAGGCTTCCTTGATGAACTGCGGCGTCGGGTGCTTGGGCTCACCGATGCCGAAGCTAATGGCCTTGTATGCACTGGCGGGCGTCACATCCGCTACCAGCGACTTCAGGCGTTCAAAGGGATAGGGCTGGAGCTTGTCGAGTAATGGGTTCACGAGAATTCAAACAGACTCAGGGCTAGGGTTCGCGATGCCACTCAGGGCAACGCTCGAGGCAATTCGGACCGCGCAAGGCGGCTGGGCCGGATCTCCCGGGGCGCCGGTGCGCCATGATGCGATTTCCGGCGCCGGGCTTGCGGATGGCATGCCACATATGGGTTCGCACTTATCCAGTACATCACGCAACGGGGTTCCCGGACGCGCTCAAGAATGGCAAGATCGGCAAAGCGAAAATTATACCGTTACGGCGCCCACAAAGCGCGGCCGCCGCGTAATTCAGCACATTCCGGGGCGCCAATGAGGCAAGTCTGCGGAGTATCTCAGGTTTTTCAGGAGTCAATAGTATGACCGTAGCCGGCAACGGCGCGCACGGCCCGGCATCGAACGCCGGCGCTTCGCTGCGCACCCGGGCGGCACCCGCCTTGAGCATTCTCATCGGTTCCTCCGTGTGGGGACTGGCCTGGTTTCCCTACCGCATGCTTGGCCAGTGGGGTGTTGCGGCGGTGCCTGCACAGATTTGTACCGCGAGCGTGGCGCTGCTGCTGCTCACGCTGGTTTATCGCCGCTCGCTTGGTACGCTGCGCTGGTCGTGGCTGCTGGCCGGTGTGGCGTTCGCGGGAGGCACGACCAATGTGGCGTTTGTCTGGGGGACGACGCATGGCCATGTCATGCGTGTGCTGCTGCTTTTCTATCTGACCCCAGTTTGGACGGCGCTTTTCGCTCACTGGCTGCTCGGCGAGCGCGTCGGCTTGCGTGGCGCGGGCCTGATCGCGCTGGCGTTGGGCGGGGCGGGGCTGATGCTCTGGTCGCCCGAGTTGGGCTGGCCCGTGCCGAATAACCCCGGTGAATGGGCCGGAGCCATTGCCGGTGCGGCTTTCGCCCTCAATAACGTGCTGCTGCGACGCGTCAGTCAGTCGTTGCCGGGGGTGCGCGCGGAAATGCGCAGTTGGGCGCTCTATCTCGGCTGCGCGGTCGGCGGGTTGCTGGTGCTGCCGTTCGACGGCGGCGCCGAAGCCGGCCGTGCCACCGTCGCGGCCCTCACGTCGAGCGCCGCGACCGCTGCGGTTGCGCTGGCGCTGGGTTGCGCCATTGCGGCAACCAATGTCGTCGTGCAGTTCGGCCTGGCGCGTGTGCCGGCCAATCAGGCGGCGCTCATCATGCTGTTTGAAATTGTCGTGGCGGCCATTTCATCTTGGTGGCTTGCCAGCGAAGGGCTGGGCGTGCGTGAAATCGCCGGCGGGCTGTGCATTGTGGCGGCCGGCGTTCTGTCAGGTATTTTGCCGGATTCGCGTCGTTGTAAATCCGCGACGGCAGGGGATGCGATGGTATGATGCGTACCGATGTTATATCGATGTAAGCGGCCTGCGCGCGCCAGCGTGCGCAAGGCCCGACAGGACCAGCTAGCGCGTCTGCGTCTTTCCCATCATTCAATGACCGATAAAGCGAACCTGCCGTGCGTCTGACCTCCATCAAACTCGCTGGCTTCAAGTCATTCGTCGATCCGACGAACTTCGCGGTACCTGGCCAATTGGTCGGGATCGTCGGCCCGAACGGGTGCGGCAAATCCAACATCATCGATGCCGTGCGCTGGGTGCTCGGCGAGTCGCGCGCCTCCGAGCTGCGCGGCGAATCGATGCAGGACGTGATTTTCAACGGGTCAACCGCCCGCAAACAGGCGAGCCGCGCGAGCGTCGAACTCGTGTTCGACAACAGCGCCGGGCGCGCTGCCGGGCAGTGGAGCCAGTACGCCGAAATCGCCGTCAAGCGCGTGCTCACGCGCGACGGCACCTCCAGCTATTACATCAACAATCTGCCGGCTCGCCGCCGCGACATTCAGGACATCTTCCTTGGTACCGGCCTCGGGCCGCGCGCCTACGCCATCATCGGGCAGGGGATGATCTCGCGCATCATCGAGGCCAAGCCGGAAGAGTTGCGCGTGTTCCTCGAAGAAGCCGCGGGCGTGTCCAAGTACAAGGAACGCCGTCGCGAGACCGAGAATCGCCTGCAGGACACGCGTGAAAATCTCACGCGCGTTGAAGACATTCTGCGTGAGCTCGGTACCAATCTCGAGAAGCTCGAATCGCAGGCCGTTGTCGCCAACCGATTCAAGGACTTGCAGCGCGACGGCGAAGAGAAGCAGCAGTTGTTGTGGCTGCTGCGCAAGAACGAAGCCCAGAACGAACAAGAACGTCAGCAACGCGCCATCGAATCGGCTCAGGTCGATCTCGAAGCACAGATGGCGCGTCTGCGCGGTTCGGAAGCCGATCTTGAAACGCTGCGCGCCGCCCACTATACGGCCACCGACGCCGTACAGGCCGCGCAAAGCGCCATGTACGAGGCGAATTCGGAAGTCAGCCGTCTGGAAGCCGAGATTCGCTACGTTGTCGAGTCGCGCAATCGCGTGCAGGCCCAATTGGCCGCGCTCACTTCCCAGCGCGAGCAGTGGCAGGCCCGTTCCGCGCAATCGGAAGAAGAACTCGCGCTTGCCGAAGAAGAACTCGTCATTGCCGAAGAGCGCGCGGCCACCGCGCAAGATCAGGCGGCCGATCAGAACGACGCGCTGCCTGCGCTCGAAGCCGGCTGGCGCGATGCGCAGAATCTGCTCAACGAGCAACGCAGCGAGATCGCGCAGGTCGAGCAGAGTCTGAAGCTCGAAGCGGCGCACCAGCGCAACGCCGATCAGGCGTTGCAGCAGTTGCAGCAGCGTCAGGAGCGTTTGCAGGGCGAGGCGCGCGGGCTCGACAAGCCCGATGAAGCCGAACTGGAAGCGCAACGCGCCGACCTTGCCGAACATCAGGCGATGCTCGAGGATGCACAGGCCGAACTCGCCGATGCACAGGAGCGGCTGCCGCGACTGGAAGCCGAGCGTGCCGAGGCGCAGGCTCGCGTGCAGTCGGAAGCCGCGACCATTGCGCAACTCGAGGCGCGTCTGACGGCGCTCAAGCAGTTGCAGGAAAGTGTGCAGACGGAAGGCAAGGTTCAGCCTTGGCTCGACAAACACGAACTGGCGCAACTGCCGCGTCTCTGGAAGAAACTGCATATCGAGCCGGGCTGGGAAAACGCGCTCGAGTCGGTGCTGCGTGAGCGTCTTGCCGCACTGGAAATCAGCAATCTGGACTGGGTGAAGGCCTTCGCGAGCGATGCGCCGCCGGCCAAGCTGGCGTTCTATTCGCCGCCGTCAGCGGCCCGTCCGCTCGAAGCCCCGGCCGCGTTGCGCCCGCTGCTCTCGTTGCTCCGAATCGACGATCCGGGCCTGCGCGCCGTATTGCAGGAATGGCTCGGTCACGTTTTCGTGGCCGACGATCTGACGCAAGCCATGGTCGCCCGGGCGCAACTGCCCGAAGGGGCATCGATTGTCGTCAAGGCGGGCCATCAGGTCACGCGCGTCGGCGTACAGCTTTACGCCGCCGACTCCGAACAGGCCGGTTTGCTGGCCCGTCAGCAGGAAATCGAGAATCTGGGCAAGCAGCTGCGTGCCCAAGCCTTGCTCGCCGATGAAGCCAAGTCGAGTGCTGTGCGCGCGGAGGCGGCCTATAGTCAGGCGGCGCAGTCCCTGACCGAGGTGCGCGGACGTGCGGAGCGGGCCACGCAGCGCGTGCACGCACTGCAAATGGATGTGCTCAAGCTCACGCAAGCCTATGAGCGCTACAACGCCCGCAGCACGCAGATCGACGAAGAACTGAGCGAGATTGCCGCACAGATCGAAGAGCAGGTCGCGTTGCGCGCCGAATCGGAAGCGAATTTCGAGCAAAGCGATTCGCGTTTGGCCGAATTGCAGGCGACATTCGAAGACGGTCAACTCGAATTCGAATCGCTCGACAGCCAGCTCTCCGACGCCCGCAACCGTGCACGCGAACTGGAGCGCCTGGCGCAGGAAGCGTCTTACGGTCAGAAAGGGATTTCGAGCAAGATCGACGAACATCGCCGTAATATTCAGACGGCGCTCGAGCAGGCCGAACGTCTGGTGGTGTCGATTGAGCAAGCGCAGGCCGAACTCGCGCAGATCACGGAGCAGACGGTCGAGAATGGCTTGCAGGACGCACTCGAATTACGCGCCGAGAAGGAAGAGATTCTTGGGGCTGCCCGTATCGAACTCGATGCGCTGACGCAAAAGCTGCGCCAGAGCGACGAAGAACGTCTTGCTGCGGAGCGCGGGCTGCAACCGCTGCGCGACCGCATCACGGAATTGCAGTTGAAGGAACAGGCGGCACGCCTGAATCGCGAGCAGTTCGTCGAGCAATTGACGACGGCCGAAGTCGATGAGGAGGCGCTCTCCGCCAAGCTCACGCCGGATCTGAAGCCGTCGTATCTGCAAGGTGAAGTCACCCGCATCAACAATGCGATCAATGCGTTGGGTCCGGTCAACATGGCTGCGCTCGAAGAGCTGGAAACGGCGCGCGACCGCAAGGTTTTCCTCGACGCGCAGTCGGCCGACCTGAACGACGCCATCGAAACGCTCGAAGGCGCCATTCGCAAGATCGACGAAGAGACGCGGGTGCTGCTGCAAGGCACGTTCGACGAAGTGAACAAACATTTCGGAGAACTCTTCCCGATGCTGTTCGGCGGCGGACAGGCCAAGCTCATCATGACCGGCGACGAAATTCTCGACGCGGGCGTTCAGGTGATGGCGCAACCGCCGGGCAAGAAGAACTCTACGATTCATTTGTTGTCTGGTGGTGAGAAGGCGCTCACGGCGATTGCGCTGGTGTTCGGGATGTTCCAGCTCAACCCGGCGCCGTTCTGTTTGCTCGACGAGGTGGACGCACCGCTTGACGATGCCAACACCGAGCGCTACGCCAAGATGGTGGCGCGCATGTCGGACCGTACCCAATTCGTATTTATTTCGCATAACAAAATCGCGATGGAAATGGCCAATCAGCTCATCGGCGTCACCATGCAGGAACAAGGGGTGTCGCGGATCGTTGCGGTGGACATGGAGTCTGCGATCAATCTGGCCGAGATCGCCTGACCCCGCGCCCAAGATGGAGAAGAGAGAGGAACGCCGCGCATGAATGAACTGCAGCTGAGTTTGATTGCCGCAGGGGTAGTGGTACTGCTGGGGGTCGTGGCATATAACGCCTGGCAGGGCAGCAAAGCACGCGCACGCATTCCGCGTCGCATGCCGGTCGATGGTGCCGGTATCGACGCGACTGCTGGGACACCCGACGCCGACGACGATCGCCCATTCATCGAACCGACGCTTTCGCCCCCGCGCGTGCCTGCGCATTCGGGCGAGCGCCGTGAGCCGACCCTGGGCGGCCCGGTTGCAGCGTCCGGTACGTCGGTGCAGGATGCCTTTGCCATTAACGAAGACGCCTGGGATGCGCCGCCTGCCGCACGCAAGCGTGCCGCACAGGAAGCGGCCGCTCTCGCGGCGCAAACCGATGAAGCGGGCGCGGCTACGGGCGAAACGCCATCGGTGACCGACTCCCCCCTGCCGGGTCATCAGGACGCGCAAGCACGCGACGCGGAACAAGCCGCCGTCGTGAGCACGGTGGCGCGGGTTGACGCCGAACTCGCGTCCGACGACACCGTGGATGCCGCTGCAGCCGGCGCGGTTGCTGCGGCTGCCGCTGCGCCCGATGCGGAAACCCTTGCACACGCTGAAGGCGCTGCGGAGCCGGTTGCTTCGGTTGTTCCGGTGGCGCCACCGGCACCCATCGCGGCAGCTCGTCCTGCAGTGCCGAGCGGCCCGCCGCCGGTTATCGACGAGCGCATCGACTGCATCGTCGAACTGCCTTTGGCAAACATGGTGGCTGCGGAGCGTCTGATGCCGTTGACTGTGCGCATGCGACGTGCAGGCAGCAAGCCGGTCAACGTCGAAGGCCGTGCCGACGAGCATTCGCCGTGGGAGTTGATTCGCACCGGTGGGCGCTACCATCAGTTGCGCATGGCCGTGCAGTTGGCCAACCGCGCGGGCGCGTTGAACGAAGTCGAGTTCTCGGAGTTCTCGAACCTCGTTCAGACGCTCGCCGACGCGGTTGACGCCTTACCGGAACTGCCCGACATGATGGAGACGGTGGCCCGTGGCCGTGAACTGGACAATTTCGCCGCGCAATGCGACGCGCAACTGTCGGTCAACGTGCTCTCGGACGGCGCCCCCTGGTCGGCGAACTACGTTCAGGCGGTGGCAACGCAGGATGGTCTGCTGCTCTCGCGCGACGGCATGCGTTTCGTCAAACTCGATGCTCGCCAGAATCCGGTGTTCATGCTGCAATTCGGCGACACCAACTTCCTGCGCGACGATTTGACGTACAAGGGCGGTGATCTGATTACGATGCTGCTCGATGTGCCGGTGGCCGACGAAGACCTGTTGCCGTTCCGCCTGATGTGCGATTACGCCCGTTCGATTGGGCAGCGCATCGGTGGGCGCGTCGTGGACGATCAGCGCCGGCCGCTTTCGGATGCTGCGCTGCAAAACGTCGACAAGCAATTGCTCAAGCTCTACGAGCGTCTCGAGGCGCGGGGTCTGCCGGCAGGCTCGCCGGTGACGCGCCGCCTGTTCAGTCAGTAACGACGAGTGCGGTGCACGGCAGACGACGATCTGTCAGGCACCGCGTTCGATGCACGCCGTTCACCGTCGGGTGAGCGGCGTTTTCATTCCGATTGATTGCTGCTATCGGCGACGCGCAGGTGCGTACGTCGAAGGCATAATGTTCTGACTTCTCGTATCCCGAGTTTCCAAGCATGTCCCAAACTTCAGTTCCGGGTCAGGGTGCGAACGCGCCAAAGGCGGCCGATGTCACGGCGGCTGCGCAACGTGCTGCCGAGTTGCGCATCGAATTGGCGCGTCACAATCGCGCCTATTACGAAGAGGATGCGCCGCTGATTCCCGATGCCGAGTACGACCGCCTGTTTGGCGAACTGGTCGCGCTCGAGACCGACTATCCCGAATTGCAGCGCCCCGATTCGCCCACGCAACGCGTAGGCGGTAAGCCGTTGGAGGGCTTCGCGCCGGTTGTGCACCGTGTGCCGATGCTTTCGCTGAATAACGGCTTCGCCGACGAGGATGTCGAGGCGTTTGATCGCCGTGTGTCCGATGGGCTCCGCGATGGTAACGCGCCCTCTGGTGACCTGTTCGGTGCACCTGTCGAATACGCCGTCGAGTTGAAATTCGACGGTCTGGCGATTGCGCTGCGCTACGAGCATGGCGTGCTCGTGCAGGCGGCAACGCGCGGCGATGGCACGACCGGCGAGGATGTCACCGCGAACATTCGTACGATCAAAAAAATCCCGCTGCGTCTCGATGCCGACAATCCGCCGGAAGTGTTGGAGGTGCGAGGGGAGGTGCTGATGTTCCGCGCCGACTTCGACAAACTCAATCGGGCTCAGGAAGCGGCGGGCGAGAAGGTCTTCGTCAATCCGCGCAACGCCGCCGCAGGCAGTCTGCGACAGCTCGATTCGAAGATCACGGCCAAGCGGCCGTTGTCGTTCTTTGCTTACGGGGTGGGCGAATTGGTGGGCGCTCCGATGCCGGAGACGCACTCGGCCCTGCTCGACTGGTATGTGACGCTCGGGATTCCGGTGAACGATCGCCGCGAAGTCGTGCAAGGCGCTGCCGGACTACTCGCGTTCTACCGGTCGGTCGGCGAGGCGCGTGAGACGCTGCCGTATGACATCGATGGTGTGGTTTATAAAGTCAATCGCCGTGACGAGCAGGACCGCCTTGGGTTCGTCTCGCGCGCTCCCCGTTTCGCGCTGGCACACAAGTTCCCGGCACAAGAAGCGCTGACGACATTGCTGGACATCGAAGTGCAGGTGGGACGCACCGGCGCGATGACACCAGTGGCACGGCTTGCGCCGGTATTTGTCGGCGGGGCGACTGTGACCAACGCAACGCTGCATAACGAAGACGAGATCCGCCGCAAGGACGTGATGATCGGCGACACGGTGATTGTGCGTCGCGCGGGGGATGTGATTCCTGAAGTCGTCGGGTCGGTGCTCGAGCGCCGGCCGGCCGATGCGCGGGCGTTCGTCATGCCGACGGCGTGCCCGGTGTGCGGGTCGGCCATCGAGAAGCTGCCGGACGAGGTGATCGCACGATGCACCGGCGGATTGATTTGTGCGGCGCAGCGCAAGCAGGCGTTGTTGCACTTTGCCCAGCGCCGGGCGCTCGACATCGAGGGGCTTGGCGACAAGCTCGTTGAGCAACTGGTCGATCAGCAGATTATTCGGACACCGGCGGACCTGTTCAAACTGGGCGTGGCAAAGCTCGCGGTGCTTGACCGGATGGCCGACAAGTCGGCGTCGAATCTGGTCGCAGCATTGGAGACGGCGCGTCACACGACGCTGGCGCGGTTCATCTTCGCGCTGGGTATCCGTCATGTGGGCGAAGCGACCGCGAAGGACCTCGCACGCCATTTCGGCAAGCTCGACAACGTGATGGCGGCCAGCGTCGATGAACTGCTGGCGGTGCCGGACGTCGGCCCCATTGTGGCCCAGTCCATCGCCAATTTTTTCGGTGAGCCGCATAATGTCGAGGTGATCGAACAATTGCGGGCGGGCGGCGTCACCTGGCCGGAGTCTGAACCTGCGGCTGTGGCACCGCTGCCGTTGGCGGGCAAGACGTTCGTACTGACGGGCACATTGCCGACGCTCTCGCGCGACGAGGCGAAAGCCATGCTCGAGGAGCGAGGCGCGAAGGTGGCTGGCTCGGTTTCGGCGAAGACCGACTATGTCGTGGCGGGCGCCGATGCGGGCAGTAAATTGGCGAAGGCAGAGGCACTTGGCGTGCCCGTGCTGGACGAAGAGGCTATGCGGGCAATGTTGGCCGCGCTTTGATGTGAGGACCCAACCGATGATTCGCGACATACTGAAGATGGGTGATCCGCGCCTGCTGCGTATCGCCAAACCGGTGGAGCATTTCAATACGCCGGAGTTGGACCAACTTGTCGAAGACATGTTCGACACCATGAAGCATGCGAACGGCGCCGGTCTCGCGGCCCCGCAAATCGGCGTCGACCTGCAGGTGGTGATTTTCGGCTTCGAGCACAACGAGCGCTATCCGGATGCGCCGGAGGTGCCCAAAACCGTGCTCATCAATCCCGTCATCACGCCGCTGACGCAGGACATGGAAGAGGGGTGGGAAGGCTGTCTGTCGGTGCCGGGGCTGCGCGGTGTGGTCAATCGCTACTCGATGCTGCGCTATGAAGGATTCGATCAGACAGGCAACCCCATCGACCGGGTGGCCGAGGGCTTCCACGCCCGGGTGGTGCAGCACGAATGCGACCATTTGATCGGAAAGCTCTATCCGATGCGGATTACCGACTTCAGCAAGTTCGGCTTCACCGAGATTCTCTTCCCCGGACTCGATCCGAATAGCGACGACTGAGGTTTGATGCGGTTGGCCAACGTTATTCGTCAATGTGTCAGCATCAATGGTCACGAAAAAGCCCGCCTCGATGGCGGGCTTTTTCATGCGCGGCGCAGTTGATTCAGAAGCCTTCGCCGGTGCGCAGGTAACGCCACTCACCCACGGGCAGGTTGCCCAGCGTGATGCGCCCCATGCGCACGCGCTTGAGGCCAGTCACATGCAGGCCGACGAGTTCGCACATCCGGCGAATCTGACGCTTCTTGCCTTCCTTGAGCACGAAACGCAGTTGCTCCGGGTTCTGCCATTCGACCTGTGCGGGCTTGAGCGGCTGATCGTCGAGTTCGAGGCCTTGACGCAGAAGGGCCAGACGCTCGGCAGGGAAGTGCGCCTCGACGTTTTGCTCATGCTCGTTGTACGACACGCGCACGAGGTATTCCTTCTCGATATCCGAATCTTCGCCGATCAGTTGCTTGGCGATGCGGCCATCCTGCGTCAGGACGAGCAGACCCGTCGAGTCGATGTCGAGGCGGCCGGCCGGTGCAAGGCTGCGCAGGTGCGACGGCGAGAAGCGCACGCCGGCATCGTCTTCGGACCAATGGTGTTCACGTGTCACCAGTACGACTGCGGGTTCGTAGCCGTCTTCGGCTTGCCCGGAGACATAGCCCACGGGTTTGTGCAGCAGGATAGTGACGCGATTGGCCTGTTCCTTTCGTGCGGCTTGCACCACGGTGATTTCCTGCGTCGGCAGAATCTTCGTGCCGAGTTCGGTGATGACCTTGCCGTCAACGCGCACCCATCCCTTGGCGATCCACTCATCGGCTTCGCGGCGCGAGCACAGACCGAGCTCCGACATGCGTTTGGATAGGCGCAGCGACCCGGCCGCATCGTGATGGACCTTGATGTCGTCGTCATCGTCGCGGGTTGCACGCGGCGCGCGTGCGGGACGCGTCGATCGCCCGGCCTGGGTGTCTCGATCGTCACGAGCGAAGCGGCTGCGTGGCGCGTTGTCGGCGGCACGGCGCGGGCGGTCTTCGTCGAAGCGTCGCGGAGCGCGGTCGTCGGTACCGCGTTTGGCGGGACGAGCGTAATCGTTGCGGGCACCACCTTCGGTGGCACGGCGCGGGCGGTCTTCGTCAAAACGACGCGGTGCGCGGTCGTCTGTGCTGCGCTTCACCGGACGGGCGAAATCGCCGTGGGCACCGCCCTCAGCGCTGCGGCGCGGGCGGTCTTCGTCGAAACGACGCGGTGCGCGATCATCCGTGCCGCGTTTAGCAGGGCGCGCGAAATCGCCGCGGGCACCGCCTTCGGTGGCACGGCGTGGGCGGTCTTCGTCGAAACGACGCGGGGCACGATCATCCGTGCCGCGTTTGGCGGGGCGCGCGAAATCGCCACGCGCGCCACCTTCGGTGGCACGACGTGGGCGGTCCTCTTCGAAACGACGTGGAGCGCGGTCATCTGGGCTGCGTTTGGCGGGGCGGGCGTAATCGCCACGCGCTCCGCCTTCGGTGCTGCGACGCGGACGGTCTTCGTCCAGACGTGCAGGACGTGCTCCTGCAACGCGCTCACGTTGACCGCGCACCGGCGGGCGTTCACCCATGGGGCGCTTTTCATATGGCTTCGGCGCGCCGGTTGCGGGTTGGCGCGGCGCGGCGCCACTGCCGGCAGGGCGTCGCGCGCCGCCGGGCGTCGCGGCATCGTTTGCCGGACGCGGACGTGCCGGTTTTGCCGCAGGCTTCCTTTTCGCGCCGTTGGCGTCGAGCATCGACGCGGGCACGGCCTTGGTCGTACGACGCAGCGCGCCGGACGAACGCACCGGTGCGCGGGTCTTGTCGAGCGTGCGGGGATGTTTGGCGCCGAGTTTGGCGCGCGGGGTATCGCTCATGGTTCCAATGCTTCTAGTAATTCGGTCTCGACGGCAATTTGCAGGCGATTGTCCTGCAAACGGCTGCCATCAAGCAGGAACGTATCTTCAACACGTTCGCCGAGGGTATTGATGCGGGCGGTACGCACGCTCACGCCATGACGCGCAAGTACGCGGGCGACCGCATAGAGCAAGCCGGTGCGGTCGTTAGCCGACACCGACAGCAGGTAGTACTGGCCACGTTCGTCGGGCCGCAAATCGACGCGCGGCGTGACCGGGAAGCTACGCGAACGTCGTGGCAACCGTCCCTTGTTCGGCTCCGCCATCGGCTCGACGCGCGTGAGCAACGACACCAACTCGCTTTCCACCAGATTGATGATGTCACGGTAGCTGGTATCGAGGCCTGGGTCCGTCAACAGGAAACTATCCAGTGCGAAGCCGTGGCTGGTCGTGTGCACCTTGGCATCGAGAATCGACAGCCCCTTGCGCTCGAAATAGCCGCAGATGCGAGCAAACAGATCGACCTGATCGCGCACGTACACCATGACCTGAAGCCCTTCGCCAATCGGCGACGGGCGCGCCTTGACAATCGGAACGGCGCTGTCGACCTGTCGCCACAAATGACGCGTCTGCCATGCGACGTCCGCCGGATCGTTGCGCAGGAAGTACGCTACGTCGAGTGTGTTCCAGAGCGCTTCCTGCGCGCGCTCAGGCACGGTGTACAGTCGCAGCAGCCCGAGCGCTTCCTCCTTGCGCGTTTTCAACTGCGAACGCGGATCGGGGTTCGCACCGCCCAGCACCTGCAAGGTAAGCCGATAAAGGTCTTCAAGCAGCTTGCCCTTCCAGGCGTTCCAGACTTTGGGGCTGGTGCCGCGAATATCGGCGACCGTCAGAAGATACAACGCTGTCAGACGTCGTTCGTTACCGACCTTCTCCGCAAAACGCCGGATGACCTCGGGATCGGTTGTGTCCTGCTTTTGCGCGACGGTGCTCATCGTCAGATGCTCACCGACAAGCCAGACGATCAACTCGGTATCTTCCTTGTCGATGCCATGACGCGTGCAGAAACGTCGCGCGTCGGCCATGCCGAGTGTGGAATGATCGCCGCCACGGCCTTTCGCGATGTCATGGAAGAGGGCCGCAATCGTCAGTACCCATGGCCTGTCGAAGTTCGCGATCAACTGGCTGCAGAACGGATACTCGTGCGTGTGTTCCGCCACGGCGAACCGGCGGATGTTGCGCACGACCATCAGGATGTGCTGATCGACCGTGTACACGTGATACAGATCGTGCTGCATCTGTCCGACCACGCGACGGAAGTTGATCAGATACCGGCCAAGCACGCTCGTCTGATTCATCAGGCGCAAGGCATGCGTGATGCCCTGCGGTTGCTGAAGAATTGCCAGAAACGTACGGCGGTTCTCCGGATCGGCGCGCCATTGCGCATCCATCAATTCGCGCGCATTGTACAGCGCCCGTAACGTCCGCGCCGACAGGCCTTTTACGCCCACGACCTGTTCGTATAGCAGGAATGTCTCGAGGATCGCGTTTGGATGACGTTGGTACAACTCGTCATCCACGATTTCGATCATTCCCTGCTTCTCGACGAAGCGCTCGTTGATCACACGGGTGACACCGCTGGTCTGCGGGAACAGACGAGCCTCGACATTGAGCAGTAGCACCGTATTGAGCTGGGAGACGGCCTTCGCCGCCCAGTAGTAGCGGCGCATCAGTTGCTCGCTGGCGCGCTTGGTCGTTGTCGCGTTGAAGCCCAGACTCTGCGCGAGCGATGTCTGCATGTCGAACACGAGCACATCCTGACGCCGCCGTGCGAGCAAGTGAAGCCGCGCCCGCAGCCCCTTCAGGAATTGTTCGTTGCGGCGCAATTCCTTCAGTTCGCGGTCGGTCAGCAAGTCTCGTGCGAAGAGTTCCGACCAGCTATTGCCAAGGCCCGCCGCTTTCGTCATCCAGAGAATGACCTGCAGATCGCGCAGACCGCCGGGGCTTTCCTTGCAATTCGGCTCGAGGCTGTAGGGGGTGTCCTGATACTTCGCGTGACGCTGGCGAATTTCCAGTTGCTTGCTGCGGAAAAATGCACGCGGATCGAGGTCTGCCGAAAAGCGCTGCTCGAATTCGTCGAAGAGGGCACGGTTGCCTGTCAAAAGCCGCGCTTCGAGCAGGCTTGTTTGAACCGTAATGTCGGCGTGCGCTTCAATGATGCACTCGTCGACCGTACGCACCGACGAGCCGATTTCCAGTCCGATGTCCCAAAGGAAGCCGATGAACGGCTCTACGTGCGACGTGAGCGCCGCTCCCTCGGCATGCCGATGCAACAGGAGAATGTCGACGTCCGAGTGCGGATACAGTTCGCCGCGGCCATAGCCACCGACTGCTACGAGCGCGAGATCGCCGGGCATCTGACACTCGGCCCATGCTTCGCGCATGGCCTGATCGACGGCCTGACACATGCCGTGCAACAGGGTGTCGATCTTGCCGTGCGCGGAAAAGCGTTCGACAAGCTCGGCCTTGCGTTCTTTGAGGGCCTGACGTAGCGGAGAAGGGGCGTGCGCACGCGCGTGCATGACGGCTTCCTGAGTATGTAAGTAATGAGCCAGGCCGGGTAGCCGCCCGTTCGGCAGGCGGCAGGACGGATATGAATGCTCAGGCTGCTGCCGCGAACGATGTTACGTACGACGAGCCGGGCGGCGGCGGGGGCGTCAGGGCCGAATGCGTCAGCACTTCGTGCCCTGTCTCCGTCACCAGCACGGTGTGCTCCCACTGCGCTGACAGGCTGCGATCGCGTGTCTTGACCGTCCATTGGTCGGGCATCGTCCGAATCTCGCGCTTACCGGCGTTGATCATCGGCTCGATAGTGAAAATCATCCCGGTTTGCAGCACGAGCCCGGTACCCTGCCGGCCGTAATGCAGAATCTGCGGATCTTCGTGGAACACCTGGCCGATGCCGTGGCCGCAGTATTCGCGCACCACGCTATAGCCCTGGGCTTCGGCGTGGGTTTGAATCGCCTGACCGATATCGCCAAGATGCGCACCCGGGCGTACCTGATTGATGCCGAGCCACATGCATTCATATGTGACCTGCGTCAGACGCTTGGCGAGGATCGAGCCTTCGCCGACGATGAACATCCGGCTGGTGTCGCCGAAGTAGCCGTCCTTGATGACGGTGATGTCGATGTTGAGTGCATCGCCGTTCTTGAGCACCTTGTCGCCGGGAATGCCATGGCAGATCACATCGTTGACCGAAATGCAGGTGGCCTTGGGGTAGGGCGGATAGCCCGGCGGCTGGTAATTCAGCGGCGCCGGTACGGTGCCCTGTTCCTTGGTCATGTACTCATGGCAGAGGCGGTCGAGTTCCCCGGTGGAGACGCCAGCGCGCACGTGCGGGGTAATGAAATCGAGCACTTCGCTGGCCAGTCGACAGGCGACGCGCATCATTTCAATATCGTGGGCATTCTTGAGGGTGATGGCCATTGCTGAATCGGGCAAGTTGCTTGAACAGTGTCGCATTATCGCACCAATGGACGGTTTTCGCCCCGTCTGGCGCGGATTTCGGAGCGTTCCGACAATGAATTGCCGATGTTCCGGCGCGCGGCGGGCCACGGAGCGAGTCGGGTCGAATGCCGCGCGAACCGGGCGTTTCCGGCTTGTCATCACAAGTTCACGCGCCGCTTGAGTGCCAGCGTGGTGCGATGCTATAATCTCGGGCTAAGTCGAGGACGAGTTGCTGATAAACCCAAGGGTTTTCCCTTGGGTTTTAAGGGTCTTCGCCGGGTTTTGCGGGTATTATTTGCCCCAATGTTGTGCCGGAGGGCGCTGCACCCGGTGAGGTGCCAGGTGGCAAATGTCGTCATCGGCTTGGAAATCTTGAAATCGCGGGCCGGCGCACCCAGGGTGCCCGATCTTCCCCGGCGGGCCATGCAAAGCTGTATGGCAGTCTGGCGAAACGGGTACGGCAGCCGGTCTAAGACCTAACCCTCACGGAGAATCACATGTCTGTCACGATGCGTCAGATGCTGGAAGCGGGCGTCCACTTTGGTCACCAAACCCGTTTCTGGAACCCCAAGATGGCCCCGTATATCTTCGGCCATCGCAACAAGATTCACATCATCAACCTCGAAAAGACGTTGCCGATGTACCAGGACGCACTGAAGTACGTGCGTCAACTGGCAGCAAACCGCGGCACGATCCTGTTCGTGGGCACGAAGCGTCAAGCGCGTGAAATCGTGGCGGAAGCCGCAGGCCGCGCCGGTATGCCTTTCGTCAACAACCGTTGGCTGGGCGGCATGCTGACGAACTTCAAGACGCTGAAGTCGTCGATCAAGAAGCTCAAGGACATGGAGCAGGCTCTGGAAGCCGGTGAGCAAGAGCGCATGAGCAAGAAGGAAGCGCTGCTGTTCGATCGCGAAATGGCCAAGCTGCAGAAGTCGATTGGTGGCGTGAAGGAAATGGGCGGCATGCCCGACGCCATCTTCGTCGTCGACGTTGGTTACCACAAGATTGCCATCACCGAAGCCAACAAGCTGGGCATTCCGGTGATCGCCGTGGTCGATACGAACCACTCGCCGGACGGCGTTGACTACGTCATCCCGGGTAACGATGACTCGAGCAAGGCAGTTGAGCTGTACGTGCAAGGCGTTGCCGATGCGATCCTCGAAGGCCGTGCAAACGCCGTCAAGGAAGTCGTGGAAGCCGTTCGCGGAGATGGCGACGAGTTCGTCGAAGTGAACGAAGAGGCGTAAGCGGCCACCGCTGCGTAACAAAGGGGGCTGCTTGTGGCGCCCCTTTTTTTTAGTCCGATTTTCCCGCGTCGGGTGCGCGGGGCGCCGAGAGCGGGCAGTGCGGCCGTTCGGGTGCCATCCTCTCCCGACTGATTCGATATACAGGAGTAACGATATGCCGGCAATTACTGCAGCAATGGTGGGCGAACTGCGCGCCAAGACCGATGCGCCGATGATGGAATGCAAGAAGGCGCTGACCGAAGCCGACGGCGACATGGTCCGTGCTGAAGAAATCCTGCGTGTCAAGCTGGGTAGCAAGGCCAGCAAGGCCGCCAGCCGTATCACGGCAGAAGGCGTGATCGCTGCCTACATCGACGGCAGCAAGGGCGCCGTTGTCGAAATCAACTGCGAAACCGATTTCGTCTCGAAGAACGATGACTTCCTGAAGTTCGCCAACGACGTGGCCAAGCTGGTCGCCGAGAACGGCCCGGCCGACGTGGCGGCTCTGTCGGCGCTGCCGCTCGAAGGCAAGACCGTCGAGCAGGTGCGTGCCGACCTGATCGGCAAGATCGGCGAAAACATGACGATCCGTCGCTTCCAGCGTTACGAGACGTCGGGCAAGCTGGCTGCGTACCTGCACGGCACGCGTATCGGCGTGGTCGTCGAGTACGAAGGTGCTGACGCTGAAGTGGGCAAGAACGTCGCCATGCACATCGCCGCCATGAAGCCGGTGGCCGTGTCGGGCGATCAGGTCTCGCCGGAGCTGATCGAAAAGGAGCGTAAGGTCGCTGCCGAGAAGGCTGCCGAATCGGGCAAGCCGGCAGAGATCGTCGCCAAGATGGTGGAAGGCAGCGTGCAGAAGTTCCTGAAGGAAGTCTCGCTGTTCAACCAGGCTTACGTGAAGGACGATAAGTCGACCGTCGAGCAGATGCTCAAGGCCAACAACACGTCGGTGAAGAGCTTCACCATGTTCGTGGTTGGCGAAGGCATCGAGAAGAAGCAGGACGACTTCGCTGCCGAAGTGGCCGCACAAGTGGCCGCTGCCAAGCAGTCGTAATTCGCGCAGTATCGCAGTATCCGGGGGCGGCGGTGCCGTCCCCGTTGTTTCATCCAGAATACCCAACAGTGCCCGACCAGACTTCTTAAGGACCGCCATGTCTACTCCTTACAAACGCGTACTTCTCAAGCTCTCTGGTGAAGCCCTCATGGGTGACGATGCATTCGGCATCAATCGTGCGACCATCGAGCGCATGGTTGGCGATATTGCCGAAGTCGTTCGCCTGGGCACGCAATTGGCCGTCGTGATCGGCGGTGGCAATATTTTCCGGGGTGTGGCTGGCGGAGCCGCCGGTATGGACCGTGCGACTGCCGACTATATGGGCATGCTGGCCACCATGATGAACGCCCTGGCGCTGCAAGATGCCATGCGTCACGCCGGTATCGAGGCGCGTGTACAGTCCGCGCTGCGCATGGACCAGGTCGTTGAGCCGTACATCCGCCCGCGTGCGATCCGTCAGCTCGAAGAGGGCAAAGTCGTGATTTTCGCCGCAGGCACGGGCAACCCGTTTTTCACGACCGACACGGCGGCTGCGCTGCGCGGCTCGGAAGTCGGCGCCGAAGTGGTGCTCAAGGCGACCAAGGTCGACGGCGTGTACTCGGCTGATCCCAAGAAGGACCCCAACGCGGTAAAGTATTCGACCATCAGCTTCGATGAGGCCATTTCGAAGAACCTGCAGGTCATGGACGCGACGGCTTTCGCGCTGTGCCGCGATCAGAAGATGCCGGTGCGCGTTTTCTCGATTGTGAAGCCGGGCGCGCTCAAGCACGTTATCCTCGGCGAAGACGAGGGAACGCTCGTCCACGTTTGAGCTCAAATTGCGGCGTTGGCGTGCATTGGCGCGCCAACGCCGTATCATTTACGTTTTGCGTAACAATTCAAGGTTTGGAGGTTGTCATGAGCGTTGCTGACATCAAGAAAAATGTCGAGCAAAAGATGAAAAGCTCGATCGAGTCGTTCAAGAACAACCTGGCGAAGATTCGTACCGGTCGCGCGCACGCCGGCCTGCTCGATCATGTGCAGGTGGATTACTACGGCTCGATGGTGCCTATCTCCCAGGTCGCTAACGTGAACCTCGTGGACAGTCGTACGATCGGCGTGCAGCCGTGGGAAAAGAAGATGGTCCCCGTGGTCGAGAAGGCCATTCGCGAATCGGACCTGGGTCTGAACCCCGCCACGCAAGGCGATCTGATTCGTGTGCCGATGCCCATGCTGACTGAGGAGCGTCGTCGCGAACTGACCAAGCTGGTCAAGTCGGAAGGCGAGTCCGCCAAGGTTGCCGTGCGTAATCTGCGCCGTGATGCCAACGAGCAACTCAAGAAGCTCGTCAAGGATAAGGAAGCCTCGGAAGACGATGAGCGCCGTGGCAGCGACGAAGTTCAGAAGCTCACGGACAAGTTTGTCGCCGAGATCGACGAGTTGGTGAAGCAGAAAGACGCCGAGATCATGACGGTTTGAGTGCCCCTGGCACTCACCGTAAGATCTCCGCCGACTTTCGCGCTCGACTCCCGCGCCGTATCTCAATGGGTTTTCTCAGCTCTTCGCTCTCTGTTCCCGAATCAGCGAGCATTCCGCGCCACGTCGCCATCGTCATGGATGGCAACGGGCGTTGGGCTACCAGTCGTAAATTGCCCCGTGTCGCAGGGCATAAGCGTGGCGTCGATGCCGTGCGTGAAGCGGTGACGGCATGCGCCGAACTCGGCATCGAATACCTGACCCTGTTCGCGTTCAGTTCCGAGAACTGGCGTCGTCCGCAGGATGAGGTCTCGACGCTGATGCAGCTTTTCATCCTCGCGCTCGAGCGCGAGGTGGGGAAGCTGCACAGTAATGGAATTCGTCTGCGTGTGATCGGAGCGCTCGAAGCGTTCGAACCGCGCATTCAGGAACTGGTCAAGCGTGCGGAAGCGCGTACGCGGGACAACAAAGGTCTCACGCTGACCATCGCAGCCAACTACGGCGGGCGGTGGGACATTCTGCAAGCCGCACAGAAGCTCGCTGCCGCGCGTGTCGCGCAGGGTGGGGCCGCTGCGCTCGAGACATCGTTCAGCGAAGACGACCTCGCGCCTTACCTGAGCATGGCGTATGCGCCGGAGCCGGATCTTTTCGTTCGAACTGGCGGCGACCAGCGTGTCAGTAATTTTCTGCTCTGGCAACTGGCGTACACTGAACTGTATTTCACCGAAGAATTCTGGCCGGACTTCAACGCCAATACGCTCAAGCGGGCCGTCGCCGAGTTTCAACAGCGCGAGCGCCGCTTCGGCCGTACCAGCGCGCAAGTTCAGAACCCCTCGGGACAATCCGCCTGATGCTCAAGACACGCGTTATTACCGCTGTCGTACTTCTCGCCATTCTCTTGCCCGTGATCTTCGTCGGTACGCCGGCGCAGTTCGCATTGCTTGCGGCCGTGATTGTGGCTGCCGCCGGTTGGGAATGGGGGCGGCTCGTCGGTCTGAACGGAACAGGTGCCGTCTTCTATGGTGCGCTCGCGCTGCTGGGCGTGGGCTTCACATGGGTGGGCGGCTGGACACTGTCGTCGATCTGGCTCAAGCCCGCCGCCATCTTCTGGCTGCTGGCCGGACCCTATACGCTGGCACGTAAGCCCGCAACCAAGGGGGCATGGCGCGGTTTGCTGCTTGTCGCCGGTCCGGTGTTGCTGATTGCGGCGTGGCAGGCGCTGTGTCTTGCGCGTGAGCGGGGCGTGGCATTTCTTCTCTCGGTACTCGTGATCGTTTGGCTCGCCGATACCGGTGCCTATTTTGCCGGTCGCGCGTTCGGCCGTCGCAAGCTTGCCCCCTCGATCAGTCCTGGGAAGTCTTGGGAAGGCGCTGTCGGAGGGTGGCTGTTGGTGCTCGTGGCCGCCGCGGCGGTGCTCGCGAGCGGCTTGCAGGCGCCGACCATCGTTTCTCATCTCGCAGGCGCGCTCGGCCTGGCACTTGGCGCATTGGCGCTGACGGTGCTGGTGGCTTTTTCGGTCGTGGGCGATCTGTTCGAATCTCAACTCAAGCGGCAAGCCGGTGTGAAAGATTCCAGCGCGCTGCTGCCTGGCCATGGGGGCGTGCTCGACAGAATCGACGCATTGCTTCCTGTGCTCCCACTGGCTCTGCTCTTCGTCTGATCATGTCGCAACATCTCTCTATTCTTGGCTCCACCGGCTCCATCGGCGTTAGCACGCTGGATGTAGTGGGGCGTCATCCCGACCGATTCTCCGTCTATGCGCTGTCGGCGCACCGCAATCTGGATCGCCTGTTCGAGCAATGTGTCGCCCATCGCCCGAAGGTGGCAGTGGTGGCTGATGCGCAAGGCGCTCGCTCGCTTGCGGCGCGTCTGGCCGATGCCGGGCTGAAGATCGAAGTGACTTACGGTCCGCAGGCGTTGATCGAGATTGCGCAAGCATCTGAAGTCACCATGGTCGTGGCTGCCATTGTCGGTGCCGCCGGGCTCCAATCGACCCTCGCCGCCGCTCGCGCCGGCAAGCGCATTCTGCTCGCGAACAAGGAGTCGCTCGTGCTCTCCGGCGCGCTGTTCATGGCAACGGCCGAGCGCGCGGGAGCTATGTTGCTGCCGCTCGATAGCGAGCACAACGCCATCTTCCAGTGCTTGCCGCAAGTCGCCGGGGAAAACCGGGTTTCGACGCGCGGTGTAGAAAAGCTGGTCTTGACTGCTTCGGGTGGCCCGTTCCGCGAGCGCGAACTGGCCTCGCTCGAGAACGTCACACCGGATGAGGCGTGTGCGCATCCGAACTGGGTGATGGGCCGCAAGATTTCGGTGGATTCCGCAAGCATGATGAACAAGGGGCTCGAGGTTATCGAAGCCCGCTGGCTGTTCAACATGCCGCCCGAGAAGATCGAGGTGCTGATTCATCCGCAGAGCGTGATCCACTCGATGGTGACGTATGCCGATGGTTCGACGCTCGCGCAGCTCGGGAACCCCGATATGCGCACGCCGATTGCTCACGCACTTGCTTTCCCGGATCGCGTAACGTCGGGCGTGACGGGGCTCAATCTCGCCGATATCGGCAAACTGACTTTCGAAGCGCCGGATCTGCGCCGTTTCCCGTGTCTGCGTCTGGCGTTCGACACGCTGCGCAGCGGCGGCACAGCCGGCGCATTGCTCAATGCTGCCAATGAGATTGCAGTCGCGGCATTCCTGGAAGGACGCATTCGCTTTACCGCCATCGCGCAAGTCGTCGAGCAAGTGCTCGATACCGTCGCGGTTGGCGAAGCCACCTCGCTCGACGTCGTGCTCGAGGCGGATCGTCGTGCCCGTGAGTTGGCGGCGGGTATCGTCGCCAAGCTGCCGGCGCCTGCGTCGTCCTGACGCTCAGGTGTATGTCGTAATGTCCCCTGGGGCTCGAATTCGCTCATGACTCTGTTGACCACGTTGCTCGCGTTTGCCGTCGCCATTGGCGTGCTGGTGGTATTCCATGAGTTGGGCCATTACTCCGTGGCGCGTCTGTGTGGCGTTAAGGTTCTGCGATTCTCGGTTGGGTTCGGCGTGCCGTTGTTCAAGTGGACGATGGGCCGCGATCGCACGGAGTGGACCGTCTGCGCCTTGCCGCTCGGCGGCTACGTCAGAATGCTCGACGAACGGGACGAGACGCAGATTGTCGCGCCGGAAGATCGGGCGCGCGCCTTCAATCAGCAGTCCGTCTACAAGCGCTTTGCCATCGTTGCGGCCGGTCCGATCGCAAACTTCCTCCTTGCCATTGCGCTGTACGCGGGACTGAATCTGGCTGGCGTGACCGAGCCCGTTGCGCGTATCGCACCGCCGGCGGCAGGGACGTTGGCGGCGCGCGCAGGCATGTCTGGCGGTGAACTGATTACCGGCGTCCGCGAGAACGGCAGCAGTCCCGACGAAGCGGTCGGCGACGAAGTACCCGTGCGTTCCTGGGAGGATCTTCGCTGGCGTTTGGTCGATCCGATGATCGACGGACAGCGTGTCACGCTGGTGGCGCGTACCCGCGACGGTCGCGCCGAGTTCATGCTGGATGCCGCCGGTCAGCATTTCGATGCCGACGGCGAGCAAGACTTCATGCAGCGCCTCGGGCTGGTGCCGTCGGCACGCGTCAAGGTGGGGCAACTGATGGCCGGCGGGGCCGCCGGTCTTGCCGGGTTGCGCGTCGGGGACGAAATCACTGCAATCGACGGTAGCCCCGTCGGATCGGCGAAGGCCCTTGTGGACGCCGTGCGTGCTCATCCGGGTAAGCCGATGACCCTTACTGTGCGGCGCGACGGTGCGCTACGCAACGTGCCGCTGACACCGAGTGCGGAGGCCGATCCGGCCGAGGCGGGCGGAGCGAGCGTTGGCAAGATCGGTGCGGCGCTGGCCAGTCAGGTCGACACGGTGACGGTGCGCTACGGGTTATTCGAGGCGATTGGGCGTGGTGCGCAGCGCACGTGGGACGTCACGGCGTTCAGCGTTCGGATGTTCGGAAAGATGATCACCGGGCAGGCATCGCTGAAGAATTTGAGCGGGCCGGTGACGATTGCAGACTATGCAGGGCGTTCGGCCAGACTCGGGCTGGATTATTTCGTTGCCTTTCTCGCGCTTGTCAGCATTAGCCTTGGCGTATTGAATCTGTTACCAATTCCAGTTTTGGACGGTGGCTATCTGTTATATTATGCGGTCGAAGCGATAACCGGTCGGGCAGTTTCCGAGCGGTGGCAAAGCGCACTGCAACGAGTGGGCATCGTTTGCATCCTTGCGCTCTCCGCCGTAGCACTTTTCAATGACCTGTCGAAGTTGCTGCACTAGACAGCGTCACGAGCCTGCCGTCGCAGGCAAATCCGAGTTTTTACGATTCAATTGTTTCTTGGGGAAGCAAGTTGTCGAATAAATACCACCTTGTTCCGAAGACCCTGGTGATTGCGGTTCTGGCGGCACACAGTTTCCTGGCACGCGCCGTCGAGCCGTTCGTGGTCAAGGATATCCGAGTGGAGGGCTTGCAGCGCATCGAACCCGGTACCGTGTTCTCGTACTTGCCAGTCAAACCCGGTGACAAGTTCAACGACGATAAGGGCACCGAAGCAATTCGTGCCCTTTATGCAACGGGCCTGTTCTCGGACGTGAGCGTTGAAGCGCAAGGCAGCGTGCTGGTGGTGCACGTCAACGAGCGTCCCGCGATTGCATCCATCGACTTCCTTGGTATCAAGGAATTCGATAAAGACGGTCTGAAGAAGGCGCTGCGTTCGGTCGGCCTGACCGAAGGCCGCACCTTCGACCGCAACCTGCTCGACAAGTCGGAACAGGAACTCAAGCGTCAATACCTTACGCGCGGTTACTACGCTGCCGAGGTGAAGACGACGGTCACGCCACTTGAGCGTAACCGCGTGGGTATCCAGTTCGCCGTGACCGAAGGCCCGAAGGCGACGATCCAGCAGATCAACTTCGTCGGCAACAAGGCGTTCTCGTCGTCGGATCTGACGGCGGAGATGGAACTCGGCACGCCGAACTGGCTGTCGTGGTACTCGAAGAACGACCTGTACTCCAAGGACAAGCTCACGGGCGACCTGGAAAAGCTGCGCTCGTTCTATCTGAACCGCGGTTATCTGGAATTCAACATCGACTCCACCGACGTTTCGATCACGCCGGACAAGGACGAGATGTTCCTCACGATCAACCTGCATGAAGGCGAACCGTACAAGGTGTCGGACGTCAAGGTTGGCGGCGAGATGCTGGGCAAGCAGGATGACATTCAGAAGCTCGTGCAGTTGAAGCCAGGCGACACGTTCTCTGCGGCCAAGCTGCAAGCCAGCACGAAGGCGATTTCCGATCTGCTGGGTAACTACGGCTTCGCATTCGCCAATGTGAACGCCCAGCCGACGATCGATCGCAACAACCACACGGTGGCGTTGGCGCTGACGATCGATCCGGGCCGTCGCGTGTACGTTCGCAAGATCAACATCGTGGGCAACTCGCGCACGCGTGACGAAGTGATCCGCCGCGAACTGCGCCAGCTCGAAAGCTCGTGGTACGACGCCGACCGCCTCAAGCTTTCGCAGGATCGTATCAACCGTCTCGGCTACTTCACCGACGTGAACGTGACGACCGAGCCGGTAGCCGGTTCGAACGATCAGGTCGACCTCCAGGTGAAGGTGGAAGAAAAGCCGACCGGTACGATCAACGTGGGTGCGGGTTTCTCGTCGACTGACAAGGTGGTGCTGCAAGCCGGTATCAGCCAGGACAACGTGTTCGGTTCGGGTACGTCGCTGTCGGTGAACGTGAATACCGGTAAGACCTACCGTACGTTGGCTGTCACGCAGGTCGATCCGTACTTCACGGTCGACGGTGTGAGCCGTATTACCGACATCTACTACCGTACGTATCAGCCGCTGCTGCTCACGAGCGATTCGGATTTCCGTATCAACACGCTAGGCGGTAACCTGAAGTTCGGTGTGCCGTTCTCGGAAGTCGACACGGTGTTCTTCGGTATCGGCTTCGAACAGACGCGTCTGCACCTGACGAGTGATGGCACGACGCCGCAGCGCTATATCGATTACGCCAACCAGTTCGGTTACATCAGCAACAACTACCCGCTGACCGTGGGCTGGTCGCGCGATTCGCGTGACAGCGCACTGATCCCGAATCGTGGCCATTATCAGCAGGCCAACATCGAAATCGGTACGCCGATCGGGACGACCAAGTACTTCCGTGCCTACTACCAGCACCAGTACTACTACCCGGTGAGTCGTGGCTTCACGCTGGCGCTCAACGGCGAAGTCGGCTACGGCCACGGGATGGGCGGCCAACCGTTCCCGATCTTCAAGAACTACTTCGCGGGTGGTATCGGCTCGGTGCGGGGTTATGAGCCGAGTTCGCTGGGTCCGAAGGACACCAACGGCGAGCCGCTGGGTGGTGCTTCGAAGCTGATCGGTAATGTTGAACTGACGTTCCCGCTGCCGGGCACGGGTTATGACCGTACACTGCGTATCTTCACGTTCCTGGACGGTGGTAACGTGTTCGATAACGGCCAGGCGATTACCTTCAATAACCTGCGCTATTCTTACGGTTTCGGCCTGTCGTGGATTTCACCGATTGGCCCGCTCAAGCTCTCGATGGGCTTCCCGCTCGTCAAGAAGACCGGCGATCAGTATCAGAAATTCCAGTTCCAGGTCGGTACGTCGTTCTAACGACGGCACATCGACCGGTTCCGAACGTTTCATCGTTGTAAGGGGTAATACATTGAACGGTATCCGTAAGCATTGCCTTCGCGGCGTCGCCGCGGCGTTGCTGGCTGGCGCGGCATTTGCCGCCATGGCTCAGGATGCGCGCATCGCCGCTGTCAACTCGGATCGCATTCTTCGCGATTCGGCGCCGGCCAAGGCCGCACAAGCCAAGCTCGAAGCCGAGTTCTCCAAGCGGGACGCGGATCTGCAGGCGATGGCGCAACGTCTCAAGGCGATGTCGGACAAGCTCGACAAGGACAACCCGACGTTGTCCGACACCGAGCGTGCCAAGCGTCAGCGTGATCTGGCTGCCGCCGACACTGAGTTCCAGCGCAAGCAACGCGAGTTTCGTGAGGACCTGAATCAGCGTCGCAACGAAGAACTCGCAGCCGTGCTTGATCGCGCCAACCGTGTCATCAAGCAGATTGCGGAAGTGGACAAGTACGATCTGATCGTGCAGGAGGCGGTCTACGTGAGTCCGCGTATCGACATTACCGACAAAGTGCTCAAGACGCTGAACGCAAGTTCGGGCAGCGGCACTGGCGGCAAGTGACGGGCGCGTCGTCCATGCCGGCGTTGCCGTCGGTGTCGCTGGCTCAATTGGTCGCTCGCTTCGGCGGCGACCTCGTGGGTGACGGCGATGTCGCGGTCGATGGTCTGGCACCGCTCGATCGCGCGAGCGCCAAGCAACTCGCGTTCCTGTCCAATCCGTTGTATCTCGCCGAAGTGCCCAATTCGGGCGCGGCGGCTGTGATTCTCTCCAAAGCCGACTTCGACAAGCTGCCGTCGCATGAAGGGCGTGCGTGGATCATCGCGCCGAATCCTTATGCGTACTTTGCGCGCGTGGCTCAGATGTTCGCGCAAGCTGCGGCACCTGTGCCGCCTGCCGGTATTCATCCGAGCGCAGTCGTCGATCCGACGGCCGTGGTGCCGGCGTCGTGCGTTATCGGTCCGAATGTCGTGATCGAGGCGGGGGCGCGTCTGGGTGAGCGGGTTCGTCTGGTGGCGAACGTGTTCGTCGGTCGCGGCACGACGTTGGGTGACGACGTGCTCGTCTATCCGAATGCCACGCTGTACCACACGAGCGTGATTGGCGCGCGTTGCGTGATTCACGCGGGTGCGGTGATCGGCTCGGACGGTTTCGGATTTGCGCCCGACTTCTCTGCCAATGGCGGTGAGTGGGTAAAGATTCCTCAGGTGGGACGTGCGGTGATCGAGGACGACGTCGAAATCGGCGCGTCGACCTCCATCGATCGCGGCGCGATGGCCGATACGGTGATCGAGCGCGGTTGCAAGATCGATAATCAGGTGCAGATCGCGCATAACGTGCGCGTGGGGGCCTACACGGTGATTGCCGCATGTACGGGCATCGCCGGCAGCAGTACCATCGGGAAATTCTGCATGCTGGGCGGCGCCGTGGGCGTGGCCGGGCATGTGACAATTGGCGACCGGGTCATCGTGACGGCCAAGTCGGGGGTGTCGAAGTCGATTCCTGGCCCGGGCACCTATACCAGCGCGTTTCCGGCCATCCCGAATGCCGAATGGAACAAAAACGCGGCCATCATGCGTAATCTGGACAAGATGCGCGACCGCGTGCGTCAACTTGAAGCGAAGGTCAAAGACCTGCAGGACAAATGAGCGAGACCACTATTACCATCGACATCCACAAGATCATGAAGCTGCTGCCGCATCGGTACCCGATGCTGATGGTGGACCGCGTGATCGGCCTGGAGCCGCACAAGAACATCAAGGTCATCAAGAACGTTACGATCAATGAGCCGTACTTCACGGGCCATTATCCGCAACGTCCGGTGATGCCGGGCGTGCTGATCGTCGAAGCGCTGGCGCAAGCCGCTGCGCTGCTCACGTTCTCGGAAGAGGCGGTGCACGACGAGAACACGCTTTACTACTTCGTGGGTATCGAGAGCGTTCGCTTCAAGCGTCCGGTCGAGCCGGGTGACCAACTCGTGCTCGACGTCGATTTCCTGAGCGAGCGCCGCGGCTTCTACAAGTTCAAGGGCAAGGCGCTGGTAGACGGCAAGATCGCGGCGGAAGCCGAGTTCATGTGCATGGTCAAGAAGAACGGCGAATAACCGGAATCGAGATGCTCATGACCCATATTCATCCCACCGCAGTCGTCGATCCGAAGGCGCAACTCGCTGAGGACGTTGCCGTCGGTCCCTACGCAATTGTCGGGCCGAATGTGACGATCGGCGCCGGCACGCAGATTCTTGCGCATACGATTGTCGACGGCCATACAACGCTGGGCGAGGGCAACAAGATCGGCCCGTTCGCGTCGATCGGCGGTAGCCCGCAGGATATGAAGTACGCTGGCGAGCCGACGAAGCTTGTCATTGGCGATCGCAACACGATCCGCGAATTCACGACCATCCACACCGGTACGGTGCAGGACGGTGGCTTGACCGGTGTCGGCAACGACAACTGGATCATGGCCTACGTGCACATCGCTCACGACTGCCACGTGGGCAACCACACGGTGTTTTCGAGCAATGCGCAACTGGCCGGCCACGTACAAGTCGGTGACTGGGCAATCATTGGTGGCATGACCGGTGTGCATCAGTTCGTGCGCATTGGTGCGCATTCGATGGTGGGCGGGGCTTCGGTACTCGTGCAAGACGTGCCGCCGTTCGTGATTGCGTCGGGCGACCGCGCGGTGCCTTATGGCATCAATGTCGAGGGGCTGCGTCGCCGTAACTTCACCGCCGATGCCATTACCGCGCTGCGTCACGCGTATAAGCTGCTCTACAAGAGCGGTTTGACGCTCGACGAAGCGAAGGTGCAGATCGAGGCCTTTGGCAACGCAGGTGCGCCGGATGTCTTCGACGCCGTGCGCTCGCTGCTCGATTTTCTCAACACTGGCACGCGCGGTATCGTGCGCTAATCTATGCCGCCGACCCTTCCCGGCGCCGGCCAGCGAACCCTGGCGATGGTGGCCGGGGAGCTGTCTGGCGATCTCATTGCCGGCAACGTCCTTGCCGGTCTCAAGCAGAGTCTTCCGGCCGGCATCGCGTACGCGGGTGTCGGTGGTCCGCATATGGCGGAGGAGGGCTTCGACGCCTATTGGCCGATCGACAAGCTCTCCGTCATGGGCTATGTCGAAGTCATCAAGCATCTGCGAGAGATTCTCTCGATTCGCAAGCAACTTCGCGAGCGTTGGCTGGCGGACAAGCCGCTGGCATTCGTGGGCTTCGACGCGCCAGACTTCAATTTCGATCTCGAAATCAAGCTGCGCGAAGCGGGCATTCCCACGATCCATTTCGTGAGCCCGTCGATCTGGGCTTGGCGAGGTGGGCGCATCAAGAAGATCAAGCGCGCGGTCGATCATATGCTGTGCCTGTTCCCGTTCGAGCCGGAAATTTATCACCGGGCGGGTATCGATGCGACGTTCGTCGGCCATCCGATGGCCGACAAGATTCCAATGGTGCCCGACGTCGCCGGTGCGAGGGCCAAGCTGGCGCTCCAGGGAGATGGCCCGGTCGTCGCCATCCTGCCGGGCAGCCGGACATCCGAGGTGCAACGTCTCGCGCCGGTGTTTTTCGCGGCGATGCGTTTGCTGGCCAGGCGCGACCCGTCGATTCGCTTCGTCCTCCCGGCCGCGACGCCGCGTCTGCGCGTGCTGATGCAACCGATTCTGGACGCCCACAGCGATCTCAATCTGACCGTGACCGATGGTCGAGCGCCCCTTGCCCTGGAGGCCGCAGATAGCGTGCTACTTGCCAGCGGAACGGCTACGCTGGAAGCAGCGCTGTACAAGAAGCCGATGGTCATCTCGTATAAAGTGCCTTGGCTGACGGCGCAGATCATGAAGCGTCAGGGATATCTGCCGTACGTCGGGTTGCCGAATATCCTGTCGGGCGAGTTCGTCGTGCCGGAGTTGCTGCAGCATTTTGCGACCCCTGAAGCCCTCGCCGACGCCGTCTGGAAGCAATTGACTGACCCGGCGTTGCGTGAATCCTTGCAGGCGCGCTTCACGAAGATTCATGAACAACTGCGCCAGAACACGGCGGCGCGTTCGGCCGAAGTCATCGAGCGCGTGTTGCGTGAGAAAGGGCGGATATGAGCGAGGAAGTCAAAGTGCGCCGTGTCGCGCGTAAAGTCTCATCGGGCGAAAGCAGTGCGCCCGGCGCTGGCAGGCCGCGTACCCGTGCCGCCAAAGCGGCGCTGCCGCAGATGGCGTTCGACCTGTTTGCCGATGTAGCCGCCGATCTGACCTGTGGCGTGGACGAAGTCGGGCGCGGGCCGCTGGCCGGGCCCGTCGTGACGGCAGCGGTAATTCTCGATCCGTCGCGTCCGATCAAGGGCTTGGCCGATTCGAAGAAGCTCACGGCCCAGCGTCGTGAGGCGCTCTATGAGGAGATCGTCGAACGCGCGCTCGCGTATTGCATTGCCGAGGCGAGCGTGGCGGAGATCGATTCTCTGAATATCCTCCATGCGACGATGCTCGCGATGCAGCGTGCCGTGAATGGTCTGTCGCGCGTGCCGACGCTGGCGCTGATCGACGGCAATCGCTGTCCCGTGCTGCCGATGCGTGCCGAGGCCGTTATCAAAGGCGACGATACGGTGCCTGCGATTTCGGCGGCGTCGATTCTTGCGAAGGTCACGCGCGACCGTCAGTTGGTCGCCCTGCACGAAGAATTCCCGCAATACGGTTTCGACGAACACGTCGGTTATGGCACGCCGCGCCATCTGGAGGCGCTTCGCCAGCACGGCCCCAGCCCGCATCATCGCCAGTCCTTCGCGCCGGTTCGAGAGGCGTTTGAAGTCTTTGGCGTGCTTACTGTTTCTCGCCTGGCGCGTTCGTCATGAAGCTCATCAGTTCCAAAGACAATCCGTTCTACAAGCGCCTGAAGCAACTGGCACAGTCGAACCAGCAGCGGCGCAAGCTCGGTCAGACATTGCTCGAAGGCGTGCATCTGGCCGACGCTTATCTCGGCGCGCTGGGGCAACCGCTCGTTTGCGTGGCAGCGGAACCGGCGCTTGAGAACGATGAAGTCGCACAGATCTGGACGAGGGTAGAGGCCGAGCGTCGCGTGTGTTTGCCGCAGGCACTCTTCGAGCCGCTGTCGACGCTCGTCAACGGCGTGCCGCTACTGTTCGTCGTGGAGGTGCCCTCGGGGCATCTGCCGACGTCGCAAAAGACGGACTGCATCATCCTGGATGCGGTGCAGGATGCAGGTAATGTGGGTTCGATTCTCCGCAGTGCAGCGGCCGCGGGCGTTCGCGACGTGTATTGTATGTCGGGCACAGCGCTCGCCTGGTCGAGCAAGGTGCTGCGTGCCGGAATGGGCGCGCATTTCTCCCTGAATATCGTGGAGCATTGCACGCCGGATTCGCTCGCGCCGCGTCTGTCGGTGCCGTTGCTGGCGACGAGTTTGCAGGCGAGCACATCGCTGTACGAGCAGGATTTACGCGCACCTGTGGCATGGGTCTTCGGCAATGAAGGTGCCGGCGTATCGCCACATTGGCTCGAGCGCGTGCAGACGCCGATCCGTATTCCGCAGCCGGGCGGTATGGAGTCGCTCAACGTGGCGGCGTGCGCGGCCATCTGCCTGTTCGAAGCGGTGCGTCAACGACTGTCCTGAGCGGGTTCGCGAGTGTGCGTGGTGCAAACAAAAAGGGACGCCGATGGCCTCCCTTTTGTCATCAGCGCAGCCGCAAATCGCACGGCTGAAAGACGTCAATAGACGTCACGCTCCAGTTTGATTTCCTGCAGAATGGTCGTGGCGATTTCTTCGATCGACTTGTGCGTCGACGACAGCCATTTGATCCCTTCGCGGCGCATCATCGCCTCGGCCTCGTTGACCTCGTAGCGGCAATTTTCCAGCGACGCGTACTTGCTGCCCGGACGGCGCTCGTTGCGAATCTCCGAGAGCCGTTGCGGATCGATGGACAACCCGAAGATCTTGTCCTTGTACTGGTCGAGCGTAGAAGGCAGCTTTTCGCGCTCGAAGTCTTCCGGGATCAACGGATAGTTTGCGGCCTTCACGCCGTATTGCATGGCGAGATAGAGCGTGGTCGGCGTCTTGCCGCTGCGCGATACGCCTACGAGGATCACGTCGGCGCTTTGCAGATTCTTGTTGGACTGACCGTCGTCGTGCGCGAGCGAGAAGTTCACCGCCTCGATCCGGTTCTTGTAAGCCTCGCTGTCGGCGTTCTGGTGAACGCGGCCGATGGCATGCATCGACTTGAGGCCCAACTCCACCTCGAGCGGTTCGATGAACGTCTGGAACATATCGAGAATCACGCCGTGGCAATTGCGCAGAATCTCGTTGGCCCGCGCGTCGACGAGTGTGCTGAAAATGATCGGCCGGACATTCTCCGTTCGATACATTTCATTGATCCGTTGTGCCGTTTCATAGGCTTTATCGACGGAATCCACGAACGGAACGCGAATCTGACGGAAACGCATTTCGAATTGTGCGAGGATCGAATGCGCGAACGTTTCGGCGGTAATCCCGGTGCCGTCGGACACGATGAAGACCGGGCGTGCGGCAACCGGTGTGGCCGCTGCGGCGGGGGACATAGGGGAATTTCCGGTAGTCGAGGAGTCGCTCATGCGCAGAATCGCAAATTGGTGCATTGCACGGTAGAATAGCGGCAACTTGTTGGATAAGCAATTGTGCAACCATCGCGCGCTGCCCGGCCTCAGGCCCGTCTGGCGGGGCGCAGCGGGCAATTCCGATGGTTCGATGCAGGTCGTCGGGTGCTAGCCCCTGGTTCTCGACGCAGCCAAAGCGCGATTTCTTATCCAACAGGTCGATCGGTCCACGTCAGTCCCAACCGATCCTCCGAGAATTTTTTTTCTTACCTTAGGGGCTTTTATGACTAACGCAGCACACGACGGCGCCTACGTGGTGCCGTTTGAGCATCTGCGCATGACCGACGTCGAGTCGGTCGGCGGCAAGAATGCATCGCTTGGCGAAATGATCAGCCAACTGGCCAGCGCCGGCGTGCGCGTGCCGGGTGGTTTCGCCACGACGTCTTTCGCCTTCCGCGAGTTTCTCCACCACAACAATCTGACCGAGCGCGTTGCCCAACGCCTCGAGGGCCTGGACGTGGATAACGTCAAGGCGCTCGCGGAAGCCGGTGCCGAAATCCGTCAGTGGATCGTCGACGCACCGCTGCAGCCGCAACTCGAGAAGGAGATCCGCGAGCAGTTCGCGCGCATCGCAGACGGCCAGCCGGACGCCTCGTTCGCCGTGCGTTCGTCGGCAACCGCCGAAGATCTGCCGGACGCCTCGTTCGCCGGTCAGCAGGAAAGCTACCTGAACGTGGTCGGTATCGAAGACGTGCTTGATCGTATGAAGCACGTCTTCGCCTCGCTGTACAACGACCGTGCCATCTCGTATCGCGTTCACAAGGGCTTCACGCACGCCGAAGTGGCGTTGTCGGCCGGTGTGCAGCGCATGGTTCGCTCGGACTGCGGCGCGTCGGGTGTGATGTTCACGATCGACACCGAGTCGGGTTTCCAGGACGTCGTCTTCATCACGGCCAGCTACGGCCTGGGTGAGACGGTCGTGCAGGGCGCCGTGAACCCGGACGAGTTCTACGTTTTCAAGCCGACGCTCAAGGCGGGCAAGTACCCCATTATTCGCCGCACGCTTGGCTCGAAGCTCCTCAAAATGGAATTCACGCAACCGGGCGAGCCGGGCCGCGTGAAGACCATCGATGTGCCGATGGAGCTGCGTAACCGTTACTCGATCACCGACGACGATTGTGTCGAACTGGCCAAGTTCGCGCTGATCATCGAGAAGCACTACGGTCGTCCGATGGACATCGAGTGGGGCAAGGACGGCAAGGACGGCAAGATCTACATCCTGCAAGCGCGCCCCGAGACGGTCAAGAGCCAGGCCGTCGGCAAGGTTGAGCAACGCTTCAAGCTCAAGGGCGATGCCCCGGTGCTGACGAGGGGCCGAGCCATCGGTCAGAAGATCGGTGCAGGTCCGGTGCGCGTGATCATGGACCCGAGCGAGATGGAGCGTGTGCAGCCGGGCGACGTGCTGGTGGCCGACATGACCGACCCGAACTGGGAGCCGGTGATGAAGCGTGCATCGGCCATCGTGACCAACCGTGGCGGCCGTACCTGCCACGCGGCGATTATCGCGCGTGAGCTGGGTGTGCCGGCAGTGGTCGGCTGTGGCGACGCGACCGACGTGCTCAAGGATGGCGCGCTCGTGACCGTCTCCTGCGCCGAAGGCGACGAAGGCAAGATTTACGACGGTCTGCTCGAGACCGAAATCACCGAGATCCAGCGCGGCGAAATGCCGAAGATCCCGGTGAAGATCATGATGAACGTGGGCAACCCGCAACTCGCCTTCGACTTCGCGCAACTGCCGAACGAAGGGGTAGGCCTGGCGCGTCTGGAATTCATCATTAACAACAACATCGGTGTGCACCCGCGCGCGATTCTCGAGTACCCGAACATCGACGCCGACCTGAAGAAGGCGGTCGAATCGGTGGCGCGTGGTCATGCATCGCCGCGCGCGTTCTATGTCGACAAGCTGGCCGAAGGCATTGCCACGATCGCCGCAGCCTTCTATCCGAAGAGCGTGATCGTGCGTCTGTCGGACTTCAAGTCCAACGAGTACAAGAAGCTCATCGGCGGTTCGCGTTACGAGCCGGACGAAGAAAACCCGATGCTGGGTTTCCGCGGTGCTTCGCGTTATATCTCGGAAGACTTCGCCGAAGCGTTCGAGATGGAATGCCGTGCACTCAAGCGCGTGCGTGACGAAATGGGTCTGACCAACGTCGAGATCATGGTGCCGTTCGTGCGTACGCTGGGTCAGGCCGAGCGTGTGGTCAACATGCTGGCTGGCTACGGTCTGAAGCGTGGCGAGAACGGTCTGAAGCTGGTGATGATGTGCGAAGTGCCGTCGAACGCCATTCTGGCCGACGAGTTCCTCGAGTTCTTCGACGGCTTCTCGATCGGTTCGAACGACCTGACGCAGCTCACGCTGGGTCTGGATCGCGATTCGGGCATGGAACTGCTGGCCAAGGACTTCGACGAACGTGACCCGGCCGTGAAGTTCATGCTTACCCGCGCGATCAAGGCGTGCCTGTCGAAGGGCAAGTACGTCGGCATCTGCGGTCAGGGCCCGTCGGACCATCCGGATCTGGCCGAATGGCTGGCGAAGGAAGGCATTGCTTCTATGTCGCTCAACCCGGATACGGTCATCGAAACGTGGCAACAACTCGCCAAGCTGGCGAAGTAATCGTCACGATCACGACCTGAGTTGGGACGCGTCCGAGCGGCATCTCGGACGCGACCGAAAGGCAGCGCAGTCCTTGGGATGCGAGCGCCGGCCGGTTGGTTTCGTGCTATAAACCCCGGTAATACACCGGGGTTTTTTTATGTCTGGGAGTTGTGATGGAGCAAGCTTGGCTTTGGTTCGGCGTTGCCGGATTGACCGTGGTGCTGGAGCTGGCAAGCGGAACGTTCTATCTCCTGATGGTGGCGCTCGGAATGACGGCTGGCGGCATCGCGGCGGTATTACGCATCGATTGGCCGCTGCAGCTGGTGATCGCAGCAGTGGTGGCCGGCGTGGCCGTCTGGTTCCTGCGTCGCAGCCGGTTTGGCCGGCGGCGCATCAAGGTTGACGCAACGGCAGATCCCAACACCAATCTGGACATCGGGCAGCAATTGCATGTCGAGGCGTGGCAGGCTGACGGCCGCGCACGGGCGATGTACCGCGGCGCCGAGTGGGACGTCGAGCTAATGCCCGGTGAGACCGCAGATGCAGGTTGGTTTGTCATCCGGGAGGTGCGTGGCAGCCGATTGTTCGTTGCCCACGTGACGGTGTGATTGCGGGACGACTTCAGTCCATGCATCCACGTGAGAGTTAGGCATTACCTCATTACCCGCTAGGGGATAGCTCATTTTCGAGCTTCTACGTCGCATCGGGTCTGTGTTCCGTTACGATGCATGGCCTGCCATCGCGGGTGACGGGGAACCAGCCTGCCGTAATGGCGGGCGCTTCAGGGGGAAACATGTTCGATCTATCCAACGTCGCGTTTATTGTTTTTATCATCGCCGTGGTCATTGCGGCGCGTTCGATCAAGATCGTGCCGCAGCAGCATGCGTGGGTGATCGAGCGTCTCGGTAAATATCATGCGACCCTCACGCCGGGGCTCTCGATTGTCGTGCCGTTCGTGGATCGCGTGGCCTATAAGCATTTGCTCAAGGAAGTGCCGCTCGACGTACCGAGTCAGGTTTGTATCACCAAGGACAACACGCAGTTGCAAGTCGACGGGATTCTGTACTTTCAGGTGACCGATGCGATGAAGGCATCGTACGGCTCAAGCAACTACGTCGTGGCCATCACGCAACTTGCGCAAACGACACTGCGTAGCGTGATCGGCAGGCTTGAACTCGACAAGACGTTTGAAGAGCGCGCGTTCATCAACCACAGCGTGGTCAATGCGCTTGATGAAGCAGCGTCGAACTGGGGGGTGAAGGTGCTGCGTTACGAGATCAAGGATCTCACTCCGCCGAAAGAGATTCTGCACGCCATGCAGGCGCAGATCACAGCCGAGCGTGAGAAGCGTGCACTGATCGCGGCATCGGAAGGGAAGCGGCAGGAGCAGATCAACCTGGCAACCGGCGCACGCGAAGCGGCTATCCAGAAGTCCGAAGGTGAGCGTCAGGCGGCAATCAATCGGGCGCAAGGTGAGGCGTCGGCCATTCTGGCGGTGGCAGAGGCGAACGCCGAGGCCATTCAAAAGGTTGGGACGGCGATTCAGACGCAGGGCGGCATGGAAGCTGTCAACCTCAAGGTGGCCGAGCAATACGTCAATGCGTTCGGTAACCTCGCCAAAACGAACAACACGCTGATCGTGCCGGGCAATCTCACGGATTTGAGCGGCATGATTGCTTCGGCGCTCAAGATCGTGCGCGGCACCGAAGGGGGATCGATCCCGGGAGGTGATGGCGGCGGTGTTGGTGGCTTCGGTAATTCGACTCCCCGGCGCTAAACTGGCGCAACAATGAAAAACGGCCCAGATGGGCTAATGCCGTTCAGTTAAGCGATTTTTTGAGGAATCGCACGGTATATTTCGAGGGTCTTGCTTTGACGGCTCGGGGGCATCGTCTCCCGGGCCGTTTTTGTATAGTGCATTCGAGTAGGCGCTGATGCATGGAAGCGAGCCACGCAGGCAGTTTTGCCAGAGCGCGAGTCCTGGCCGCCCACCAAAGTTCGTGTTGCATGGCATGCAGGGCGCGGATAAAGCTGATATCGGTGGGAGCGATTTTCCCTGTGCGTGCCGCAGCAGCCATCTCGACTCGAATCAGGTTATAGCCGATCAGCGCGCCCCAAATCTCTTGGTAGATCCCGTCAACAGTACGGCTTCTGAGGGTCAGGGCAGAGCCGAGCATGACCTGCTTGAGTTCGCGGTAGCTTGTCTCTATTTCCCAGCGCCGCTGGTAAAGCTTCTCGATATCACTGGCTCGCCACTGCGTGCGCTCGCTCAATGAGGTGAGCAATACCCGCTCACGGCCATGCGCATCGACGCCGGTGATGCACCGCGCCTGCCACGTCTCGCCCAGTTCAGGGCACTTCTTTCGAGCTTGGGGCGAGACTCGCATTCGCACAATCTGGTCGCGAGGGCTGCCCGACACCCGTTCCCATTGCGTATTGCAACGTGCTGGAATCACAAAGTGCCGCTGCTCGCCGTTTGCACGCAAGGCGCAGAGGATTTCCGCGCTTAAAAAACCCTTGTCGAACACCGTGATCGAGTGATTGGGCACATCGGAGATTAACGACTTGGCATACAGCATCTCGTTGGTACCGTAGGGACCAAAGCGCACAGCCCCCACAAGATGCGAAGGCAAAGACGTCAGGCTCACGGCCCGGACTTGCGGGGAGCTTGCCACGCGGTCGTTTTTGTAGATTTGTGCGCCGAAGTGCTCACGGTTTTCCGGGCTATCGGCCGCGCGCAGTGTGGTGCCGTCGATGGCCCACAGCGAAAGCCCTTTGAGTGAGTAATGACGGGATTGCTGCCCAATCCACGCGCAGGCGCTAATCTGAAATAGACTCTGCATCGGCGCTTGGCCGCAACGCTGGCGTGCTTGCGTGACAGCGCTTTTGCTCAAACAAGCCGAGTCGGAAGGTGACAGGACCAGCCCTAGGTCATGCACAACCTCATCGATTGAAGTCGACCGATAGATTGCCAGAGCAATGACAAGCCACAGCACCCGATCAGCGGGCAGGCGCCTGCGTCGCAGACTGGCCGTGCCCGTAGTCGAGAGTGCCTGATGAATCCACTCGTACGGCAAATGCTCAGCCAGCCGACTATAGTCGGCTGGTTCAGATATTCCAACAAGACAGGTGAGGTGTTCTCCAAGCATAGAGCATCACCCTACCGACGATGCCGTAGCTCTACTTTCGACTATCTGCCCTCAGATATAAAAATGCCGTTCAGTGGCTTAACTGAACGGCATTAGCCCAGATGGGCCGTTTTCTTTGGGTGGTTGGCAAACGTGTTGGCTGTATCGCGCGCACCATGCCGATGCCGCGCCTCAGGTGGGCGTGCGCATCAAACGTGCTTTTTCGCGATCCCAGTCGCGCTTCTTTTCCGTCTCGCGCTTGTCGTGAAGCTTCTTGCCCTTGGCTAGCCCGATCTCGCATTTCACCAGACCTTTGCTGTAGTGCAGGTTGATGGGAACGAGCGTGTATCCGCGTTGCTCCACCTTGCCGATGAGTTTCTTGATTTCGTCGGCTTTCAGCAGAAGCTTGCGGGTGCGCACGGGGTCGGGCTTGATGTGCGTCGACGCGGTCTGCAGCGGGCTGATGTGCGTGCCGATCAGGAAGATCTCGCCATTCTTGATGACGACATAACCCTCCTTGATCTGCGCCCGCCCGGCGCGAATTGCCTTGACTTCCCACCCCTCGAGCGCGATCCCGGCTTCGTATCGCTCCTCGATGAAGTAATCGAAGAAGGCCTTCTTGTTGTCAATGATGCTCATGGATCCTTGGCGGGTAACTTGGTCGGACCCGGTGAGTCGGGCTCGGGTAAAATAGCGATTTTAACAAAGAGTCTCGGCAAGAGGCGGCTTGCGACGCGCGGGGGTCGATACAGCATCGATCGCAGGCGTGTCGTGCGAACACCTCGCCCGACAGACGATGGCCGAAGTCAGTAAAACCGTTCTCGTGCATTTCTCCGATGAGCAGATGTACGACCTGGTGACCAATGTCGCCGATTACCCCAAATTCCTGCCCTGGTGCGGTGGTGTCGAGATTCGGCATCAGGACGAGCACAGCATGGAGGCGTCGCTGATGATTGACTTCAAGGGTCTGAAGCATTCATTCGCGACGCGCAATATTCAGACGCGTCCGGACTCCATTCAAATGACGTTCGTCGAAGGACCCTTCAAGCGTTTTCACGGCACGTGGAAGTTCACCGCGCTGCGCGAGAACGCCTGCAAGATCGAGTTTGGCCTTCACTACGAATTTGCGAATTTTCTGCTTGAGAAGGTCATCGGGCCGGTGTTCAGTCACATTGCCAATACGTTCGTCGACGCGTTCGTCAAGCGCGCGGAGGCCGTGTATGTCGAGTGAGCTGAATGTCGAAGTCTGCTATGCGCTGCCTGACGAGCAGACGATCATTCCGTTGACGTTGCCGCAAGGCGCCACAATGCGTGATGCGATCGAGCGTAGCGGCGTGCTGCAACGCTTTCCCGAGCTGGATCTCGCGCGCATGAAAGCGGGCGTCTTCGGCAAGGTGCGAGCGCTCGACGCCGTAGTGGAAGCGGGCGATCGCGTCGAGATCTACCGCGTGCTCAAGGCTGACCCCAAGGTGGCGCGTCAGCGACGTGTCGAGAAGGTGCGTAACGAAGGAAGCCGGGAAGGGCAGAAGTGGCTGGGGAGCCGTCGCGGGAGCTAGGCCGGCGACAGACTTCCGATTCTGCACCGGTCAGTGTGTCGATCCCCGCGAATGTAGCCGTACCGACGCGCTGACGCCCGCGAGCAGCAGCACGATGGCCGCGAGTTCCAGCAGACGCGGTACGCGCTGTTCGTAAATGAAGCCGTAGATCAGCGCGAACAGCGTTTCAAACACGATCATCTGGCCCGACAGGGTCAGGGGCAGCCGCCGGCTCGCCGCATTCCAGAACGCGTTGCCGATAGTCGATGCGCCTATCGCTACCGCGATATTCACGATCAGGAACATTTGCCAGTCGCGCGGCACGTCGGTCGCTGCCGGGTGTGGCAGCAACACGGCCGGGATAGCCAGCGCCAAGGCCAGAACGCCAGTGGCGACGCCCGTCAGCAACGACCATTCCTGACTCGTGAAGTGCCCGAATTGCGCCAGATAGCGGGCATTGGCCACGGCATACCAGGTCCAGCTCACCAGAGCGCCGACGGCGCAGGCGATGCCTGCGAGCGTCAGCCGCCAGTCCCCGCCACTTGCCGAGGCATGGGCGAACACGTCGACATTGATGCAGACGATACCCGCGGCCACCAGTGCCAACGGGCCCGCCAGACGGGACAGGGGCATCGCGCCGTGATCGCGGCTGCCGACCAGCGTGACCGTCACGGGCAGCACGCCAACGATCAGCGATGCGGGGGCGATGCCGGCCATCTGCACGGCACCTGCGAGGAACAGGTAATAGATGAGGTTGCCGACCAGACTTAGCCGGAATAACGCGCGCCAGTCATGGCCTGAGACGGTATGTCGCAGGCGCGCCCAGAGCGGTGCGAGCAGTACGGCTGACACCAGCCCGTAAAGCACGTAACGGGCAGCCGACAGTTCCAGCGGCGAGAAGCCGGGCAGCAGGCGAGGGGCCAGAAAGACCAGTCCCCACAATGCGCCCGCCGCCAATCCGAAAGAAATGCCTTGCCCCATGAAGTTCGTGCCCGTGGTTCGTGGTATCGAGATGCCGGTGATCCGTGCCGCCCGGTGCGCCGGTTGTGCCGGTCAGGGCGGTGCAGGAAGGGCGCAAGAATAGCATGGGGCCGGAGCGTGCCGATTGTGAAATCCGGCATTCGGCGGGCCAAGGCGCCGACCCATAAGGGGGTGAAACATACGCGAGTCGTCTCTCGGGGAAAAAGCCCCTTGACATGTGGGGCACACGTTCCATGCAACTCGCGATTTCTGTATAATTCGATTTTGCGCCTATAGGATTTGCCATGCGTCTGATCCAAAAAGCACTCACTTTCGATGACGTGCTCCTCGTCCCGGCGTACTCCGCCGTTCTCCCGCGCGACACCAAGCTGAAAACCAAGCTCACGCGCAACATCGTCCTGAACATGCCTTTGCTGTCGGCCGCCATGGATACGGTGACCGAAGCGCGTCTGGCCATTGCCATGGCACAACAGGGCGGTATCGGCATTATTCACAAGAATCTCAAGCCGGCCGAGCAGGCGCGGGAAGTCTCGAAGGTCAAGCGATTTGAGTCGGGCGTTCTGCGTGACCCGATCACGATTCCGCCGCACATGAAGGTTCGCGACGTGATCGCGCTGTCGCGCCAGCATGGCATTTCCGGTTTCCCGGTCGTCGAGGGCGCACAGCTCATCGGGATCGTGACCAACCGCGACCTGCGTTTCGAGAGCCGTCTGGATGAGCCGGTGCGCGCGATCATGACGCCGAAGGAGAAGCTCATCACCGTGCGCGAAGGCGCGTCGCCGGCCGACGCCGAGCAACTGATGCACAGCCACCGTCTGGAGCGCGTGCTGGTCGTCAACGACGCTTTCGAGCTGCGTGGCCTGATGACGGTCAAGGACATCATGAAGGCGACCGAGCACCCGCTCGCGAGCAAAGACGAGCACGGCAAGCTGCGCGTTGGCGCGGCAGTGGGTGTGGGGCCGGACAATGAAGAGCGCGTCGAGTTGCTGGTGGCTGCCGGCGTCGACGTGATCGTGGTCGATACGGCTCATGGCCATAGCCAGGGCGTGCTCGACCGCGTGCAGTGGGTCAAAAAGCATTTCCCGCAGATTGAAGTGGTGGGAGGCAACATCGCCACGGCGGGGGCTGCGCGGGCCCTGATGGAACACGGTGCAGATGCGGTCAAGGTCGGTATCGGCCCGGGCTCGATCTGCACGACGCGTATCGTGGCCGGTGTCGGTGTGCCGCAGATCACGGCAATCGCCAATGTGGCCGAAGCCCTCGAAGGTACGGGTGTTCCGCTGATTGCCGACGGCGGCATTCGCTACTCGGGCGACATCGCCAAGGCGCTGGCCGCAGGGGCGCACACGGTGATGATGGGCAGCATGTTCTCCGGCACGGAAGAGGCGCCGGGCGAAGTGTTCCTGTATCAGGGCCGTTCGTACAAGAGCTACCGCGGCATGGGTTCGGTGGGCGCGATGAAGGACGGGGCTGCTGACCGTTACTTCCAGGATCCTGCGAACAACGCCGACAAGCTGGTGCCGGAAGGTATTGAAGGCCGTGTGGCCTACAAGGGCAGCGTGAACGCCATTCTCCATCAGTTGACCGGCGGTATCCGCTCGTCGATGGGGTATCTGGGTTGCCAGACGATCGAAGAACTGCACAAGAACGCCGAGTTTGTTCAAATTACGGCTGCTGGCATGCGCGAATCGCATGTGCACGATGTTCAGATCATGAAGGAAGCCCCCAACTACCACGTGGAGTAATCGCCCATGAAGGCCATGTTGCGTACGGTACTGTTCCTCGATGCGGCGCTGAATCTGGCACTCGGTGTGCTGCTGATCGCGTCGTTCTGGTCATCGCTGTACGCGGCCATTGAAGTGCCCGCACCATCGCCCGTGCTCTATGCGCAGGCGCTTGGTGTAGCCTTCATCGGCGTGGCCTGGCTGCAATGGCACGCCACCGTGAACGGCCAGTTGACGGCGACTGTTGCGAAAGTGACGGGGCATATCAATTGGGTGATCGGTGCGTTCGTGCTGGGCTGGCTGATCTCCGGCCAACTGGCGGTGACGGGGGGCGGCAAGTTGTTGATGCCGGCGCTTGGTGCTGTCCTGTTGGTGGTGGGTGCCATTCTCGTCAAGCTGGCGTCGAGCGTGCGCACGAAAGAGCGCGTGCAGGCGGTGCAGCATGCCGGCGGACGAGTGCGTGGGGGTGCCGTGAGCGACACCCGGCGCAACGCACCGTACGATGACGCGGATGCCCGGGCTCTCGACGATGCCCGAGGCACGCGCGCTGAGCCGCGCATGGAGACGCCTGGGGGCGGCTCCACCTCCGTCAACACTACGCCGGTCGCGCCTGTGGGCAGCACCGGTACTGTCACGCCCGTGCCTTCCGCCACGGCGCCGACGTCCAACGAATCCACTTCTTCCGTACCTCACGATGCACGACAAAATCCTCATTCTTGACTTCGGCTCGCAAGTCACCCAGCTCATCGGCCGCCGCGTTCGCGAAGCGCACGTCTACTGCGAGATCCACCCGAACGACGTTTCGGACGAGTTCATTCGCGAATTCAATCCGAAGGCCGTCATTCTGTCGGGTAGCCACGCGAGCACATATGAGGATCAGGATCTGCGTGCCCCGCAGGCGGTGTGGGATCTGGGTGTGCCGGTGTTGGGCATTTGCTACGGCATGTTCGCGATGACGGTCCAACTGGGCGGTCAGGTCGAGGCGAGCAACCATCGCGAGTTCGGTTACGCCGAGGTGCGTGCGCATGCGCATACGCCGCTGCTCGAGGGCCTTGAGGATTTCCGTACGACCGAAGGTCACGGCATGCTCAAGGTGTGGATGAGTCACGGTGACAAGGTCACGCAATTGCCGCCGGGCTTTGCGCTGATGGCGTCGACGCCGAGCTGCCCGATTGCCGGTATGGCCGACGTGGTGCGCAACTACTACGCAGTGCAGTTCCACCCGGAAGTCACGCATACGGTGAAGGGCCGCGAGTTGCTCGAGCGTTTCGTGCTGCAGATTGCCGGCGCGAAGCCGGACTGGATCATGCGCGACCACATCGAGGAAGCCGTCAAGGCGATTCGCGAGCAAGTGGGCGACGAAGAAGTGATTCTGGGGCTGTCGGGCGGTGTGGATTCGAGCGTTGCGGCGGCGCTGATTCATCGCGCTATTGGTGATCAACTGACGTGTGTGTTTGTCGATCACGGTCTGCTGCGCCTGAATGAAGGCAAGATGGTGATGGAGATGTTCCAGGGGCGTCTGCACGCGAAGGTCGTGCATGTCGACGCCGCTGAGCAGTTCATGGGCCATCTGACGGGGGTGACCGATCCGGAGCAGAAGCGCAAGATCATCGGCCGCGAATTTGTCGAAGTGTTCCAGGCCGAAGCGAAGAAGCTGAAGAACGCGAAGTGGCTGGCGCAGGGCACGATTTATCCGGACGTGATCGAGTCGGGTGGCGCGAAGACGAAGAAGGCGACGACGATCAAGAGCCACCATAACGTTGGTGGCCTGCCGGAGACGCTGGGGCTGAAGCTGCTTGAGCCGCTGCGCGACCTGTTCAAGGACGAAGTGCGCGAGCTGGGCGTGGCGCTGGGCCTGCCGCATGACATGGTCTATCGTCACCCGTTCCCGGGGCCGGGGCTGGGCGTACGGATTCTGGGTGAAGTGAAGCGCGACTACGCTGACCTGCTGCGTCGCGCCGATGCCATCTTCATTGAAGAGTTGCGCAACACGGTCGAGCCGAACAGCGGTAAGACGTGGTACGAACTGACGAGCCAGGCGTTCGCGGTATTCCTGCCGGTCAAGAGCGTGGGTGTGATGGGCGATGGCCGCACGTATGAATGGGTCGTGGCACTGCGCGCCGTGCAGACGCAAGACTTCATGACGGCGCACTGGGCACACTTGCCGCATGACCTGCTTGGCAAGGTCTCGAACCGCATCATCAACGAGGTTCGTGGTTTGAACCGCGTTGTTTATGACATCTCGGGCAAGCCACCGGCAACGATTGAGTGGGAGTAATTCGGCGTCCGGCACCGGCCGGCATCCGCTGGTAGTAAAACACACCTAAGCCCGCGATTTTGCGGGCTTTTTTGCATCCCTGTTTGGCAATGGCTGGTGTCTTCCGGCACCCTTAAGCACGTTTTCCTTACGCTCAGATCATGGTATTTGTACCGAATCTGAACACCGATCATGCTGACCGATACCAAGCTGCGCAACCTCAAGCCGAAGGACAAGCGGTACAAAGTGAACGACCGCGATGGCCTCTATGTTTGCCGAACGTCCGATCTTGGCCGAGCCGAGGCGAACTACGCCGGAAGGCTTCGCTGGCGTCGCAACCGGTACAATTCGGGGAAAAAAATGCTGATGCGTGAACCGATGACCGACCTCAGCCGATTTCTGGCAGAAGCGACTGCCAGCGGCAAGATTCCTGGCGTATCGCTTGCCGCTCTTCGTGCGGGGACGAGAAGTGCCGAACATTACTTCGGCGTTCGCGGTACGCACGACCGCGCCGGTGTCGATGCGGCGACCGTCTTTGAGGCTGCGTCTCTCACCAAACCGCTTGTCGCCTACATCGCGCTCCAGCTTGTCGAAGAAGGGCTGCTGGATCTGCAAAAACCCCTGTTCGACATCTGTGGAGAGTACGTATCAGGCGACTCGAATTCTCTGCGAATAACGCCTCTTCATGTGCTGACACACACGAGTGGTCTTCCGAATATTGTCAGCGACAAAGCTCCACTTCGCACATATTTCATCCCCGGCGAGCGGTTCAGCTACGGCAGCAGCGCGTTTGCATGGCTTCAGCGCGCGATGGAGGCCGTCAGCGCACGCCCACTAGAAATGTTGGCGCGAGAGCGCGTATTTGAACCGTTGGGCATGCGTCATTCGAGCCTGGAGTGGCAGGAGCGCTTCGCGGTCAACCATGCGCAGGGCCATGAATGGGAAGGCCAGCCGGTACCTAAGCGTCGTGTTCAAACGGCGCAGGCCTCGTGGTCGCTTCTGACGACAGCATCCGACTACATCAGCTTTGTTCAGCATGTACTGGCTCGCCAAGGCTTGGCGGCCACGAGCTACGATCAATGGTTCATGCCGCGCATCAATGCGCGGCAAGGCGACGACGCAGAAGACCTTGTCGGTCAGAACCCGCCTGATCCGAACGTTGCCTGGGGATTGGGTTGGGGTCTCGAACCCTTCCAAGGTTGCTTCTTTCACTGGGGAAACAACCCGGGATTCCGGGCGCTTGTTCTCGCCAATCGGGCGACTCAGGATGCGGTCGTCTGGTTCGCCAATTCGGCCCGAGGAATGAGGCTGATACATACCGTCGTACCGGAAGCTGTTCCCGGCGAGCATCCCGCCGTCGAATGGCTTCGGATCGGTAGCTTGTGATCCATTGTCACGGGCGTAGAACGACCGAAACCGGCAACCCCATCCTGACACGATGGGTTCGCCGACACGGGTGATTAAAGTCGACCCTGAGCGGTGCCCCGGCAAATATCCACAACGACCATTGGATCGTTGGCGTTATCGGCCAATTCGTTTGGCCGGCAACGCGGTCTCGATCACCGTCTCGTGTTCGCGATAGACTTGATACGCGGTTGCTCCCTCTCGCCAGGAGAGCACGCTGTCGACGGAGGTACTCATGTACAGAGCGGCCGCAAAGTCATCAATGGCAATTGATGGTGGGACCGCATCTGCTTTTTGTGCGGCGTGCAGCGTCTCGCGTCTCTTTGGATCGCTGCTGTAGTGAACAGCGCAGCCACCGGGCAGCAAACCCAGGCAGTCGAGCGGACGATAAGCTGCTCCCCAAAACGAATCGGTCAAACCGGCCTCGTACCAACACATCGCGCCCGCACTCACGCCTGCGAGCAGCACGCCGTTCTCCCACGCCTCTCGTAGAACCGTATCAAGCCCCCATTCGCGCCAGACAGCCAGTGCAGATTTTGTATTTCCACCGCCTACATAAATGGCGTCCTGCTCAAGCAGCCGTGCGCGGAAATCGGCGGTAAGAATCGACCTCGAGTCGGGTTGCCGAAAGAACGCAAGATGAGACGTCTCGCAGTCCATATCGCCGTAGGCGGCGTGAAACTTGTGGAGATGCTCGGGCAGGTCTCCGCTTGGCGTGGCCAGGTAGCAGATACGTGGTCGCGCCTGTCCTGTGAGACCAACGATATGCCTGTCAATGGGTGATGGTGTGTGTTCCATCATAAAGCCGCCACCACCTATGGCAAGGATACGTCGCATGGATGCTCCGGTCGTTGATCGTCGGTCGTCGCGCAAATCCGTTAGGCGGCGTTCATAACCGGCCGTTCAATTGGCGGCTTTCCGACAGAATCCTGCCGGCGGCCCTTCAATTATGATCGCTTCAACGAGAGCTAAATATGATCAGGATGTCGTTTAGTGTCAGGAGATTTGTCGCCCATGACCCCCTGCGCCCCTGTCATCCGTGTCAAGCTGATGTCGACTGAGCTTCCTTTTGCGACTCGGTAATCCGCGACCGGTTTTCGTCGCCCCACGCGCAAAGCGGTTTCAGCGCTATTGCCAAAGAGTGACCAAATGGGGTCATTTCGTAGTCCACCTTGGGCGGCACCGTCTGATAGTCCCGACGAATGACGACCCCGTCGTCCGCAAGCTCTCGCAACTGCTGAATCAGGACCTTCTCGCTGATACCTGTTACGAGCCGCTTCAGCTCACCAAATCGACGAGGGCCATGGTTGAGATGGAATAAAACGAGGGGCTTCCACTTGCCGCCGATAATCGTCAACGCCACCTCTAACCCGCAACTGTCTGAACGCAGTTCCATCAAAAAACCTCATACTTACCTTTAGGTAGGTACTATCTTATCAGAGTGTGCTGTTCCATAATCCGACCTCGAACGTAACTGGAGTGTCGAAATGGGTAGGCTTACAGGTAAGGTTGCATTGGTCACTGGGGCGAACAGCGGTATCGGACTCGCAATCGCAAAGCGCTTTGTGGCGGAGGGCGCGCGTGTTTTCATGACCGGCCGTCGTCAGCAAGCGCTGGACAAGGCAGTCGCAGAGGTCGGCGGTGACGCTCGTGGCGTCCAGGGGGACGTATCAAACCTTGCAGACCTCGACCGCCTCTACGCGATCATTAAGGAAGAAGCGGGTGTCATCGATGTCCTCGTTGCGAACGCTGGCGGTGGCGAGTTCGCCGCACTCGGCAACATCACCGAAGAGCATTTTGACAAGACATTCGCGACTAACGTAAAAGGAACGCTCTTCACGGTGCAGAAGGCCTTGCCGCTGCTCAAGGATGGGGCATCTGTCATCCTCACGGGCTCGACGGCAGCCGTCACTGGCATCCCGGCATTTAGCGTCTACAGTGCGAGCAAGGCGGCCGTCCGTAACTTCGCACGCGGCTGGATTCTGGACCTCGCGCCGCGCAAGATTCGCGTGAACGTACTTGCGCCCGGGTCGACTTCGACACCCGGTTGGCACGACCTTGCGCCGTCGAATGACGTACACGAAGGCATGGTGAGCTCGGTTGAGGCGACGACCCCGCTAGGACGCTTGGCATACCCCGACGAAACCGCGAGTGCTGCACTATTTCTGGCATCCGATGAGAGTAGTTTCGTCAACGGCAGCGAACTGTTTGTCGACGGCGGCTCGGCTCAGATTTGATTTGCGTCTGCGGTGGGTGGGGGCGGACGAAAACTTGGACTACCTGGAGGTCGTTCATGTACTCGTATGAAGAGCGTCTTCGAGCGGTTCGCCTTTATCTAGAGTTGGAAACCGGCCTCAGATGGTTTTCAATGATTTAACACCGGGTGAATCTTCCCGAAAACACAGCCTTCGGCCATCGGCCGAAGGCATTCAAACGAAGATGCCGTTGACGTCTCCGCCATGCGGTATGCGTCAAATGGTTTCGTTCTCGCGTAGGGTCAGTGGGCTGCTGGCTGCGAATCGGGCGATCTCGTCTTTGCGCATGAAGGCGACGCCGGACTTGCGCTTTGCATAGGTGATGAATTCGTCCCACACGCTCACCATCTGCGGTGAGCCGCTGATGCGGTCGTGTGCGCTGATCGACATCATGCGGCGTCGCGATCCAGCCTCCTCATACAACGCATCGAAGTCCCGCTTGATCTGTGCCAGGAATTTGTCCGGCGAGTAGTGGCGTCCCTCAATCAACAGGATGTCGTTGTTGCGCAGGGTGTAGGGGACGACGACGAAGTCCTTGCCGTTGACCTGCTCGATAAAAGGTTCGTCGCGGCTGACGTCGTCGATGTGATAGAGATAGCCGAGTTCCTGCAGAAGCGATAGCGTATTGGGACCGCGACGTAGCCAGTTGCAGTTGTAGCCCACGGGGCGCTGACCGGTGACTTCCTCGACCATGCGAGTTCCCTCGGCAATGAATCGATTCTCTTCCTCGCGGTTCATCGCGTACTGAGAGCTCCAGCGCGGGCCGTGGCCGGCTGCTTCGTGTCCTCTGGCCACAATATCGCGAGCCAGATCCGGGTGCTTCTTTGCTGCCTCGCCGATCATGTGGGAGGTCACTTTCACACCGTGGCGGTCCCAAAGATCCAGCATGCGGGGAATACCTTCCCGATAGCCGTAAGCGAACCAGGTGTTCGTTGCGGGATCGGAAGGTACGTTGGCCGGGAAGTCCACTGTTGGGAAAGGGCTGTCAGTCCCTTTCGGTGGCTGGCCCCCCGCCTCGAACTGCATGGAAATGGAAACCACAAGGCGGGTGTTGCCTGGCCAGAACTTGCCGTTGTCATTACGAGGCTGAGTGGACTTGGTCATTGGTTTCTCTGTATTTGCTTGAACGCTGGGGAGCATCGAAGCGGTTGCGATGCCACCGGCAATCACGCCTGTCTGCTTGAGGAATTGACGCCGCTTTGCATCCGGCGCCTGCGGGGATTCCCGTGTCGAGGCCATGGGGGCGATCTCCGTTACTTGGCCGCCAGGCCAGCCTGTTGGAGGAAGGTGAGGTTGTCTTCCAGATGCCAGTCCTCGGCGATGCGCCCGTCGGCGATCCGATAGATGTCGGTCGCAATGAAGTCGATGTTCTGGCCGCTCCCCTGCTTGCCCATGAAGGTGCCGGTGAAATGACCAGTGAAGTGGAGGTGGGTGACCACGCGGTCGCCGGCCACGATCATCTGACGAACTTCGCAACGCAGGTCCGGCACGGCAGCACGGAAACCCTTCGAGGCGGCAAGCACGCCTTCGATGCCTTGAGGACGACCGTCAGGCAGGGTGTTGTCGAAGAACGTCGGTGCAAGGGCGTTCCGCGCCATGGCCTCGTCACCAGTGTTCCAGAACGTGCCGTAGCGGCGTGCCGCGAGAATTTCTGCTTCGAGCGTCTTCTTCGGAAGACTTCTATCAACGACCAAAGTACCGGGTTTGACCAGGTCGTCAAATTGAGCAAATGCCGGTGTGATCACGGTTCCCAAGATAAGGGCCGGGATCAGGGCGGCCGTGTGAAGCCATCGGTGTGTCTTAGCGTGCATGAGGATCTCCAGGATTTGAGAGGTCGTGGCACCGGTGTCGGTGTCCGGTCTGTTGCAATAGTTACTCAACAAATCGTGGATAAATACGGGTATTCTTTGAATGGATCCTTTCCAATAATTCAAGAATTGAATGATGATCGACAACCTCCCGAGCCTGCGTACCTTTGTGCGCGTTGTGGCCGCTGGAAGCCTGTCTGCTGCTGCGCGAGAAATGGATATGTCGCTTGCGATGGTCAGCAAACGGCTCACGCAGCTCGAGCGTGAGCTAGGTATCCGCCTGCTCCAACGCACCACGCGAAAGCAGGTGCTGACAGAGGAGGGGGTGCTGTTTCACGCCGAAGCTGTTCGAATACTCGAGGCTATTGAGCAGGCGGAGGCGGTCATCTTGGGGAGGTCTCAAGCTATTGATGGGACGGTTCGTCTGAGCGCTCCCGTAGAGTTTGGCCGGCAGTGGATCGCCCCCGCCATTGCGGCCTTCCAGAAGAAGCATCCCAAGGTGCTCGTCCAACTGACACTTTCCGATGTTGTCGTGGATCTTCTCGATGCGAACATCGATCTGGCCATCCGTTTCGGCAACCTGGCGGATTCATCACTTATCGCCCGTCCGCTGGCCCCCAATTTCCGGGTGCTTTGCGCATCGCCGGCGTACCTAAAGCGGTTCGGAGTACCCAATCACCCAAATGAGTTAATCCACCACCAGTGCATACTGATCGGTAACCACGCCCGAGCGGTATGGACATTTGATGGCGAGGAGCATCTCTCGGTGCAAATCATCGGAACCTTCCTCACGAACGACGGCAGTGCGGCCCATACGTTGGCGCTCGAAGGTGCGGGCATTGCACGCAAGTCAATCTGGGACGTGGGCGATGAAATCGCCAACGGCCGGTTAAAGAGGGTGCTTCCGGCGTTTGCAATCCCCGCTGCACCGTTGAATGCGATCTACCCGACTGGGCGTCATCTCGCGCCGCGTGTGCGTGCCCTGGTGGAGTTTCTGGGTGACAGGCTGAGCAAAGCGTGGCGGTGGGAAAGCATGCGGGAAGCTGACGTTAAAGCCTAGTTCATGGGCTTGGCGGGCAGTTGATTCGACGCCAATACTCGTTGCGACGCCGCAAACTGGCCCTGGTCCGTTCGGCCCGGCGCCATCCCGTCGACATTCCAAGGGGGGGGCAGGTCAGTCGATTACTGCCTATCAACTCACCTGCTACGTGTGTCGTTTTTTGAGGGATATAAGTCCTTTGCGTCATTCTGTGTGGATTCCATAATTTGCTCACGAAATCGAGTTGAAGCAAGCGCAGTAGCACTTGATTCTTCGGCTCGATCGATAACGAAGCAGAGAAAGGAACATAGACATGAGGCTTAAAAACAAATCGGCGTTGATCACGGGTGGCACGAGTGGCATTGGTCTTGCCACTGCCAAGCGCTTCATTGCAGAAGGCGCCAAAGTGGCGGTAACGGGTCGCGATGAGGCCGTGTTTGATCGCGTAAAGGCAGAACTTGGCGAGAACTCGCTCGTCCTCAAGGGCGATGTACGTTCGCTCAAGGACATGCGAGCGATTGCTGCCGAGGTGAAAGAGAAGTTTGGTGGTTTGGATGTCGTTTTTGCCAATGCTGGCTGGGCTTTCCCATCCGCACTCGACGACATCGACGACGAACGCTACAGCGAGATCATGGACATCAACGTCAAGGGCGTGGTGTTCACGCTTCAAGCGGTGCTGCCGGACTTGAGAGAGGGCTCCTCGGTCATTCTCACGACATCGTTCGTCGATCAGACCGGCAAGCATGGCATTTCGTTGACTGCGGCGGCAAAGGCCGCGGTGCGATCGCTTGCCCGTAGCTGGTCCTACGAGTTTCTCGATCGCAAAATCCGCTTTAACGCGATCGCTCCCGGCGCAATAGAGACGCCCCTGATTGGCAGATGGGGTATGGCCGACGAGGAGGTTCGCAACCTCAAGGTGGAACTCGCGAAAGCCATTCCGGTGGGCCACATGGGCAGGGCCGAGGACATCGCCCACGCGGCGCTTTATCTCGCTAGTGACGAATCCTCCTACGTCGTCGGCACCGAACTGGTCGTCGATGGTGGCGCTTCGCAGCTTTAAGTCTTCGGTGCCCGATTTCAGCCTCTGAACCTCATCGCTGTCTGTCCAAACCCGCAAACCCAATTAACGCCCGCCAGGATTTTCGCCGTGGCGGTTCTTCAATCTGGCCCAACCTGGCTGTGCTTGGAGCGGGGCCAAAGTGCAAGGAGAAATTGTCTTGACCGACCATAGCAAAAATAACGCCTCTGGAGAGCAACTTACCAGAGCAGGTCATTCCCGCCGAGGTGCCCTCAAGTTTGGAAGTGTCGCCGCGCTCGGCGCCGTAGTGGGTGGTGGCGCATTGTTTGGCGGCGCCACTCCCGCTTTTGCGCAGGCGGGCAGTAAGGCGGAGCTTGCCCCGAATGAACCCCTCAATATTCTGATCGTGAATTACGACGGGGGCACGCTTCTCGATTTCGCTGGCCCTAGCGAGATTTTTCATCGACTACCCAATACGAACGTTCGCTACGCGAGTCTCAATGGCGGTAACGTCACCCTCGAGTTCGGGGTTGTTTATGGCAACACGGAACGACTGGCCGATATCGAGAAGACCGACCTGATCCTGGTGCCCGGTGGTTCCGATTTGTCGGCGCCTATGCGTCCGGAATACCTGAAGCAGATTCGACGCCTGGCCGACGGTGCCAAACACGTTACGTCGGTTTGCAATGGATCGCTCGTACTCGCTGCAACTGGCATCCTCAAAGGTAAGCGAAGTGCCTGCCATTGGGCCTTCGTCAACAAGCTCGCCGAATATGGCGCGATCGGTGTTCCGGATCGTTTTGTAGAAGACGACAATGGCCGGTTCATGAGCGGTGGAGGCGTGACAGCGGGCATCGACTTCGCACTTCGCGTTGCCTCGAAGATGAGGGGGCAACAGGCCGCCGAATTTACGCAGCTCGTGATCGAATACGATCCCGCTCCGCCATTCCATTCCGGTCATCCCAGAGACGCACGGCCGGAAGTCGTCGCGATGGTCGACAAGGAATTGCCCGGCGCGTCCAAGGGCCTCGCCAGAATTCCAGGCGTTCGCTGAAATATTCGCGCTCACCTTCACTTCCCCCTCTTTGACTGGAAACAGATCGATGCGACAAATCCGTTATTTTGCTGCTGCCGTTGCAGTTTGCCTTTCGCCTTTCGTGGTTGCCCTGCCTGCGTATGCCAATGGCCCGCAGCCTCAAACCGAAGCGGCCATCAAGGCCGAGAACGCCCGATGGGTGCAAGCCTATATGCGCGGCGATTACGAGGCGATAGGCCGCCTCTATACAAAAGATGGCTCGCTCCTGCCGCCCGGAGGCAACAGGATCGTCGGGGCCGCAGCAATCGTCGAGCACTTCACGAAAGCCAGCGCCGGATCTCAGCCTGACACCGTATCTTTCAGCAATTACGAATTCTATGGTGACGATCGGGTCGTGACCGAGGTGTCGGATGCCGAGATCCACGATCAGAGTGGAAAGCTCAAATACCGAGGCAAGCAGATCCTCATCTTCTTGAAGCAGGGCGGCACTTGGAAGCTGCATCGCGACATGTGGAACGATTCCGCACCCTAACCGGCGTTAGCGCCCCTGCATTTTGCTGACGGGAGCCGTTCTGTTCCGGACTCAGGCCGGCGCCCCCTTTCTCACACACGTCGCTGCGGGCATGCGGCGACGTGTTGAAAGGCCGAAAAGGGCAGGTTGCCCGTGCGGAAATTAACGTATTCGTCTTGCGAGTGACCTGACCATGAAGACAGTTGTCGTTGCAGGTGCGGTGGGCGTCATAGGCCGGGGAGTTCTCGCGTTCTATGAAAACAAGGACGTGAACCTGGTAGCCGTCTCCCGCCGGACACCGGATTTCCCCACGCGCGCGAAGCACTTGCCGGCCGACCTGCTCGATCGCGATTCCTGCGAAAGATATTTCTCTCAGGTTCCGCACGCGACCCTCCTCGTGTTCGCTGCCTATCAAGAGAAATCCTCCCCCGCAGAACTCGTCGACGTGAACCTGCTGATGCTCAGGAACATGGTCGAGGTTATGGAGAAGCACGCACCGAATCTGCGGCACATCACGCTGATGCAAGGTGGCAAGGCTTACGGCGTGCATCTCGGTGCAATGCCACTCTCGCCGGCGAAAGAGAGCGATCCTCGCCATATGCCCCCCAACTTCTATTACGACCAAGAGGATTTTCTCAGAGACCACTCGGTCGGGAAGGCGTGGTCTTGGACCGCGCTTCGTCCGGAAGGCGTTGCTGGTCTGGCGGTTGGGAATCCGATGAACCTGCTTATGGTGATTGCCATTTATGGGACTATCGCAAAAGCCCTTGCCGTTCCCATGTCGTTTCCCGGACCTCGTGCTGCCTACGACGCGCTGTATCAGGTGACGGACACTCGGCTCCTCGCTCGAGCCGTCGATTGGGCCGGAGAAACCGCGCACTGCCGCGGTGAGGTCTACAACATCACCAATGGTGACTACTTCCGATGGGCCCGGGTCTGGCCACGTTTGGCTGAATTCTTCGATGTTCCCGCAGGGGAGCCGATCCCGATGTCGTTGCACCAAATGATGGCGGGCAAGGCCGGACTATGGGGTGAACTGGTCAGACAGCATGGTCTGCGCCCGTACGCCTACGAGGAAATCGTATCGTGGAAGTTCGGCGACCTGATTTTCAAGTCCACCTTCGACAACATCACGAGCACCATCAAGGCACGCACGCACGGATTCCACGATTGCCTCGATAGCGAGGAGATGTATCTCGAGATGCTGGAAGACCTACGGCAGCAGCGGTACATCCCGTGACGTGGAGACGATGCCTGAAAATTGGCATTTGAAGACCGGCGGCTTGATCTTCCCGAAGGTGGGCCAATGTGATTTCGCAGGTCCCTTTGAAGTGCTGTCGCGCATTCCGAACTCGACGTTCCACACCGTGTGGAAAGACAAAGGGACCGATCAGCGGTTGCCGCTGAGCCTGCTTTCACGTCGAATTGATTGCGGCGGATGCCCATACAGTTTGACGAAGGCTCTGCGCATTCGCTCCGGATCGGTGAACCCCACAGCGAGAGCAATCTGCTCGATGGGTTCGCTACCGTCTTGCAAGCGCAGCCGCGCGGCTTCAACTCGCAAACGCTCGACCGCCTTAGCAGGGGTTTCACCCGTTTCTCGGCGAAATGCTCGCCCGAATTGTCTCGGACTCAAATTTGCAGCATCCGCGAGTCGCTCGACAGGTAGTGCTTCGGTCAAATGTTCCCTGGCAAAATTCAGCGCGATGCGAATGCGATCCGATTCCGGATCCATTTGCGACATGGCCGAGAATTGGGACTGACCTCCTGGCCTGCGATACGGAACAACTAAAAGCTTCGAGACGTTGCGCGCAGTTTCCGCGCCCATATCTTTTTCGATCATGGCTAGCGCCAAGTCTATTCCAGAGGCGATGCCTGCCGACGTCCACATGCGACCGTCCGCGATGTAGATACTATCGCCCTCGACTCTGGTGCGAGGGTAGCGAGACTGCAATTGAGCGGTGTAGCGCCAGTGCGTTGTTGCTCGCAGTTCGTTCAATAGGCCGGTTTCCGCAAGCAAAAATGCCCCCGTACACACGCTTGCCACCCGCGACGCTTTGGCACTCAATTTCTTGGCAGCAGCGATGTTCTCCGATTCCTGCATGGGGTCTATATCGCCACCTACGAAGATGACAGTATCAAACGCGCGTCTTCCGCTTGGCTTTGTTTCGATCGAAAGCCCCGCATTGCCAGGAACCAATCCTCCCGCCTGTGAGATGACATGAAGATCATATGGAGTGTGACCAACGGCTGTGGCCACCTGATTAAAAGTCGAAAGCGGGCCAGCAAGATCAAGCGCGTCGTAGCCACGGCAAACGAAGAATCCAATTCGATGCATGAAGATATTGTCAACCGAGAAGCCTGAGTTGTCGCATTTTAAGGGAAGTTTGAAGATAGAACTGTTTGTCCTAAATCGAGGGAAAAACGTCTTTTGAGACTTAATCAATCAGGCGTATGGTGGATGGCCTGAGCGGTGCGGGCAAGTCATCGGAGATCTAGCCGTTCATGTCGCTCGATAGAGAGAATCAAGACAAGGACATAAGGAATGACCAAGAAAGCGTTTCAGATCCCTGCGGATCATCCGATGTTTGCTGCGACGCAAAGCGGCTACGAGAGTTATGGTTATTCGCCAGCCGTTCGCGCGGGCAACTTCCTTTTCATCGCTGGTGAAGTCGGTTTCCGATCCGACGGCTCGGTTCCCGAGAGCGTTGCTGAACAGACTGAGGTTGCCCTGGAGCGAACCAAGGAAATCTTACGGCTGCAGGGGCTTACGATGGCCGATCTTGTCGAGGTGGTGAGCTATCACGTCAATCTTAAAGATACGGTCGATGAGTTCTTGCCGGTCAAGGCGCGCTACACCGAGCGTCCGTTCCCTGCCTGGTCGATAATCGGGGTCGAGGCGCTCGCGCTTCCTCAACTCAAGATTGAAATTCGAAGCGTCGCTGTTTTTCCCGAAGGGAAATAACCAGGAGGGATACGGACGCTGCTGGTGTCCGGTTCAGTGTCCGCCGGCCAACATCTCAGCGTCAGCGCCGGCGGGAATCCGCATGGCGCTTGACGGATCGGTCACCGCGCGCCACACCGCTTCGGCCACATCCCGCGCATGGGTGATCGGTCCCGGTTCACGCAATCCCGCCATGAAGCGCTGTACGACCCCGGCATACGCCTCGTGGTCGAGACCCTGCATGTGGGCGCGTCCGTTCTCGCCGAAGCGGGTCTCCGGCGCACGCCCTGGCAGCACCAGGTGTGCGCGCACACCGAACGCCCCGAGTTCCAATGCCATCGACTCGGTGAACGCGTTCACCGCCGCCTTGCTCGCGGTATAGGCGGCGATCAGCGGAATCGCTTTCAAGGTGACGCTCGACGTGACGTTCACCACGACGCCGGCTCTGCATTCCCTGAACTGAGGCAGCACCGCCTGCGTCACAGCCATCGTGCCGAAGGTATTGGTCTCGAAGAGTTCGCGTATCGTCGGCATCGGGGTGACCTCAAAAGGCGCTGCCGAGCCGAAGCCTGCATTGTTGACGAGAGCATCTAGCGGCCCCGCGGCCTCGACCGCCTGCCGGATGCTTTCCGGATCCGTCACGTCGAGCGCGAGTACGCGTAGATTTGCGGAGCTGGGCAGCACGTCCTCTCGCGGCGTGCGCATTGTCGCGACAACCTTCCAGTTGCGCTCGAGGAAGTACCGGGCGGTTTCAAGGCCGAAGCCGGAAGAGCATCCGGTGATCAAAACGGTTTTCATTGGGTGGCTCAAAGGTGAGTTGCAACGCCAAGACGATAGACCACTGCGACCGGACTTTCTATAATTGGGCGTCCAGAATTAATTTGCAGGAGTCCGGGTATGGTTGACCCGTTGGCAGAGGTGGTCACGCTTCTCCAGCCACACGCCAGGCACGCCAAGCTCGTCGTCGGCGCTGGGCCATGGCATATCCACCGCTCGGATGCCGGGCAGCCGTTTTATTGCGTCGTTCTTGAAGGCGCCTGCCGCCTCGCGGTTGACGGGGGGGAAACGATTGAACTCAGCTCGGGGGATTTCATCCTGGTCCCTGAGGCTTACGGATTCGCAATGTCCAGCATGCTGCCGCTCCCGGCCGATATGCCGGAAGCCGTACCGGTTGCCCTGGCCGTCGGGGAATTCCGGATCGGCGATCAGAATGGATCGCCAGACCTGAGCATGCTGGTGGGCCATTGCAGCTTCGACTCTCCCGACGCGGACCTGCTGGTGTCGCTGCTTCCGCAGGTCGTGCATGTACGTGGCGAGCCGCGACTCACCACTCTTGTTCAGCTTGTCAAAGACGAGTTTCGCGACCGGCGTCCGGCGCGCGAAGTCATTCTCGACCACCTGCTCGAAGTCCTGCTCATAGAAGCCCTTCGCTCGACGACCGGGACACCCGCGTCGCTCGGCCTCGTGCGGGGGCTTGCCGACGAACGCCTTGCCGTCACCCTCCGCCGGATGCATGAAAGCCCGGCCAGAGCGTGGACGGTGGCAGAGTTGGCCAGGGAGGCTGCACTCTCTCGTTCAGTCTTCTTCGAGCGTTTCAGCCGTGCGGTAGGCCTCGCGCCGATGGCGTATCTGCTGACCTGGCGCATGGCCTTGGCGAAGAACATGCTTCGGCGGAGCAACCGTGGCATCGCAGAGATTGCGGAGTGCGTCGGCTATGGTTCTGCGAGCGCGTTCAGCGTTGCGTTCGCCCGTCACGTCGGATTGCCGCCGGCACGCTACGCGCGGGAGCAGGCGATGCCTGCCCTCTGACTTCACCGAAGGTAAGTATCCGGCCAGAAGCGCGTTCGGCGTGAATGGCATGGCTTTCGATGAACGCGTCGAAGTCGAGTGCATGGCGTCCAAGTCACCGGAAGCCTGCGGGCGTTGACGAGCGGGCAAGGCAACCGTCCTTACCCTGATAACCCGCCCGAGCCCAAGGTCGTCACGCTGTAATGCAAGTTGGCGACCGATGCGCTGCGCACCCCGGAATGTCTGCAATGCGTTCTGCGGGTGCGCGCCTGCCTCAAACCGAGCGTGTCAGTCCACCGTCGACGCGAATGTTCTGGCCGGTGATGTAACCGGCACCATCGGACGCCAGAAACGCCACGGTCGCCGCGATCTCTTCCGCCTTGCCGTAACGCTGCATCGGTACGCTCTCACGTCGCGTCTCTTGCTGCGGCAGGCTGTCGATCCATCCCGGCAGGACGTTGTTCATCCGCACGTTGTCCCTTGCATACTTGTCCGCAAACAGCTTCGTGAACGAGGCCAGTCCGGCACGAAACACGGCGGATGTCGGGAACATTTCGCTCGGCTCGAACGCCCACGCCGTCGAGATGTTGATGATCGTGCCCGAGCCTTGCCTTTGCATGATCGGGGTCACGAGTCGCGTGGGGCGGATCACGTTCATCAGATACGTGTCCATACCGCGATGCCAATCCTCGTCGCTGATTTCCAGAATCGGCGCGCGTGGGCCGTGGCCTGCACTGTTCACGAGCACGTCGATACGGCCCCAGCGCTCGACGGCCAACGCGACCAGCTTCTCCAGCGCATCGTTCGACTGGTTCGATCCGGTGACGCCCACACCGCCCAGCGCCGTGGCCAATGCCTCGCCCTTGCCAGACGACGACAGGATGCCGACCTTGAAACCGTCCGCCGCGAGACGCCGAGCAGCCGCCGCACCCATGCCGCTGCCCCCGGCCGTAATCAACGCCACTTTTTCTACTGTCATGCCGATATCCTCCGAATACGCTGACGAACACCCCGGTGGTGGTCAGCCTTCATGATTTGCGTGCGTCAGCGTAACATTGCCGCGCACGCTCGGCGCACCGGATTTCAACGCATCACTCAGTAGAAAAATCAGAACGTGATGCAAGCCCTCCGCCGATTGCCGTCGCTTAACGTGTTGCCCCCCTTCGCTGCGGCTCGTCGGCAGTGGCCAGAATTTACGCCTGAATACGCTGCACGAAGCCATGCCGTCTGGCCGCAAATGCGACACCCCATGCAGCCAGTGCGAGCACTACCAGCACATGTGGCAGCGCGGCGGCACCCCATGTCGACAGTACTGCGCCACCGAGGATCCCGCTGCCCGCGAACGACAGATTGAACACCGTCACGAGCATCGATTGCGCAACGTTCTCGTGCTTGCCCGCCGCGTTGCCCAGCGCCGTTTGCAAGATCGTCGGTGCGCCGCTGAAGCAGAGGCCCCAGAGTATCGCGCCCGTGATGAGTACCGGCCACGACGTCGGCCATGCCCCGAAGACGATGATGACAATCGTGAACCCGGCGAGGGCCAGCAGCACAAGTCGGCGCAGCCAGCGATCCACCCACAGCCCGACGCCCCAGAGTCCCACGAGCGTGCAGATGCCGAACGTCGACAAGATGGCGGCGAGCCGGTCGCCCATGCCTGCCGACGCCAGAAACGGCGCGATGTAGGTATAGAGCGTGTAATGCGCGATAACCCACAGCATCACCACCGCGAGCACCGGACGAACGCCCGGCAGACGAAGCACGTCGATCATCGAGGCCCGCGCGCCGGAGGCGCTGCCGGTGTCGTTCGTGCTCGGCACGTCGGGCACGAACAGGCGTATCCAGCCGACGAGAATCAGCGCGACGGCCGCCAGAGCACCGAACACCCAGCGCCAGCCGATGAGATGCCCGAGCGCGGTGGCTGCGGGGACACCGATCGCCAACGCGAGAGGGACGCCGAGCATGGCGATCGCGAGCGCGCGTCCTTGCCGCGATGGGCTAACAAGGCGGCGCGCATAGGTTGCGATCTCACTCCATGCGAGCCCCGTTGCCAGACCGACGACGAAGCGCGCGGTCAGCGTCAGTGTGAAATCGGTCGAGACAGCGGTGACCGCATTGCAGACAGCAAAGCCGAGCAGGGCGGCCAGCAATACCGTGCGGCGCGACCAGCGATGCATCAGCACGGTCAGGGGCACGGCCCCAAGGCCCGCGCCAAGCGCGCACAGGGTGACCATCTGGCCTGCCCATGATTCCGAGATGTTGAAGCCGTCGGCCAGTTGCGGCAGCAGGCCGGCGGGCACTGTTTCGTTCGCGGCCGCCACGAACGTGGCGAGCATCAATGCGGTCATCGATGCCCAGGGCGTTGCGTCGGCTAACGTGGACGATGTTGCCGCGCGGCCGGGCGATGGCGTTGGGGAGGAACGTGGGGAGGAGGTGGGGGAGGTTGGCATAACGGCGGCGTCCAAACATGAAGTGTCCCGGGCGGGACGATGTGACGTAGTCTGCCAACGCGCGCTATATTTGATAATTCGCGGGAAATTTGAATGACTTTCAAATCTGGATGAAAGATGGCGACGGACAAACTTGGCGACATGCGTCTTTTCACGAGTGCGGCGACGCTCGGCAGCCTGTCGGCGGCCGGGCGCAAGCTGGGCCTGTCGCCCGCTGCGGCGAGCGCGCGTCTGGCGAAGCTCGAGGCGTCGTTGCAGACGCGTCTGTTCGTGCGCACGACGCGTCAGTTACGTCTCACGGACGAGGGGCGCGTCTATCTTTCGCATTGTCTCGTCGCCTTGCAGGCCATTGACGACGGCGAAGCGGCGCTACAGGCAGGGTGCGCAGCAATACGGGGCAAGATCCGGTTGTCTGCCTCGACCGATTTTGGACTGCACAAACTGTCGCCCTGGCTCGACGAATTCACGGCGCGTCATCCTGATGTGCGGCTATCCCTGACCTTGACCGACTCCATTTCCAATCTTGTGCAGGACGACGTCGATCTGGCGATTCGCTTTCGCGAGCCGAATGACGGCACGCTCGTGGCGCGGCGTCTTGCGCCGATGTGCCGCGTGCTGTGTGCGTCGCCGGATTATTTGGCCCGTCATGGAGAGCCGGCGACCCCGGAGGCACTCTCGGCGCATCGGTTCATCGTGTTGGTGACATCGTCGGGGCCGCTCAACGAGTTTTATTTTCGTCAGGCGGAGGCGGTCTGGCAATTCACGGTGCCGATGGCGCAGGCGTGGGAGACGAACGACGGGACGCTGGCGCGCCGCTGGGCGCTTGACGGACGGGGGATTGTGCGCAAAACGCTGTGGGATGCCGCCGACGATGTGCGGGCGGGGCGGCTGAAGATCCTGCTGCCCGATTACATCGTCAAGGAGCCGGGGGTGTATGCGGTGCGGCACCGTACGCGATACATGGTCCCGCGCGTGCGCGCGCTGCTCGATTTCCTGATCGACCGGTTCGCGCAGGAGGCATCTGCCTGGCCGGACATCGGCACTTGCCGCGTGTGACTTCGTGTCATCATATGGCATGGCCCAGATCCCGCTCTTCCCGCTCGGTAATGCCCTGTTTCCCGCTGGGGTATTGCGTTTGCGCATCTTCGAGGTGCGCTATCTCGACCTGATCAAGCGATGCCTTGCCGACGGCACCGAATTCGGTGTCGTCGTCTTGCGTCAGGGTAGCGAAGTCCGTCTGCCCGACAGCGTCGAGGAACCCGCCATGATCGGCACGATGGCACGCATCGACGACTGGCATGCGACCATGCCGTCGTTGCTCGAAATCGTGTGTCGCGGCACGACCAAGTTCCGTCTCTCGTCCGTCGAATTGGGGAAATACGGGTTATGGATGGGAGAGGCGCAGATGTTGCCGGACGATGCCAATGTCGCCGTCCCCGATTCGCTCCAGATCAGCGCCGATACCTTGGGCAAACTGATCGCCGGGTTGCAGCGCGATCCGGCGCGTGCGGCGAAATTGCCGTTGGCGCCGCCGTACCGGCTCGACGAATGCGGATGGGTTGCCGATCGCTGGGCCGAGTTGCTACCGTTGCCGGCACACGAAAAGGAGACGCTGCTGGGCATGGCGGACCCGGTGGCACGTCTGGCGCGCATCCAGGCCTTCCTGACGGATCACGGCGTGCTGTCCTGAGCGCCCGGACGGGCAAGGTGTGGCGGGGACGTTTCGTCAATGCCGGTCAGACAGGCGATAATGCGGCCTGCAAAGTCTCTCCCTGCCGGCGTACCACGTCGTGCCGCTGCCAGCGGCATCGGGTACGGGGCATCGTTACAAAAGTCCATGACAGTCCAGATCAACGAAGAACTCAAGGCGTACATCGATCCGTTGACGCCTGATGAATATGCTGCGCTCGAACAGAGTCTGCTTGCCGAAGGTTGCCGCGACGCGCTCGTCCTGTGGGGCGATGTGCTGGTTGACGGCCACAATCGCTACGAGATCTGCCGCAAGCACAACATCGAATTTCGAACCGTCCAGAACCCCTCGTTCAAGTCGATGGACGACGTGCGCCTGTGGATGATCGACAACCACCTGGGCCGGCGCAGCGTGTCCGATTACCAGCGCGGCGTGCTGGCGTTGCGCAAGAAGACGATTCTCGAAGCGCGCAGCGGCGCACAAGCTCCCGCGCCGGCGGAAGCCCCGCACGCCGCGATGGCGAACGATGGCGCCGCACAGGACGACGGCAAGACCTCGATTCCGGCGCACACGATGGCGCTCACGCGCGCGGCGCTGGCTCGGGCGGCACGTCTGTCGAGTAATACGCTGGGGCAAATCGAGCAGATCCACAATGCGGCGGCGCCGGAATTGGTGGATGCAGTCAAGCGTGGCGAAGTGTCGATCAATGCGGCGGCAGCCGTCTCGACCTTACCGGCCGCGGCGCAAGTGGCAGCGGTGGTGGCGGGCAAGCAGGAGTTGCGCGAGTTGGCACGTCAGGTGCGTGAGGCGCGCCCGGTCAAACCGCGCAAAAAGAAGGACGAAGAGATCGTTGAAGACGACGATGACGGTACCCCGCCGTGGGACACCAGCGCCGATCCGTCCGACGAACTGACGCGTCTGTCGAAAGAACTCAAGGCCATGACCGCCGAGCGCGATGCGCTCAAGAAAAAGGTGGCCCATCTGACGATTGCGCTCGCGGAGGCGCGAGCGGGTAAGTGATCATGCGAACTTCCGGACCCCAGGCACGTCATCAGGCCATTCGCGACACGCTTCGCCACGAGATATTGAGCGGCGTGCTCCCGGGTGGGTATCAACTTCGTCAGGAAGCGCTGGCCGAGCGCTTCAACGCCAGCCGAGTGCCGGTGCGCGAAGCGTTGCGCCAACTGGAAGCGGAAGGATTGGTCACGCACCATCTGAACCGTGGCGCAACGGTAGCGAGCATGAATCTCGAACAGTTGTGCGAGTTGCTCGATATTCGCGTGGCGCTCGAATGCCACGCCGCCAAGCTCGCCGTGCCCAATATGGCGGAGCACGACTTTCAGGTGATGGAGCAGATCCTGGCCGAGTACTCGGCGTCTGAAGTCGTCTCGGAGTGGGCCGAGTACAACCGGCGTTTCCATCTGGCACTCTGCGCGCCGGCCAACAACCGGCGCCTGCGGATGCTCATCGAAGAATACTGCCTCAATACCGACCGTTATTCCCATTTGGCCATGTCGCAGGCCACCGGCAAAGAGAAGCCGCAGCACGATCATTACGAGATTCTGGCTGCATGCCGGCGTCGCGACGTCACGGCGGTGGTGTCTCTTCTTGAGGCACACATCCTCAGAACGCGTAATGAAATCAAGGCGATGGCACGCGATGACGTCAGCTTTCTTTCGCGCGCCGCCATCTGAGCTCATTCTCCCGATTGCAGAGAGCAACATAGTAAGTCGCACGGATTTATGAACCCGAGGCACGAATCTTGTGCGTCTGCGGGGACTTTTGGCGCGAGCGGGAATCCGACACACTGTGGTCTTCAGTCAAGCCATTCAACCGACGTTGATTTTTTCTGGCATGACGTTTTCGACAGGAGTTGCACTCATGAGTCTTCCCGCCTTCGGCCTCGGCACGTTCCGTCTCAAGGGCCAAACGGTATTCGACACCGTCACCAACGCGCTGGAGTTGGGTTATCGCGCCATCGACACGGCGCAGATCTATGAGAATGAGGCCGACATCGGCCGTGCGCTCGCGGCATCGCCCGTCAAGCGTGACGAGCTGTATCTGACGACCAAGATCTGGATCGACAACTTTTCCCACGACAAGCTGATTCCGAGTCTGAAAGACAGTCTGTCGAAGCTGGGCACCGACCGCGTCGATCTGACGTTGATTCACTGGCCGTCGCCGGCCAATGCCGTGTCGATGGAGGAATATCTCGGTGCGCTGCGCGAGGCGCGTGAACAGGGGCTGACGCGCGCCATCGGCGTGTCCAATTTCACCATCGCGTTGCTTCGGCAGGCCATCGGTATTGTTGGCGCGGGTGAATTGGCGACCAACCAGATCGAACTGAGTCCGTATCTTCAGAACCGGAAGGTAGCGGAATTTGCCCGCTCGCAGGGGGTGCCCATTACGTCGTACATGACGCTGGCGTACGGGAAAGTGCTGAACGATCCGGTACTGGCGAAGATTGCCGGCGCCCATGGGGCGACTACGGCGCAAGTGGCGCTGGCGTGGGCGATGCAGCAGGGGTATGCGGTGATTCCGTCATCGACCAAGCGTGAGAATCTGGCCAGCAACATGAAGGCGCGCGATTTGCGTCTGAGCGATGAGGACATGGCGCAGATTGCAGCGCTGGATCGCAACGATCGTCAGGCCAACCCGGCATCGCTCGCCCCGGCCTGGGATTGAAATATTCGGTAATACGGGCCTGGCATCGTCCGAGCACGGGAGAGATTTTTCGTTCGATCGTGCAGAACCCGGGGGCTGGCCGTGGCCGGCACCATGCTGATGGCGCTGACCGAGGTTGCGACGCTTGTGCTGTATCGCAAGCGCCGTGTACCGAACGCCGTGACGTGATGGCGTGAGGGGGTGATGGCTGGCTGCGAATGCGGGATATCGCGGGTGACGGGATGTGGCGAAGGGCGTGGTGGTAGCGGGGGGCTGTGCGAGAATAGCGCATTGCCGATAGCGGCCAATTGCGCTGTGCGGGGCGAGTCCGGAAGGGGTGGCAACGCGCAGCGGCTTTTCGTCAACGTTTCATGAATCGAGATTTACCCGCGACCGACGAGACCTACATGGGCCTGGCGCTCCAGCAGGCTCGCGCCGCGATGGCGCAGGGAGAGGTGCCGGTCGGCGCCGTAGTCGTTTGCGACGGGCAGGTCGTCGCCGTCGGGCACAACTGTCCGGTGGGCGGGCACGATCCGTCTGCGCATGCCGAGATGCAGGCGTTGCGGGCTGCGGCGCAGGCGTTGGGCAACTATCGTTTGCCGGAGTGCGAGTTGTACGTGACGCTCGAACCGTGCGTCATGTGTGCGGGTGCCATCATGCATGCGCGAATCAAGCGGGTGGTGTATGGCGCGATGGACCCCAAAACGGGGGCCTGCGGCAGCGTGGTCGACCTGTTTGCGGAGCCGCGCCTCAATCATCATGCCGAAGTCATTGGCGGTGTCATGCGCGATGAGTGCGTCGGCATTCTCCAGACCTTCTTCAGCGAACGGCGTGCTGCAGCGAGGGCACGACGTTTGTCGGCCGCCGCCGAGGCAGCGAGCGAGACGCCGACGCCTACACCGGGATCTTCCAATTGACGCAGACCAAGCATCTCCAACTGATTGCCCCGTCCGGCTATGCGCCTGATGCCGAGGTTGCCACGCGTGGCGTCGAAACGCTGGAGCGGCTTGGCTACACCGTGGCCAATCGTGAAGCACTTGAGCGCCGGTATTTGCGCTTTGCGGGCACCGATGCCGAGCGCGTGGCCGAAATCAATCAGTTGGCGCAACGAGATCACCCTGTTCCCGATGTCGTACTCGCGGTGCGCGGCGGCTATGGGGCTGTGCATCTGCTCGATCATCTCGACTATGAGGGACTGCATCGCCGGCTCTCGGGCGCGCCGGTGGCGATGATCGGTCACAGCGACTTCACCGCAGTGCAACTGGCGCTGCTGGCGCGGGCGCATCTGAGCACCTTTGCTGGGCCGATGTTGCTGGCGGACTTCGGTGCGGAGTCGCTGAGCGACTTCACCGTCACGCAATTTCAATCGGTGCTGCACTCACCGAGTCACGTTGCTCAGTGGCAGGGCGATGGTGCGAGCGGGGACATCGACGTCTCCGGCACCTTATGGGGCGGGAATCTGGCGATGGTATGCAGCCTGATCGGCACGCGGTATCTGCCGCAGATCGATGGCGGTGTGCTGTTCGTCGAGGACGTGAACGAGCCGCCTTATCGGGTTGAGCGGATGCTGTATCAGTTGCATCAATCCGGCATTCTGGCGCGGCAGCGGGCGTTGGTGCTGGGAGACTTCTCGCAGTATCGCGTGACCGACTACGACAACGGGTACGACATGCCGACCATGATCGAGAGTGTGCGCAAGGTCATCGGTATTCCGGTTGTGACGGACATGCCGTTCGGTCATTGTCCCGACAAACTGACCTTGCCGGTCGGGGGGCATGCCAGATTGCAGACATCCGGGGCAGAGGTCACGCTGACGCTTACGGGATATCCCTATATGGCGGCGTGATGCCGGGCTGAGGGTTCGGGAGCACATAAACGCGGCATACGAAAGCACGCCGGGTCGATTCGACGGCCCGGCGTGCTTTTTTTGTTGTCTTGCCGGTTTGATGATGGTTGCGCGAAATTTGTGGTTGTTTGGCGGGTACTTCGGGGGAGTTGACGTTCCAGAGGACGGGGTGGAGAGGGCGATGTAAAGCGCAGTCTGGCGGCGTGCAGGGTTGTGGGCGAATGGCAGAGATGGGGCGACTATACGTCCAGGCGCAGCCTGAATATCTGAATATGGCTATGTTTCCGGGGAGTGGATTTGGCTACACTTCTTCGATCGTTCCGCCATCAGAAGGACGCCAAGACATCATGGCCAGCAACAACGCAAGCTCCAAGGACTATCCCCGCGACCTGATCGGTTATGGCCGCCACGTACCGTTTGCCGACTGGCCGGGGCGTGCGCGAATCGCCGTTCAGTTTGTTCTGAATTACGAAGAAGGCGGCGAGAACTGTGTTTTGCACGGTGATCGGGCGTCCGAGCAGTTCCTGTCCGAGATCATTGGTGCGGCGGCTTACGAGGCGCGTCACATGAGCATGGAGTCCATCTACGAATATGGCTCGCGTGCGGGCGTGTGGCGCCTCTTGCGTGAATTCGAGCGTCGCGGGCTGCCGCTGACCGTCTTCGGTGTGGCGATGGCTATGCAGCGTCATCCGGAAGTGACAGCGGCGTTTCAGGCGTTGGGGCACGAGATTGCGTGTCACGGCTGGCGTTGGATTCACTACCAGAACGTGGATGAGGCGACCGAGCGCGAGCACATGCGTATCGCCATCGACATCTTTAAGGAAATGACGGGGAGCGCGCCGCTTGGCTGGTACACGGGCCGCGACAGCCCGAATACGCGCCGTCTGGTGGTTGAGCAGGGCGGGTTTGTCTACGACTCGGACAACTATGGCGACGACCTGCCGTTCTGGACACAGGTGCAGACGAGTGGCGGCGAGGTCAAGCCGCATCTGGTCGTGCCGTACACCCTTGATTCCAACGACATGCGCTTTGCTGCGCCGCAGGGTTTCAACACGGCGGACCATTTCTTCCATTACCTGCGCGATGCCTTCGACGTTTTGTACGCGGAGGGGGACGAGGCGCCGAAGATGTTGTCCGTCGGCATGCATTGCCGGTTGCTGGGCCGTCCGGGGCGCTTCGCTGCGCTACAGCGATTTCTCGATCACATCGAGAAGCATGATCGCGTGTGGGTGTGCCGTCGCATTGACGTGGCGCGTCACTGGCAGGCGCGTCATCCGTTCGTGGCGGCTTAGGCGAGTTGATGCGTGAGGTGCTGCGCCTGGAGGGGCGTAGTGCCTAGTGGTTGGTATCCAGATTGAATCCGGCAGGCGTCATCGGGCTGTGCGAGAAGCACGGCGGGGCGTCATCTTTGTTTCCCAGGAGAGCGGTTGATGAACGCCCCGTTGCCTATGACACAACGTACTGTTGCCGAATTGTCGGTGCTGCTGCGCGCCGAGTTCGTTGCCGCGCTCGACGGCATTTTCGAGCATTCCCCGTGGGTGGCAGAAGCGGCGTGGGAAGACCGGCCGTTTGCCACCGTCAATGCGTTGCATGACGCCATGTGCCAGGCTGTGATCGATGCGGGTGAAGGCCCGCAGCTTGATCTCATACGTGCTCACCCGGAGTTGGCGGGCAAGGCGGCGGTGCGTGGCGAGTTGACGGCTGAGTCTACGCGAGAGCAGGCGGGGGCGGGGCTCGATCAATGCAGCGCTGAAGAGTTTGCGCGTCTGACCGAACTGAATGACGCGTACAAGGCCAAGTTCGGTTTCCCGTACATTCTGGCCGTGCGTGGTCACACGCGCAGCAGCATCATCGAGAACTTTGCCGGGCGCCTTGAAAACAGCCGGGCGGACGAGATCGAAGAATGTCTGCGACAGATCTTCCGGATCGCAGGATTCCGTCTGGAGGATCTGGTGCGCGACTAAGGCGCGGGCAGATCGGGCGGGCGGGTGTTCGCCACAGTGTTTCAAACAGGTTTCGTATTTATCCGTTTCAGACTTTACCGAATCATCAGGAGTTGGCATGGCCCTCGTTCCGCAAGATCCGAACGCACCGGAATTCGTGCGCCGTTACGTCAATCTGGCCGATCCGCGCCTGGGTGCGCAGGCATTGGAGGCCAGCGACGAATTCTTCGCGGCCAAAGAGCGCATGCTCAATCCTGAGCCGGCCGTCTTCATCCCCGGCAAATACGACGACAACGGCAAGTGGATGGATGGTTGGGAGACGCGTCGCAAGCGCGTGAACGGCTACGACTGGTGCGTGGTCAAGCTCGCGCGTCCGGGCGTGTTGTTCGGCGTCGATTTGGACACCAGCCACTTCACCGGCAACTTCCCGCCCGCGGCGTCGCTCGAGGGCTGCTACAGCCCGGATGGCGCACCGGGCGAGGCGGCCGAATGGTTCGAACTGCTCGCCTCGACCACGCTGCAGGGCAACTCGCATCACTACCACGCGATCATCAACCCGCGTGCGGCGACCCATGTGCGTGTGAACCTGTACCCCGACGGCGGTCTGGCGCGACTGCGCTTGTATGGTTTGCCGCAGAGCGATTGGGCGGGGCGTTCGCGTGACGAGTTGATCGACCTGATTGCGATGGAGAACGGCGGTTACGTGGTGGCGGCGAACAACCAGCACTTTGGGGTGGCGTCGAGCCTGCTGATGCCGGGTCGTGGCGTGAACATGGGGGATGGGTGGGAGACGCGGCGGCGTCGTGAGCCGGGCAACGACTGGGCGATCATTGCGTTGGCGCAGCCGGGCGAGATTGGCAAGATCGAAGTCGACACGGCGCACTTCAAGGGCAACTTCCCGGATCGCTGCTCCCTTCAGGCGGCGTATGTGACGGGGGGCACCGAGCAGTCGTTGATTACGCAGTCGATGTTCTGGCCGGTGTTATTGCCTGAGCAGAAGTTGGCGATGGACAAGCAGTTCTTCTTTGAAGAGCAGGTGCAGAAGTTGGGGGCGATTACGCATATTCGCTTCAACATCAT